>NZ_CAMHSK010000018.1 GCF_946187725.1 uncultured Treponema sp.
GTAGAGCATTTGGTTCGCAATCAAAGGGTGGCCGGTTCGAGTCCGGTCGTCTCCAATCCTTTAAGTCCTTGCCCTGCAATGTTTTGCATCAAGGCGATTGTTCCTCTTCAAGCGGGTCGCTTGCCATTTTTTCAAAGTGTGACATAAAAGTGTGACATAGTTTAATTTTCAATACACTTTCCTTTGTCACTGTAAGGATTCTCTTAATATGGTTAGCCATAAACTCCCGTTCTCTTTGTCAAAACGGAAAAACAGCCGTTTTTATTACGTTCGTTTTAAAAATAGCGAAGGGAAATATCTCTCCGCTGTCTCCACTCAAGAATCAGACTACGACAAAGCCGTTTCTGTTGCCCTTAAATGGTATGCCTCGGGGCAAATTAACGGAAAACAAAAAACGCAGGAAATTAAAGAAAAGTCGTTTCTGCAAAATTTAAGGCACGCTGACATCAGCGATAGCGAAGCCCCGAAAATCTTGGAGCTGTTGAAACAACGAGGTATTTTAAAAAGTTATGTACAATCAGGCTCAAAAAATGATGTAGATTTTGCAGAGTTTTTAAAAACTTATTGGAGCTGGGACAAGTCAGAGTATATTCAGGAAAAATTGAGAACTGAAAAAAGCATCGGAAAGGCTCATTGCAAAACATGCCTGCACTATGTTCAAGATTTTTGGATTCCCTTTTTTAATGGCAAACTCTTAGGCGAAATTACAAGGCAAGATTTGAAAGATTTTTTATCATTCATCCAAAAAATGGGGAAAAGCATATCGGCAAAAAATCAAATATGGCTTGCAGGTGCTCAGGCCTTGCGCTGGGCTTACAATAACGAGATGATTGACCGTGACATAACTGCTGGATTAACTGGCTTTTCCGGAAAAAAACCACAACGGCAAATACTTACGCCAGAACTTGCAAAAGCTGTTTTTGCCGTTGACTGGAATGACAGACGCTTTAAGCTCGCAAACCTGCTTGCAATGTGCACCGGCTTACGCATCGGCGAAATAAGAGCGTTGAGAAAATGTGACCTCGGCGAATCGTGCCTTTATATCCGGCACTCATGGAGCGACATCGAAGGGCTAAAATGCACGAAAAACGGCGAAAACAGAACGGTTTTGCTGCCATTTACGTGGCTGGCTGAAAAACTTCTCGAACTCGCAGAAGCTAATCCTTTTGATAAAAGCATGGAAGCTTTTGTTTTTTTTGCTTCGATTCCCGGCAAGCCGATTGAATCAAGATGCTTTTTATGTGCATTACATTCGGCTCTCGAAAAAGTAGGGATGAGCAAAACAGAAGCCCAAAAATATTGTTTTCACGCATGGCGTCATTTTTATGCTTCATACATGCGTGAAAAAGTCAGTGAAAAGCTCTTGCAAAGCCAAACTGGGCATAAAACACTTGCAATGCTGGAACACTATTCAGATCATAAAATTTCTGGAGATGATGAAAAAATCCAAATGGCACAAAGAGAAGTCTTCGGCGAAATTATTGAAAACAGCAAAATAGAATTCTCTCCAAAACTGCTCTACCAGAATGTAAAGACTGATTTCATGGATAAATCAGATTTGTATGAACATTCACGGCAATTTAGATAAGAGGAACCGCTCTTTCAGTGTATTTCTGACAGGAGCGGTTTATTTTTTATACGGACTCAAGTTCCCCTTGCAGCTCATTGATTCTGTCACGCACTTTCTGTCTCTCTTCCATAAGCTCGTCCAGATCATAGGGGAGCTCGTGCCCTTGCAGTTTTGCCTCATAGCATTTAACGACCTTCCAGTCTCCGATGTCACTTGTCGGAGCGTCAAGCCGTGAAACAAGACAACGAATCTCACTCTCGATTCTTTCACGCTCCATCTGTTTTTCCATTTTGTTTTCGTCCATGTAGGTCTCCTATAATTGATTTATATAAAGCGTCAAGATTTTTGACACTGTTATAGCAGTTATATCTGATGATGTTCCCACGCCAGCTTTTATACTGGTCTTTTATCTGTGAAATTGTCATTTTATTTTGATTTACAAGCCTGGAGAGCTTTTTCAGCTTTCGCCGCTCCCGCACAAATCCTTTTCGGACCGGTCTTTTTATAATCTTTCCGGATTCCGTGAGATTGTAGCGAATCTGCAAAAAAGAAAAACCTTTCTCAAGTTTCACAATCTGCGTTTTCTTTGTATTGATTATAATTCCGAGCTTTTCTGTAATTACTCGATATTCTTTCAGTAATTCTTTCAAAAAGTCCTTGCTTTCGTTAATAATGTAAGTATCGTCCATGTACCGACCATAATATTTGCAGCCTTTGACAATCTTGCAGAAATTATCAAGTTCTGTCGGGTAGAAAATTCCCGCCGTCTGTGAAAGCTGGCTTCCGATTCCAACGCCTTTTTCATTTCCGAAAGCTGTGACAAGATAGCGTGTAAAGTTCACGATTCTTTCATCGTCTATTTTTTCTGCGATTTTCCGACAAAGCTCGTCGTGACAAATATTGTCAAAATACTTTGAGAAATCTATCAGAAGGACATAGCCTTTATTGCCGTGCTTCCTGTAATATTTTTCCAAATGTGCCTGAAGCCGTTTCCTTGTGAACTCTATCCCCTTTCCCTTCTGGCTGGCACCGTTATCATAAATAAGATACCTGAATAAATGCGGATTCAAAATATTGTCACAAAGATTCCTTTGAATCACCCTGTCAGATATATGCAGTGCCTTAATATGTCTTCGTTTTCCCCGCTCGCTCAGCTCAAACTCACTGAACGGCTTCTGCCTGTATGTTCCGTTCAAAAGCTCGTTCCGTGCCTTCGTGATGTTGCGTATTATGTCAGCTTCGTAATACTGCACGCTTGCTTTCCAGTCAGTGCCTTTTTTGCATTTCTGAAAAGAGTCATATAGATTATCCAAATCACAAAGTTTCTCAAAATCTGTCATAAAAAAATCGGAAAGGCGCTTAAAGCAATTCCTGTCGTAACAGACTGCGTCGCCTTTCATATTCACCTTTTACGGCAAGGACTCTGCTTCCTTCGCCATTGTGTGCGGAAATATTTTCCTTTACACACGATTTCAAATCGGGGACGGACAAAATTGTTCGTATTCCCAGCGTTGTTGTAGTTGGCATTGCCATTGTTGTTGACATTGCAGAAATTAGCAGCAGACGCTTTCAAGCAGACCCCTTTTCTTTTCTCCTTTTATTGTCAGACTGTCGCCAGCCCTTTATCAAATCTTCCTCACGGTCTAAAGCGTCCATGAGGTCGGTCGTGAACTTCAAGCTCACATCAAACATCTCCTTTATGTGGTCGATTTCCACATAAAGATTCTGGACTATCCCTATAGCATCGTTCTGTGCCTGTCTTCTTTGCTCCCATTCAAAATCATAGTTGGGGTGAAGCTTGTTCGCCTGTACGATGTAGAAAGTAAGCATGTTGCAGTATTTCTTAATCAGTTTTTTCTCATCGTCCAGATACCAGTCAGGATATTCTGCATTATACGCCCTGTTGGGGTTGACTCCGTACTTCGCGTAAATCTCATTGATAACCTTCAAGTCTTCTTCACTGATGTCTTTTGCAACCTGCTTTATGCTGCGTGGATTCTTCTTGATTCCAAACTCACGGATTAACCACAAGTCAATGTTCTTCCGTATGCGTTTGGCATTCTTGTAGAATTCCATTTTGCTCAGGTCACGAAGCCCGCTCGGCTCACTCATCCTTATTCTCCATCAAGTACGATATAGCTGTACTTGCTTACGATGATTTTATCCTCGCTGACTTTGAAATACTCTGCGAGTATTTTCTTTATGTCTGTTGTGCTTAATACTTTTCCTGTTTGCATATTTTTCTCCTGTCTCAAGAATTTTAGTATGTGCTGAGGTGGCTCACCGCCACCTCAGATTAAAGATACGCTCCGGCTCCGCCTACGCTGCGAGGACGAAGCGGGGACGGACAAAACCGTACGTATTCCCAGCGCCGTAGTAGCTGGCATTGCCACTGTTGCTGACATTGCAGAAATAAGCAGCAGACGCAACATCTTTCAGCCACCACCATGCACTGCGGTTATTCAATGCCTTCGTGCTTGCCGCGAACAACGGGAGCCTTGTTTTTGCACTTCCCGTGTCATAGCCCGATGAACTCCACACTATAGAGCCGTAAGCCTCAACCTCGCTCATAAGAACGGCCTGACAGCTAACCCATGCCCAGTTAGACGAACATCCACCCGCATTGCCGAAACGGTTATATCCGCTTGTGTTTATGCTGTTTGACAACAGTTCCCTTGTGGTTTTTAAGTGGCTTCCGAACTCCGCATACAACTGCTGATTGATTGTCGCTCCGCTTGCCGTTGAGCCTTCACTTACCACCGCACCCAAAACATCAGTGTGCATTTTGGAACCGACATACCCGCCCTCCGTTGTGTTCGTGCCGTTCATTGCGTGCCTTCCAAAATGTTGTAAGCCTTCCTCGCCATTGCCCGGAACCATTACAAGGTGATGATAGTTCACGATGTTTGAATCTCCGTTGCCCATGAGCGTGTCTATTCCCGCAATCGTCACCCAGTCAGAGCCTACAGCTCCTTGATAAGAATCAGGGCAGGTTATCGCCCTGCTCATATGGATTCTGTCACCACAATAAATATCCTCAAAAAGTGAGTATCCGTCAGTGCCGGTGAGACGCTTCCATAATGAGCCGTCCGTGATATAAGCTGAGATGTCCTTACCCAATATTAGCGAGCCGTTCTCAAGCGCATAGCGGGGTATTTTATGCGAGAAAGCAAAAAAATTTTTTAATTCGGCCAGTGAAAATCTTCCGTCATTCCCGTCAGCGTCTGTACCCATAAGGAAAGATGTCTCTAATGGTGTTTTGAGTCCCTTATCAATAAATCTTATGCCCATTTCTTTTCTCCTACACTTACAGTCATTTTTAGAAAATCATGTCTGCTACGGAAAATTCCTGAGCCAGAAACGCTTCATTCTGTGCCACACCGTGGGCCATGATCGAGCTGATAACACCGTCTATGCGCTGGGTGCTTGCCTTGCTCTTTTTCATCGGCTTGTAGTTTCCGTTTACATCGGGCTTTATTTCAACATTATTAATCATCCAGAGCATGACGGGCGAATTGTCAACAAGATGCCCGTCCTTCACGCTCTTTTCATAAGACTGAGTAAGCGGAGAGAGCTTTCTTAAACTCTGCTCAATTTCTATAAGGGCGATGTCCGGCCGTTCATTTTCGATTCCCTGTATGACATCCTTTGCCTGCCATTTGTCGTAGCCGATTCCACGGATTTTGAAACGCAGGGCGTCATCAAGAATGTCACGGATGATGAAAGAGTAATCGATTGTCTGCCCCGGAATCGCGGTGATTATTCCTTTTTCAATCCACTGGAAAAAATTGATGTTTTCCTTTCTGTAGCGTTCATGCGCCGTGCCCTCTGGAATGTAGAAGCGGTGAAAATAGAAGTCCTTTCCGTCTTTTTTGAAAAGTTTTGTGAATGCGCAGAGGTCGTCAACTTGTGCAAGGTCCAAACCGCCAAAACATTCCAAGCCCTCAAAGTCGTCGATATTTGCCGTTAAAGATTTATTCTTCTGCCATGTTTCGATTGCAAGCCATGATTTTTCACCGCCGCCGCCCCAGATTCCGAAAGTCTTTGCTTTCAGCTCCGGGATTTTGTGCGGCGTAAGCTCCGCGTCGTCAATATCCGACTGAATTACAGAAGGATCAATGATGTCGTAAAGGCTTGGATTTGCCTTCTGCCATACGGCCGGATCATGGTAATCATCGCCTTCATCAAGGGCATAAATCACGGAAAAGAAGTCTTCCTGGGTCTGAGTGCCGCTCAGGATTCTCTTTGCCTTCAAGTTCTGCTCAAAACATGGGTTTGCGACTTCCACATCGGCGGTAGTGACGACTACAAGCTGGGCATCCTTTTTGCTCCTCATGCCGTACTGCATTGACATGAACATTTTGTCGCTCTGAAAGTCGTGGTATTCGTCCAGCACGGCAAAGCGAGGGCGCAGGCCGTCAACGGATTTTCCGCCGTCACAGTAAAAGCCCAGCCGTGATTTTTCATTTATGTCCTTGAAGGTGATTGCAAGGGAGCGGCAGTCCAGAATGTCGTCAAGTGCGGGTTCTGCCTTGATGATGTCGCGCACTTCCTTGAATGTTTTTTCTGCCAGCGTGTCGGAGCTGGAAACAAGATAGGCTTCAGATGCCTTGTATTTTAAGAAATTGAATGTCACGAGGGGAAGAAGAAGGCCTGTTGTCTTTCCATTCTTTCGGTTCACTTCGATATATGCCATTCGGAAGCGTTTCCGGTCGGAATCGCCCTTGTATCTCCAGCCCTCCAAGTTCGCAAAGCAGAAAATCTGCCAGGGAAGAAGGGAAATTGTCTTTCCGTTGAGGTCTCCGGGCTTGAGGGATTCTGCGAAAGAAAGCACCATTTCGGCGGCATTTTCGTCAAAATAGAAGGGAAAATCATCCCTTTTCTCGCGTTTTCGGTCGGAAATGAAGCGTTTAACGGCTTTTTTTGTCCAGATTCCGGCAATAATCTTGCCGCTGGCGATGTCTGAGCAGTATTTCTCAAGTATTTCCATGTAGTTTTTCATAGAAATACAGTCATTTTGACAAAAAAATGAGTTGTCAAGAAATATTTGACAACTCAAAGGGAATTATTTCGTTAAATTGTCTGATGAAAACGCAAGGTCCAGAAGGTATCGGCTTGTTGTCTTTCCGCTTTTTGCGACAAGTTCTTTGAGCCGTTCCAATTCTTCTGGCTGACAGCTTACAGAAAAGGAAACACGTTTCAAGCCGGTGGCTTTTCGCCCGCCACCGTGGTAGCCGTAGCCAGAATATTTAGGCTTTTCTGTTTGTTCCATGATTGTTTTTCCTAGATTTTCTTGTGTAATAAATTACAATACCGATTACGACGCCTGCCATTATTGGGAAAAAAATTGACATAAGCACCTCGATGATTTAATATTAAAAGGAAAGGGAAGCTCGCATTTCTGCGAACTCCCCACCGACTTACTTAGATTTCTTGTCTAGCCATTTGGTTATGTAGTACGTGACTACTGCAACAACCAGGGTTAGCAGGAAATCAACCAGCTTATCGGCCAAGTAAAGTAGTACTTCCTTCACTTTGGTCTCCTTATCAGCGCGTCCGCTGATAGTTATAATATAATGCTGATTTTGTTTCTTGTCAATACTTTTTACAAAAAAACTAAATTGCTATTACCATTGTTTTCATTTTCTTTTATCTCCAAAACTAAATCTCCAATTTTAATTTCTTTGGTGTTATTTAACTTGCAGACTTTTCTGACAATGTATGCAAACAGTTCTGATAAATCTTGCTTATCGCTATAATCTTTCTTACTGTAAGCATAAAGTGTGTTTGTGAAATCTGAATAACCTATATAAATCTTTTTCATTGTTCTTTCTCCATTCCTAAGTATTCTTGATAGTAATCAGGGTTGATGTAAAAGCGGGCTTTTCCGTCTTCTGAATAGTCCTGAACATTTTTGTAGCGCCATTTTGGATCTAGGCTCTGCATGAAATTATAGGATTCTGTAAATGTCTCAAAATCAGGTGAATAGTGATATTTGCTTCCCATAATTCCGTCTGCATATTGCACGCAAAATCTCTTGCTCATTGTTTTATTTCATCCTCAAAAAAACCTAATCTTCTAATACAAGTTGATAATCACTATTAGACCAACCTCCGCGACCTTTTATAGCAACAACTTTTTTCTGCATTATACTGTTCCAAAAAGCCTGATCTTCTTTAGAAGGAATTTCACTTCGCCCAAATCTATATTCAAAATGATGTTCACCAAAAAATGGCTCTTTTTCACTTTTGATTCCGATACGGCCCCATTCTGATTTCTGATTTACAATATCAACAAGAACTTCATTTACTGTTGCTTTTGGAGAAACCTCAATAATGTACTCTGATGTTTCATCGCTTCTTGTTTTGCCTTGTCCTACAATTTTAAAACTGTTCATAGTTTCACCACCTTGTAACTGTTTGGAAGCATAGTAACTAAATCATTAAAATAGCCTTCATCTTCTGTCTGCAAGTATGAAAAACGCAACAATTCCAGATGTTTAATCAATTCATCAAACCTGTAATGACTCACTCTTCCTTACTAACTCTTTTAGAATCTGACTGAACATAGCTTTTGCAAAGTTTGGTGGAACGGCATTACCAATCTGTTTAACGACCTCGACTTTCGTCCCAGTAAATTTATAGTCAGCTGGAAATCCTGTTGCTGCGGCAAGTTCTGTTGGCTGTAACATTCTGAATCCGAGTTCGATTCCGTCAGTTACGCCACATACTGCAAAACGATCTTTTGTGGTAATTGTTGGCAAAGGAAGTCCTATCTGATGTGCCACACCATTCCCGTAGTATTCAGTAATAAACGGCTGTACTAAACAATGTTCCTGCTTTGTACAGATTGTCGATAACGGTTTATCAATCGTTCTGTTTCTCTGTTTTGCAGAAGTCTGCCCGATTGCAGAAATAAAAGGTTCTACAATTCCGTATCTGTTGCTTGTATCAAGTGTTGGAACAGGCTCATCGATTTTATGTACACGGTTATCACCACCATTATATCTTGCAAGAAAAGGTCTTATCAGCATGTGGTGAGCTCCACTACATGAAATAGTTGAGAGCGGTTTTTCAAGACTTTCTGCAGTTGAGTTTCCGTAGAGTTTTGCAATAAACGGCTCTGCATAATTACCCCAATACTCACGGATTCCGTATTCAATGCGCCTCAAAGTTGCATCAGCAAGCGGTTTCTTTCTTTCACTGATAAGCTGGCACGGGATAGACCAGTCAATTATCTCGCTTGCCGCTCTCCATTTTGGAAGGAACATATCACCATCTTTAGTATTAGTCATATTTGGCCATAAAATGCGCTTGCCACAATCCTTTCTTACCGCCTGAATAAACAACCTTCTTCTTGATGTAGGTGCCCCATAATCTGCTGCACAGAGTACACGATATGACACTGTATAATTAAGAGACTGCAAGGCTCGAATAAATACCTTAAAAGTCTTTCCTTTTTCCGACTGTATAATTTTGCCATCTGGAGAAAGAGCTCCCCAAGACTGGAACTCAGGAACATTTTCAATAATTACGCGCTTAGGGTGGATTGTCTCAACAAAACGCAATACTTCCCATGCTGGTGCGCGTAATTGTTCGTTACGGGGCTTTCCCCCTCTTGCTACGGAAAAATGCTGACAACCAGGAGAAGCCCAAAGCAGATCTGTATCTTCAGCCGCTTTTAATGTCTCCGGGGCGATTGTCTGAACATCTTCAATACGATGTTCTGCAAATGGATAGTTTGCGGCATGAGTTTCAATCGCTCTTTCCCAGTGATTTATTGCACTAATGTTTACATCAAAGTTGTAATCGTGAGCCGCTTCTATAAGTCCTGTACTTTCTCCGCCTCCACCACAAAACATGTCAATTATATTTAATTTCTTCATCTTTCGCCCTCACTTAATCAAACTGAATCAATGTATCGTCGACGATTACTTTTGATTTACCACTACTATGACTATGTGCGGAATCTGTCATTCTTCCGTTTCCTGTAGCAAAGTATCTAGTTCTGCCTTTATCATGAAAACGATAAATCTTCACACCGTCACACTCGAAAAGAAACTCAATGTTAAAATCAGCTTTTGCATTTTCTGATGGAACATAAGTTCCTTCTTTTTCACAACTGACACAAACCAAGGTTAAAAATACCAATAATAATTTTTTCATTTCTCTATCTCCTTCAAGAATTGCTCTGCTTGTCCGCAAAGTTCGTTCCACAAGTCTGTATGTTCTTGTGGATGTTCTGGGTCATACTCAACCTCATTATTTACAAACTCCGAAAACTTTTTAATGATTTCTTTTGCTTTGGTAAGTTTCTTCTCAGATTTCTTTTTCTGACTTTCAGCTCCCTGCATATAAGCAACAGTCGCAAGGTCTTCGTTATTCTTGACTTCTTCTTTCAGTTCAGCGTTTTCCTTGCAGATACACTCAAACCCCTGTTGCAGTATCGGGTCTTTGAGTGCCATGCTGATTCTGTCTTTCATCTCGTCTTTAGTCATTTTCTTTTATCTCCTGTCTGATGCGGGGCTAAACGCCCCGCAGATTATCCGATGCGCTCCACTCCGTTACGCTGCGAGGACGAAGCGGGCACGGACAAAATTGCCCGTAAACCCAGCGCCGTAGTAGAGGGCATAGCCATTGTCGCCGACACTGCAGAAATCAGCAGCAGACGCTTTATACGATGTGCATAGCCAATACCATTTAGAAAAATCTTCTTCAAAATCAAATGCAATTCGATTCCGGTCTTTCTTGAAATGTGCCAGGCGTTTTTCGCCAAATACTTCATCATAAGAAAGTAAGCCGCAATTTATTCCAGCAATTCCAACTTTCTGCATCGCCTTTAAAAACTCGCCTGACAAATACTGATTAAGCTGAGTTTTCTCAAAATCTTTTGTGTCATTGAGATCTACAGCACTCGCAAAAAGACAATGCTCAAAAACAAGAATAAAATCACCATTTGTTTCTTTTCCAACAATGACAGCCTTATCCGAAACCTTTAATGTGTCGAAGCTCATTTCTGTTTGACCCTTTATTTCTGTCTCTGGGACAGTGAAATCCGGCAGCTTTATTCTGTCTCCAATCTGCACACGAGCTTTATTTTTATTAAAGCCGTCCAAGGTCCAGAGGGTGCGGGTCTCCAAGATTCCATCATCATTTGTTTTCATTTTCTACCTCCAAGTAGTGCGCCGATTGCGCTTTCGTTTTTCTGTATTTCTTGGCCCGTCTTGATCACATTCAGTTCATCGAGCGTGAGTTTTGTTCGGGCGGCAGGGCTGATGTAATATTTACTCCCGAGCTGATCAAACTTATTTGACAGCGCGATGTAAACCTTTTGTGCATTCGTAAAAGTCTCAAAGTCTGCCAGCGGATCTAAATCGCTGTAGAACTTCTGAATTTCACGAAGTTTTTCCAGGATAAGGCAGAGCTGTTCAAGCTGGGGAATGTCGGCCGGAGAAAGGACACGGATTGAAACAAGCATTGCCGTGAGTTTCTTCCAGTAGGCTTTCACATACTTGCTCTTGATTGTCTTCGGGCAAGCAATTTTTGTCTCTTCCGGAAAGATTGCAGTAGACTTTTTTACAAGGGCTGTATCTGCACTCGGTTTATTTTTTTCCCGTGTCGTGTTCAGAGTGCCTTTTAATGCTTTCAGCTCTGTCGGCAGTCTCGGTCTCCCCATTTCTTTTATATAAAACTCCTTAATTTTCAAAAATAATTATGTAATTCTCGCGCGTGAATTGCCGGTGATGGTGAAAGGCTTGTGCCCCCGATGTTTTTTTATCCCCCCTCCCCCTGCTTGCGCTCCCGGAAAAATCCGTTCTCTCGCAAAGTCTTTTGTGAGTGGCAGGACTGACACATCGGCTGCAAGTTATCCTCGTTGTAGAACAGGTCCGGGTTTCCCCTGTGTGGCGTGATGTGATCCGCTATCGTTGCCTTTTCACCGCACACAAAACAGAAAGGAAACTTCTTCAGAAAGTCTTTCCTCAACTGTCTCCAGCGTGCTGAATAATACAGCGCGTGCCATTCACTGCTTTTAGTTCTTTTTCCTGAAAACCCGCCTTTCTTTGCTGTCGTATGCTTCGGGCACCTGGTTCCGTTGCTCACAAGACAGTTACATCCCGGATATGTGCACAGTTTCATTATCATCTTTCAGCCCTCGATACATCTGTTGTCAATGGTCAACTCCTGAGCGGGTGCCCGTACATAACGGGGAAATTCGGTTCTCTTGTGGCCTCATCCTCGTAAATGATTTCTTTCTGGAAGTCTGCCGCATATTGCAATTCCATTCTTGCGCCTTTGGACTGCTGCCAGTCCTTAAGCATGAAGATTGCATCAACGCAATCAATAAGCGCAAAATCAATGTGAAGAAACTGCTCATAAGTCAGAAATGTATATTCTCCGACATCAACCGGGCTTATCACATTGTAATTCTGTGCCAGGAGCCTTGCCTTTGCCTTCGCAAACTTGTCCTTGTAGTTCTTGTCATCCGTAATTTTCCCAGATATGTAGACCGTCATTCTTTCTGCCTCCAAGTTTTTTCAGCCTTGTGTAAAGCTGTTCCGATTTGCTTTGGTAATACAATGCATGTCTTACCCCGTTGTAGATGGCCGAAACATAATTCTTTCTAACGCTCCAGCAGAAATTGTCTTCTCGCCTGGCATAGCGCCTCATTATGTATTCGACAGCCTCTATCGCCTTGTCCTCAAGGTCAGAGTCGTCAAGGAAGAAGCCCTTTTCTTTCCGTTCTTTCTGGATGAACTTCTTCGCAATTACAATCGACTTCTGCCACAAGGCGGCCTGCGCCTTCCTGTCTTTCCTCGCAAGATACGCATATTGCAGGTTTATTAAGATTTCACTGTCATTTTTTGGCTCAGCATAAAACGGCAGCTCGTCTATAAAATCTTGCCATGTAAACTCGAAAAAAAAGAACATTAGCATTTTTCACCTCATGCCAAGAAATCGCTCCACCACATCGGGAGTTTTCTTAAATGTCTTTGCCACCGGCTCTTTTGGCGGTTCTGCATAGGCCTTGATAAAATCATCCTCTGTGAGCACTCTGTTCCGCCCGTTGATGCTTTTGCAGACGGTGCACTCATAACGCCATTCCCAAATGACTTCCGCCATTTCTACGGCATCGCAAAGTAGCTCGACTTTCACCATGTGGAGCGGCTTTAATTCCGCCTGCCAGTTTCCGCCGCCTCTCTTTACCCTTTCCCGGCAATAAGGGCAGAAAGCATAGCGTGTTGCACCTGAAAGCGGTTTTCTGAAAACGACTTTTTCAGCAAGCACATTCGTGCGCCTGTAACCGGCAAGAAGTACATCTTTCGCGCTTTTGGGCTTTTCCGTGTTGTTTATGAACTCCATTCAGTCCCCCTAATCAAATGTTGCGCCACATTCCGAGCAATGCCACTTCATCAGCTTTTCAGACCAGGAAGCGGCTATCCGTCCGCATTTATCGCACTTAAAAAGCCGAGGTTTTTCAGTTTCCGCACCTTTCGGAATCTCCTTGCTGAACTTCTTGAAGTTGTTCGGGCGGTAATTTGCCGGAAGACAGTTCGAGAAAGTTTTTGAGGAAACGAAAGTATCAAAGCTGAATTCCTTGTCGATGTAAGAATCCGCGTTTTTAAGTTCCGCGATGTAGTTGTCAACGGCAGAAATCACATTCTGCGACGGAACCCCTTTTAGTTTTTGAATCGCCAGACGGAAATCACACGACTGGAAGCGGAAAAAGTCACCTTTCTGACATGGAAGACCTGCATTTTTGAATTTCTCAAAGACAATGCGTGAGTAATCTTTCTGAGAATCACTCATTTTCGACAGCGGGGAAGGTGGCGACGGTTGATTTTTCGGCTCATCGCAAGAATTTTCGTTTTTTTCAGAAATCTCGCAGTCTTTAAATTCACCATCACCATCATCATTTAAATTTAAATTCTCATTAGCATTTAAATTTACATTTACATTAGGGTTTTCGTTTTCGGAAACTTCAAAACCCATAGGGTTTTTAGTTTCTAAACCCATAGGGTTTTTGTTTTCTTTCTTCGGCCGTCCGCCTAAACTGCCATATTTGCCGTTTTCCTGCCGTTTAAGGTTTGCATCGAGCTGAGGCTTGATAAGCGTAAACACGATTTTTTCAACCCCGCTCAATTCAATTTCGTTCTGGTTGAGTGCGTATTCGTTAATTGCAAACATAATTTTGCCGTACTGTTCAAGCGGTAAATCTTTCAGAGCTTCGTGAAAAGAGCGGTATGTAACAAAAGAATCGGTCATCGTTTAACAAGTCCTTTTTTTTATTCAGATTTTGCCCCGTAAAATATTCCAGCATTTACAGGGCAAAGTGTTTTTTTTAGAATGTAGGCATTCCGGCCGTGTTCGGCGTTCCAAAAGCCTGAGACATTCCGTTTGCGTCAGCCTGAGACATAGGCGGTGCGGGCTGTTGAACTGGAGCGGGTTTCGCTTCCTGTGGTTGCGCCTTTTCAATTAGTTTTGCGTTTACATACTGGCTTTTTTCGGTTTTCCATTCCTCAATCGGCTTTCCGCTCTGATCATAGCCGTTGACAACTTTCTTTGTTTTTGTATGGCTGAATTCAGCCTTTCCGACCTTGTTGACGAACGGATTGAAATTGCCGCCGATTGTGTCCTGAATGTTTACGCCGAAACAGTCACAGAGGCGTGAATAGCCGTAATCGAAGTTTTCACCCTCAAAAATAGTGTGGCGGTACGGAATCTTGTTCCAAGTCGGCGCATTTACACTAAAGAACACGGCGAGCACATTCTTTCCCTGATACTGCTCATATTTGACATCACAAATCATGATGTCGTATGTTCCGTCCTGACACTCGCAGCTTTTCGTTGCGGGCACATACTGTGCATTTGTGATCCAGCTCATTTATTTTTCCTCCTGAATTGTGTTTGCTGAAAAAATAGGCGCTGTCATTTCTGGGGCGTGTGTTTCCGGAATATTGGCGGATCCAAGGGTCTCGTCGGAAAGGTCTTCCGTGATTTCTTCCTGAGTGTACGGAATGCCGCTCAGCTCGTCCGGGAAGCAAAGGCGGAATCCCTGCGACATGGCGACTTTCTTTATCATTGTTTTAGGCGACTTTGCCCACATTGACTTGCCCGTGCTGTACTCAGAAAGATAAACCTCATGGACGAAAGGAAAGTCAAAATCCTTACGGTGAATCTCAATGACAGCCTTGATGTCGCCGCCTTCTCCCTCGGTCCATACCTTCCAGCCGGAGAGTTTGCCGCTCCGCTCGGCTCGCTTGAGGTAAACCTCGAATCCGACAATGATGTTGAAGTCATTGCCGTATGGAATCGCGTAAATCTCACGCTTGAACGGATTGAGGCAGAAAGCCTTGCAGATTTCAAGAAACTGCGTCCGCTGATTGTCGGGGAGCTTGTTTCCCATGCTCACAAGGTATTCCCCCGCAAGTTTCGTGAAGTCCTGGGCTAAAAGCCCGTTCTCTTTGTTCTCAACTACAGTAATTTCATTGGCGTTCATTTTTCCTCCATAAAGTCAAAAAGCAGTTGCCCGTTATCAATATCATCAGTCGGACCCGGAATCGGCTTCGGCTTCGGTTTTCTTTTGGCTTCAATCTCAGCCTTCGCCTCTGCCCATGTTTTAACATGGGGCTCTTTTTTCTGCCCCGTAAAATATTCCTCAGCCCAGCCCATGATAAGCTCTCCCTCAATCGCTCCGTTCCTGCCCTGAAGGTGTTTCCTTGCCCGAGCCGTCACATAGCTCACGCATCCAGGCAGCTTCTCGGCCCTGAACTTCCCGGCAAATGCCGGGTCTTTCTCAGCCTCTTCTTTCAAGTATGCTTCAAGCGCATCTTTCAAGGTCATGTTTTCCTTCCGGGCTTTAGTTTCTTACGGCACGGTGAGCTTCTGGCAATGAATCCCTTCATTGTGTACTCCTCGCAAAGCCTTTCCGCTTCCTTTCTGGTCAGCGAGCATTTCTTCACGATGAAGAGATTGTATGCGGGCTCAAAAACTGAAAACCTGTAGTAGATTAGATTCTTCTTGTTTTTTGCCGAGCCTGTTTTTCTCTTATGTGGCTTTTTAAGCTCTTCCAGTTCTTCGGCCGTGAAATATTTGAGGCGGCCGTCCCTTGTTCCCCTTATGCCCAGCCGGAGAACCCTTTTCTCTATCGCCGTGCGGGATACGCCCAAAATTTCCATAAGGTCGTTGTATGTATAGCCTGCGCTCATTCTCCCACCTTGACGAGTTTCCCCGACCTGTTTGCATAGTGGTAATATTCCCTGCGGTGCCTTCTGAGCACCATCAGTATTGAATTCTCGTATTTGCGAGCCGCCTCTGGAAAAATCTCGGCGGCCTTGTTCCTCAGCTGGTTGGCATAGAATTCAGCCCCTAGCCCATAAGACCGCCTTTGTAAGTGTCATGGACTCCATACTAGGCTCCTGCAAAGACAGACATGATGATTTGTATGCCGATTAGAATAACCGTACAGCCCAGGCAGATTGTTGCGACAAGAAGCTCGCTCTCACATCCGCCGCCCTTTTCCCAGTAGCCGCGCCTGTTCTTCCTGATTGAAAACTTTTTAGCATCCTTTTTTTTCATCTGTTCCCCTCCTTTGCAGGGCTGAAAAATCTATTCCTTCTTCTTTTCTTTTCCCTTGCCGACCTCGAAGGCCTCGCATTCCTGTCTCTGCCAGCGGATCTTGCAGACCTCACCGTCGTGAATCTGCACGGTTACGCCGACCGTCCCGTATTTGATTCTTGCGGCTTCCCTCTCAAGCCTTGCCGCAAGCCTCAGGTATTCCGCGCCCCTCATGCTTCCGGGCTCTCCTCGGGCACCGTCTGCATCCTGGCTTCCACCCATGCCTCAAGGTCTTTCTTCCTGTAGCGGACGATCTGCCCCTTACGCATCTTCGGGATGTCGAGCCTCCGCACTACCTGCTCCGAGAGCTTGAGGTATTTTGCCGCCTCAGCAGTCGTGAGGATTTCGTCGAAAATCTCGCTTTTCTCTTCTGCCATTTCAGATGTTCCTCCATATAAAAAAAATGGGCTTCGGTCGCTCCGCCGGGGACTGACCGGCTCGGCTTCCTTAGCCCAGTATTTGCTAATCCGTCACTTCGTGCCATGTGCCTCAGTCCTGCCCATGACATCGATGTCTTGAAGGTCCAGCAGTTGAGGGTGATTCCCGAAGCTCCAAATTAACTTCCGTTGAAAACTTCCGTTGCGACGGGTCTCATTTTCCGCTCAATGCTTTTTTGTTGCCTTCCCGAACGGCTCTCTGTACAAGGCTGGGACGGAGTGTTGCCCCCAGCTGAAAGCCGTTCGGGAAGGCGGCTGCTCCAACAGCCACCCCCTACCATTTTTTTTAGTGCTTCCCTTCCCATGTCCCCGGCTGACGGGTACAGAGCCTTGTATTTTCTCTGTTTGGGATAATCAGCCAGGGACTCCCCTTGTGTTCTTTCTGTCAAGAAAGAACACAACTCTATATCGTAGTATATAGAGCGAAAAAATGACGAATGTCATTTGATATTTAAATAATAATGACATTGGTCGTTTCTGTCAACTCTTTTAAATTACATTTGTCATTTTTTTTTACGAAATTAAAAATATGAGCGATTTTACAGACAGAATTGATTCAGAATTGAAAAAGAAGATGCTGAAAAGGCTTGCGCTTTGTGAAGCATTAGGTATTGATACGACTTCTGTCGCAGCTTGGAAGCGACGCGGCACGATTCCGGGCGGTGATGTGTGCCTCAAGATTGCCCGCTATCTGGGGGTGGGCTTTGAGTGGCTCATAACCGGCGAGGAAGAGGGGCAGGAAGGCTCTCTTTCCGAGGAAGAGCAGGAGCTTCTTTCTTCCTGGCGCGAGCTGGCAGAGCACGAGAAAGCGGCGGTCCTTGCAATGATCGGGTCATTTCTTAAGTCAAAAGCCGCCAAAGCTCAGGCTGATAGTGTAGGGTAAACTGACTGTAAGGGCATGGAAAGAATATTAGACCGGAACACCATAACCGGCAAATGTTAGTTGTGGCTGCCGTTCAGTCCATCCGGATCTTCCGCCGTTTACATTTGGCTGTTTGTCTGTGCCGTCATAATTTTCAATGAATAATATGTCGTTGTTTTGTCCGTCCCAGCCCATGATTTTATCAGAATAAGGATCATATACAAATCTCGGGTTTTCACGGCTATTAATTCTGCCTGGAAAAGCCAGCACTCCATCAAATTTAGGTTCCATTATGACAAATCTTGAATCCGGATTTATTATATAAGAGACATTCCCGCTTAGTGTTGCATAAAACCATATAGTTTCGTTATCTGCATAGAGTATGATGGCATAACCGAGGGCTGAATAATCAGGCGTTGAAACTCGCCTTTTGAAACTTCCTGAAATATTTGCATAGTCTGAAAAGGGGTAATTTATTACCGTGTTGGCCAGTGTAATTGTATAATCATGAATTTCTAAATTGTCGTATACGCTAAACTTTGCGGCACCATAACGGATTTTCGAAACACGCGTACCGTTTACATAATCATAAAACTGGCTGACAAAGAAAACCCTGTAACAAGAATATACTTCATCATATATAAATATCATGTCGCCACTCAGCCATAAGCTGGCATCAACTTCACTCCAGACAATATTCACGGCATCAACGGAAACGCCTATACGCCGCTTATTGTTATAGGAATTGCTCATTACAATGAAGTAATAACCTGTCTTGTATTCATAAAAAATATTAGGTTCGCCCCAGTTGCTTATATAGGCAGTGTCAGCAAGAATCATTTCCAGCTGTCCGTTTTCTATTGCATATATCATGTAGCTGTAAGCATACTTTATCAATACAAGGTTTGGTAAGGTTTTAGACAGCCCCCAAACCTTGTCATTAAATCGAAACCTTATATTTCCCATCATTTGAGATTCGATGGTTGTCAAAGGAAAATACTCTGTCTTAAAAGCATTCTTTACAGTAAGATATTGCCTGTTAAAAAGAGGGAAGCAAGTTTTTCTCGGATAAATAGGCCCGTTGCTCCCCTGAAATTTTAATGATATTGTCCTTAAATTATCTGCCATTCTAAGCCCCTACAAACCACATGTCGCCATTCTGAAAATAATGAAAATTTCCGTCTGAGTCTGTCCAGCCGTCATCCAGAATGCTAAAAGCTGTCGTATCAAAATGAAAGATTTTGGCACTTATTCTGCCCTTAAAGTCTCCGTCCTGAATCTGAATGCCACCGTCAGACTTGAGCATGAAGCCTTTTATATTTCCATCCCATATATAGCCCTCACTCTTTATATATCCGTTCAATTTCAGAATAAGATTTTTTGTCATTAACTCATCAATAAATCCCTGATTTGCGATTATAGAGCGGGCAAAAATTTTATTTGCTGCAAGCACATTCATGTATTGAGTTGCGTAGCTGTTCTGTCTTGCGAGAGTTGAATCAAGAATATTAAGGATGTCATTTAACGCGTCCGCGTTATGCTGAATTCCGTTGTCCTGAACCCAGGTATAGGATGCTCCGTTGACTGTCCCCACATATCTGTAAACCTGCGATTTATAGAATGTGCCGCCCCGTACAAGCGTTGACGCTGTATCTGCTCCCGTCCATGTGAAATAATCGTTAAAGGACGGCGAGGAAGGTACGCTTGAACCTATTCCGCGATATTTACCCACATCATTTGCTGTCAGTGTGCACTGAGCAGAAAAAATGACTCCCTTGTAAGTTGTGGTGAGGGTGATTTTTGCAGATGAAAACGGTGAGCCGTAAAGTGATGTGACAGTGACGGTAATAACAGAACCGTCTTTAACCGCCGAAGCAGAAAAAGCACTCGAATCTGATGATGCGAAAACGGTATCAGCTTCAAGCCCCTCTCCATTTTGCATGAGTGCGGCGGTAAATGTCTGTGATTCATTATAGAGTGTAAAATTCTCGCTGTTCATGCAGAATTGAAGCGAAAAGCGGGAAAGCTCTAATGAGATTGTACTTAAATCAAAGGCTTCATTTGCCGCTTTCTGAGCTGCATCTGCAAGGTCTTTTGAAGAGACTGTTATATTATTTAAAAATTCAGCCCTTTCCGTATAAAAAGCTATCCAGGCATTTTGGTAAGCGGATACATCCGAAATGCTAGTATCTGAAGACATCGCATTTGCTGCAAGCCATGCCGGGCGGGCCGTTCCGTTAAGGATTGCCGCACTTGGCTCATCATTATTATTAAGGATTTTAGCTAATGCAGTATATGCCGTTGTCAGTGGATTCAGGTTAGTTACCGTTACATAAGAATTTCCGTTTTCATCGACATAAGAATTTCCGTTTTCGTCAGCATAATCATAATAAGAAGAGGCCATTGCCTTATATTTCAGGTAATCGGCGACAGCTTCCCGCCATTGAACATAAAGCTGAGATTTTTCCATACCGCCGCTTATTATGCCATCGTTTGAAAGATTCGCTATAAGCGATAAAGCATTTGAGGCGTTCTGGCTTGCAGTGTTTGCCGTGGTAACGGCAGCACTTGCGTTCTGGCTTGCAGTGTTTGCCGTGGTAACGGCAGCACTTGCGTTCTGACTTGCGGTGTTTGCCGTAGTAACGGCAGCACTTGCGTTCTGGCTTGCGGTGTTTGCCGTAGTAACGGCAGCACTTGCGTTCTGGCTTGCGGTGTTTGCCGTAGTAACGGCAGCACTTGCGTTCTGACTTGCGGTGTTTGCCGTGGTAACGGCAGCACTTGCGTTTGCCAGAGCCTCTGTAACATCTGCATATTGAGTCGCTTCGCTCGCTGCTTGCCGTGCCCTGAAAGCGTTATCCCCTATGATTTCAGACGGAAGAATCTTTGTCACTGGAGAAGTAAGGTTTGATTTGTATTCAGGAATAACCCCATACTCATAGATTTCATCTGAATAATCTTTAAGCGTGAGTGTCCACCCTTCAGAATCTGATGCAACGCCGGTAATCTTCATCTTGTTCGTGATCCTGTCAAATTCCCCGTATTCGTTCAGGAATCCGAAAGAAAGCACATTTCCGGGCTGAATTTGAGGTCCTTCATCTAAAGAAAGTGGCGTTAAAAAGATGAGGGTGCGAGATTTCCCAGAGCCCGTTACCGGGACAGCAATATTTCTTCTACCTGTCTCGTCCTGTGCCTGTATGATAATTCCATAAGGCGTATCAGGCGGCAGGCTGGATATATAAGGAAGTCCATTTTCATCGACATAAGACATTCCATTTTCATCAACATAGGAAAAATCAAAATCAAAATTTAAAAGGTCACTGACTTCAAGCGAAATTATCTGGCCGTCATTATTTCGATTCACAGAATGAATGACAGCACTTGCAAGGCCCTGCCGGAGCTGTTCAAGCTGCAAAAGCACTGTTGAATAGAGAGGGTAATAATCGCCTTCGTTTCCGACCTTAACAGTAATTTCACGCGGTTGTAATTCCTGCTGTCTCATCCGCCTTTGACAGAATTTATAAACATGCTCTGCTTCTGTCGCATATTCGATTGCAGTTTCCGTACAAGTATCATCCAAATGCTTCTCACCGCCGTCACGCATACAATACATTGTATCTTGCAGCCAGTTCTTTCTATTTGTAAAACTGACTTTTATGCCGTCGGGCTTGCGTTCAAAAGATTTTGAGACAGATACACTTCTTATGCTTTGAGCATTAAGTAGCGCAACAGGAGTCGTTTCTTTCTTATCAATCGCAACGGCATATTTTCCTTCAGCGTTGATGTAAATGTCAGCATTGCATAACAGAAGAAGTTTGGACAGCAATGTTTCTTTTTTAATGCCCTGCGTGATAATTCCGTCGCAATAAAAATAGTTTTCCGCACAATATTCATATAAAGCTCCGAAAGAGTAAGTGTCTATCTCATCAAGAGATATTTTTGAAGGAAGATGCGTGTTGCTTTCAAGGATTTCAAGAATCCAGCTTGCAATATTGCGTGTTGTTGTTTTTGTTTCGCTCCACACTCTGAGAACTTTGTTCCAGGTGCGGGCGATACCAAAGCACATTGCATTTATCTGATCAAGAATATCCTTTGTATTATCATTCGCTATGATTCGCACGCCGATTCGTGTTGTTTTTTCCTTGAATGGAGATTCAAGGGGGACACAAGGGACAAGATCCCCCTGAGCACTTTTCTTATTGTCATAGCAATAAGAATTGATATAAAGCAGATAAGCGTCTTCCTGAGAATTAGAGCTTTCTTTTGCCGTTATTCTTGTCAGTCTTATAGAGAGAGTCTTTCCGTAACATTCTGCATAAGAGAAAGATTTTGTTGCTGTAAATCTGAGCGTATGATCTGAATTGTAAGTAAAAGTGTTGCTGCCACGGTCAAAAGTAAATGCCTCCCATGTCGTGCCGCCGTCATTACTCCATTCTGGTATTATCTCAATGCTTTTTGATTTCCAAGAATTGTCCGTGAACTTTCGGAGACCGTTAAACTGTATGCAGACTTCAACCTTCATTGTATTTTCTGCGCACTGCTTTATGAGCGGTTCGGCTTCACTTCCGCTGTCATGCTTTATTTCATCTCCATAGTATTCACCTATAACTTTTTGACGAAAAAAATTCGTCTGAAAGTCGTGCTCCTGTGCTATTTCAATAATATTTTCACTATCATAGTAAAGAGAAGAAGTGTCAAAAGCCGTAACCGTTTCCTGCGGTTCCGTATCGCTAAAATCCTTAATTTTTTCATTACCGATAGAAAGAGACTGGATAAGCTGCGGCCCCCAGCCTGCGGAAAGAATCAAGTTATAATACTGTTTTTCTCCGTCTGTTCCGCCGATTGTGTAGAAACCTTCATTCAGTTTATAAGGCGTATTGTAGCAGTTGCCCATCAAGTATTGAATCGTATTGCCTAATGCACTGACATTTCCGGCACCTTTAATAAATGGGAATTGTGTCACCTTCTGAGAAAGGTTTTTAGCGTTTTTTTCCGCTTCTTTAGATTTTCGCTCAGCTTCTTTTGAGAGCCTGTAAGATTTAATTCCTGTATAAATGCCATAGGTAAGAATTCCAAGAATTATGTCTTTTGCACTGAGACCGGAATTTCCAGCAGGCAGGATGCGAATATAAATGACATCATCTTCTTGCACATTGTAGTCAGGAGCTATTTTTTTTCCTTCCTTGATTATAACGGCATGTTTAAAATTAAAATCCGGCAGGATGTCGTTAAGTTTTCCCGATTTAATCAGAGTTTTGTGTTTATTTGAAAAGCTGTTATAAATATGAAGGAGTCCCATTTTATACAATCCTGTAATAATTTTTTATTGGTATAGAGCCAATCCGTGATATTCTAACACCCTGCTTCCTTGTTGCATGAAGAAAGGTTGTATCATCAAGGCATAGGCCAACATGAAGCTCATTCCCGCTTACCATCTCAATAAGAGCGTCCGGCTCTGCTTTCTCAATTTTCTTAATGTTCAGGGTAGGAGCGTATTCTTCCGCAAGTTCTGGTGCATGGTTTGTATAGCATACATCATTTAAAATTTTTCCTCTGCGTTTTGCGGCAACAATAACAGCCCCGTAACAGTCAAGGCCGTTCAAGTCGCGTCCGCCATCCTTATAAGGAACGCCAATCATATCAGAAAAATCCGTTTCCATGCTTATACAGTCATTTTAGGCATTTGCGGGGTTGTTATCAGTGTCATAGAAGTAAGGACAGAAAAGCATGTCGAAGCGGTCATCGCGTCCAAGCTGAAACTGAAGCTGCATATCATCGCCATAAGAAACAGAGCCATAAAAATGAACATAGCTTCTTATCCTCTGAACTGTACCGTCTTCCGCGATTACACCCGCGACATCAAGACGATAACGCCAGTTAGCGTTTTCAACAAACTCAATAAGTCCGTTGTCAATACCGGTGATTTTAAGTGAGCCGCCTTTGCCGCTGCGGTCTGGCCTGGTATACTCGAATGAAGATGGGGCATAAAGTTCACCGTCAAGCTCCACAGCTTCATTATTATTTACGAGACGGATTGAGCCCGCTGTTGGATGATAAAACTTGACAAGATAGGGCAGGGAATATTTACCGCCGGAAAAAAGCCTGTCAAAAATCTCTTCTTCTGACATGAACATTTAGTAGGCCTCCTCAATGTTCATGGAAAGAACTCTGAAAAGCTGGTTCGTATCTTGTGGCTCTGGAATTTCCGCGAACCTGTAATTTTTCGTTCCTAGTGCGGTGCATGAGAAAACTCCTGAAAGCCCGCCTAGCTCGTCATTGTACCAGGTCCAGAAAGAAGAAAGCTCTTCCTTTGACATTTGCAGACTGCAAGAGAAAGTCATGACATTGCGGGTGTTTATCTGGTATGAAGTGACGCGTCCGGA
The DNA here is from genome assembly GCF_946187725.1 of uncultured Treponema sp. Classification (GTDB taxonomy): domain Bacteria; phylum Spirochaetota; class Spirochaetia; order Treponematales; family Treponemataceae; genus Treponema_D. Next base: position 23,865 of record NZ_CAMHSK010000018.1, read on the forward strand.
AAGATATTCAGTTTTTTTTGTATTGTCCTTTGGCTTTTCACTAAAAGCAAAGAAATTTGAGTTTACATTTGAAGGCCATGTTTCGATTGTCATAATAAAACTTCTCCCTGCGTTTTGAATTGTGCGTAATCCATTGAGTCATTGTATTTCCCCTGCTGCATGGAAGTGTTGACGATTTTATCAATCGTCAAAATCAGTCCTTCAGCGGTAAGGTTTGACTTTGCCCGAACTGCATTTGCTGCGTTGTTTATGACTTTTACATTCATGTTGACAGATGTCTTTTGCATCGCCCCATTATTTAGCTGATTGAACAAAGACTTCTGCTGTTTTGCGTTCAAAATCATTTCGCCCCTGCGTGCATGGATATAAATGTTATCATCTCCCATAGAAGCACCGTTCATGCCTCCTACCACACCGCCACTTGCAAAAGCCGGAGGTTTCGGCTTGCTTGCTATGGCCGTAGCAAGCTGTACCCCGCCGAGGATTCCCATCATGGCGGCAAGAGCAGGCCCCGCAAATGGTCCGCCTTCCGCGAGCGCCCTGACTATTGCAAGAGCCGTCTGAGCCTGCATATTGAGCAGGTTTGCCGTCCATTCCCACATTTGAGCCTTATACTGTTTTTCAGCAGACTCCTTTTCAATTTTTTCCTTCATTTCGGCATATTCTTCTTCGGAAATCTCGCCGGCTTCAAGCTGCTTGTCGAGTTCGGCTATTTTTACGGCCGATTCGTTCTTTGCGTTTTCTACCGCCAAATTGGATATTCCAGTCATAATCTCGGAATACTTGTCAGCGAATTGTGCCGCAGTATCCAATTTGCTTTGAAAAGACTTTGCCCACTCCTGGCCACCTGATTGCCCGATTTTTGCTTCCTGCTCCCTGACTTTCTCGAGAAGTTCTTCCAGTTCTTTGATTTTCTGGTTATATCCCTCCTGTGCGTCAGTGTTGTCGCCAATCAGAGCCTTGTTCTCCTCCAAACGCTGGAGTTGATTTTCAATCTGCTCCGATAGTTTTGGCTCATCTATGGTTTCTACAAATTTTTTAGCTTTGTCCGTCAGCTCGTCAGTTTGCTTGTTGAGTTCTTGAATTGCTTCCTGATCTTTCTCCGACTTCTTTTTCTTTTCGATTGCTTCTGCTATTTCCTCATAGCCTTTTTTGATGTCGTTGAGCCGGGCAAGTGCTACGGAATTGTTTTGCGTCACAACGGAGGTGTCTTCGGCTATCAGTTTCAGATACGCATTTTCCTGAGCAGAAAGAATTTCTTGTTTTTGCGCAAGTTCGTCAACTTCTTTTCCCTCTGCCTGCATAAGAACATATCTTTGCTTGATGGCCTCGATATTCTTCTGGAGCTCGGCGTTGTTTTCGGTGATGATTTCAAGGGCTTTTTGATCATCTTCAGAAACAGAGCCTTTAGAGGCTTTTTTCTTTGCTTCTTCAAGTTGAGCTTGGGCTGATTGTAACTGTTTTGTGACTGAATCGATGTCTCTTTGAAGCCTGTTAGAAGAGCCGTTCCAGCCGTTTTGAAAAGCCGAATTAAGTTTCAAGAATTCTGAGTTTGCGTTTTTATATTTTTTTTCAATTTCGCTGACATTCTTTATTTCAGAATTAGCGTATTCATCAGCGGTAAACTTTGCTTCGTTATATTCGGCTGTTGCATCCGCAATCGAATCTGCGTATTTACTGTAAATTTGAGTCGTTTCTTCTATTCCTGAACTGTTGAGCAGCTCTGCCTGCCGCTGAGATTCCAGTGCTTCCTTATTGATTCTTAGCTGACTCTCAACATTTCGCAATTCTGCCAGGTGTGTTTTATATGCAGAGTTTGACTCTTTCCATTCTTCTTTAAGGTCTTTTGTCCATTTGCTCTGGTCAGAATTTGCAGCTTTTTGAACTCTCTGCATTTCTTCCAAATCTTCTGTCAATTGATTTACCACGCCCTCCAAGTCTGCGACACTTGCCTTTTCATCTTTGAGGGTGGCTGTGATGTTGAGTTTCTTTTTGAATTCTTCGGCTTTTTTTCCTTCGCTCTGTAATTTTTCGATTACAGTTCCGAAAAAGTTATTTAGCACTTTGCCGGCGGAATTTTGCAGGCTCATAAAAGCGGATCCGATAACCTCTTTTAAGTCTCCGAATGTGTTCTTGAACTGCTGCCAGCCGCCTGTAGATTCTGCGACACTTTGAGCAATTCCTGAATATTGTTCCTTAAGGATTTTGACGGCAGCACCGTTTTTAAGCTCATCAGCCGTTAGAGCTTTTACGGCACCACTCATCTGGCTGAGTCTTCCTGCGCTTCCAGAATATGTAGCGTTGAGCTGTTCTACTGCCGTATCAAGCGAGATTGCCTCTGTCGCAGACATGTTCAAAGCCGTTGTCATAATGTCCTGGATCTCGCTTTGAGTCCTTCCGGCGGCGGCCAGCTGTGCCATCATCGGCAGAAGTTCCTCATCGCCTACGGTTGAGATTGACTGCAATTCGCCTGCATACGCCTTAAGCTGCTGTACTGAATATTCTGAAAGATAAGGATTGTTTTTTGCGGCGGCCTCCAGCTGTTTTTCGGCCGTGATTTGGACTCTGGATGCTTCCGTAACATCTGAAATGGCCCCGGAAACCATATTGATTATTCCTGTGGCTACATGAAAAGCACCGCCCAACATTGTGACGGATTTGCTGAGTTTTGTTATTGGATTTTTCTCTACGTCTTTTGCCAGCTTGTTTAAGGAAGATGTTACTTTTGAGATTCCGCTCTCGGCTTCCTTTGTGTCAGCCTTGAATTTCATTGTTACATGCTTATCTTTTGCCATTTATAAATTCCTTTACAATACAGTCATTTTAGGCTTACACTGTAGGCATGATAGGCATTGTTTTATTCTTGCTTTTTATCGTCCTTTTTTCTGTGGCTCAGAAGGGCGCAAAAAATCTTCCAGACGAGCAGGAAGATGAGGATTTTGTCGTGCCTCTGGAAATGCTTTAGCCCTTCTTTTCTAAAAGGCGGTCAAATTCATCAGCCGCTTTTTTTTCTTCGGCTGTGACTTTTTCGGGAAGCTCCCAGCGTTTCCTGTTCATAATCTGCGCCTGCTTCCATTCCGTTTTGTCGTTTTCGTCAAAGCATCGGAAAGCCATTATCTCATTCAGTTTCGTGCCGTGAAGCCCCGAAAGAAGGGCCTTGAACTTCCACCAGTGCAGGCGTGTCTTTTCATCAAGCAAGTCGATTTTGTACTGCTCGTAAAATGCAGCATAAATCAATTCCGCGTCCAGCTCATAATCAAGCACATTTTTATTGTCGTTTTCCTCAAGGATGCGGGGAAGCTCTTTTTTATTGATGAAGAAATCAAGCAGGGCATCAAAACCCGCTTTTCTGTCTTTCGGAATCTGCCATTGATTCTGATAAAGAAAATCAAAATCAGCAAAGCAGGATTCCTGCGAAGCAAGCAGACGGGAAAACATGAGCCAAAATCTGAAATCTGTTTTGATTGGATAAAACACCCCGTCAACCGTTACGGCTTCCGGGGCATTTGCTTTTGCAAGGTCAAGCACTCTTAGTCCGCCCTGTAGTAAGTGTCAGCGGCAAAAGTCGGAGCTTCCGTACCTGTAACGGCGGTATACACATCGCCGTCCTTGGTGTAATAGTCCGTGTAATTTGTTGCCCAATCGTCTGGCTCAGATGCCAAAAGGCTGAAAGTCGGAAGGCCGCCCTCGTGTGGCGTGAAAGTCACTTCGCCGTTTTCGATGGTGATGTAACCTTCTGTCGGAGTGCCGTTTGCGTTGACTGTGACATCAATGACGGTGCCGGTTGTGTTGAAGTCGTTGACGACGATAGTCGAATTCCATTTCTGGGCAAAATACTTTACGGTATCGCCGACCTGCACCTTGTCAAAAAGATAGGCCAGAAGCAATTCTTTCTGAGCGTCTGAACCGACATAGCGGTTTTTGTAGAGCTTGTAGAAAAGCTCAAAATCGGGCTGTCCCTTGTAGGTTGTAACGCCATAAGCGACATTCATCTTGTATGAAATAAGCTCGGTTGTCGGCTGTTCGTCTGCAATATAGTCCCGGTCCTCCGTCTGAGGATTCATGTTGACAGTATTTTCTGTCGCCTTCTTGATCTGAACCCACGCTGGCACGGCTGGCGTGCCGTCGTTGAGGAACGGCCGGATAAGATGCTTTTTGATAAGCGTTGTTGGCTGCTGTTCTGGCATTTTTTACTCCTTAATTAAAGTTCGATTTCGTCTTCGGTTATGACTGTCAGCGAGATTTCCACGGCGGTCATTTGCTTCTCAACCGTTCCTGCATCGGTAAAGAAATTGCGCCGTCCGATTTCTGCCCGTTCGACCGTCCCATTCAAAGACACATCATCAAGCACTGCCCGGCGAAATGCCGCGCCATACCTGCACATCTGGCGGACAAGTACATCCTGGGCATAACCTCGACATAAAAAAGAAACGGTGAAATCGGAGTTTTCTTTGTCTGCTCCTATTTCCGCTTCTTCATCATCCTCGCTGTCGGGAACGATTGCACAGACAATCTTGTCAGTGTAGCGGGACAAATCCACCGCCCCGAAAACGATGTTTTTTTCTTCGATTGCGTTCATCGGCGTATTTTCATCTGCATATTCCGGAAGATAGCCGTTCACGGTCGAAAGAATGAATTGCTTTATGTAATTGAAAATTGCTTCCATATCCTTACAGTCATTTTTGTGCGGATTATCCAAAATTAAATTCAAACTGTTTATAGGAACGCGGTTTTGTTTGCTGCCATAAGTCCAGCTGATGTTCTGGAATAAATAATTTTTCCTTTTTCTGCCTGTTCTATGCGTTCTTTCGCAACACAAAAATAGTAGTTATCTTTCTCAATCCCGATGAAGTTCCTTCCCGTGTTGACACAGGCAACGCCAGTGCTTCCGCTTCCCATCGTGTTGTCAAGCACCGTTTCGCCCTCGTTCGTGTAGGTCTTTATGAGATATTCCAGCAACGGCACGGGTTTCTGTGTTGGGTGTTTGGTTGTTTTTGTTGTGTTCCCGAACAAAGCTCCATTCCAGTTTGAAAACTTTATTATAGAAGTCGGAAAGCGTTCTCCTTTTTCTACATACTCCCATTTTTCGCATTTTGTGCCTTGATAAACGCTACCACCGAATGTCTTTGATTTTGAGTTTTTACGTATTTGCCCAATATTCACCATGTACGTTTTTATATACTCCTCTGAAAGTTTGCGTTTCTGAGGATTGTAAGTCGGAAGTCTTTTATAAAAGACAAGTATTTCTTCATGGCTTCTCAATGGCATTTTATTGGCATTGAAAAATCCGCACTTCATTGTTTTTTCCCAAATAATGTCATAGCGAAATTCTTTTCGGTTAGAGTTAATTAAATCTGTCGCAAACGGCTGTATCGCAAAAAGTAAGATAGCGGCATTGTCTTTGCATACGCGGTGATATAATTTCCAAAGACAATCCATAGGAAGCTCAGTATCCCACTCGCAATCAACCATTCCATAGGGCAAATCGCATAATACCATATCCACGGACTTGTCCGGTATATTCTTCATAAGCTCTAGGCAGTCGCCATGTATAAGGTCAATCATTACACACCCCTCCCAAAAAAAAAATCTAACTCCCCTTGTAAGGTAAATAGTCATTTTTTTAGCTCCAATATTTGGCGAGTTCCCTGTCAATCATCCTGTCAATGCTGGCTTCGTATTCAGAGCCCTCAATGTAGTTGTTACCCTTTTGCACGAACCCGCGAGGACGGAGCCGTCCGTTTTCCGTGCCGTAGCTTAATGCCATGACTTTGGGAAAAATATTTTCTCCCTTTATTCCTTTTGGGAAGACATTCATTTCCGAGCCGTCTTTCTTGACTTTGTAGCGGTAAGAGCGCAAAAGCTCTCCGCTTCGCCGTTTTGTCGTTGCCCTGATTTCTTTTTTTACGACGTCAACGGTGCCGCGCCCGATTATTCCGAGCGTTTGGCGCGAGATTGTCACAAGGCTTTTTGAAGTGCCCGAAAGGGCGGCCTGTGCCCTGCTGATGTCGAGCTCAACGGAAAGAAATTGCCCTGTCTTTGCCATCAGTAATCAACCTTTGCAAGTTTGTATTTGCCTATGTTCGGCTCTAGGAAACGGTCAGGCTTGAAAGACTGGAATGTCCGGCTTGCCGAATCAAGATAGCTCGTGCTCGTGACGGAAACATTACCGCCTGCACTTTCCCAAAGTAAAGACGCAATCTGCAAGGCTGCCGTAACAATCGGAGCGGGAACAGTGCTGAAACCCGCCGTATAATTGACGGTGTATTTTACGCCGTCAAGGAATTTAGAATCATCGTCGAATGCAATGTAATTTGTGTTTTTTATCACACGGATTTGTGAGAGATCCACTGTTTCCCCATCCTGTGTGACTGAGGTAATCTCCGTGACTGGCTTTGCCTCAAGCGGGAAAAAGTGGGAGTTAACACCACGCGTCGAAGTCTCATAATTCTGTGATTCCGGGCTGTAGCCTAGATAATCCTCAATGATTTTTTCAGCAGAGTCACAATAATTCTGCAAAAGCGATTCATCAGAAGGAAATTTGTCAGAGAATTTTTTCAAGTCTTCGGGTGTGATATATGCCATTATTTACTCTCTTCTGCGTTGCCGTTTTTGATGAGAAGGTCTGCAAGTTTAGCATTAAGCTCGTAAACACTTCCCGCAAGGAATGTGCCTTCCGGGCGGCAAATAAGATTTTTAATTTTTACCCTTTTTTTGCCTGGAGTTTCAGAAGAAGAAACGGCTTCTCCTGTTCCTTTTAAATTCTGTTTAGTTGGCATTATATTCTCCTGTATCAAGGCAGAGTGTCAGCATGTGGCACTCTGCCTTTTTTTAGTTACTCACCAGTTCCGACTTTGATTCGTGCGAATGCTTCCGCGAGAACCGGCGCACCGTCAGCGTATGCGATGCCCTTGAAGCCGACCTGATTTTTAAGAGCGAAAAGCTCATAAAGGTTTTTAACTTCAAGCCCTTCGACATAAGCCCACCAGTAATAGCTGAAATCACCGAGAACAGCAATGTAGCTTCCTGATGTTTTTACAGAAGGAGCGTAAGCCGATTCGATAACCGGGAGACCGAGCAGACGGTCCGGCTCGCCCTCTGTAAGACCTGGCCGCCAGATATACTGGTCGTCTTTGTCTTTGAGCAAGAGACAGTCGGTGAGGATTGTCGTTGACATTACCCAGCGGGCACGGCGACGATAAGCAGGTTTCAAGCTCATCTTTGTCTTGATGAGGTCGTCAGCTGTAAGTGCTGCGCCTGCTGTTGTGACGTCGCGGGTAGTTGGCACACCGTTTGCCGAAGCCGTGAAAACACCGAGCGGCTGGCCTGAGCCTGTGCCGACTGTAATTCCGTTTTCAAAAGCGGCAATGAGTTTCTCAGTGATTTTCTCACGGACAATTCTCTCAATCGGGAGGGCTGAGACCTTGACGAGTTTGTCAGAAATCTTGATCAGCTTGACGAGAGTGTTTGGTGAGAGCTCACGCAACGAATATGCGAGGGTTGCATCAGCGGAAATGTCACTTGCAGGGACTTCTGCGGTCCAGGAAGCATCACTTGCATCTGCTGACTCATACGGTGCTCCGAGAGATTTTGCCTCAGTGAGAGGGAACTTACGGACAAGGCTGTAGAGTGGAGATTCATCCTCTACGCTCTTGATGATTTCGGCGACATATTCCTGTGGGGAAAGTGCGCCGCCGCCGGAACCGACCGAAATGTCACGCTTCTCGCCTTTAAGGTAAGCGCGGAATTCCTTCATCTTTTCGGAGATTTCACCGCGGGTTTCGCCCTCGTCTTTTGGCAGTTCAGTTGAAAAACCGTTGAGCATTGCCTCACGCTCTTCTGCGGCAATTTCAAGAGAGAGCTTTCGGACTTCTGCCTCTTTGTCGGCAAAAATCTTTGACTCTTCATCAGAAAAAGCGCGGTTTTCTTTTTGTGCAAGCTCGTGCATTGCACGGAGCTCAGCTACAAGTTTTGCACGCTGTTCTTTTTTGTTCATTTTTCAATCCTTCAGTTAGATTCAAATTCAAGCAGCGCAAGCTCACGCTCACGCTCATCCGATTCAAGTTTACGGCGTTTTTCGGTTTCCTCAGCTTTAAGTCGCTCCGCTTCAAGCCCTGCGATAACTCCCTCGCACCAGCTTCGGGCTGAGATTTCCGTGCCGTCGTTTGCAGGTGACGAAACGGCAGAAACATCGTAAACCTTCTCAAAATCCGTGATTGTACGGATATAGATTCTTTTTCCTGTTGCTTCGTCTTTGATTGATTCCATCCGCTCCCCGCGCACGACAAAACCGAAGCTCATTTTTGTCGTGTAGCCGCCTTTGATTTCCTCAAAAAGCGAACGTCCTTCACCAGTGCCGCCAAGGTTGGCTTTGATGAAAAGGCCGTGCCCGTCTGGCCTTACTTCGAGAGTCTTGTTTGAGATTCGGGCATAAACCCGCCCGACATGGTTGTACTGGAAAATGACGTCAGAAAGATCGCACTTGTCAAAAGCCCTTGAATCAATCTGCTCTTTGAAAATATAAGAATCTTCTTCCCAGAGGATATAAGGCTCGTTGAATGTTGCCGCATATCCTTCGACGATTCTTTCCTCACTGTCAGGCGTCCCCATTTCACGACACTCAAGTTTCATTGAGCGATACTGCCGCCCCTGAAGAAGTTTCTTTGAGATTTTTTCAAGTTCTTCATCCATTTTTCTTTTCTCCTAAGAATACAGTCATTTTTATTTTTTCAGCCCAATAAAATATTATGATTTTTCTTCCATATTATTCTTCTTGTTTAGGATTAGAAAAATCATTGTTTTCATCGGGATTTCCTTCTTTTGGCTCCTGATTGTCGGGATTGTCTGAATCTGAGCTCGTGCCGTTTCCGTCAATCGGTGCCATGTTGACCTGCATATAATGCTTTTCTGCGAAAGGCTCATCAACCCTCGGCAAATTCTCCATCGCATAAATCTGGTTGAGCGTGTAAATGCCGTTTGTAAGGCCCTTGATGTAATTGTTGAAGCGGGTGTTTGCATCAGCACGAAGAATTGTGTTCGGATCAAATTCTGCATAGCAGTCATCCTGCATCCAGGAAGGGATAAGCTGAGAAAAATACTGATTCAGAAGGACAAGCCAAGGCGTAAGGGTGTGCTGCAGGAAGAAAGTATTGAACTGCTCCATGTTCGTGAACTTCGCGGAGTCTTTGCCCAGCATGAACAGAGGAACCCTGTAGATTTTTGCGATTTCCTTCTCAGAAAAAGCCCTTAACTCCACAAGCTGGCTGTCAGTATTCCCCCCCAGCTGGAGCGGTTGTGCCGTAAGGCCTTTATTTAAAATAACCGGCTTGTTTGCGTTTTCCTTGCCGCCGTAGCTTTTTAAGAACCGTTCTGCAAGCTCATCACTGTTTTCCTTGGTCCAGTTCGTCACTTCTTTGGGTACGGTAAGGATCATTTTTGAATGTATTCCGCCGTCAAAGTAGGTCGCCGTGTATTCGTCAAGCTCCAGCCCTGTCTTTGCTGAATGTGTGGCATATTCAATCGGCGAAAATCCTTTAAGCCTGTTGTAACGGATGGCCGGAATGTGAAGGATTGTGTCACGGTTGTATTTATATGTGCCGGTGCTTGTGTGGTAAAGGTAATAGATTTCTCCTTCCGGTGTTTTTTTGATGTCAACGCTTGAAGGGTCAAGCGTATAAAGTGCAGTTGGATTATAGTTTCTGTCACGCTCAACGAAGATAAAAGCGTTTCCTTTCAAGAGAAGGTGAAGGAGTATTTTCTTTTTGAAAATAAAAGGCGTGTCGTCTGGATTCGGGCGGCGGGTCAAAAGACGGTAAAGCGACAAATCAAGGGCACGCTCCCGGCTGCCGTTTACATTCCTGTAGACATTAAAGGACAGTGAGGCGACTGCATCAGAAATGATGTAAACACAGCTCGCAAGCGTTGTGTTTGCGAGCATTTCCCCGACTGTCATGTAAGGCGAAAAATAGAAAATATCTCCGCCGTCATAATGAGACAGCGGGATTGAATCTGTATCATTTTTAACCGTCGTATTTGACGGAGTTTTGCGGATTTCAAAGCCAAATAGTTTCATACTTTTACAGTCATTTTATTTACAAAGCGTGATAATTCTTGCACTTGCAGGTTTTCCAATCTTCACGCAGACGGAATCAGCGATTGAGTTGAAGACAATCTTTCCGTCTTCCACTACAACCCAGTGCCCGTGCTCTTTTTCCTTTTCATCGAAATAAACATACCTCACGGGCGTGGGTTCTTTAATCCTGCTGATGTCCTTGATTTCTTTTTTTTCGACATGCCACTTTTTCCCCGTGAAGAAGTGGAGCAAAGCCGAAGCATTAAGGACGGTGCACTCTTCATCGAGCAGTCCTTTATCCATTGCCGTTGAAATGTGCTTGATCATCTCCCCCTCAGATTCCGGGATAATTCCCATGCAATAGAGATAGCACATAGCAAGGCAGCCATATTTTCCAATCATCAAGGCCCGTGTTTGTGGCTTTTTCATTTTTTCACCTCTCTATTTATAGATTTGTCGGATTCTGACTAACCCCTCAATTATTTCCCTGGTCCAGTTGTTCATTCGCTGTTTAAATTCTTTCGTCTGGAATTCAGGCTTTACATGCAGGCTATATACCAAGGCACATATTTTTTCCTGCTTTATTTCGATATATGCGGAATTCAGATTTAAATGATTAAACGTCACCCAATCCACAACTTCATCGTAAACTCTCTCAAGAATGAATTTCGTGAAATACCCATTGTATTGATTTGTTGCAGGCGTGATTTTCGATTCCAGCGACATTATATAAATATGCGCCCACTCCACTTGCTGCCTTATGATGTTCCTTTCTTTTTCTCCATTGCCGATTCTCAGGCGGCTTGAACTGAAAGAAAAAAAGCCATTTCTTACTTCATGAATGAAAATGACAATGACTACAAAAACAAAGCAAAGCACGAGCCACGAGTTTTTGTCAGTCAAGATTTTTCCGATTGCTTCCCACATGCTTTTACAGTCATTTTTATTTGTAGTCTGTGATTCTTATGATGCACGATGGATCATCTTTTTTGTAAAGGTTTTCAACTGTAATTTTTCGACAAAAATGCCATGTGTCGTCTTCGATGATGTTTGAATCTATGAGCGTATCGAGAATAGAACTTGTGGCATTATCACCGTCTCTGCGCCTGAAATCTCCATGAGTGAGGGTAATTTCTATATGAAGTTCCTGATTCAGCGGTTTTTCTAATTTTTGCGATTTTCTTTGAAAAATAAGCGAAAAAAGGGCCATTTCGTGCCATTTCTGATAGTTTTTTGAGGGAATTGTCTTTTTATTTGGCAGCGTTTGGCGGTTGTTTTTTTTCGCCGGAACCTCGCCCCGCAATGTGAAAATATAATTCATATACTTACAGTCAGCTTTAAAAATGACTGTAAAGGCATGTTGAAAAAAAGATTGCTGCTAAAACTTACCAGCGTAAAAAATCAGCTTACTTATTGGAGCTGCTTTTTAATTTCCTATATCGTCATAAAAAACAAAGTCGATTTCTACGGAATTGCGCTTGCCTTGTGCGGTGTCATTCTCAGCTACTTTGCCGTCTCTGAGGTGCAGAAGCATCTGGAAGCAAAAAAAGGAGATAAAAGTGAATGAAAAAATCAAATCATTTTTTGAAAAGGTCGGCTTGTGTCTGTCTGCTCTTTTTCTTTTCGTGCTCGGCCTGCTTGTCAGAAACTGTTTTCAAAATAAAGGAAAGCGAGTTGAACCGGATTCAGCAGGAAACGGGAAACTTGACGAAAATCGTGAGCGAGCAGAACAGTCAGCTCTTACAATTACAGAAATTATCCAGCGAGTTAAGGAACGAGGCGGAGAGCGAGAGGAAGAAAGCCCAGCTTTATAAAGACATTGCAATCGGGGCTTGCGCTTCTTCAATAATCCTCGGCGGAGCCTTATTTTTGTCTCATAAATAAAAGTGTCACATAAAAGTGTCACATAAAACGCATATTTTATATAGCGTCACATATAGCGGAATAACGCTAAAATCACAAGCAAAAATAAAAAGTCTCTTGCAATTCTTTATATTTCAATGATATACTAATGCTAAACAGTGTTGTATAATACTATATAAGTGACTAGCTAAAAGATTCGCAATCAAAGGGTGGACGGTTCGAGTCCGTTCGTCTCCACAAATCCCGTTCAGTCAGAGCGGGATTTTGTTTTTTAAATGTATTTCACTGAATAGGCATAAAAAAAGCACTTCCCGCATGGAGAAGTGCTTTTCATTTTTAATTGCTTAACGGGTTTCTAGAAACCACATGGCAATTTATTTGTTAGCTTTGATAACTGCCTGAGCACCAGCCAAACGAGCGGCAGGTACGCGGAACGGTGAACAAGAAACGTAGTTCAAGCCGAGTTTGTAGCAGAGCTCGATAGAAGCTGGGTCACCACCGTGCTCACCACAGATACCGAGGTGGAGGTCAGCCTTAACTGCACGTCCCTTCTCTTCTGCGAGGCCAATCATAACGCCTACGCCGTCTTCGTCCAAAGTCTTGAATGGATCCTGGAGGAGAACCTTCTGATCCAAGTAAGAATCGATGAACTTAGAGTAGTCGTCGCGGCTGAAGCCGAATGTTGTCTGAGTAAGGTCGTTTGTACCGAATGAGAAGAAGTCAGCGTACTCAGCAATCTGGTTAGCTGTAGCAGCAGCGCGTGGGAACTCAATCATAGAACCAATCTGGAACTTGAGTGATGTTCCGAGCTCTTTGTTAACGTTAGCGATAACAGCCTCTGCCTGAGCGCGAATCTGTTTGAGCTCAGCGAATGTTGTTACGTTTGGAATCATGATGCGAACGTCATGTTTGAGACCTTCTTTCTCAGCCTGTGCTGTAGCACGAGCGATAGCCTCAACCTGTGTCTCGTAAATCTCTGGATATGTGATAGCGAGACGGCAACCACGATGTCCGAGCATTGGGTTGTGCTCATTGAGCTCTGCGTATTTTTTGTTGATTACTTCAACTGCTACGCCGAGTTTTTTAGCGAGAGCAGAAGCAAGCTCTGGAGTCTCAGCCTGTACGAACTCGTTGAGTGGTGGGTCGAGAAGACGGATTGTAACAGCACGACCTTCCATTGTTTTGATGATTCCGTAGAAGTCTTTCTGCTGAAGTGGGAGAATTGCTGCGAGGTTAGCCTTGCGCTCTTCTGTTGTGTCAGAAATGATCATCTTCTGGAATGATGTAAGTTTTGGCTCTTCGAAGAACATGTGCTCTGTACGGCAAAGACCGATACCAGCTGCACCGAAGCGGAATGCCTGTGGAGCTTCGTTCTGCTCTGCGTTAGCGAGAACATCGAATCCCTTAACAGTTTTTCCAGATGGAGTTGTGCGAACTGAAGCATTGCGAACTTCGTCTGCCCAAGAGAGGAATGTCTCAAGATCGCCAGAAACTGAAGCTGGAGTTACTGGGATAACTTCGCCGTATACTTTACCTGTTGAACCATCGATAGAAATGTAGTCACCCTTCTTGAATGCTTTTCCACCGATTGTAACTGTGTCTTTTCCTGTGAATACAACATCTGAACAACCACAAACACATGGTGTACCCATACCACGAGCAACAACGGCTGCGTGTGAAGTGCGTCCACCAGTTGAAGTCAAGATACCCTGAGCAACGTACATTCCGGCGATGTCGTCTGGAGATGTCTCTTTGCGAACGAGGATAACTTTTTTACCTGCTTTGTCTTCTGCAACAGCTTCGTCAGCAGTGAATACGATTTCACCACAACCAGCTCCTGGAGAAGCGTTGAGTGCAGATGCAAGTGGTTTTGCAGATTTGAGAGCTTTAGCCTCAAACTGTGGGTGCAAGAGCTGATCAAGCTGATCCGGTTTAACGCGGAGAAGAGCCTGCTCTTTTGTGATCATGCCTTCTGCAACCATGTCTACAGCCATCTTAACAGCTGCTGGACCTGTTCGTTTACCATTGCGGCACTGAAGCATGAAGAGTTTTCCTTCCTGAACTGTGAACTCCATGTCCTGCATATCGTGATAGTGTGCCTCGAGGCGGTCACGGATTGTAGAGATTTCCTTGAAGATTTCTGGCTGCTGCTTCTCAAGAGCAGAGATATCCATTGGGGTGCGGATACCAGCAACAACGTCTTCACCCTGAGCGTTGATGAGGTACTCAGCCATGAAGTGGTTCTCACCAGTTGATGGGTCGCGAGAGAATGCAACACCAGTTCCTGATGTGTCACCCATGTTACCAAATACCATTGCCATAACTGTTACAGCAGTTCCTTTGATAACATTCTCGTCGATGTTGTTGAGCTTGCGGTAGATGATAGCACGCTCGTTCATCCAAGAGCCGAATACAGCGCCGATTGCGCCCCACATCTGAACCTGTGGATCCTGAGGGAAGTCTTCGCCCTTCTCTTTTTTGTACATTGCTTTGTACTTTGTAACGATTTCCTGAAGCTCTTCTGTTGTGAGCTCAGTATCTTCTTTGATACCACGGTGAGATTTAACCTCAGCGATGATCTCTTCGAATTTGTCGTGATCAACGCCCATAGCAACATTACCGTACATCTGGATGAAGCGGCGGTAAGCGTCCCATGCGAAACGAGGGTTATTTGTTTTGTTAGCAAGGCCAACAACTGATTTATCGTTAAGACCGAGGTTGAGGATTGTATCCATCATACCTGGCATAGATTCAGCAGCACCTGAGCGAACAGAAACCAACAATGGATCATTCTCATCGCCGAGTTTTTTGCCGAATGATGTTTCGAGCTTGTTGAGGTACTCTGCAACTTCCTTATCAAGACCTGCAGGGTATTTTTTGCCCAATTTGTAGTATTCCTGACAAACGTCGATAGAAATTGTGAATCCAGGTGGAACAGGCAAGCTCAAAGGAGCCTTAGCCATCTGAGCAAGGTTAGCACCCTTGCCACCAAGAATTGGACGCATTGACTCATCGCCCTCTGCGTCGCCGTTACCGAAGAAGTAAACGTACTTTGTAGCCATTGATTTCTCCATTTAGAATATAAAAATAATTAGATTATAATAAGAAGATAGTAGCTTTTATAGAAATTATAGTCAATTATCTATTAAGTATTTTTAATAAAAAATGTGTACGGAATAGTACAAATTAACTGGAATTAGCACGATTCTGCAACGAAATTTTCATGCGCGAATCTCCGGGCTACGGGCTATTTTTGCCTATCATTGAACTAGCCTTGTTTTTTCTATAAAATAAGTTTCTATGAATAAGAGCAAGAAACCAACTTTCCGTGAATTTTTGAAATCTCAGGTTGAGGCGGGTCTTCCCGTATTTTTTGACGGTGGAATCGGTACGATGATTCAGAAGACCGGCTACACTGATTACGACATTCCAGAAGACATTTCGATTGAAAAACCTGAGATTATCGCGGATATTCACAAACAGTATCTTGCAGCGGGTGCAAATGTCCTTACGGCGAACACTTTCGGTGCGCTTCCGTTAAAGCTGATTTCAGCAAAGTATTCGTGTAAAGAGTATATAGAGGCAAGCCTTGCGATTCAAAAAAAATGTATTGAAGAGGTCGAGGCAGAAGGAAACAAACGACCGCATTTCACTTCATGGGATACGAGCCAGATTGGTCGCTTGCTCGAACCGATGGGCGATTTGACTTTTGACGAAGCCTACGAGACTTACAAAGAGGCCGCAATCATTGCCGAAAAAGCCGGTGCAGAAGTTGCGATTATCGAAACGATGGCAGACTTGCGTGAAATCAAGGCCGCAGTTCTTGCCACAAAAGAAAATACTGATTTACCGATTTTTGCCAGCGTGACTTTCCAACCGAATTTGCGAACTTTGACAGGTGCTGATATCCGCACTTGTGTGGTTTATCTTGAATCTCTTGGAGTTGATTTAATCGGATTTAACTGTGGCGGCGCGCTTTCAGAAGATGATAAGATTGTCGCTGAGATGATGCGTTACGCACACCTTCCAGTTTGTGTCGAGCCGAACGCAGGCTTGCCGACTGTTATCAATGGAAAGGCTGTATTCCTTGTCGGGGCAGAAGAATTTGCAGAGCATCACCTCAAATACCGGGAACTTGGAGTTTCTGTCTTCGGCGGATGCTGCGGAACGACACCAGAGCATATTTCGGCAATGGTCAAAGCGATTGAAGCCCTTTCTCCGCAGAAACGACAGCCCTGTGAATTTGAAAACGCATGTTTTATCTGCTCATACAATTCGAGCGTTCAGATTGGCGGCGGGGCAGGCCCTCAGATTATCGGCGAGCGAATCAACCCGACCGGCAAAAAAAAGGTCAAAGAGGCTCTGCTTGCACACAACATGAATTTCGTGCTTGGTGAGGCAGAAAGTCAGATTAACGCCGGCGCACAGATTCTCGATGTAAATGTCGGTCTTCCAGGAATTGATGAAGCGCAGACCATGGTTGATGCGGTCAAAACGATTCAGGGCGCATTCAATACACCGCTTCAGATTGATTCGAGCGAGGCACCTGTTCTTGAAAAGGCACTCCGCTATTACAACGGAAAAGCCCTGATAAACTCAACGAACGGCCGCCAAGATGTAATGGACAAGGTTCTTCCGCTGGTAAAAAAATACGGTGGGGCTGTGGTCGCACTTTGTATCGATGAGGCAGGAATCGCACCAACGGCAGAAGGCCGAGTCGCAGTAGCAGAAAAAATCATCAATGAAGCAGCAAAATACGGAATTCCAATTCGTGACATCGTGATTGATACGCTCACGCTCACGGTTTCAAGCCAGCAGAAAGAAGCTCTGGAAACCGTCCGGGCAATTCAGATTTTAAAAGAAAAATACGGCGAGCAGGGCTTGCAGTTCGTGCTGGGAGTTTCAAATATCTCATTCGGAATCCCGCGGCGAGACATCATCAATTCCCGATTCTTTGCCATGGCACTTTACGCCGGATTGAGCGCATGTATCATCAATCCGCTCATGCAGCCAATGATGGAAACTTACTACGGCTACCGTGCCCTGGCAGGATTTGACGAAAACTGCCTTGACTACATCGAAAAATACAACGACACATCGGCCCCGGTTTATGGATTGACCGCTGAGCAAGTGGCTCTGGCAAAAGGGAACGCACCAGGGATAGGAGCACCGCCGTCAGGCGTTCCGAACGCAGAGAGGAATGGAGCGAACAGCGGAAGTGCGGATAGCCCGGCCCGTAAGGGGGTGCCCAAATTACCTGAAAACCTGACTGACTCGGAAAGCTCGCTCATCAACATAATCTGCAAGGGCTTCAAAGACTCGTCGCCGGATGCCACAAAACGCCTGCTCGAAGAAGGAAAGGCTCCGGTCGAAATCATTGACCGCTGCATCGTGCCCGCCCTCGACATCGTGGGAAAGGACTTTGAGGTCGGAAAGAAATTTTTGCCACAGCTTTTGCTCTCGGCTGACACGGTAAGCAACAGTTTTGCGGTCATCAAAGCCCACCTCGAAGCAAGCGGCGTGGCCCAGGAATCGAAAGGCTCAATAGTAATCTGCACAGTCTTCGGCGACATCCACGACATCGGAAAAAACATCGTCAAAGCCATGCTCGAAAACTACGGCTACACCGTAATCGACTTGGGAAAAAACGTCCCGGCAGAGAAAGTTGTGGAAACCGTGCTGGAGAAGGACATTCAGCTCGTAGGATTGAGCGCGCTCATGACAACGACGGTCGCCAATATGGAAGATACAATCAAACTTTTGCGGGAAAAACTCGGTGCAGTGGGAAAATCGTGCAAGATTATGGTCGGGGGAGCGGTTCTCACGGCGGATTATGCCTCGCAGATTGGGGCGGATTACTACGCAAAGGACGCGATGGTGAGTGTGGCGATTGCGAAAGAGGTGTTTGGGAAGTAAGGGGGGGATGAATCTTTCAAAATATATAGCGAAATGAAAACCTCTATGTTATAATTATTGCGAGGAGGTCGCTATGCCAGATGCAGCTTTTGCAGATTTTGAAAGGCAAATCGAATTTTTACCGGTTTTTCAGTTGAAATACTTACGAAATAAGATTGATTTTCTATTATCTCATCCGTCAAAAAGTAAGGCTTCCCAAAACACACTGCCAGATATTACATCCCGCCTTTTTGGTGTTGCGAAATTTGACGGGGACTACAACGAAGTCTTAGCAGAAGCAATCGAGGAAAAATATCAATGAAAGTGTATTTCGACACAGATATAATTCTTGATGTTGCAACTGCTCGTGAACCTTTTTGTTTTCCAGCTTCACAGTTGCTTGCGCTTGCAGAAACACAAAAAATTGAAGGTTTTACTTCCGCAACAATTTTTATAAATGTCTTTTATATTCTCAGAAAACTAATCGGAAGAGAAAAAGCAATTCTCTTTTTGCAAGACTTAGAGAAAATCCTAACAGTTCTTCCGACAAGCAAGGAAATTGTTCATAGTGCTTTATACTCAGACTTCACTGATTTTGAAGACGCGACACAACATTTTACAGCCCTGCAAATTCCTGTGGATTATATTGTAACACGAAATCTTTCAGATTATTCGTTCTCAAAAATTCTTGTAAAAACTCCGTCTGAGTTTCTTGAAGTCTTTGGGAAGTAGGAGGGAATACGGCAGACTTTTTACCTTCCGCCGTATCTTCCGCTTGCCCTCATTAAATCTCTTGCAAGTTTTTCTTCTTTCCTGTAGCGAGCTGAGACATAATCAAGCGTGAATAGAGTGCCGAAGGTATAGTTTTCTCCTGCGTAAATTGGAGTAGAATCCGTAATTTTAACATTCATTTTGCAGATATCGCCGTTCTTGTTCTTGAAGCCGAAAGTGTAAGAACCTCTGTACTCCTCATTTTCTTCTTTGCAAGTCGAATAACCGTATTTTGTAAGGCACTTTTTCTGAATGTCACGGAAAAAAGCATTCCTGTTTTCATCTACATATTTTTTAGCTTCTTCAATGCCCTTTTCTGTTGCTATTCTTTTCATCTCATTAGTGTCAATGCTTGTATTTATCTTGATTCTGTAATGAGCAAGTTTATCGTATTCATCACTGGCGATTTGAACGAATGAAACATTGTAACCTTCAAATTTTCCCTTTGGCTTTTCATATCCGTATGCCGAAAGATACGAGCTGTATTCAGAAAGCATCCCGCCATCCTCTCCGTCGCCAGCTTTCCAGCCTTTTGACTTTAGCATTTTCACAGTTTTTGAGATGCCGGCGTTAAGCTTAAAGTCAGAAACGGTCAAATCAGTTTTTGAGTTTGTTTCATGCTGTGAAATGTTGTTTTCAGCCCTCGTTTCGCTAGTTTCTTCTTCGTCATAAAGATAAAAGGAGATTGCAATTAAAGCTATAAAAACTATTCCCACAATTTTCAGGATTTTCTTTATCATACTCTTTTCTTTATATTTAAATAAAAATCCCGCAAAGCCAACAAGAAATAAACTTCAAAATTGCTCTGCGGGGTAGAACTACATATTTCCAAGAATTTTTGCTTTTTGTGTGGCAAATTCCTCGTCAGTTAAAATGCCTTTCTCTTTAAGGGCGGCAAGTTTTTCCAATTTGCCCACAACATCGTCGCTATCAGATTTCGATTCTGCTGGTTGTATAGATGTATTTTTCAATTCTTTGATGGCGGAATTAACTGCATCGACAAATGGTTTTACTGTATTTTTCTGGCAATTATCAATTAACATCTTGGCCCCGCCGTGCCAAATTTCAATTGAACCGAAAAATAATCCTGTCTTATATGAAATTGAATTAACACTTTCCAATGCCATTTCACTTTGCTTTACACCAAACAAGAATCCATAATCAATAAACAGTATTCTTTTTTGTGTACAAACGATCAGCCATGTTGTCCCATCCACAATACCAGATGTCAAATACTTGATGTTTTCGTCATCTTCCAAAATTTCAGGCAAATGACTTACTTCTTTTGAAGTTCCAAATAAATCAACATCTCCCAAAGCATTTATTTCTTCTTGAATACTTTCTAATGTGCGCATATCACTTACCTTGTTTTTCTCATAATTTTTTTTTCAGTTCATTCCAATTTGAAGCCTCATCGATAGAGTAATCTTCTTCGCATTTTTCGCACTCGATGCGGTTTGCTAATGATTCTTGACAAATATCATCTATATTTTTTGCGCTAAAGTCTTTAATTATCTTATTGAAGGAACCATCTTGATTATCCTGTTCAAATTCTGCAATCTGTTCTCCATAAGTTTTTATGCAAATGCGGTTCTTATGACCACAGTTTGGGCACGTTCCATATAATGTAATCATTTTCTCGTTCTCCTATGGCTATTTATTTTCTATGGAAAATTGCTGACCCAAGTTTTAGTTTTTCTTTATCAAATTCAAATTTTCCCTCATCGTACTTATATCCTCCTCCATCGTCATAGTTGACCTCAAGGATGCCATTTTTTAGCGACCATTTTCCTCTGTGTTCACTATAATCAACTGCATAAAAAGCAAAGGTTCCGTCTTTTAAAAGAAGAGTGTCGTTTTTAGTTGTTCTTGTTTTTGGATTTCTGGAGTAATATGAGCCGTTTTTCTTAAAAATTATAATTTGTTCAGCAAAAGTTTCTGTATTTTTATCAACAATAACTTTGCCACTTCCGCCATGCGCGCCATCAAACACAAGAACCCAAGTTCCTGCCAATGAAGGACTGCTTGGCAAGACAAGCATCACGACAAAAAGCAGGACAAGGACACAGACAGCATAATTTGCATAACTTGAAAACTTGCCAATTACAGGGATTTTTTTTGCAATATTGTTGAAAGGAAGCTTGTTAATAGTTTCGCTAATTTTTGAATTTTTATTTTCCATAAAGATTTATCCTTGCATAGTTCATAATTTATTGAGAATTTGAAATTTAATTTTTTTTCTTTCTTGCCTTCAAAAGTGTTATCAGAAATAAAAGTGTTTGAATAAGAAGGGAAAAAGGTACTGGAACTGCAAACGCAATGATAGTGCTAATGATGCTTGAAATAATAAAACCAAACCAGCCAAACATTGTAAATGCAAGGCTAGCCTCCAAGAAGGCCACCACAATAAAATAAATCATCATTTTTCTTTTTCTCCAGCACAAAATATTATGTTTTTTCAATGCTAACATAATATTTTACATTTGAAAATAATAACACCAAATTTTATGCCTGTCAAACTTTCAATCACCAAATTTTACTATTATGATGTTATGGGATTTGGTGAAAATTTACACAATGAGCTTGTTTTTCAGGACATTCAGATAAAAGAACTTGCGGCACGGACAGGAATCAAAAAAAGTACGCTCGACAAATATCTTTCGGGTAACAAATCCCAGCCAAGCGTGGAAAATGCCGTAAAAATCGCCGAAACGCTCGGTGTCACGGTGGAATATCTTGTAAAAGGCGTGGAAATCTCCGAGGAAAACTTAAAGCCTGTTTTGAACGCAGAGTACAGAATGTTGGTCGAGCAATATGACAAGCTCTCTGAGTTTAACCGGCAGACTGTTCAAGATTTAACCCAATCCTTGTTGAAGCGGCAGTAGGGATGGGGCTGGAAGTCTTCGGAATTATCTATAGGGAATCTCTAAAAATTGCAATTTTTAGAGATAACTTTGAAAATGCGATGTTTTAATTCCTGCTATTTTCAGGAATTAAAACTCGTCGGGAACTTCGGAAAATCGACGAAGGCGAGTTTTTCGAAGTTCCCTATATTTTTCCATTTTCTTGTGTTATACTGACTGCATCACATACGAAGAAGGTTTTTTATGTACGCTTTAGCAGAGCGAGCGCAGATTATGGAATTAGTCCAAACTCTGCCCGACGAGCAAATCCACTATGTGCTGAACATTATTCAGTCTTTGCCACAAAAGGCTGCCACTCCGCGTTGCAGTCTTAGAGGACGCTTTGCAAACTACGCCAACCCTTCGTTGAGAGCAAAAGAAAAAGAAGCGTGGGCAATAGCCGCAGAGTAAAAGCATAGTGTTCGCTGACGCAAATATCCCCATCCGCTACGTCATCAACAATGATGAAATCATGGCTGCAAAAGCTGATGAAGCCGTCAACTCCGGGTTGCTTTTTGTCCTGCCCGAAGTTTTTGCCGAAGTCGTTTATGTGCTGACAAAAGTCTACGGTATTGAACGCTTCGATGTAGCAGACTCAATGATAGAATTGCTTGATTTTGTTTCTATAACCGCCACCGAAATTATGAAAACAGCATTTCAAAACTATCGGGAAATAAACCTTGACTTCGTCGACTGCATTCTTGCAATTTCAGATAATCAGCAAATTCTTTCATTTGATAAGAAACTGAATAACTTTATCGCACGAAAAAAAGCAGAAAACACGCTTTAAATTCGACTCGTTCCTGCGTTAGGGATTGGCGGGGCGGCGACAGCCGTTGCGGAACGAAGTGAAGCAATGAAGCGAACAGCGGAACCCCAGAAAGCCCGACCCGAAGGGAGCGATAGCGATCGAAGGGGAACGCCCTCTAATTCTCCATCTCTCCCCGAAAATCTCACGGAATCGGAAAGCTCGCTCATCAACATAATCTGCAAGGGATTCAAGGACTCGTCGCCGGATGCCACAAAACGCCTGCTCGAAGAAGGAAAGGCTCCGGTCGAAATCATTGACCGCTGCATCGTGCCCGCCCTCGACATCGTGGGAAAGGACTTTGAGGTCGGAAAGAAATTTTTGCCACAGCTTTTGCTCTCGGCTGACACGGTAAGCAACAGTTTTGCGGTCATCAAAGCCCACCTCGAAGCAAGCGGCGTGGCCCAGGAATCGAAAGGCTCAATAGTAATCTGCACAGTCTTCGGCGACATCCACGACATCGGAAAAAACATCGTCAAAGCCATGCTCGAAAACTACGGCTACACGGTAATCGATTTGGGGAAAAACGTCCCGGCAGAAAAGGTCGTGGAAACCGTGCTCGGAAAAGACATCCAGCTTGTGGGACTAAGCGCCCTCATGACAACGACTGTGGCCAACATGGAAGACACAATCAAACTTCTGCGGGAAAAACTCGGCGCGGTGGGAAAGACCTGCAAGATTATGGTAGGCGGAGCCGTCCTCACGGCGGATTACGCGAGCCAGATCGGAGCGGATTATTACGCCAAGGACGCAATGGTGTCTGTGTCGATTGCGAAAGAGGTGTTTGGGAAGTGATTCGAATACTCTTCCTTCCAATTCATAATTTTTTGTTGGCAGACTAGGTTTTAGGTTGTAAAGTAAAACTTAGGGGGAAAATATGCCACGAGCAAGAAACAAAGACGATTTGATGAAATTCGCTTCCGAAAACTATGCAAAACTGATGGAAATGATTTCAAAAATGTCAGACTCACAGTTGAACACGCCCTTTGATTTTTCAGACGACGCAAGCAAAAAAGAAGCTCACTGGGCACGCGACAAAAATGTGCGTGATGTTCTGATTCATCTGTATGAATGGCACTGTCTCATGCTTCAATTTCTGAAAAATAATGAAAATGTTAGCGACAAGAAATCCGCCGTTTCATTTTTGCCTCCGGATTATTCGTGGAAGACTTACGGCGCAATGAATTTGATGTTCTGGAACAAACACCAGAATACAAGTCTCGAAAGTGCAAAAGAAATGCTTGCTGAATCCCACCAGAAAGTGATGGCCCTTGCAGAAAAATATACGAACGAAGAACTTTTCACAAAAGGTCATTTCTCGTGGACTGGAAATGTTGACCTCGGCTCATATTTCGTGAGCACTACATCAAGTCACTATGACTGGGCAATCAAAAAGATAAAAGCGCACTGCAAAAAAGTAGCATAAAGGGCAATTTATATGAAAGATTTTATCGCATATTGCGGACTGGACTGCGAATCCCTTTGTCCGATACGGCAGTGTGCATTAAGCAAGAAACTCGAAACCTGCGGAAAATGCAGCGAGATAGAATCCTGCGAAAAAGTTGGGGCGATTATAAGGAACAGTCCTTCTGCACGAGAGAATTTGAAAAGCAACTAGCGATTCAGCAAAATCGTGGCGTGAGAGGAAATTTGTGAAAAAAAAGCACTGCCCCAAAGACAGTGCTTCAATTTACTTTACTATTTACTCAGCAATTTGTTCATCGCCTTAACGAACTCCATCGGATCCTTAAGCTCGGCTCCGCTCACAAGCAATGCCTGGTCGAACAGAACTTCACTTACATCTGCGATGTAGCTTTCGTCTGAAGAAGATTCCAGCGTTTTTACAATTGCATGGTCGCCGTTGATTTCGAGAATCGGCTTGATTCCGGGACCGGCCTGACCCATTGCACGCATCATACGCTCCATCTGGATTCCGGGATCGTTCTCGTCCACAACGATACAGCTCGGTGAGTCAGAAAGTCGTTTTGAAAGCACGACATCCTTAACACGGTCGCCCAATGCTTTCTTGATTTTCTCCTGAACAGGCTTGAAGGCTTCTTCCTTCTTTTTAGCTTCGTCCTTGTCAACACCAAGCTCGTCGTCGCTGCCTGCGCGGTTTACGGCCTTGAGGTCGAAGTCCTTGTATTTCATGAGTGACGGAATTACGATGTCGTCGATTTCGTCTGCCATAATCAGGACTTCAAAGCCCTTCTTCTTGTATGCTTCGAGGAGTGGTGAGGCGCGCAAGTTTTTCTCGTCTGTACCTGTAATATAGTAGATTGCTTTCTGTTCAGGTTTCATGCGCTGAACATAGTCAGCAAAGCTTGTCCAGTTGTCATCGCCGGTTCCGGCTGCGTCAGTACTCTTGAATCGGACGATTTCACTGATTTCCTCGCGGTTTGCATAGTCTGAGTACAAGCCTTCCTTCATCGGGCGGTTGAAATTCTTGACGAATGTGTTCCACTTTGTGATTGCGGCTTTTTCCTCGTCGCTTCGCTTGCTTTCCTCAGTTTTCTTTGCCTTGTCAGCGGCCTCTCCCATTTTCTTGAACTCGCTGAGCAATTTCTTTACGCTGGCGCTCTTGATTGTCTCAAGAATTCGGTTCTGCTGCAAAATCTCACGGCTTACGTTGAGAGGCAAGTCTTCTGAGTCGATGATACCGCGTACGAATCGCAAATAAGCTGGCAAAAGTTCGCGGTCGTCGTCAGTGATGAAAACTCGCTTTACATAAAGCTTGACTCCGCTCTGGTAGTCAGCCTGATACATGTCGAAAGGAGCGTTCTGTGGAACATAGAAAAGTGTTGTGTATTCCTGAGTTCCTTCTGCGTGAGTGTGTACATAGTGAAGCGGTTCCTGACCGTCGTGGCTGATAGTCTTGTAGAAGTTGTCGTAATCTTCCTTTTTGAGCTCGCTCTTGCTTCGTTTCCAGAGGGCTGAAGCAGAGTTTACCTGGTCAACCTTGTCCTCGCTTCCAGTAATGTTTCCTTTGTCGTCGTATTTGTTCTGTGTGTAGTGAAGGTAAATCGGGAAAGCGATGTGGTCGCTGTATCGTTTGATAAGCTCTTCAATCTTCCATCGTGAAGCGTACTCTTTTGAATCATCGTTCAAGAGCATTTCGATTGCAGAACCACAGGTCTCAGCCTTATCAAAGCCATATTTTTTAGCCTCGTCACTGTCTGCCTTGATTTCTTCGATTGTGTAGCTGTTTGTACCGTCGCTTGACCATTTATAGATTTTGTCGCTGGCCGCCTTTCGTGTGTAAACATTGATTCTTTTTGCAGCCATGAAAGCAGAGTAGAAACCGACACCGAACTGACCGATAAGGTTTGATTCTCCGGCATTCTTATCCTCTGCGATTTTTTCGATGAAAGCCTTTGTTCCTGAGCGGGCGATTGTACCGAGGTTGTTGTTCAAATCTTCCTCGCTCATACCGATACCAGAATCCTGAACAGTCAAAATCTTGTTCGGATCATCAAAAGTGATGTCGATTCTAGGCTCGCTCTTAACGCCTTTGTAAGCCTCGTCCGAAACTTTGAGATAGTTGAGCTTGTCCAAAGCGTCCGAAGCATTAGAAACGATTTCGCGAAGGAAAATATCCTTGTTTGAATACATTGAATGAATGATAAGTTTAAGAAGCTGATTTACTTCTGTTTGAAACTGGTACTCTGCCATTTTTTGTGATAACTCCTATGACAAAATAGAATCTTTTCTATAAAGATAATAAAATTACATGCAATCGGCTAGAATTTTTTTTAAAATTCCTTCATACTATTTTCATTCGGGGGCGTAGCTCACCTGGCTAGAGCGTTTGAATGGCATTCAAAAGGTAGTCGGTTCAAGTCCGATCGTCTCCAACGATATCGGTTCAGAGCCTTTGGCAGCTCCGCACCGCTCGTCTCCATAAAAAAAGACCTTCCGCTATGTGAAGGTCTTTTTTGTTTTACTTGAAAAGTGCCTCTAGTGTTTCTTTTGGTACAAAGCCCATTGATGTTTTGCTTGGCTCGCCGTTCTTGAACAAAATTACTGTCGGAATGCTCACGATTCCGTATTTCTGTGCCAAATCCGGCTCATCATCAACATTTACCTTTCCGACCTTGATTGTGTCGTTTTCATTCGCAATCTGCTCGATTGTGGGAGCGAGCATTTTACAGGGGCCACACCAGCTTGCCCAAAAGTCTACGAGCACTGGCTTATCTGATTTGAGAACTTCTGCCTCAAAATTTGATTCTGTGAGTGTAATTTCCATAGTTTGCTCCTTGTTGTATGTCGTTAACATAAAGATAACCCAAAAAATGAAAATCGCAAAGAAAAATCCCCGCAATTCGCAAAAAAAATTTTGGAATTACGGGGATTTTATGATTTTAACTCAAAAGTGAATTATTAGTTTGCTGCTGGAGCAGGAGCTGCTTCTGGTTCAAGAGGGAACTCTTCCTTTCCAAGCTGCTCAGAAATTTCAATAAGATGCGGACGAATGTCCTCTGCAGCAGGTGTTGCTTTCTGTCTGTAAACTTCTGCCAAATCTTTGAAATACGGCTTGAGCTTGAGTGCTACAGCTTTATCATTGATGTTTGCATCGAAATTAGGAATTGTGAGTTTCATTCCCGGTGTGATAAGTTCTGGATCACTTACAACATTGCGTGAAGCAAGCATAATGAGCGGGAAGTAATATCCGTTTTCATCTTTACCAGCATAGAATGTTTTTGTGATTGATGTGAGTGTATCACCTTTTTTAACCTGATAAACTTCTGCACCTTCAAGAACAAGTGCGTCTGCGTAAGTTGTGTAGACTTTATCAAATGATTTATTGATTTCTGCCTGTTTTTTTGCAGAATCATCCATAGTGCTGGTTGATGCACAAGAAATCATTCCGATTGTGGCAATAGCTGCCATCAAAGCAATTACGATTTTTTTCATTATAAAAATCCTCCTGATTATATCATAAATTATAACACAAAATTATTGCATTTCAAATTAATTTGATTAAATCTCAAAAAAAAGCGGTAAATCAGGTCGATAACATGGCAGGTCAATAATCTTTACCTTAAAGAGATTTGCCTTGTATTTTGCAATGATTTTTTCTGCATTTTCGCCCTTGATGTTCTTGCGTGCAATCTCGTTGACTTCATGATATGTAAATCCGAGATTGTCTTCGTCCGTTTTGCCGCACATTCCGTCTGATGGGGCTTTATGTGTTAAAGATGACGGCAAGCCAAGATAATCACCGATTGCAACAACTTCTTCTGTGGTAAGTTTATTTATCGGTGCAAAATCACCAGCGGCATCTCCGTAGAAGGTTGAATATCCAACCAAATCTTCACTCAGGTTGCATGTATTCACCACGCGGCAATTTCCGATTTGTGCGCCAATTCCGTACAAAGTGACCATTCGTAATCGTGCAGGCGTATTGGTCTTAAATACCGGTGTAAAACTGTCATTAGTGGCAGCCTCAGTTACGCCCGCGTCAAAAAATGCTGATTGAACTCCTTCATAAGCCTTTGCAATATTCACTGTATAATTTTTGATTCCGAGATGATTAACCAGCGTTCGCGAATCAGAAATGTCCTTCTGCTCACCGTTCGGCATCATAACTCCGATTACACGGTCTTTGCCAAGTGCCTTAACCAAAAGTGCCGATGTTACGCTTGAATCTTTACCGCCAGAAACACCAATAACAACTTTTGTTTCTTCGTTTCCGTTTTCGCTAATCCATTTCTGAATCCATTCAACAACTTCAGCAGTGATTTTTTCAACATCAAACTTATATTCGCTCATATTTTTGCCCCTTTAACGAAAACAACTGTTTCCATTACCCGATTTAATTTAATGATGTGAAAAAGAAAAATCAACGACTAAAGTAAATTCAAAAAACGCCTTGACAATCGGGAAGACTAGTCCTATTATTAACATATGAACACTTGTTCAAATGTTAAGAGGTAAAGCTATGGAACACGAACATATTCATTGCGGCTGCGGTTGCTGCGGTCACGAACATCATCATGAGCACGAAGAGCATGACTGTCACGAAGATCATTGCCACGAAAATCATGAAGAAGAAAATCCGCTCAAAAAAATCCTTCTGGCAGGTATTTTCTTTGCGGCAGCACTTTTAATTGAACATCTTCCGATTTTTTCATCAGAGTCAGCACTTGTTCAATCATTGTCAAAAAATTTTAATTATTCTGGTGACATTACACGCATTATTTTTGGGCTTCTCTATCTTATCTCTTACTTGATTTGCGGGCGTGATGTCATAAAAGGCGCAATTCGGAATATCCACAACGGAAATATCTTTGGTGAACAGTTTTTAATGACAGTTGCTTCAGTAGGAGCAATTTTTGTCGGTGAATATGCTGAAGCTGTTGCAGTAATGCTTTTCTATAATATTGGTGAATTCATTCAGGATTATGCAGTTGACCGCTCCCGCGAATCAATTTCCGCACTCATGGACATTCGGCCGGACAGAGCAACAGTGCTCCGCGATGGTAAGGCGATTGTTGTTTCTCCAGAAAAAGTTGCAATCGGCGAGACAATTGAAGTAAAAGCAGGGGAGAGGATTCCGCTCGATGGCAATATAATAGAAGGAAAATCATTCGCTGACACTTCGGCACTTACAGGTGAAAGCGTTCCCCGTGAAGTTTCCGAAGAATTCAACAAGGAAGTTTTGGCAGGTTTTGTAAATCAGACAGGCCTTTTAAGAATCCGCGTCACAAAATCTTATGGTGAAAGTGCCGTCAGCCGAATCCTCAAGCTGACCGAAAAAGCAAGTGAAGTTAAGGCAAAATCAGAAAAATTCATCGGTCGTTTTGCAAAAGTTTACACTCCGATTGTTTGTATTGCAGCCCTTGCAGTAGCGGTTTTACCGTCTCTTTTCCTCCAGTTCTTTATGCCGGAACTTTTTGAAAAATACGGCTGGTCTGTATGGATTTACCGTGCACTGACTTTCCTTGTCGTTTCATGTCCATGTGCCCTCGTGATTTCTGTTCCACTCGCATTTTTCTGTGGAATCGGGTCTGCTTCAAAATCAGGAGTGTTGATTAAAGGCTCGAACTTCGTTGAAATCCTTTCAAAAGCAAAAACTGCCGTCTTCGACAAGACAGGAACGCTCACAAAAGGCATATTCGATGTGTCCGAAGTGAATCCAGCAAACGGCATGACAGCTGATGAGCTTCTGGCAATCGCCACGCATGCAGAAAGTTATTCAAATCACCCGATTTCAAAATCGCTCAGAAAAGCACATCACTGCGTACTTTGCGATGCCCTCAAAATTCTTGACCCACAGGAAATTACAGGATTCGGCATACGGGCAAAAGTAGAAGGAAAAACTGTTCTTGCCGGAAACGCAAAACTGATGGTTCAAGAAAAAGTTGAAGGTTTTGGCGACCAGGCTAATGAAGGCTCTAAAGAACCAAAAGCCGGAACTGTTGTTCATGTTGCTGTTGATGGCAAATATGCAGGAAATATTGTGATTTCAGACAGTGAAAAAGAAGATTCAAAGCAAACGATACATGATTTGAAAAAACTCGGAATCAGGCAGACCGTAATGCTTACCGGTGACGGTGAAGCCACAGCTCAGATTGTTGCAGAAAATCTCGGAATCGATACAGTTTACGCAGATTTGCTTCCAGAAGATAAAGTCCGCAAAGTTGAGGAATTGATTTCACCAACAAATACGCTCATTTTCGTTGGAGACGGAATCAATGACAGTCCGGTTCTTGCACGGGCAGATGCGGGAATCGCGATGGGTGCATTGGGAAGTGAAGCTGCAATCGAAGCCGCTGATGTCGTAATCATGGATGACAAACCAAGCCGTCTTGTTGACGCAATCAAAATCTCGCG
The DNA here is from genome assembly GCF_946187725.1 of uncultured Treponema sp. Classification (GTDB taxonomy): domain Bacteria; phylum Spirochaetota; class Spirochaetia; order Treponematales; family Treponemataceae; genus Treponema_D. The sequence continues at coordinate 54,013 of NZ_CAMHSK010000018.1, forward strand.
CCGCACGATGAATGCCGTCTGGCAGAACATTTACCTTTCAATCGGAATCAAAGTCGCAATCATGCTTTTAAGTGCCGTTGGAATCGGTAATATGTGGCTCGCGGTCTTCGGTGATGTGGGTGTGTGCGTGCTTGCGGTTGTGAACAGTGCCAGAGTTCTGAAAAAATAATTTTACAATCGAAACTTTATAGATTAAAATTCAGCAATGGATCCAGTTCTTCAAAGTATCGTACAATCAGCTTTTCCTGGTTTTATCTGCACACTGTTTTTGCTTACATTCATTATCATAGATAAAACCTTTCCACCGCGCACAATGCGTTTCTTTGCCTGTGCAATCATTTTTGCTTTTTGTCTCTTGCTGTGTGATTCTTTTGACACTTACTGCAAGACAAAAAAAGTCTGGCTGGAAATGCGATTCATCATAGGCTCCTTAGCTTATATGTTCCGGGTTAGTGCCTGTGTTATGACCGTTGTTATTTCACAGAACAAAAATCGTCAGAGAGCCATAGTTTTATTGACGCTGCTCACGATTAACAATGTTGTATCTATTTTAAACATATGGACTGGTTGGATTTTTACATTGAATGAAGACCACACATGGAATGCCAATTACCTGTTTTTTGAGCCGTATATCGTAACGAGTCTTTCAGTGATTCTGTACATTCGCGTTGCCATAAAACAGCTCAAGCACAATCTGGGGGAAAGTGCCATTGTTTTCGCTTCAATCGTGACCTGTTCCATTGCCAATATCCTTGAAATCATTTTGGGAATTAATTTCGTTCTGCCACTCTCGTTGATTATATGTATCTGTTTTTATTATTTATGTCTTAATGTTGAGTTATATCGCCGCGATGCACTCACGATGCTGTTTAACCGCCGCACCTTTTATATGGATGCAAAAAGGATGAAAAAGAATTCATCAGTCATCTTTCTTTCGATGGATTTGAATGACCTCAAAAAATACAATGACATTGAAGGGCATGCGGCAGGTGATTTGGCTTTGACAACCGTTTCAAATTGCATGATTAGCGCGTTTCAGTATCTTGCAAAAATTTACAGAACTGGTGGAGACGAATTCATCGCAGTCTTTAAGAATAAAACTCCAAAACAAGTTGAAGAAGCCCTGGAAAGATTTAATACAGCTCTTTCCAAAACAAAATATTCCGTTGCGAGCGGGTATGCTGAGTTAAAAAACAACGAAGATTTTGAAAAGGTTCTGGCACTTTCTGACCAGCGAATGTATGAAAATAAACGAAAAATCAAAGGGAATAGCGTAAGATAAAAACGCACAAGTGAATTGTGCCGTACCACGAAGCGTCAGCGCTGGTAGCCCCGCCGCAGGCGTTCCGAAACGAAGTGAAGGAATGAAGCGCCAGCGGAAGGGCGGACATAGCGACCCTCGACATCCGGATGTCGAGGGGGACGCCCATATCTTTATATGATTTTATTTTCCGAAATATGCAAGTGCATTACCGAATGAAATATCTTTGACAATCTGAATCAGAGTGTCCATGTCAGCTGGATATTCGCCGTTTTCGACCCAGCCACCGATTACATTACAGAGAATGCGTCGGAAATATTCGTGGCGTGAGTAGCTCAAGAATGAGCGAGAGTCTGTGAGCATACCGACAAATGCCGGAATCATGCCAAGATTGCCCAAAACTTTAAGCTGCTGTTCCATACCGTCGCGGTGATCGCAGAACCACCAGCCTGAACCGAGCTGGATTTTGCCTTTGATTCCACCACCCTGGAAGCAGCCCATGATTGTTCCGATTGAATAGTAATCTTTTGGGTTGAGGGTATAGAGGATTGTTTTTGGCATTCCGCCCTTCTCTTCGATGAGATTCATGAGGCCTGCAAGGTTCTCTGCCATTGGTTTGTCGTGGCTTCCGTCGAAACCTGTGTCTGGGCCGAGTTTTTTAAACATTGCCTTGTTGTTGTCGCGGATTGCGTTCATGTGCCACTGCTGAACGATTC
>NZ_CAMHSK010000019.1 GCF_946187725.1 uncultured Treponema sp.
CGTGCTGTTTCATCTTTTGCTGCTTTGATGATTTTTTCTGCTTCTTCTTTCGCATTAGCGATGATTTTCTCAGCCTCAGCCTGAGCCTGAGCCTTTACTTCGGAAGCAGATTTTTCGGCAGCTGCGACACCGTCTTTTTTAATCTTTTCGATTAAATCTTGTACCTGGATGTCCATGCAAACCTCTCTATTTAATAAAGATTCTTTTATTATAATCTACTTTAAGGAATTTGCAAAATAAATTTAATTTTTTTTATAAATTTTACTAAAGTAAAAAAAAGACCTGTTCGCTAACTTCACTTTCACGAACAGGCCTATCTCATAGAAAAAAGAAATTGACTAGAATCCGAATTTACGGCTGCTGACACTCATCAAAAGTCCTACACAAATCATAGCAGTCCACAAGGAGGAACCACCGTAAGACAAAAACAAGAGCGGAATTCCTGTAATCGGCATGATGCCCATGACCATTCCGACATTTACAATAAAATGGAAAACAAACATTCCTAGAACACCTGAAGCAATCAGAAGACCGAAAGTATTTGAGGCATTCTTGATGATAAAAATCGTACGGATAAAAATCAGAAAATAAAGTGCAAAAACACTCATGCATCCGACAAAACCAAGTTCCTCGGACAAAATACTGAAAATGAAGTCAGTGCTCTGTTCAGGCAAAAAGCGGTAATGACTCTGCGTTCCCTGAAGGTAGCCGCGACCAAGAAGATTCCCTGAACCGATTGCAGTCTTTGACTGAATGATGTTCCAGCCGGCACCACGAGGATCTGCATAAGGATCGATGAATACGATAAGACGCATAACCTGATAATCTTTGAGGACTTTTCCGGCAAAATATGACAAAACCAAAGCGCCGCAGACAATTGAAGCCCAATATGAAATCCAGAAAAAGTACTTGTTGTGGCGATAGAAAAACATTCCCATAAAACCGAGAACTGAAACGGCACCGGTCGCAAAAATCAAAATCAATCGCAAGCGGAAATTAGTCAGAACCCGAATAAAAACCACGGAACTGTGCGCAATCTGGCTTTCCCAAATCGGAAGAACCGTAAATACAATCGTAAGCATTCCGCCAGCAAAAATGAAAACGATATAACGGATTGGAATTCCCGCAATAAAAACCATAGTAAGGAAAATCGGGAAATAAACGAGGGATGTTCCCAAATCAGGCTGAGCAAGAATCAACCCCATGGGAACAAACATAATCATCAGTGAAATAATAAAGCGCTTTCTCTGGTCCTGTGATTTTTTCGTCCTGTCAAGATACCAGGCAAGAAAAAGAATGAAGATGACTTTAGTGAATTCGGAGGGCTGGATTCCAAAAGGTCCGATTCCGAGCCAGCTTCTTGCGCCATTAACATAGCGTCCGAAAAATTTTGTAAAAAGAAGGACACCACATGCCGCTATAAACAAATGCGGGACATAGCGAGTAAATCGCCTGTAATCCAAAAGCGAAACTATGAGCATAAGAAGCACGCCGCTTCCGCCCCAGATGATTTGCTTTACATACTCCGTCGAAACATTGATTCCCTCAGAGTTGATTCCAGAAGAATAAATGAAAAGAACACCGAAAGTAACGAGTGAAACTACACAAAAAAAGAGGATGAAATCAAAATACTGCAGGAACTTAAAATTTAACTTCATATTTTACCCATTTACTCAGCTCTTCCGCGAGCGTGTTTTCGAGAGCGAATAACTTCACGCACATTTGCAGGGAGAGATGCTACAGCTTCTTCGTAATTCTGATTTGCAAATATTCCCTGGAAAATAATGTTCGTTGCATAAGGAGCCCACCATTCCCATTCATTTGCGGCCTCAACAAGAACAACGACAACAACCTGCTCCTCAACCGGCGCATTGAACGGTGCATAACAGGCCATCCATGAGTGCCAGTGATCGATTGAACCAACTTCGGCAGTACCGGTTTTGCCTGCAATCTGAACAACCTTATTGTTGAGAGGAAAAGCCGGAGTTCCATCTGTGATGGTATAACGCATCGCATTCTGAACTTCATGCCAGACAGCTTCATCGAGATTTGATTCATGCAAAATTTGCGGTTTTACTTCTTCAATAACTTCATTAGTAGCAGGATCACGAATTTCTTTTAAAAGATGAGGTTTGTAGATTTTACCTTCATTTGCAACCATTGCAACCATGTTGGCGATATGAAGTGGCGTTACAAGAGTGTAACCTTGTCCAATTGACATGTTCATCGTATCACCACCAAGCCATTTCTGATGGAATTTACGCTCTTTCCATGGTGCCGTAGGAACGAATCCAGACTGTTGTGCCGGCAAATCAATTTCGAGGCTTTCACCGAAGCCAAATTCCTTTGCATATGAAGAAATTTTATCGACACCAAGATAGTCACGGCCAACAATCCAATAGTAAACATCGCATGACTGTGCAAGGGCTTCCTTCATGTTGAGATAACCGTGACCCCATTTCTGATGGCAGTGGAATATTCGGTTTCCGTAATCAACACGGCCAGTACATTCAATATCCTTTACCGAAGGAAAGGCTTTTTCAGCAAGCATAGCCGTAGACATGATGATTTTAAATGTAGAAGCCGGAGGATATGCAGCATTAACCGCACGGTTCAAAAGAGGTCTGTTTGCATCTTCTGCGAGACGATTATACTGGGCAGCCGCATTGTCATCACTAAAAAGATTCTGATCATAAAAAGGATATGAAACCATGGCAAGCACTTCACCGTCACTCGGCCTAAGAACAACGGCAGCACCGACTCGCTCACCAAGAGCCTTTTCGGCAAGTTCCTGAATCCGCATATCAACGGTTAAAACAAGATTTTTTCCCATTTGAGGAGGCTCAATAATCGGTGCATCAGAAATGATATGTCCACGAACATCGACAGTACGGCTTTCACGCCCCTGAACCCCCTGTAAAAGCGAGTCATACTGCTTTTCAATACCGGTTTTTCCAACAATAGCGTTTGCCTTATAGCCCTTGTTGTACATGACCTTGATTTCTTCTTTTGTAATATCACCGACATAACCGACAACATGAGAAATAGAGCCGGTTTCAACATAGTTACGGACAGGCTTACTTCGCCATGAAACGCCCGGCAAGTCAGTAATGTTTTCGGCAATATTCGAGATTACAGAAAAAGGAATGTTTGAGCGGACTTCAACAGCAGTATATGAATGACGAAGATAATTCGGAACCTTTTTGTCGATTTCTTTTTTTGAAATGCCGATGAAAGAAGCCAGTCGTGAAGTAACAGAATCATAATATCCTTGCGGAATTTCAGCAGGAGTCAGGGCAACAGCGAAAGAATCTGTATTGATGACCATTGGCATTGACGCATTACGGTCAAAGATTTCACCGCGCTGAGCATCAATCGGCTTAACCTGACTGGAGATTGTCTGCGACTGCTTACGATACTGAGCACCTTCAATAACCTGCAGGGAGAACAGTTTTAATATGTAGGCAGCAAAAATCGCACAAATTCCGAAAAAGAGAATCACAACTTTCGCATTCTGTTCAACAGAGCCGTTCTCGGACTCAAAAAAATTTGTCATTTTATGAGACTTTCTCCGGATTCAGAAGGATTACACCACTGAAGAGATTTAAGAATTTGAATACAAGCGGCGTAAGCAAAGAATTTGCAGCGATTTCAAACAGGAATTCCTTTGAAAAAAGCGTATAGGAAACAACAGAATCGACAAAAACAAAGGAAATCATACCGACAAGAAGAACTTTTAGAAGAGTTGCAAGGAATCCAATCAGAATCGGGAGAAAAATTCCGCCCATGTTGAGCGTTTTATTGAAAAGCCCTGCGACATATCCGATTATAGTCCTCAAAAGGCAGTTAAGCCCAAAGGGAGAGGCACTCAAAAAATCAAGGAAAAGTCCTGACAAAAATCCAGAAGAAACGCCGAAAAGTCTTCCGTTATGAACAGAAACAAAAAGCGTTACGATAAGAAGCAAATCCGGTACGGCAGGAAGAACCATGAGATTTGAGAGAATTGCAGTCTCAAAGACCACAAAGAAAAGAATAATCAAAGAAGAAACAGAAAAAGATTTCAGCATATCCCATTCTCCTATTTTGACAGTCCGGTTAAAGCATCATTCAGCTCAGTCCTGTCACAGACTATGACCATCTCGATACGGTCAAAATCAATTACAGGCGTAAGCTTTATGCTCAACGAAGAATCGTAATCCAAAACTTGAATCTCAGAAATAGAACCGATTGGAATGTCACCGATATAATTTCCGCCCTCACCGCTTGTAACGACCAAATCACCGTAATTCAGTTCATCAAGAACACGCTTCTTTATATAGCTCATTCTTAAAGGGAGGTCAGAAGAACCGTCACCAGAAACAAGACCGATATCCCTGGTATTTTGAATACGGGCAGAAACAGAACATTTTGAATCATAAATCGGCATTACAAGGCTTGTTAAAGCACCGACAGTAACAACCTTTCCGACAAGCCCCACGACACCCTGCTGAACCGCAAGCACGGACATGTTTTTGCGGATTCCATGGCGGGTTCCCTTATTAATTGTAAATGCAGAATAAAGGCTGTCCGGATTGCGGGCAATAATCTGTGCCGGATAGTTTTTTTCACGGAAAGTAGCAGAAAAATCAAGCTGCTCCTTGAGTCGTTCATTTTCCTTTCGAATATCAGAATTTGCCCTTTGCAGAACCTCATAATTCTTCAGGCGTTCGGTAAGCTCACGATTTTCATCCCTGAGGCGGGCAAGTTCATGTACCGCATTAAAAGTGTCACCAATTCCCTTTGCAACGGCAGTGACACCTTTTTGCATGGAAGAAAGAACCGTAAAGCCAAGGCTGTGGAAATTGACGACAAAGCCACCTGAATGAAATGCCAGCATGACACCAGAAAACAGGACAAAAACTATGAGAACAATTTCCGCCAAACCGAATCTGAACGAATGTTTAGATGAAGAAGCCATGAATTTTACAGTTTATTAGTCGTTAAGATTGTCGTAAATTGCACGGTCAGAAGACATATCCTTGAACAAGTCAAATGCCTGACCAGCACCAAGAGCAACGCACTCAAGCGGTTTTTCAACGAGAATGACAGGAACTCCGGTTTCCTTGGAAATGAGTTTAGGAAGGCCTTTAAGCATACTTCCACCACCTGACATTACAATGCCTCTCTCAACGATATCTGCAGCAAGTTCCGGCGGTGTTTCACCGAGCGTTACCTTGATGATTTCAACGATTTCGTTAACAGTAGATTTTAATGCCTCGCGCATCTCAACACTGTCAATTTCAAGACGACGAGGAAGTGCCGTAATCGCATCAGTTCCGCGGATTTCCATTTTTTCGATTGCCTTGTCTTTATCAGAAAGGGCATTACCAATCTGAATTTTAAGGCGTTCTGCTGTCTGCTGACCGATACGAAGGTTGTGGACATTGAGAACATATTTCATGATTGCTTCGTCGAATTTATCACCGCCGACACGAATTGCCTTAGTAACAACCATGCCACCCAAAGAGATGACAGAAACTTCTGTTGTACCACCACCGATATCGCAAATCATGTGACCGGCCGGCTCGTTGATTGGAATCTGAGCACCGATAGCGGCAGCAAGAGATTCTTCAATTACATCGACTTCCTTTGCGCCAGCTTTTAGAGCAGTCTCAATAACCGCACGGCGTTCAACCTGAGTTATGCATGACGGAATACCGATTTTCATTCGGGTTGATTTAAAAAGCTGATGTCGCGAAATAACTTTAGAGATAAAATATTTAATCATCTTCTCGCAGCTGTCAATGTCAGCGATTACACCATCAGCAAGCGGACGAATTGCCTCGATATTTCCAGGAGTTTTCCAAAGCATCCTTTTTGCCTCGGCACCAACGGCACATACATGTTTTGTGCCCTTCTCTACCGCGACAACGGACGGCTCATCAACAATGATTCCCTTTCCACGAACATAAATCAATGTGTTACATGTTCCCAAATCAATACCAATATCTGTAGAGAATCGGTCCAAAAAACCCATAAAAAAGTCCTCCCAAACTTTTTGAATCTATTTTATATTTTACTTCAAATCGGCCATTTTTTTCAATGCAAGAGGATGATTGTTTTGCACACGCAGAGCTTTTCGCCATTCAGCACGGGCCTTTGCAGAATCCCCCTGATTTTCATATATTACACCCAATCCATAGTATGCGTCAGCAGAATTTTCATTTTTTTCCAAAATAAAATTAAATTCGCGCTCTGCCTCTTCCAAAAGCCCCCTGTCGAGGTAAATATTGCCAAGCAGAAGATGACTTTTAAGGATAACCTGCTCATCCTTACAATCTTGTGAAATTCGGTAAAGATACTGTTCCGCTGCATTATCCTGTCCGACATTGTGATACTGCTCAGCTATTGAAAGAAGAAGAATATCCGACTCACGGACAAGCAGAGCCTCTGTAAAAGCAGAAATACTTTCCATCGTCATTCCGAGGGAAGCATAGCTCAATCCCAAAAGTTCCGGAATATCGTCATTTTTAGGATCTGAAGGCTTGTAACCGTCTTTTTTGGCCTTTAAAAGATAATCCACGGCCAAATCAGCATAATAATAGTAAGAAGATTGAAAATTCTTGTAAAAATATGCCTTTCCAAGCATATATTCAATTTGCGCAACCGAAGAAAATTTTGCAGTCTGCAGTGCAATTCGAAGGGAATTTATTGATTCATCAATATAATTAAGTGCCTGAACTAAATCCGACTGAGAAACGGCAAGGAAAAAAGCGGCATAGCCATTATATGTCCGTGCACTCGTATTAAATGGAGATTTGTAAAGGATTGCGGCACTGATGTCGTAGACATCCTTGTAAATTTCTGAAACATCATTATATCCCAAATCAGCCCATTTTGACCGGGAATTTATCAGTTTCCACTTTGATTTCAGATTTATGATTGAATTACCGTTATTGATTTTTGAGTCAAAAACGCGGACAAGGGAATAAACGCCTACAGTAAGAACGGCAGAAAGGCAGGCAAAGACAGCAAGTTTCTTAAAAAAGTGGCTCTTTTTTCTGAAAATTTCTCTTGTCTGCAAGCGCCTTAATTTCATTTTCCCACCGCTATAATAAAAAAACAGAAAAGAAAATAAGCCGGGTTCTGTCCTGCACTTCCAAAAAGATGAAAGCACGCATAACCATCTATCCGAAACTTCTGTTACCAGAAGCCTTTAGCAGCCTACCCGTAGCCAAAAGGCCGGAAACCTTAGCTACTGCTTGGCCTTGCTCCAAACGAGGTTTACCCTGCCGGCCTTGTTACCAAAGCCGCGGTGAGCTCTTGCCTCACCTTTTCACCCTTACCTTTGACGGCGGTTTATTTTCTGTGGCACTTTCTGTCAGAAAAAAGGCTTATGTTCAGGTTTGAACCAAAAAACAAGTTCCCTTTTCTGCCCGGTAATTACCCGGCGTTTTTTCCGGTGGAGCCCGGACTTTCCTCACCCGCTTCTGCTGTCATGAGCAGGGCGGGCACGGTTATATCTTTTCTGAATAATTTTATTTTAATTTATTAGTCGTCACCGAAAGCAACAGAGCTTTCTTCGCCCATATCATTTTCAGTTTCGTTTTCTTCGAGGTCTTCATCCTCACGCTCATCAGCAAATTCATCTTCGAAGTCGGCAAGGCTACCTGTTTCCTCAAGAGTTGAATAATCTTCAACTTCATCCTCGTTGACTTCCTGATAGAAGAGGATTCGAGAGCAGTACGGACAGAAAAGAATCTTTTCGCCAGCACGAACTTCATTTGCGAACTGCCCCGGAAGAATCATCTGACAGCCGGTACAAACACCATTTTTTACAGCAACGATACCCTGTGAGTTTCGCTGAATGATACGCTGGAATTTATATACGGTTTCAGAATCAAGGTTCAGTTCTTTAAGACCTGAATTCAAAACTTCAGTTATGTTTTTTTCTTCGGTCTCAAGATTATCGAACTGATTTTTGTATTCAGAAATCTGTCGCTCAAGCTCAGCCTTGCTGGAGTTCAAATCTGACTCCTGAGAAGAAATCATTGCTTCGTCAGCTTTGAGAGACTCATCGAGTTCAGCAAGTTTTTTCTCTTCATGAAGAAGATCTTTTCGGACAGCAGCTTCTTTTTCTGTAGCCTCGCTAATCTGCTTGTCAAGGGCTTCATATTCACGGTGTGAAGTGATATTGTCCATGCTTTTTTCGCCAGACTCACGGGCAGCCTCTGCCTGAGCAAGCTCCCTTCGGAGATATTCTACATTAGACTTGACTTCTTCATAGTTTTTGTTCTTTTCGATGTATTCTTTTTTAAGACGAGAAAGAAGTTCGTCCTGAGAATCAAGCTGTTTTGGTGAAGAATCAATCTTTTTCTTAAGATCGTATTTTTCGACCAGAACATCCTGCAAAGATTTTAGTTTTTCAAAAACATCAGTCATTTCCATAATTTACAAAAACCTCAGAAAAATCGGAAAAACACTTGAAAAGAAATTTTCGTGCCTTCCGTTGATAATCACAAAAGTATACAAAAAATAGTTATTTATGTCTATAATTCCAGTAAAATCTCGTGTAAAAACAACAGTCCCCAGCCTTAGACAAAATAATCCTTCTCAAGTTTTTTATTTATCCTTGCAAAAATCCGAAATCTCACTTAAAATTAAATAATATGGCACAATTAACTGGCACTGTATTAAGCGGCAGCAACAATGTTTTTGAAATCGAATGTGACGATTCAGATGACGACGGTAATCACATAAAACGGCTTTGTTCTTTTAAAAGCAAAAGACTTAAACTGGACACTAAATATTACAACCCTCTTGCCCCCGGCGACCGTGTAATGATTGAAATTGAAGACGAGTCCGACGAAAAGGGGCAGATTCTTTCGCTTTGCCCACGCAAAAATGCTTTTATCCGCTGGAATGTAAAAGGCCGTGCCCCGCAGCTTTTGGCCGCAAATCTTGACTACATAATTCTTGTAACAACACCTGGTGAACCTGAATTCAGGCCCCGCTTCATAGACAGGGAACTTGTTCAGGCAGAATACCAGAATCTCACGCCAATCATAGTTGTAAACAAATACGACCTTCCCGAAGCACAGGATCCTGATTTTCAAAATATGCTTTCAATCTGGGAAGAACTCGGTTACAAGGTGCTTCGTATTTCAGCAAAAACCGGAGAAGGATTGACCGAGCTTGCAGAGCTGATTACAGGAAAACTCAGTGCACTCGTCGGGCAATCAGGAATCGGAAAATCATCACTTGTAAATGTACTTGATAATTCATGTGTCTTAAAAACAGGCAGTCTGAGTCAAAAATACGGTAAAGGCTGTCACACCACAACAAAAGGCACACTCATGCACATTCACCTGAACGAATCGATTGTGGGCGGTCAGCAGAATGTATACGCTTCAATCATTGACACTCCTGGAGTGCGAAGATTCGTACTGAACGACATTGAAGCAGAAAATCTTGCGCTTTATTTCCGTGAAATGGAGCCTCTTGTCGGAAAATGCAAATTCGGCACGAACTGCCGTCACGAACGGGAACCAGGCTGCAAAATTCTCGAAGCCGTTCAGTCAGGTGTAATCAGTGAAGAGCGATTCGAAAGCTGGCAGCGAATCAGGGAAGAAATACGCACAGGAAGCTGGGAAGACTAAAATAATAAAATCTCCCCTTACCCCCGCTATTCTTAAAATTTCAGAAGATTAATGTTAAGTGCTGCGGCAACCTCAAAGCCGAAAGCTTTTTCGCCCTGCTGGTTATTGTGATTAAAGATAGCCACAAATGACGGCTGTACCGTAAATTTTATGGCTTCAGTGGCCTGCCAGATACCACGCACAGAAAGTCTGTTAACGAATTCCGGAGTACCGCTCGGAGAAAATGCATCACGAAGCTCTTCCCAGTTAGACTGATTTTCATTATCCGGGTACGCCCAGTTCTTCAAATACTCATTGTCGATTCGATTTCCATCTTTATCATACCAGTTTGGATTCATGTCAAAAGCAGTCTTCTGGCCGCCCCAGCGATGCTTGTCTTTGTTCAGTTTTTTGAACACATTAGTGCCGCTCTGCTCTCCCCGTGCCATGTAGAGATAAATGAAATCAACCGACCATTTTTCTGAAACCTCATAGCCTGCTGAAAGCGTGCAGGAAATCGTGTCAGGACCAAAAGGAGAACCAATCCATTCATAGAAAATCGCCTTATCACCCATGTTCTCGCTATAAGTACGAACCATTGACCAGTTCGGACTTTCCTTTATGTAAAGGTATGGATCAGCCCAGCTTCCTTCAAGAGCGAAATGCCATCTGCCTCTGCCATGAGGAACATAAGTTTCGTTTCCAAGCTGCGCACCAAGACCGTTCGGTGTAGGACTGTCTCCATAATTTGAAGTCTCGTACGGGGTCTGATACTGAGTCATGGCAAAAGTGCCGTAAAATCTTGAATATTTAACTGGGGTAAACTGCAAATTAATTCCGAAGTAATCACAGGTATGCGATTCCGGGTCAGACTCTTCAGGCTCATATTCGCGCCATGCCGCAATTCCATGAAAAATCATCCAGGGATTCATATAGCGAAGCTCCATCGGAGCGTTCACGAGAAGGCCCTCAACAAATGTAATCTGAAATTTCTTGAAAAAGCGTGCATCAAGCTGATGATGATACATGTATTTATCAACATTGAACTGAGAAATGCCGCCGGTATATTTGAATGAAGGCGAATACAACTCAAGCTGGGCATAAGATACTCCAGTGAGATAATCTGACCAGATCATTGAACCTGTAAGAGTGCGTCCAACAGAACGACAGCCCTTACCAATCTGAAAGCCGAGGCCTGTCTTTTCGGTGAACATAAGCCCGCTCGAAAAATAGCCGTTGTCAGGGAAATTGATGTCAAAATCGTCCGGAGAGTAAAGGATATTGGTGTAATTGTCATTGCGTAGTGAAGCACCCTTATTCTGTGCAAGAATTACATCCATTTTCATGGTGACATAATCACCGCAACCAATCGTTGCAGGAAGGTCAATCATAGGTTCCCGATTATAGCGGTCATAAACCCATTCAAGGTCATCATTCGTTTTGTAAAAACCAGAGAAATTCAGAGAAGGCTCAAAACCAACAAAAAGAATGTCTGAATTCACGATTTTTAAAGGCTCTTCTGCAAGATAGCGTTCTATTCTGTCATAGTCCGCACGGGCAGACTCGCTCAATGAGTCATAATCGATTTCATCAAGATAAAGCTGAATCTGTTTGACAGTGACGGGAGCAGTTCCTGAAAAATTCAGAATTCCAGCTTCCAGAGAAATTGCGGTAAGCGAATCATAAATCCAGTGACCGCTTTCTACGAGCTCCTGTGCGCCGCGTGCAAAAACTGAAAATTGAAAGGCAAAAACTGACAATACTAAAGCAAAATACTTTTTCATAATACGAAAAAACTCCTATTTATAAAGCGTCAGGCTATGGAGTGGTGGCAAAGCCAGTGCGTTAGCACCGAGCGTCAGCGAGCCACGGAACAGCCGGCCGCGCGAAGCGGGGAGACGCCCATATTTTAATCATTTACGATTCCAAGATTTTTATCACAGCGGACATGAACCGCACGAACATAACACTCTACGAGGCGAGGCGTAAGTGCTGATATTTTCCATTTTTCGCCCCATTTTAAAGCTTCCTGAGACTTCTGTTTGCGGAGCTGCTGGTTGTTCAGAAGCTGAAGGACTTTATCCGCAAAAACCACGGGATTATCTTCAACCATAAAGCCGCCGTGATCCCCCTGCATGACATCGACAGTTCCAAGCTCCCCGATTGCAACAACCGGAATGCCCGCGAGCATCGCCTCAACAGTAACAAGTCCCTGAGTTTCGGTCTTGCTCGGAAAAACAAAAACCTGAGCCAGCTTATAGAAGTAAACAATGTCATTTGAAGGAATGTAGCCGGAAAATGCCACAGATTTTGAAAGCCCGCGCTCCTGAGCAAGTTCCTTTAGTTCCTCAAGATAAGGACCGCCGCCGACAAAAAGCAACGCAGTCTTTGGATTTTTTTTCTGTACCAGCTCGAGCACATCATACAGGAAGGAAAGGTTCTTTTCTTTTACGATTCGGCCGACAAAAAGCAGGATTTTCTTGCCTTTGATTTGAGGGCATTTTTTTGAAAGTTGCATTGAAATCTGTGTCTGCCTGATTATAGAATACTTTTCGCCACCGTCAGGGATTCCCGTTGGCAGGATTTCAGCATTTTTCTGAATTCCGTAGTCATGCACGACAGAGGCAATTTTTTGAGTCGGAGCGATAATTACATCTGCCCGTTTGAGGTAGAATTTTACGACGGAACGCCCGATTCGTCTGAGGCTGAGTTCTGGAAGAAAGTTGACATAGTTAATGAGATAATCTTCCCACATTGTATGAAAAGTAAAGACAAAAGGCACTTTTCGATGCAGGGCATACAAAGCCCCGAAATACCCGATTACCCATTCTGTATTTATATGAATCACATTCGGACGGAACGAATCCATAGCTTTTTTAACGCGTCGCCATTTGTCAAATTTTGCAATACGGTCTTCTTTTGAAAGAAGCCCCATTGACCAGGAAGGAATTCGAACCACCTTGAAGGGAGAAGACTCATCGCTTTCTTTTTCGTCAAAAAAAGAACTTTTCTGCTGCTCCTCGGTATATTCGAGGCAGACGATGCAGACTTCATGGCCGAGTTTGGAAAGTTCCGTGGCATAAGAGTGTACTGAAACTGTAACACCGTTGATTCGCGGATAATACGCGTCGGTGAACATCGCAATTTTCATACAAAAGGGAATTGTATAGAAATGAAAGATTTTAGGGAAGTGCTGAGTAACTGATTGAATTACCAGCCCCGTACGGAAATTTCAGCTTTACGAACAGGACGGATTTTACTTTGACTTACGCTTCTTTTTGGGCACGGTGATTGAATAGGTAATGTTTTTTTCGATTTCCTTGCCTGCCATCAGCTCAATGTTCCAGCAAAGCGAAGCCACGAAAGAATTGCCCGAAATTGTCGGCACATCGCTTCCAACAGAAGGTCTTCGGAAAATCATCGGCAGACAAACGATATCGCAGATTTCATTTGGTTCATAGCCAAAGAGAATATCATTGGAAGTATCGGTAATCTGCAGGTAGCTGACTTTTTTGACAGAACGGGGAGACTCCTTTGCATCAATTTCGCCAGCCTCGTCGTTTGAGACAAGCTCAACCTTGTAGGAATTTGCCTTTACCGAAGAAAAATCCGTCTGAGCGTAGCTTGATTCCACAACAAAAACGCCCTTCAAGTCAAAAGGACTGTCATTTTTGAGAATATACTGAACAGTGAGGCTTCCTGACTTGGCGATATATTTTTTTACAAGAGTAACCTTTGCATTGATTGAAGAAAATTCACCAGTTCCCGAAAGTTTTATCTCATGACGGTGCGCATCAAAATCTGCCTGCCGGAAAATGGTCTGAGAGAAAATTCCAGAACCTGTAGGCACGCCCTTTTTGTATTCAGCGAATTCCTCAAGTGAAAAAAGGTGGTCAACAAAAAGACCACGCTGGTACTTGTCGTCAACCTTGTCAAACTGCTTGATGCGGCTCGGCGAATCGGCATAATTACCCGTGTTGTGGATTATGTCAAGCTCCGAAATTTGAGCGCCATGCAGTGAAATACAGGCATTGTACTGCTTCATCGCGCAGATATACTCATTGAAACCATCGCCGTTATAATCATAGCTGGATACAGTCTCATTGAAAGCGTCTTTCTGTGCGTCACGAACAAGCTTTTCGGCCTCAGTCAGGTTGCGGTAGGCATGCTGACGGACGGCATTATTTGCAAAAACACCGTTCGGATCACAGATATAGCCTTCACCGCTCTGCGCAATCCAGAGTTTTTCCCTCGCAATTTTTTTTCTTGCCTTGTCGCCCTTGCACTGATTAATGAGAAGGGAAATGTAAAGCATACGGTCATAAAGAGCCTTGTTCTGACGGTATGTGAGCAAAAAGTCAAAAATTGAAGCACGGGATGAATAATGCTCGACCGATTCTTCATAAGGCTTTCTTGCCCATTTTGCAACATCGGACTGAATGCCCGCCGCAATGTAAGAAGGCACACGAGTCTGCTCGCGATGAAGATATTCAATAGGAAGCGTTATTTTTACAGAATCAGAAAAATATTCTTTTGCTGTGGCATAAAGCTTTGCAAGCCATTTCGATTCATAAAGCTTTTTAAACTGATGCTCATCGATTTTTATGGCAACAACGCGCTCATCTGTCAGAATATTGTATGAATCATCCTTTGTAAGATAATTGATTGTATCAAAAAGATTTCGCAAATACTCCCTTGGTGCGATGAGCATGTTCGGAATAAATTCGCGGCTTACAGGGAGAACGCTGATGCTCTTGCCCTGCTCTGAAAGGAGAAGCGGAAGATAACACTGCTTTTCTTTTGGGATAAGAGATGAGTCTAAAAAAAGATATTCCATGCCGCAGGACTGGAAACACGGCACAAGGTTATTGTCCCAGACCGAATTGAACACAGTCATGCCGCGAGGCCGTTTACCCACGCAACGACGGCATTCCGCTGTCATCAAATCAATCTGACCGCTTCTGTCCTGAGGAAAAAGCAATGGAAAAACCGGATTGTAATATCCTGAACCAATGATTTCAGTCTGTTTTTTACCGATAAGTTTTGAAATAAGCTGGGTGAATTCTGAATGCTCTCGATCAATCCACGAAACAAGCGGGCCTGAAAAAGAAAGTGAAAAATGACTGTCAGGTTCTTCAAAAAGAAAAGATACCATATTTTTATAGATATTCTGGTACTTTTCTTCAAATTCTTCATGATGAGAAAGGATAGAGGCTCTTCCTGTTATATAGAAACAGATATTTAAAACTTTCATACGGCGAATAAAGATATGAGTTTACTTCAAAAATGAAACTTTGAAAACAACCCAACTATTCCCCTCTCACCACCTTTAGAAGTTTATAGCAAGCCGACCAAAATTTAAAGTATTTTTTGCTCGTTTCATCAGTTTTTTTTGTGCGTGGAACAAGCGATATAATCTTTTTTGGACAATAATCAAGACACTTTCCGCAGCCGTTGCACAAATTTGAAACGACAGCCTTTTTGTTTCGGATAAAAATCGCCTCCTGCGGGCAGATTTTAACACAGTCACCAAAACCTATGCAGATATTTGGATTCGTGTATTCAGAACCGTAAGTTTCATGGAAAAGACGGCAGTTTTTTTCACCTTTGTAGAACAGCCTTCTATTAATTTTTTTGTCACCTTCAGTTTCAGCATCATTAATTACAGCAACATTTGAACAGTCTGTTTTTATGAGTTCCTCTGAAGTATTATCAGGAAAATGCATTTCTGTCGCAAGGGAATCAGTAATGCCTTCGTATTTAAGCTTTAATGCCGGCAGGAAAAAGCAGAAAAGATAGAAAATAAGAGCAACAATAATCAGAAGCATCAGGAAAAGGAAGAAATATGCAAGAATCATTGTGCACCCCCGCCAAGATAAAGATTGAACCATGAGACATTGAAGCCGCAGATTGCAACAACAACTACCGCAAGACAGACGAGAAGAACGCAATACATTTTAAGGTCTTCTTCGCCAATATAAAAATAAATGCGCTCACGAACACAATGGGAAATGATGAGCATGAGGTAGAATGAAAAAATGCAAATGCAGGAAATTACAACAGCAAATCCTATTGAACTTCCCTCATTGAGGGCAAGAATCACGGATAAAAGAGGAATTGAAAATTCAACAGGAGACTGCTTTACACCAATACCGATGAAAATTTCCGTGAGGGTTGAGAAAAGGATGAAAACAAGAGTCGCAATGAAAGGTGCGAGTTCCGTGAGCTGAAGAGGAATCAGAAGCCAGTTCATAAGAAGATAGCTGACCGCAGTCGTTGAACTTGCAGAAAAAAGAGATTTAAAACATGTAAGTGAAGAGGCAGAGAAAATTTCTTTATGGGAAATCGACTTGTTAATGCCAATTCCGTAAAAAAGTACCGCGGATGATGAAAAAAGATAGTAAACTATTAAATCAATCACTTTATTTGTCCTTTTTTTCTTATTTTTCTGATTTAGAATCACTTTTTGAAAGCAAATCTACACCCACATTGCTCACAATCTTGATTTTCCTCATGACAAAAATATAAACCGCAAGGAAAATCGCGACAAGACCGAGACTTCCAGGAATCGTTGCAAGGAATACGCTTGCCCCGATAGACTGAGGATTGTATGAGAGCGGAATTACTATGATTCTCTTCCATGCAGGAAGGGTGATTGTTCCGTAGCCAAAGACATCCCTGATAAAGAAAAAGATAAGCACAAAAATGCTCATAAAGAAAGAATTCTTCATGTTTACAAAGAGATGGTTCTTAAAACCGTGCTCATAATCCAGAAAGAAAAATTCGATTATAACCGATGTAAGGGTCGGAAGGAAAAAGCAGAAACCAAGAGTAAGGGCCGCAATCGGACAGATAATCGCAAGAATCTGCTTATACAGAATCGCAAGGGAAATAATTGCAAGTGAAAGAAGTCCGTTTCGCATACTGGCAATATCCAGACGATGAATGGCATGAAAGAAAAGAGTGACCAAAGCCATCTGAATATTAAATAGAACTACCATGATGATGGAATATGCAAATCGCCCCGGAAAAGGAATCAAAAAAGCGAGATTTGAAGCGATGTAAAAGTACAGTCTTTTGTTATTGGTAATCATTTTCTTGACCTCTCAGGCTTTACAACCACGGTTTTTGCAACAATTTTTGGAATCATATCTTCCCAATACCTAAGCACATTTGTTGAAAGCTGAAGTTTTACGGTATCAGAAGCCTTTCCGTTATCAATAGCATAGCCCGCAAATGTTACTCCACCACCCTCACGATAAATAAAAACGGCAGGCAAAGGTCCTACAATTGAAGGAACCCTTACGATAACTCCGTAATATTTACCGGCAACCCGTTCATCCTTTTTGAGCAGACTGTATACTGCCGCACTGGTAGAAAAGCTGGAATTGAGCTGAAGGGCGTTTGACACAGTGAACTGAGAATCCGAATAAGAATCCAGAACATTCTGAACCTCAAATGCAAGCGAAGCCTTCCATGAATTGCGAGAGACAAGGGTGAAAACGGCAAGAATCACCGTCATTCCAAAAACCATGCCGAAAATCACTGAAAACTTTAAGAAAGTTCTTTTTCTTTCGTCATCAATTACAAACTTACGCATCAATTCCCTCCCTTACAGCCTTAACTTTCTGCACCAATACGGAATTTGTATAATCCCTGATGAAACGGTTTTCAATTTCCTGAATTACAAGGGAAAAAATATTCGTTACGAGAATGATAAAAGCAAATCCCACCGGTGACAGCCCGATTCCAAGGATAAAGAATGCAAGACATCCGGCAAAGAAACCATAGAACCATTTTCCACGATTTGAGTATGGTGTCGTGCCATGCCATGAAAGCAAGAAAAATGTACCGAAAAGAGTGCCGCTCGAAAGAAGTGCAAGAAGCACATCTCCATGAAGGAAAAAACCGTTATAAAACAAAGGTGCCAGAAGTTTTACGAGAACCGCATAAGTAAAAATAAAGACAGTAGGAATAATCGGATTCAAAACATCGGTACCTAAAAGCACGATTGAAGACAGAATCGTAAGCAGATTGAAGCGGAAAGCCGGAATGAGTGAATGAGAATCCCAGAAAAGAGAAAAATACCCTTCAGGAATCGAAACACCGAAGAAAGAAAAGAGCCTTCTGTTCAGAAAATTCGTAACAGGAACATCAAATGAATTCATAGGGAAGGTTCCGTTCTGAATCAAAGTCAGCGCAATATTCCTTGACTGCAAGGCCGGCTCAGAAATGCTGACAACCGGGAAAAAATTCATTCCGATAATCCAGCAGATTGCGACAGTGATTGCAACAGGATTAATCCAGGAATTTGCAAAGCCGCCCAGAGTATGCTTGTTCAGAAAAACCACAAAGAATGTGATGAAAAATACGGCCAAAGGAGGGAATCCTGCTGGCAGCATAAGACCGATTGCAAGTGCCCGAATTGTACTAGTAATTACGGTCAAACTGTCACGATAATTTTTTTCGGCATTAATGAATTCCCCCGCATAAGAAGCAATTAAAGCTGCCAGAATGATGATGAGAGATGAAAAGCTTCTGGTCACAAAAAGCATTGCAACCTGAAGAAGCAGGAGAAAAAGCACTGTGTAAGCCTCAGAGCGAATCGAAGGCTTGAGATATACGAACGGACTCAGAAAAACAAATTCATGTGCGGGAACTTTATTCTTCATTATAGGTCTCCTTTAGAAGAGAAATTGACTGACTGAGCGGAAGTCGCGACGGACATACTGCATTGCACAGACCGCATTCCGTACACAAAACAGATGATTTATAAGCGGTCATGTCACTTTCATTCAGCACTTTTGCCCGGTCAATATGGAAAATTCTGTAAAGATTTCCAGGCCAGAGCTTTACGGGGCAAATTTTACGGCAATTTCCGCATCGGATGCATTTTTCTGTGGCAGGAACATAAATCTGCTTTTTGGGAACGAATTCGATTGACTTAACGCCCCTGTTTACAGGAATGTCAAGGCTTGAAACCGCATGTCCCAAAACGATTCCGTTTATGATGATTTTTGAAAGTTTTCGTTTGAAACCGCCACACTGCCCCACGATGTCTTTAAGCGTTGTTCCGATTCGTACATTCAAAAGAGCCGCAGTATTGAGGCAGTCACCGGTAACATGAACGAAAGATGTAAGGACAGGACGTCTGAGCACGACGGCACGATAAGCGTTCAAGGCCGTTACGCTGTCAACAAACAAGTCTTTTTTGCCAAGCATTGAAAAAGGCTCTTCTTTAGAAGATTTTTTTACAGCTGAAGTAATATCATGCATCGTACCAGCTGGATATTTTTTTGTTTCAAGACCGACAATTTTTACATTGACACCCGGGCCGAATACGGACGGCGTTTTCTCTTCGATTAAAGCTTCGATTTTGGATTTGAAAGAAGGATCGTCCGTGACAGAATATGCAAGGACAATATTTCTTGCCCCGAAAGCCATAGCTAGAACAGCAGCACCTTCAAGCACCTGCGGAAGATGCTCCCTAGCGACATAGCTTTCTGTAATACAACTTGGATCATTATCGAACAAGCGCAAAACAAGAATATTGCTGTTTTCCTGATGAATATCACGCATCTGCGTAAACACCGGAACTTCTTTGTCAAAAGTGTTTACGATTCCAGCCTCTTTAAGCAGAAAACGGATTGTCATTTTATCGTAATCCTGCCATTCCTGCACCTCAGCCTTTTTACCCAAAAAAGTGAATGAACCTCTAAGTGCAACGACTGCACATAAACCGTGCCGGCCATTACTGTACTGCCTCTGCGCGATTTTTTTGACAATTCCCGGTACAGAAGAATGAACATAAAGTCCGTTTGATTTTGCAATGACATCACCTTCACTTACGCGGGTTCCTTCGGAAACAAGAACCTCAGAAAGTTCATCGTCATCCTCACAAAGCGGAATCACCGCAATTTTCGGGAGAAATCCGTCCACAGAGGAAACAAGCATATCTTTGTCAACAGAAATGAAATTAGACGCTGAGACCATAGCGCTTCCTTCCTATAATGTAATTGATGCCTAATGCGGCAGTTATTGTAATAAAAATCAGAATTAAAAGAGTCGCAAATTTTTCAGAAGAAGATGATGAAGAGCTCTTCGCATAGCCAAAGCTGACATTTTTTCCCTGATGAATGAGCATCTTCTCAACAGCCGGATAATCAAGTTTATCAACCGTTTTAAGAACAGAATCCCTGAAATCAGAATTGAATACAAATGCAGGAACCGATACAGGCACAAGTTTACCGTCAACATTCTGATAATCAGTGATTGATACAACATCGCCTTCATTCGGAGAAGACTTTGCATTTTCACCAATCTTTCTGTACGGGAAAGTGACTGAATTCCAACTCCAGTCAAGCAAATCCTTTAACTGAGGAAGCTGAGAATCTGAATGTGAGACCGGAGAAGGCAAAGACGGCATTGCCTGTGAACTTGAAAATTCCGAAACATTTCCAGAAAATTTAAGAGCAACCAGAATGACACAAAGGAAAACAAGAAGTGCTCCGAGCAGACGGATTCCAAGATGACCGATAATCGGTATCATGCGCGCACTTCTGATGAAAACAGGCTTGAACGAATACAATGATTCTCGCTCAGTTTGAATAAAATAATAAAACGCAAGGACAGAGACAGTTCCAGCAAGCGCAAGAAGATAAAAAAGTGCGTTTACAGGAGAAGAAATCAAAAGTACTAAAAGCGGAGAAAGTGCAAAAAGAAGCACATAATGAGAATTCAAAGCAGTTCTCAAAAAATCCCCCCTTCCCCATATTCTGTGAAAAATAAAGAATGCAAACAGGAAGAGCGAAACCGCCGCCCCAACCGTGAAAAGCGGACGACAGAAAGCCAGGAGGATAAAAAAGAATGAGCCGGCCGTATAAAGAATTCTGTTTTTTGAAAAGAAAAAAAGAACGGCAAAAAGGAAGCAGCAGACAATAGGCGCAATCCAGGGGAAAGAGCTTTTTCCATCGGTACCGGCACTGCTCCCCTTAAATGCAGAAAGTTCTCTTATTGCCTTTTCAAGTTCGTCGGTCTGCGAATCAGGAACATAAAATACAAGTGCACGATTATTTTTATCAGTGAAAAATCCATTTCGTTTATAAAGATAAGAATCTGCCCCCTGCGCCTGAACAGGAGCGACCGGAGACACAACTGGAAGCCGCTGAACACCTTTGGAAATTACAGAAGAGCATCCGTGCTTTTCAAGGATAGTCAGGATGTCAAATTCGCTCAAATCTTCTGTATAAACATACAAAATGCGGAATCCTTTCCAAAACTGGCTTACAGGCACAGTCCTGAAATGACATATAATAAAAAGAGCCAGAATACTGACCAAAACAGAAACGACTTTCTTAAATCCAAAATTCATTATAAAACTACCCCACCCGACAAAATCCTTAAAGGACGCAGAAAGCAATCCCTATGAAAAATCCCAGAAGGCTTCCGACAAAGGCTTCCATCGGAGAGTGGCCGTTGACTTCCTTGAGTTTTTTGAAATCATCGTAAAGGCCCTTGTCCTTTAGAAGTTCCCCGACCTCATTCAAACAGCGGGCCTGCATTCCGTTAGCCCTTCTCACTCCAACAGCATCACGAATTGTTACAAGGTAAAATACAAGTGAAAGAATGAAGATGTCGGAATCAAAACCGGATCGATATGCAATTGTAGTACAAAGACAAGCCGTTATCGAAGAATGGCTCGAAGGCATACTGCCCGTACGCCAGAAAAGCAGTTCAAAAAGTTCTGAGAGACTGTGGACATTTCCAGAAAAAAGCTTGATTACTGTTTTAATGAACTGCGCGCACAGCCAGCTGAACACACATGCCAAAAAAACGGGGCTGCCCAACAAATTTTGCAGCTGCACACCAGCATTCGATAACATGGAATGTATTTTATCAGTCTGTAATGATTTAGTCTATAATCTAATACCGAATTGAACGCAGCCTTTGAATCCAGAAAAAAAATAAAAAAAATTAATTTTTTTTTACAAAAGGTGTTGACATTTTTTTTGAAGGAGTATATATTTAACACCGTCACACGACAACAAGCCGGTGTAGCTCAGTTGGTAGAGCAGCAGACTGAAAATCTGCCTGTCGTTGGTCCGATTCCAATCGCTGGCACTCATGCGGCAGTCATATAACGGCTCATTATCTCAGCCTTCCAAGCTGATGACGAGGGTTCGACTCCCTTCTGCCGCTTAAAAAATGTATAGTTGTACAGAAGGAAGAAAAGGCTAAGTTCTTACATAATAAAGACTTAGCCTTTTTTCTTTTCAAACGCCTTTTCAGTAGTAAGTAACGCAAATGGTAAGTAAAACGCCCAAAAACGACTAAAACTTACTACACTACTTACCAAAAAGGGGCGTTTTTATGATTGACAGGCTGGATTATTTAAAGCAACTGGTGTCACTTTTAGACCCGAACTATAAAGGAAAAATGCAGAGACCGTTTTGGCTTTTTAAGAAGAAAAATTCCCCGAACTATTACGCCGAATTCACGGAAACAAAAATAAGGATTAGCACAGGCACAAGCGACCGCCAGCGGGCTTTTGAATGGGCAACGGAGATGCTGCAACACCCTGAAAACATTAAGCACACACGAAGCGGAAGAAGCCGAACGATTAGCGATGAATTCCATAATCTTATCAACGCTTACTATAAAGAAAATTCCGAACACTTAAAGCGCGAATTTGCTTTTGGCTTGAAACTTACGGAAAAAGAACGAGTTAAAGCAGATAACTTTATGGCGCGTATTACCGAATTAACGCCCGACATCCACCACTTTAAAGACCTGACACGCGCACGGCTTGAGCAATTACAGATTGACTTGCAAGAAAAAGGCCGTGAAATCGGAAACGGAAAGTTAAGCGGAAAAACGATTGACAATTACTTAACGCACCTACACAGAATTTATTTATACTTATTCAGAGCTGACAAAATCGACAAAGACCCGTTTTATAAAAGAAATCACTTGAAGCACGAAAAACGCGCAAAGAATTGTTTTGAAATCACCGCATTTAAACATAAATTGCCGCTTGGTTTTGACACTTACAACACAACGCAGAATGAAATAATTTATAGTTTATACGGCTTTATACAACTTACGACAGGATTTAGAAATTCTGAAATTGACCGTATCACAAGCAAAGACATAATAAAGACAGACACGGGCTTTTGGCTTTATTGCAACGGCACAAAAACAGAAAACGCAAAAAGGCTTATTCCTATTACAGACTTGACGGCACGGCTTATAAAGGCTTTTGCAACGCTTAAAGAAAACGGCTTTTTGGTTAAGGAAAACGGGGCAAAACTGGACGAAAACGATGACCACAACCGCCGATTGCTTTTATACTGGGGACAGTTTTGCGGAATGACCGACATAAAAGAAATTAAAGAAGAAAACGGAATTACTTTTTACGGTTTTAGAAAAATGTTTAAAACGCACTTGCAAAGCGTATGGGGCAACACGCAGACTATTGAGGCGTTAATGGGCCACACAACAAAAAACACGCAAAGCAATGACCCGTTAGTATCGTATTACGATTACGAAAAAGCAGACCGCAGCCTCGAACACGAAAAAGTTGTAGAAGCAATGGGCTATTTTGAAACGACAGCCCCGAAACAATTACAATTCTTTAACTTTTGGACTTACGGCATAATTGAAAGAGGCTTAGACATAAAAGAAGCGTGGCAGCTTGCAAAAACGGCAATGACCGATAAAACGATTGCCGAGCAGATTAACACCGCCCTACTGGAAGCAAAAGAAAAGGAAAATACGCCGCCGATTACCGAAAAAGAACGGAAAATAAAACGGCTTGACTTGAAAAGAAAAACTTTAAGCAAAACACCCCAAATGTTTGAAAAATTGCCGAATGAGATTATTGATAGAATGATAAAACATAATCGTGATAAAAAATGATTTTACGGGGCTTTTGCAGCCCCTATTTTTTTAGCCCCGAAAATCTATAGAAAATTTTGCGTTTTTGTGCTATAATCATGTGCTATGAAAAACGGCAACTTGCACTCGGCAAAAGAAAACAAAGAAGATGAGTTTTATACTGAACTTACAGAAATTGAAAAAGAACTTGTAAATTATAAAGAACATTTTAAGAATAAAACAATTCTTTGTAATTGCGATGACCCACGGGCCTCTAATTTTTTCAAATACTTTGCACTGAACTTTAATTATTTTGGGCTTAAAAAGTTAATCTCCGTTTGCTATAAAAATCAGGATTTTGATTTATTCAGCCAAAACGATTGCGAAAAAGCCGTTTATGTAGAATACACTGGAAGCAAAAGCGACCACATCCCCACAAATGACGAACTGGAATTAAAAGAACTAAAAGGCGATGGCGATTTTAGAAGCGCGGAATGTATCGAACTTTTAAAACAAGCGGACATAGTTGTTACGAATCCGCCGTTTTCGCTTTTTCGTGAGTATGTCGCGCAACTTATGAAATACGAAAAGAAATTTATAATAATCGGCTCACAAAATGCAATTACCTATAAGGAAATTTTTCCGCTTATTGCAGATAATAAAATGTGGTTAGGTTATAAAACGGGGGACATGGCTTTTAGAGTTCCTGATTATTATGAACCACGCGCAACAAGATTTTGGATTGACGAAAACGGGCAAAAGTGGCGAAGTTTGGGTAACATTTGCTGGTATACGAATTTAGACATAACAAAACGCCACGAAGATTTAATTTTATACGAAACTTACACGCCCGAAAAATACCCGAAGTATGATAATTACGATGCAATCGAAGTATCAAAAGTATCAGAAATTCCAAATGATTATTTAGGTTGGATGGGCGTTCCGATTACTTTTTTGGATAAATACAATCCTGACCAATTTGAAATAAAAGGGTTAAGTCGTTATTTAGACGATTATTCAGGAATGACTCCAGAATTCATAAAAGTTTATTTTGAACAAGGTAACACTGGAAGCATAAAAGCTGGCCACCCCGATTTAAGTTATTATACAAAAGACGGAAAAGCGATTGTGCCTTATAGAAGAATCTTAATCAAAAGGAAAAAGTAAAATGAAAATCAACTATCAGGAAATCACGGTTAAAGAACTTGCAGAAGGTTATCTTGAAGATAAGGAAACTAACGGCGTAGTCGGCTATTCGGGAAAACTTAACATCCGCCCAAAGTATCAGCGTGAATTCGTTTATGACGATAAAAAAAGAAATTTGGTTATAGACAGTATCTTAAAAGATTATCCGCTTAATGTCTTTTACTGGGTTAAGAATTCCGACACGGATTTTGAAGTTTTGGACGGACAGCAACGCTCTATCTCAATCTGCCAGTTTGTGCATAATTATTTTTCAATTACTATCGACACAGATAAAAAAACGCCGTTTTATTTTCACACTTTGCCAGCCGACTTGCAAGAAAAAATCTTGAATTACAAATTAACGGTTTATTGGTGTGAGGGCAATGACAGCGAAAAATTAGCGTGGTTTGACAGAATCAATGTATCGGGCGAGCCGTTAAACGCACAGGAATTGTTAAACGCTACTTATTCGGGGACTTGGCTTACCGATGCAAAAAAGTATTTTTCAAGAAAAGGCGGCGCGGCTTACCAGTTAGGAAAAGACTTTTTAACGGGTTCGGAAATCAGACAGGATTATTTAGCGACCACGCTAAAATGGATTTCGGGCGGAGCTGATAAAGTCGGGCAGTTTATGGCAGACCACCAGCACGACCAAAACGCAAATAAACTTTGGACTTATTTTCAGAATGTCATAAACTGGATTCGCCTGACTTTTCCGAATTACAGAAAAGAAATTATGAAGGGCGTGGAATGGGGCTTTTTATACAATCTTTATAAAGATAAAGAAGTTAATACGGAAAAACTGGAAGAAGAAATTAAACGCCTGATTGACGATGATGATGTCACAAATTTAAAAGGAATTTTCTTTTATCTTTTTGACAATGACGAAAGCCATTTATCAATCAGAAAATTTGACGATAAAACAAAAAGAAAAGTTTTGGAAAGCCAAAACGGAAAATGCAAGAAATGCGGAAAAGCAATCACTTTTGAAGAAGCCGATGCAGACCACATAACGCCGTGGAGCAAGGGCGGACACACCACTATTGAAAATTGCCAAATTCTTTGCAAGTCTTGCAACCGCCGAAAAAGCGACAGTTAAAACACGCCCCGAAAGCAAATGCAAAAAAATATTTTTTTTATAAGGAAACTACGGGCGAAACTAAATAATAAAATCAAAATTCAGGAGATTTTATTATTATGGTTTTTACTGGCGTAGGCAGATTAGACACAAAACAGTTTGGCTGGATTTATTTTGCAAATGAATTCCGCGAGCAGTTTAAGAAGATGCCGACTACTTTAATTTTCAGGGTTGATGACATCCCCTATTTATGCTTTTGCTATGCTAACGGCTGGATTAAAAAAGATTTTGCAGAATACAAAAACGGCAAAATTGAAGTTCGGCGTTATGCATGCGATTACAACAAAATTATAGATTTTATCGGCAAAAAATAATTTTACGGGGCTTTTTTGAAATTGAATTGCTTTTACTAAATTATTGTATCAATCATAAAAACTTGCTTTTGCTTTTTGCTTGCCAGCGCTGGGCATTTAGCAAGTTAAAAAGCGGAGGCAATTTTTATGGATTTTAATTTTTTAGAAGCATTAAACAATTTATCAAATGAAACGGAAAATGAATTCAAAAATCATTTTTACGCCCACTATTCACACGAACTTATAACAAGCAAAATTCAGGAATTATTAAGCGTATCTTTTCCCAAAGATTTAGACCGTTATTTTAAGGGTTATTTTTCAACGGCAAGAAAGATGCAGAAACTTGTTGAAAAACTTTATCATTTTGCCCCGAAAAAAATAAATCAGCCGTTTTACATTTCACAAGATTACTGGGCGCAGAAATTACACATAAAGCAACAGACTTTAAGCGATTACATAAAGCGATTAAAAGTTTTAGGCGTTTTAATCTGCCTTGACGAAAAAAGCACTTTTGAATCAGAATCTACAAAAGAACTGTATGATTATTGTTATGATTTTCAGGGCTATTGTAAGTATTATTTATGTTATAAAGATAGATGTAAGGCATTATTAGATTATTGTAATGGTAAGATTGATAAAGATAGTAAGATTGAATTAGAAATCAATGATAAGCAATGTATCATTAACACCGAAATTCTACCAAAGAAATTTGACTATGAAAAAAAGTATTTTGGCATAAACAGAATTCAGATGTTAAACGCTATGGCAGAATTAAATAAAGAATTGCCTGACTATGAAAAAATGACCCTAAACAACGGAAAAGAATTCAGCCGTATCTACAGCCCGTTTTGCTCGTTGCCGACAGAAAAACATTTTTCAGAAAAAAGACTGGAATTAGAAAAACAGTATCACGACACATTTACACGGGAAATTTATCTTGAATCGTTTAATAAAGAATTTCAATCCTGGGACCGAAAAGCCAGCGTCCCGTTTATTACGCGGCTTGTAAATTACGGCATAATCACGCCAAACGACTATGACTTATACACGGACTTAAACGGCGAAGAATTCAAAAGCAAAGAAGAACGGGAAGCGTTTAAATCGTTTTTTATGCGCTTGTATTTTTGCAAGTCAAAAAAGCAATGTATCTCACAAGCAATTTATAGTTGGAATGAATGGTTTTATGGCGTTCAGACAAAAAAAGGATTTAAACACGCTACGCTTTATAACTGGTTACAAGAAACGGGCGACATAAAGATTGATGACAGGCATAAAAACAATTTAACAAAAGCCCGTGCAATCTTTTTTCTCTGCATAAAGCCGTATTTTGATAAAAATAAAGATTGCACCAAAGAAAAGCAAGCGCAGCTTATAGAAAACTATGTTAATGCAAAATACGACAACATTGAAAAAGTTTTAGGCAAAAGATTAGGAAGTGAAGTTTTTATGTATGAATCGGCGCTTTATCTGCAAGTAAGGATTAAAGCGCACGAAAAAAACATTGACATAAAGCAATGTTATGACGGTTTTTATTTTGATAAGAATGTTAATTTTGATGTTATGCAAGAAATTGAAAGCATAATCAAAAATCAAAATCCTTGAAGCCGTGAAGCCCCGTAAAACGCCGCTTGACAACGGACCGCGCCCACAGTAGTATTTAAATGTAAGAACTTAATCGTAAGTATGGGTAATTTTACTTACCAATTTACTTACTACTGAATTATAATTCTTTATAAAATAAAGAGTTAGGCATAAGCAGTTTGATTCGACTCCCTTCTGCCGCTGAAAAGCTTCTAAGAATTATCTTGGAAGCTTTTTTTTATTTGCTATACTACATTTTTTAGTTTATAATAACTTCGCGAATATATTTATGGAACTGACAAACTCCGTCGAAGGCGACATTGAATTTGCTCTCTACACTGCAATCCGTGATACGATTTCTGCAAATATTGACGCAGAAATTGCAGCGAAGCCTGATGTTCCACTTCCTTTTCCAAAAGAAGAACTTATCGATAAAATCTTGCAGAAAAATTTTGACCAGCTTGAAGAAAGTGTTTACAAAACACTGGGGCCGAACGGAACCATTTACCTTACCGGCACATGGCTTATGCGCCCTCTTTTATATGAGGGAAAAATGATTTCAACTATGGATTATCTGAAAAAATGTGTAGACACATCGAATATCGTCTTTCTACCCCAAAAAGACGGTGCCGAACTGAGAAAAGAAATCTGGTAGGAAATTCAGCAAAGCCGCCTGTTCAGGCACGAAGGACGGCTTTGCTTATTTTTCAATGAAGCCTTTCTTTTCAAGGTACCCAAGAATCATTTCAACAATCATCTCAGGAGTTCTTGTAGCTGTATCGATTTTAAGATCCGCAAATTCATATTCGCTGTTGTCAATCTGATAAAGCTTCATATATCGGGCTGAATCTTCACGATCGCGCATGGCAGTAAAGTCTTTTATCTGCTGCAAATCGCCACCTTCACGATTAAGGATTCTTTTTGCACGAGTGTCATCACTTGCAATAAGATAGACTTTAACATCAGCTTCTTTAAGCATCCAGATGGCAAGACGGCTGCCCAAAACGCATGATTCTTCCTGCGCAAGAGCAACCTGATGCGTGTCGACATAAACATCATAGCTGTCGTCAGTCTTTGCATTTTCAATGACCTGTGCAAGAGTCAGGCCTTTTTCAGCGGCAAGCTGACGGAAAGTATAGTTAATCAATTTTATTCCGAGTTTTTCTGCCAGCATAGTTGAAACAGTAGTATTTCCGCAGCCAGATTTTCCAGAAATCGCAACCCTAAGTTCTTTTTTTAATTTATACATTCATCCTCCAAATGCACGGCATGGAAGCCGTGTAATTCAGCTTTCATTTACTCTACATTTTTGCTTTGTTCCCGGATATTTTCAAGTGCATCCTTGGCATTGATTACCATGGCACCGACTTCCGTGAACTGATTTTTGCTGCCGATTGTGTTTATTTCACGATTGGCTTCCTGACATATAAAGTCAATCCTCTTTCCAGGAATCGGATTATCAGAAAATTCCTTTCGGAGAGCCGCAAGATGACTGTGCAGGCGAATGATTTCTTCATTGATAGTGTATTTTACCATCATTGCGGCAACTTCGGTCATTATACGGTTTTCGTCAACGCTGTCACCAAGAAGCTCCTTAAAGCGTGACGAAATCTGTTCCTTGAATTTCTGCTCCATTTTGGGCTGCCACTGCTTAAAGAAAGAGGCGCACTCATCAAGGAGATCAAGTTTTGAAAGCAAGTCTTTTTTTAGATTTTCGCCCTCTCGTTTACGGTCACAAATAAACTGCTCGAAGACTTCGGTAAAAATGCCTTCGATTTTCTTCCAATATGACTCTGCATCATATTCATGAGTTATGTTCAGGACACCTTCCTGAGAAACAATAAGGCTCAAAGGGATGTCCTCTGCTTTTTTACCAAGCGAAACTGCAATTTGGGATATTGCATCAGCGTACATCTTTGCCGCCTGAGAATCCACAGAAACTTTTGCATTTGAATTCAAATCTTTTACACGGATAGTTACATCAACTTTTCCACGGACAATTTTATCGGAAACGATTTTTCTGACTTTCTGCTCAAGAGAATTCAAGTAGTATGGAAGATTTATGTTCAAATCAAGAAAACGGTTGTTAACTGACTTAATCTCTACACTGATTTGACTGTCTTCAACAATGGCTTCTTTAAAGCCGTAACCTGTCATGCTGTTCATCAGCTAAATATAGCATGAAAAAGAAAGTTTTTCAATTTTAAAACAAATCACAGATTCGCCCGAAAGTCCATGCCGAAACCTCATAGACCGCATTTTCTGAATAAAAGGCAAAGGAATTTTCCTGACCGTCAATTTGCGAAGGAATAACGCTCTTTGTGTAAAAATATGACTCCTGCTCCTCCTCGCCCATTCCATTTTTAACTTCATAGAAATCAAGGCGGGAAATCCTTCCGTTACCAGAATAAACGCTTAAAACGGAGATTTTTTTTGCAGAAGAAGGAATCATGTCCACGATTTTTCCATGACGCAGTTCGAGCAGATAAGCAGATTTTTTTTGAAAGTCCCCGGATTTTTCATCAATTTTTTTTGTTTCAGGCAGTTTTTCGTTCTCGGAAAGAATTTCAAAGCCTATTTGAACAGGATTTTCGGCTTCAGCAAAGATTTTTCCTTCAGCCCAATAGTCTAACTCCGTATTCAGATACTGATGGAAATCATTTTCGCACTCATAAACCACATTCGACTTATGTGAACGAAGATAAATTCTGTTTTTAAGCGCATCCTCTGCCCCAAAATATATCTTTGAGACAGGTTCCTCTCCAGAAGCATAAAACGAAACCACAATAGAAGAACTTTCATCAGTCAAAAATTTTTCCGCATCTGAAGATTTTTGTGAGAGCCTGTAAAATTTTCTGATTTTGACGGCATTTTCAAGCAACGATGAAATGAGTTTAGAATTCGCAAGACAAGTGATTTTTGAATCCATGTCAGAAAGAAGATAAAAATCTCCGTGCCGCGTCATTTCAAGCAGTTCGTCAGTTGAATCAGCATTTTTCCTTGAAATTACGATTTTTCGGACCTCATTACGGTATTTTTGATTTAGGACAGCTGATTCCTCTGCTTTCTGAGAATTTGCCCTTTCAGGTGAAAAAACAAGGGAAAGCGCAAAAAGAATAATCGAGACGGGAAGTATTTTTAAAAGAATGCAATCAATTTTTTTCATATTATTCGCCCCAGCCCATTGCAATCAAATGATTTCTGGATTTACGCCATAAAATAACAAACACAAACATTGATAAAATCAAAAGAGGCAGGAAAACAAAATTAATAGCAAGACTTATCTTTTTCGCCTTTTCAAATTCTTCTTCACCAGTGATTTTATGCAGGGCGGTGACAGGAGCAGATTTTTCCATCAAAGAGGCAAGTTCCTCTTCTCCACGAAGGATAAAAAGCTCTTTCGTAAGATAGTCGTAATTTCTGAAATCCCCGCTGGATTCGCCTGAAATAAAGCCTGTCATAAGGGATGAAACGAAAAACTGATCAGAAACGAGCGAGATGTTTTTATCCCTTGCGGCAACAACAAATTGAGAAGTTCTTGAATCAGAAGCCGAAGCCGTTTTAGGCAAGAGAAAAGGATTTGTCAGAAATAAATCGTCTGGAGAATCTTTAGCAGGCAGCTGACACCATGCAAGATTCGTCGTAAACAAAAGCGGCTCAACTTCACCATAAGGCACAATCGGACTTGCCCAGAAGAGCGTAAGCCCCTGCTTCGCATTTTTCTGGCTCAGGATAAGCAGCCAAAGCGGATAATTAACCGTGGCATATTCCGCATTTGAGCCTGAGCCGCTTTCCATCATGATAGGATGGCACGAAATATCCTCAACAAGAGAATTTTCAAATGCAAAGCCCCGGCCGTTTAAGAAGGAAATCAAACTGTCATTCTCATTTTTCGTAACTTTCCATTCATCTTCAATCATCGTATGAAAAGGACTTGTGGCAACAAAAAGCTTGGTTCCGCCCTCAACAGCCCTTTGAATCAGCATTGACTGTTCCATGCTCAAATTTTTTGTTCCAAAGAGAACTAGCTCATCATCAGCGCGAAGATTCCTCAGAACCTCGGTCGAATTGAAATCATTCAGAGACTCTACCGAAAATCCGCGTGAAGAAAGCCAAGGTTCAACATACATATAGCTTTCAGAAAGATTTCTGCCATTTCCGCAAAGAAGATAAACCTTCCGTTCCTTTTGGGTAAGAAATTGCTGCATCCGCACAGTCAAATCATATTCAAGTGTTGAAGTCGAAAGAACAAACGGAATTATAGAAGATTTTTCGAGATATTGTAAAAGCACCGCAGAATACACGGTGACAAATTCGGTCTTTGTACCGTTCTCATTTTTGATTTGCTGCCCCTGACTGCCCAGAGCCTTGAGTTTTTCAGGATCAGCAGTCTCAACTGTAAGGGAAATATTTTTACCAGCCTGAGCATACGCCGAAAGGAATTCAAGTACATCATCCGTCTGCGGATACAAATTTTTAAGTTCCTTAGAGCGGAAATAAGTAATCCGTAAATCACCGTCCAGTTCAGAAATCAGAGTCCGGCTCGTCTTTGAAAGCGAAAATTGCCTGCCAGCTGAAATATCCAGCCTGAAATAAAGATTCTTAACAGAAATGGAGGTAAAAATCAGAATCAGAGTGATAAGAAAAGTCGTGAACCGTGAAGAGCGTTTATCAAGCCGCCTGAATTCAAAATGAACCGAAAGCAAAATCAAAATGAAAGAAAGTATTATGTAATAGAAGAAATTGCGTGAATCGAGAATGCCTTTTCCAAAAGAATCAAAATGCCATGCAAAAGAAAGTTTTCGGCACAAAAACGAAAGGACTTCCCCCGTCTTAAAATACAGCGGAAGAAGATGAAGAAAATTGACAAGAGCAAGAATTACGCTAGACAGTAAAAGCGGAAAAACAGCCGAAAATGCAAAAATCTCATAAAGCAGGTTCGTCATGCAGATTGAACAGAATCCGTAGAAAAAGATTCCGATAAACCCCGAAAAACACTGCCCGAAATCCACAGAACCGAAAACATTCACGCAGAGAGGTATTGAAAGAAGCAGCAATACAGGAAGCATAAAAGCCGAAAAAGCCGCAAGATTCAAGGCCAGAAACCTTTTAAAAGACGAAACAGGCAGAGAGTCATCAAGAAGAAGTGAGCGAAGACGCAGAGAAAGAAGAGGCAGAACGAGAATGCTGACATAGGGAATCGCATTAAAAAATGGCCGCAAATCGCTTGAACCTAAGCCACTGACAAAAAATTTTCGTGCGAAGAAAAACCGGAAGGCAGTGAAAAAAATGGTAAGCAAAGCTGAAGCATAAAAAAGAGGATCTATCAGATAAGAAAAGACAGCAGCCCGGTAAAGTGCAAAAGTTCTCTTCATTATAATGCCCCTTTGTCCGAAGTGATTTTGAAAAATGCTTCTTCAAGATTTTTACAGCAAAAACTCGAGGCAATATCTTCTTTTGTACCAGAAGCAGCAAGTCGCCCGTTATGGATTATATAAACAAAATCGCACAGAGATTCAACTTCCTGCATAAGATGCGTTGACAGAATAATTGTATGGTCGTTTTTGAGCGATTTTATAAGATTCCGCATATTGATAATCTGCGCCGGATCAAGCCCCGAAGCCGGTTCATCCAGTACAAGAACGGAAGGTTCATAGATAAGAGCCTGTGCAAAATTGACCCTCTCCCTCTGCCCTTTTGAAAGCGTACGGATTTTTTTTGGCAAAAGTTCCTCAAGAGACAGATTTTTTAGAGAAGGTATTTTTTTGATTCCGTGAAGCTGCGCGCACATAAGCAGATATTCTGATACAGTAAACTCTTCTGGAAACTGCGGAACTTCGGCGACAAAACCAGTTAAATTACGCACTTTT
This sequence comes from uncultured Treponema sp., assembly GCF_946187725.1. GTDB lineage: Bacteria > Spirochaetota > Spirochaetia > Treponematales > Treponemataceae > Treponema_D. Next base: position 33,560 of record NZ_CAMHSK010000019.1, read on the forward strand.
TCAGGATTTTCAGAGACATTCACGCCATCGACTAAGATTTCACCGCTAGTGGCAAAATGACGGCCACAAATTGCCTTTAAGACCGTTGTTTTTCCGGCCCCGTTTAGGCCAAGGATTCCAGTAATCTCACCTTTTCTGCAAGTCATTGAAAAATCCTTGACCGCAACCCCTGAAGCGTGAGAAGAATATTTTTTTGAGAAAGATTTTATTTCAATCATTTTTGAAAGTCTGACAGAAAGATAAAAAAAGAGCCAGATGAACTGCCTCTGCTCACCGCTTAAAGGCAGCTCACTTGACTCTTGCACAGAATATAACGATGTTTCTGATCTAAGTCAACAGACTGAAAATTTCGTTAATTTTACGATTTGATGTTCAACTGACATTTTACTGAAATGCCATGAACATGGATGATGTGAAAATGATTGAGAATGCGCAGAAGAAAACCGACATTAAGGTTAAAAACTTAAATTTAATGCTATTCATAGACATATCCTCCCTGTCATTTAATTAACGAGGATTATAACCCGCAAAAGTTCAAAAACAAGGAAAAGTTGATTTTTTTCAAAAAAAAATGTATTTTTTCATCTTAAAAGGGTTTAGAAAAATGACTTTCACACACTTTACGGCAGGCATAGACGACTCCGACAGGCGATTGGACAGAGTTCTGCGCAAATTTCTTAGCGAAGAAAGCCTGTCATCTCTATATAAATCCCTGCGAAAAGGCCTAATAAAAGTCAACGGCAAAAAGTGCGAAGGAAATTTCAGAATCAGCAATGGCGACGACATTCAGATTGCTGATTTTTTGCTGACTGAAAAAGCAAATGAAAAATCCTCTGATAACAAAAATTCTTCTCCGATTTTAAAAAGAGCAAAAATCGATTTGGAGAAAATCACGGTTTTTAAAAACGAAAGCCTTTTAATCCTCAATAAACCATACGACATCCCGGTTCAGCCTTCATCCTCGCAAGGCAGACTTTTCCTTTCAGAAATCGTGCAGGAAGAATACGAAAACACTCATAAAAAATCATCGCTTTCTTTCCGTACGGGGCCGTTGCACCGTCTTGACCGAAAAACCACAGGATTGATTGCATTTTCTCAGAATCTTGAAGGGGCAAAATGGTTCAGTGAAGCAATAAAAACCCACACAATTCAAAAAGAATATCTTGCGCTTCTGGAAGGTAAATTTGAAGCAGAAACTGTCTGGGAAGACATGATTCAGAAATTGGAAAGTGGACAACAAAAATTTGAAAATGAAAGATTTCATACCGTTTCGGTGAATTCTGAAGACGGAAAGTTTGCTCATACGGAAGTTTTTCCTGTTTCTCATGCTGTTTTTAATGGAAATGAAGTTACGCTTGCACGAGTTTTAATTACAACCGGACGCACGCATCAAATTCGCTCACAGTGTGCTTACCACGGCTTTCCTCTTTTGGGCGACACGGCATATGGCGGAACTAAGATTGATTCGAAGAAATTCGCTCAGGATTTTTTTCTTCATGCCTTTGAACTTCATTTTCCCGCTGACAATCCTTTGGGTCTCCCGGAAAAATTAAATGCCCCAATCAGTAAAGCAGCAGAAGATTTTTTTTCTTCAATAAATCTCGTTTTTTAGAAAAAAATTCAACAATTTTCAAATTTAATTGAAAATCCTTATTCACCGCCTTATAATTAATAGTGAAGTTTCCGACTACCTCGAAAACTGAACCTTCGGGAAAGACGGCATTCTATGAATTTTGAAACAATAAAAGAAATCCTCGGCCTAGAAAAAAAAGGAACCACGGTTTTTGCTTTCTATGGACCGAGCGGCACAGGTAAAAGTTTCAGGGCAAAGCTGGTTGCACAGCAGTATGGAATCAAGGTCATCATAGATGACGGCCTTCTTATTCAGGATGATGAAATTCTTGCAGGCAAATCTGCAAAACTTGAAAAAAACTACATGGGAGCCGTACGCACTGCTCTTTTTGACGATAAGGAGCATCGAGATTCAGTCGCTCATGCCATTCAGAAAAACAGAATAAAAAAAATCCTGATTCTTGGCACATCAGAAAAAATGGTGAATAAAATCGCCGTCCGTCTTCAGCTTCCGCTCCCGGAAAAATATATCAAAATCGAAGAAATCTCTACGCCGGAGCAAATGGAAGAAGCACGCCGAAGCCGTCAAATCGAAGGAAAGCATGTAATCCCGGTTCGCGCGTATGAAGTCAAAAATCAGTCCTACTCAAAGATTTTCTACGACTCAATCCGCGTTTCCACAGCCAAAAACAAGGTTCTGAACGGGATTCTTTCAAAAATCCTCGGAAAACAGCCGAATGCGGCACCATCACAAAATACAAAGCTTTTCGAAAAATCGCTGGTCCGTCCGGCATTTTCTCAGCTGGAGCGCAAAGATGTCTCACATGCAGTGCTCGCACAGATGACAATGGGCTTTATCGGGGAATTTAATTCTGAAGTCCGTATAAAAAAACTCACGGTCAAAAATGAAAAGTCTGGTTACACTTTCATTATGACCGTGGATGTACCGTTGGGCAAAGAACTTACCCAAATCAGTGAAGAATTAAAAGATTTCGTAATCAACATGATAGAAAAAAAGTTGAACTTACGAATCGAAGATGTCTATATCGTAATCGACAAATTACTAAAATCGGCTTAGTGGCTCAAAGCGACTTTATTCCAAAGAGTGCTCATCATGCTGTCTTCACTCTGGATTGTCTTCTGACTTGCCTCATAAGCACGGTTTACTTCAATCATTTTGACCATTTCATTTACGACATTAACATTGCTGGTCTCCATGTATCCCTGAAGCATTTTAGGTCTTTCCATGCCTTCTGCGATATATGCTTCTCCAGAAACATTGTTTGAGTTCCAGAGAGAGTTGCCCATCTTTTTAAGATATCTCTCATCGTCAAAACGCACGATTTTGATTCGGTCGATTACTTCATTGTCTTTTGTCGTAATAACGCCGTCTTCGTTTACGATGAATTTGTCGTCCTCAACACGAATCACGCCATTTTCACCCAAAAGCGGATAACCATCTTTTGTAAGCAGAATTCCCTCTTTTCCGAGAATAAAATTTCCGTTTCGTGTATATCGTTCGCCAGATGGTGTTTCCACAGCAAAAAATCCCTCTCCGGCAAGAGCAAGGTCAGTGTTCGTATTTGTTCCGCGGAAAGACCCCTGTTCAAATACGGTGAAGTTCTCATTGGTCTCAACGCCAAGTCCAACTTTTCCGATGATTGGAGCTACATCAGCAGAACCGAAAGGAGTTTTGTAAACGCCGTCAGCCTGGCTTCTTCTCAAAAGAAGTTCTGGGAAAGATTTTGTAGCAGTCTCATCCCGCTTGAATCCAGCTGTATCAACATTTGCAAGGTTGTTTGAAATAGTGTCCAGTCTGTTTTGCTGTGCGTTCATTCCACTGGAACCGATATACCAACCACGAATCATATAAAACTCCTCTTAAAACGAATTTCACTTTTTCTATATGTAAAGTATCGGAATTTCAAAAAAGAATTTTAGAATTTGTTTTTTGAAAGTTTATCGCCTAAAATGAATCTATGCCAAACAGGATTCTAATAAGTTAAGGGATTCGTTCATTAAGTTTATTAGACATCTACAAATGAAATCAAAAGAGGATTTTTCACTTTGGATTCGCTGTCAGTTAATTTGTTACTTAGTTGTGTCTGCCTGAGTTTCTGTATGCTCACGCTGATTATCGCCCTCAAAATGGTAAGAACCACAAAATCGCATCTGGATTTTGATGACCTCACAGGTCTTTTCAATCTTGAAAAATTCAAAATAGAGGCAAAAAAGCTGCTTTCAAACGCAAAGCCAGATGAATATTCCTTTATCTGCATCGACATAAATAAATTCCAGTACCTCACGGATTCTCTTGGCAGGGAGACAGCAAATTCTGTGCTCCGGGTTCTTGGCGAACATTTCAAGAAAGTTGTTCCGGAAGAAGCAATTCTATGCCGCCGCTACTCCGACAATTTCGTCATACTGCTTCACGAAACATTTGGACCAATTATAGAGGATTATGTCCTCAGCATGATAAGCGTAGTTTCTCAACTGGGAAGTCTTCTTCCCCTTCATTATACGCTTGAATTCAGCACGGGCGTCTATTCAATATCAAATCCTCATGAAGACATTGAACTTATGATAAACAAAGCAAATACCGCCAGAACGGCCGGAAAATACAGCCCCAATCCTTCAAGAATCAGTTTTTACAATGAACAGATGAACTTGAGCAGCGAACATGAAAAAGAAATAATCTTTGATATGAACAGGGCATTCGAGGCAAACGAATTCATTCCTTATTATCAGCCGAAATTCAATTTCGCAGACGGTAAGGTCATAGGAGCAGAAGCGCTTGTGCGCTGGAAGCACTACAGAAAAGGCCTGCTTGAACCGAATTATTTCGTACCACTTTTTGAACGCAACGGATTCATATCAAAAGTTGACATTAAAATTTTCGAATCAGTGTGCCGCTTTCTCGACCGCTGGAACAAATCTGGCCCAGAAGGAACCTGCCCCAAACCACTCACAATTTCATGCAACCTTTCACGATATCAGCTTTACAATCCGACATTTGCTCAGGAATACTCAAAAATTGCCTCTAAATATCAGATTGCACCATCTAAAATCGAGCTTGAACTGACAGAAAGCCTCATGATGGACAATAAAAAGCGTCTATTAAAGGCAATGAATGAAATCAAAAAAGCAGGATTTGACATTTCGGTAGATGATTTTGGTTCAGGATTCTCTTCCTTGAGTCTCCTCAAAGACATACCGGCAAATGTAATCAAATTGGACAAGGAATTTTTTGCGAACACAGCTCCTTCAAACTCAGATGAACATAAAGACACCAAAAAAGACAATATAATTGTAAATTCAGTAATTGATATGGCAAAAAAACTGTCAATGACAACGGTTGCTGAAGGTGTTGAAGAAGAATCTCAGGCAAGGCAGCTCAAGGAAATGGGCTGCGACATTGCCCAAGGGTATTTTTATGCAAAGCCTATGTGTGAAGAAGATTTTGAAAAACTCCTCCACAACTCGTTATGCAAATAAATAGAGGTGTTCGAAAAACAGAAGTTTCTGAACACCTCTAATGAATAAAGTTTTAGTGAAGCAATGAGTAATTCTTGATTGAATTGCTCAGATTTTAAGCCAAAATTTTCTGTGCAGCTTCATCCACAGTGATTTCGGAGAACTGCTCGCGTGTCTGAAGATTTTTCAGCGTAACGACATTTTTCTCAGCTTCGTTTGAGCCGATTAAAATTCCCCACTTGATTTTTTTTGCATCGGTGACAGCATACTGCTGATTCATCTTTTTGGCCTCAGGGAAAGTCTCGACTTTTACGCCTTTAGAGCGGAGTTCAGCGGCAACTTTCTGATAAAGGACAACAAGATTTTTATCCATGCAGAAAATTTCAGCATCAAGATAACTGCCTTTGCTTTCAAGCTTGCCCAATTGCTCAAGTCCCGCAATCAAACGGTCAAGACCGATTGACGCACCGACTCCAGGAAGTTTTGTTTTTGTGTAAAGTCCAGCAAGATTGTCGTATCGACCACCAGAACAAACAGAGCCTATTGAAGGAAGTTCATTAAGGAAAGTTTCATAGACCACACCAGTGTAATAATCAAGACCGCGTGTAATAGAAGGATCAAGAACATAGGTTGACTCAATCCCTGCAGCCTTCATCATTTCGTGAATTTCTTTCATTCGTTTTGAGTCTTCACTTTCACCACCAGCCATATCCTCAATCATCTTGAGAGTGCTTTCAAAATCTCCTGCACCCGCAATATATTTAAGAATTTCCGCTGATTTTTCCTGAGAACCAGTGTATTCAACAAGCTCCTTTTTGACCTCTTCCTCACCTACTTTTGCAAGCTTATCAACAGAGCGCAAAATATCCTCGCTCTTAGCAGAAACTCCCAGTTTTGCAAGGAATCGGTTGAAAATTCCACGATGATTCACATGGATTGTAATGTCAGTGACTCCTATTTCTGCAAGTGCGGCACGCATAATTGAGAGAATCTCAAAATCGCTTGCAGCAGAATCACTTCCAACAGTATCAATATCACATTGTACGAATTCTCGATAACGACCAGCCTGAGGCTTTTCACCGCGCCAGACCTTTGCAATATGATATCTTTTGAACGGGAAATACAGCTCACTTTCATGCTCTGCCGTAAAACGTGCAAAAGGAACAGTAAGGTCGAAGCGAAGGGCTACATCACGCTTACCATTATCAAGAAATCTGAAAACCTGCTTTTCTGTCTCACCATTTGACTTTCTGAGCAAAATTTCTGAATATTCAAGCACAGGCGTGTCAATCGGAACAAAACCGAAAGAACGGTAAACGCGGGTAATTTTTTCTTGTAAATCCGCGCGGACAATTTCCGCAGACGGTAAAATATCTCTGAATCCTTTAAGGACTCTCGGTTGAATCAAATCTGCCATATTACGATTATAATCTCTATAAAATTAAACTACATCTTCAGTCGAAGGCTCAATGCACCACTCCAAAGGTTTGTATCACCTCCAACATGACGCAAATCAGCACATGCACTTGCTGTAACCTGAATCAGCATAAAGTTAAAGCCAAGACCACCATAAATCTGAGGCTGGAATCCGGCATATCCGTCTGAAGCATTTGTGCCAGAAGTCTTCACATTCAGTGCAGAAATTACTGTTGATACAGTATCATTATGAACCTTCCAGTTCCAGTCATTGCTATAATTTGATATGATTCCGCGCAATCCCAAGAATGGAGTAAATCCAATTCTTACTACAGGAATGTTCAATGCCTTTGAAATCTGAACCTGTCCATACAAAGTCTGAACATCATAGTCGACATTCACCTCTGCTGATTTGTCGCTCGCACCAAAAGACCCCTTGTTCATTGAATATCCGACGCCAACAGAAACTCCCGGTGTAATAAGACCGTCTTCAATAAGAGCATATCGTGCATCAACTGCAAAAGTGAAGAATTCAGCAGTAAAATCAGCATCCATAGTGTTGAGAGAGCTGACATCAAGCGTCATGAACGAAAGACCAAGGTCGAAAGGAAGGAAAACGCCACCAACACGAACATCAGCGTTCAATACTGGGAAATACATATCAGACTTCACGCCGTCAATGCCGAGGGCATCAGCAGCATCAGCGATTCCACTTGTGTTAAGATGTGTAAATCCTGCATTGAAACCTACTGCAAAATGAGGTGGAACTGCCGGAAAAACTTTACCGATGAAAGCATCGGCATACACATTCTGCTCGACAGCTGCCTGCGGAACAGCGAAACCAAGTTCCCCTGCAAAATCATCAAGACCATCGTTGATTTTACCAATATATGGCACATCAAATTTATCTGCATCAGGCAAAGCAAATGTAAAAGCAGATGCTCCCGCAAAAAGCAGGACAGAAATTGTCAATTTTTTCAAAATTTTCATAGATTACTCCTATTTTGTTTTTACAAACACTTAAATTATAACAATTTTAATCAAGTTTTCAATCATTTTTCGCCAAAAGCTGTTCAAGAATCAATTTCCCGACTTTCCAGTTATCACCTGCCCCCATCGTGACAAATACATATCCGTCAGAATAATCAGAACCGCTCGGCTCGGAAAGGAATTTCAAGGCAAGTTCAGCGGCCTCGTCAAATTCTTTTGCATAGGAAACATCTTTGTGATATTTCCTTGCTTTTTCAGCCAGAATTTCACCTGTAACCTTCGCCGCACTCGCATCTTCCCGCGCACTTCCGTAAATCTTGTTGATAATCACTTTATCAGCTGATTCAAATGACGAAGCAAATTCTTCCAGCAAAGCCTGTGTCCGGGTATAAGTATGACTCATAAAATCAACTATTATTTTATGATTTTTGTAAAACTCCCTGAAACCTGCAAGTGTAGTCTTGATTGCAGTAGGATGATGACCATAATCATCGATAAATATTACATCCTGCCCAAGAGAAGTTTTTGCGCGCCCAACAATCTCACTTCGTCGCTTTCCGCCCGCAAAATTCTTCAGTCCACGCTTTAAATCTTCTATATAATTGTTTGGATTTTTACCAGAAGTTTTTAAAAGCTCACATGAAAGGGCAAGGGCTGCCGCTGCATTACGAACATTGTGGTCACCGGGAACACAGATTGAAAAATCACCGTATCCCGAAAGAGAAAAATAGTGAAGGCCATTTTCAACTCGGCCAAAAGTAAGCCTGTAATCCCCGGATGCCTTTTCACCATAAGCAATCGCATCAATATCAGGGCGCTTTTCTTTTGCAAGTTCAACAGCCTCACAAGCACCTTTGTCATCCGAACAATAAATGACCTGCCCTCCGGAAGGCAATTTGCAGATATAATCAACAAAAGCAGAGCGAATATCTTCATAAGTCGGATAATAATCCTGATGATCACTTTCAACACTGGTCAGAATAATCTTTTTAGGCTCGAAAGCCATGAAATGACGCTGATACTCGCAAGTTTCAGCAACAAAATAGTCATGACCTTTTGTCATAGTACAAGAATCACCAAAAGACTTAATGATTGAACCGGCAAGAACCTGAGAAGCAAGCGGAAGTTCCTTTAACAAAGTGCCGCACAAACCGGTTGTCGTTGTTTTTCCGTGCACGCCGCAGACTCCGCATGAATAAGAAGCATGACTTATAGCTCCCAGTGCCTCAGAATAAAGCATCATCGGCAAACCGCGTTTTTTTGCTTCGATAAGGTCAGGATTCTTTTCTGCAGAATATGCGCTCGAATAAATCACAAACTGCACAGAATCCGTGATATTTTCACCTGAAAAAGTTAGAGCGGAAATTCCAAGTTTTTCAAGAATTTCATCCGTGTAAAAACGCTCTTCAACATCACTTCCAGTAATCACGGCTCCGCGAGCAGACAAGATTTCAACAAGGGCAACCATTCCTGTTCCCTTGATTCCGACAAAATGAAAATGAACGCCCGAAAAATCAGACGGAAGATTGACTTGATTCATAACACCCTCATAAGAAATTACTACAGATTAACATAAATTCGCAGGGATTAAAATACTTTTTCGATTTTAAAGCACGATTTACAAAAGAGATACAGGATCAACATCATACTCGATATAAACTTCGCCAGGAGCCTTGAAATTATCACGGAAAGTTGAAGCCATATACTGAAGAAGAGACACCGATGGTCCGCGTAAAATTATCTGCTGTCTGTAATTTGCTGCGATTTTTGAGAGAGGACATTCCGCCGGTCCCAGAATTTCGGTCTGCCGGGCAATTTCCTGAAATTTTGACGGAGAAAGCTGTGCCGCCCGCAAAATCTTATGCAAAATTGAAGCCGCCCCTTCTGCTCCAGAAACGGCCTGCTTTTCAGAAGGGGCACGGAACACAAGACGAATAAGTCGTGCGAACGGCGGAAAATTAAGCATTTTTCGAAGATTGATTTCAGATTCGTAAAATTCATTGATTTTTCCAGCCACAGCATAAGCAATTGGCTCTGAATCAGGACAATAAGTTTGAACAAAAACCTTTCCATCAGGAAAAAATCTTCCGGCCCGGCCCGCGACCTGCGTTATAAGGGAAAAAGTGCGCTCAGCAGCACGAAAATCTGGGAGATGAAGACCTGTATCAGCAAGAACCACGCCAACCAGCTTTAAGTTCGGAAAGTTCAAGCCCTTGGCAACCATCTGAGTTCCAAGCATGATGTCATATTCGCCTTTTTTGAAAGCCTCAAGTTTTTCTGTGAGTTCACCTTTATGTGTCAAAGAATCAGTATCAACCCGGACAAGTCTTGCATTCGGAAATTTTGCCTTGACCTCATTTTCAATAAATTCAGTTCCAAATCCAGAATAACCGACATCAAGTGAACCACATTCAGGACAGCTTTGTGGAGGAGAAACAGAATAGCCGCAATAATGGCAGCGAAGACGCTTTTCAGCCTTATGGAAAGTAAGCGAAACTGAGCAGTTTTTGCACTTCAATTCAAATCCACATGAATTGCACCTGAAAAAATGCGTAAACCCGCGCCTATTCAAAAAAAGAATAACCTGCCGTTTTTCAGAAAGAGTTTCTTCTATTTCTTTTTGCAAAACTGGCGAAATTGAACCGAAATCAGAAGATAAAAGCGAAAGATTTACGCATTTGATTTTCGGCATTGCCCCACCGGCAAGACGCTGTGTAAGCAGATGTTTTTCAATGCCGCCCTCGCTCATCATATTCCAGGCTTCTACACTCGGAGTCGCACTTCCCATTAAAAGCGGAATTTTAAGCCGTCTGCACCTGAACATAGCAACTTGCCGTGCATGGTAACGAGGTGCATTTCCGCTCTTATATGAGCCATCATGTTCCTCATCGATTATAATCATTCCCAAATCTGGAACAGGCGCAAAAACTGCACTTCTTGCTCCAATTACAATACGAGCATCTTTATTAAGAATTCGCCGCCATTCGCTCAATTTTTGACTTGGTGTAAGGCCTGAATGTAAGACAGCCGCAGTATTCCCGAATCGCGAAACAACCGCCTCAATTACCTGCCTAGTCAGACCTATTTCTGGCACAAGATAAATAACCCCTTTTCCCTGAGAAAGAAGCCGCTCGCAAACCTGCATAAAAACTTCGGTCTTGCCGGTACCAGTAGCACCATAAAGATAATGAAGATTGGAACGAGACAATTCGGATTGCAGCGGATTTTCTACCACCTCACTTTTAATTTCTAATATTTCTTCTACAGCCTTTTTCTGTTCATCACTCAAATTGCGTGCTTTAACTTCAGGAGATTCTTCCAAAAAAGAAAAACCTCCGGCATCGCTTTCCCGCTTTCCACTCGGAAGCATTGCAGAAACAGCCTCACCCAATGAGCAAAGGTAATAACTGGAAACCCATTCAGCCGTTTTCAGCAATTCGGCGTTAAAAAGAGGTTCATCATCAAGAATCCGAAGTATTGGACGAATTTTGCTTTCATCAACAGGACAGTCTTCTGGCAATTTTTCACTTTCTGAAATCACAAAACCTGTCATGCGTCGATTTCCGAATTTTAAATCAGCACGAAAGCCTACACGAGATTTTGATTCAGGATTATCGCAGTCATAATAGGTAAAAGACTGATTGAGAGGAATATTTAATACAATTTGAAGGAATTTCTTTTGCATTACTTTTCGTAATCAGGAGAAATATTATTCAACAATCCCCTAAAGACCTTTAAATCTTCCCATGCAACACGCTTATTTTCAGGAGCTCGAAGCAAGGCACTCGGATGATATGTCGTCAACACAGGAATTCCGTTATAGTTAAGAATCTGTCCATGAAGTTTCATTACACCGTCATTTGAATGCAAAAGATTTTTTACAGCAACACTTCCGGCACATAAAATAGCCTTTGGCTTCAATGCCGCAATTTGAGCGTCAAGAAAAGGACGACAAGCATCAGCTTCTTCAGGAAGAGGATTCCTATTTGCAGGCGGACGACATTTAACAATATTTGCTATATAACAATTCTTATCCCGCGAAAGACCGATTGCAGCAAGCATTTTATCCAAAAGCTGACCAGCAGGCCCAACGAAAGGTTTTCCCTGTTTATCCTCTTCTTCACCAGGACCTTCACCAATCACAAGCACAAGAGGATTTTCTACTCCCATTCCAGGAACAACATTATGCCTGTTTGAGCAAAGCTGACATCGCTTACACTCAAAGATTTTTTTATTTATATTTGAGATTGTTGAATTTTCATGAGTTTTATTAGTGTTTTCTGCTTCAGTTTTTGCAAAATTCATATTGCAAAAATTAACATCTGTATTATTGTCAAAAACATCATCTTCAAAATCAGGTGTCTGTTCAGGAAAATCGGGAGAAGAATAACCACAAAGTGAATCTGCAGCATTTTTCAACAGGCAGAAAATTTTTTTCTTGTCATCTTTTGTCATTTCGAATGATTATATAGTGAAAAAAAATAAAAATAAAGAGATTAAAACATAAACAATACATCAAGAATGGAAAAAGAAAACGGAAAAGAAATTTAAAAAGAAAAAAGCCGGCGGCTTCCGCGCCCGAAGCACAGCCCCGGGCGAG
>NZ_CAMHSK010000020.1 GCF_946187725.1 uncultured Treponema sp.
TCTTATTGATATGCAAGTAATTCCGTGAAAAGGGATTTCTTTTTAACAGAACATCGCCTTTTTCAATTTTCTTAATTTCTTTTTTTGAAAATTCAAGCATATTCTTTAGTTCAGAATAATATGGACTATCTCCGTACAGCAGACATTTTTCACATATAGCAAATCTGTCTGAATCTTCGTATTCCAGGCCGCACAACTTTTTAAGAATTACCGCACCTGATTCAAAGTCGCCACCTGAATTGCCACGTAAGTCAAAAATAATTTTGTCAAAGTCTGACATATTTAGATTCTCAAATTTTCTGACATTTTTCCATGAAATTTCTGAATCAAAATCACTGAAAGAAAAATAAAGCTCCCTTTCTTTTTCAAGTAAAAGCGGCTGTGTCTTACCTAGCGTTTTGAGTTCCTTTCTCCGAAGCAAGTATGTTTCGCCCAGAAAAGAGAATGATATATGATGGTCAGGGATATTTTCAAATGCACCGCATAAAATGCTAAAAAAATCATCGGAATTTAGAATCTTTACATTTCTATTTCTTAGTTCCTGAATTTTTTTATCGATGTCAAATCGCCCCGACTTCTGAATCGCCTCATAACTTATGCAGTAATATCTGAAAATTTCTTCAAGCGAATCTATATCTTCAAGATATTTCTTATGAGACAAATCAGCACCAAAAGCGAATGTTTGAATTAGGAAAAGCAGAAATATAAGTTTTTTCATCATAATATCCCTTTATCAACTTCTAAATCAAAGCAAAGTTTGTACACCAAATAGTTAAGAATTGTACAAACTTTGCGATTTAAAAATTAGCGGCTGTTTAAAAGTCTAGACGGACTTTCTGAACAGTACCCATTACATTAACATCCTGAATGTCCACTCCAAGAAATAGATTTATATAGATTCTAAGTCCACGGAATAAAACACACCATAGCGTTTTACGCAAATTTGGAGAAAAAAGGAAAAAACTTACAAAATTCTTCGAAATTTTTAATTAAATCTTACTTTTCAGAGGTCCAGCCCAAGGTTTTCTTTGCACCACTTTTTTCCGCTGACAATATCATCATATTTTTTCAGTTCTTCCATGATGATAAATGCGTGTTCCAAAAATTTTTTGCCTTCTTCCATTTTTCCAAGTTTCACCAACGCACAGCCCTTATTGAAGATATGATACGGAAACAGGTTGCCGGGGCTGTATTTTATGCATGAATCAATCGCGATTTCGCAGATTTCGAGTGCTTTTGCATCATTGTCCGAAAGTCCATACCAGTTTTCAAGATTGAAGAGAATCACATGGTAATTTTTGGCTTTTTCTTCTTCGCTTACGATTCCTTTTTCAAAATAAGAACGAAGGAATTCCATGATTGAAATTGCATTTTCTCCTTCGCCCAAAGCATATAATGTCCGCGAGATGTTGTTTAAAATCAGGATTTCGTTTCTTGTAAGCAGGCGGGCAAGAGGCAATCCTTTTACATCATAATTCTTAACTGTAAGCCTTAATGCAGAAACATATTGTTCCAAGGCCTTTTTGTCATCTGGAGTTTTTGAATTTTCTGACAAGGTTTTATAAAAAGTATAAAATTGCCGTTCAAAAACATCCATGTCTTTGTCACAATTTTTGTATTCTTCGAGCAAGCCCGCGATTTCAAAGTCAGCCCTGGCAACCATTTCATTTATTCTATACTCAAGGTTTTCGCGATAAAAATCCGCACGGCTCATCGGAATTCCGCTTGAAGGCGTGACCATCCCCATTCTGCTGAACAAAGCTTCAACAAGTTTCCGTCTAGGAAGCTGAGTTCCGCCCTCAATGCGTGAAAGTGTAGAAACAGCACACAAATCAAAACATATATCTTCTTGTGAAATGTTCAGGCGGGTGCGGTACTCCTTAAGAATTGTGCCGATGAGATAATTTTCCATATATTTAAAATTATACAATGGAAAAAATGATTAGTCCAATTTTCTACCCCAGGACACACCTTACCTTATGCCCAGTTGAAATCTCTTTCCATTCGGGGATTTGGGTGCGGCACTCAGGCTTTGCGCGCGGGCATCGGTGTGCGAACGGGCAGCCATGCAGACTTTCCAAAGTTGTTTTGACTTCACCGTTTGAGTTTGAAGAAGAATTGTCGCTTCCAGAGAAAAGTAATTTTGTATACGGATGTGCGGCGTTTTTGTACAAATCGCTTGCAGGAGCTTCTTCGACAAGAAGACCACGGTACATTACGCCGATTGTGTCACAGAAATAGCAGGATACACGCAAATCGTGTGCAATAAAGAGGAAGGAAATTCCTCGCTTTTCACGAATATCCTGTAAAAGATTGAGAATCTGGCTTTGAACCGAAACATCAAGCGCGCTCACAACCTCGTCACAGAACATGACTTGAGGCTTCATAATCAATGCCCGCGCGATTGAAATTCGCTGCCGCTGACCGCCACTGAATTCACTGGGGCGTTTTTCCAAATCGAGCGGGTCAAGGCCGACTTCTTCCATGATTTGAGCGGCCTCTTCATAGGCGGCTTTTTTGCCCGGCCAGATTGAAGAATACTTGTAGCTTGCGGTAAGGATATTGAAAACCGTGAGCCGCGGATTGAGCGAACGAGAGGGGTCTTGAAAGACATATTTGATTTTTTCACGATATTCGCGAAGCTGCTTTCGATTATACAGCAAAATGTTCTCTGCCGATGCGTTAGGGATAGTAGCACCGCCACAGGCGTTGCCGTCAGGCAATGGAGCGTCAGCGGAAGTGCGGATAGCCCGACCGTCGCTTTGCGACGGGAACGCCCTGTAATAAATCGCGCCACCATCGGCCTTGTACATTCTGACCAGCATTCGAGCCGTAGTCGTTTTGCCGCAACCGGACTCACCGACCAGGCCATAGGTTTTTCCGCGTTCGATTCCGAAAGAGACATCGTTCACGGCGTAAACAAATCGGTCGTTTTTGGCGAAGAATCCGGCATCGAGAGTGAATTTTTTTGTAAGGTGCTCGGCTTGAATTATGAAATCAGACATATTTTGATTATACCATATGAAAAATTACTTAGTGAAGAATGCAATCGCACCATCCCAGTTTTGTGGCGGATTTTTGATGAATTCCTCACATCGAGAAATCATGAGCCTTGAAGCCTTGTCGTTTGGCACTGCATTGAGCGACTTGGCAAAATAATTCTTTGCGAGATTCCAGATTCCCTGCTTGTACATGTCCATGCCCTTTATGTAAGCATCTTTGTACGCGGCAGGGAATTCTTCTTCGTTACGGTCAACGGCATAAATCTGGACGGCATTTGCCTTTCCTTTTACGCGGACATCATCAAGATGACGGAAACAGAACGAATTTTCACCGGCATTTTCACGAACACTGTCACTTACAAGAATCTGCGTGCCGTAAGTTTTTGTGAGGCCTTCGAGACGCGAAGCTAAGTTTACATTGTCACCGATGACCGAATAATCAGTTTTATCCTTTGAACCGATTGAACCGACGATTACATCTCCATAGTGAATTCCGATTCCAATATTGAACTTCATGCCTTCTGGAAGAATCAAATCGCCCAAGTCAATAGAAGCAAGTGCTTCACGCATTTCATAGGCGGCCGCGACTGCCCGGCGACAGTTGTTTTCGTAGCTTACAGGAGTGCCGAATTCGGCCATGATTGCATCACCGATGAATTTATCGATTGTACCGCCATGCTTTTTGATGATTTCAACCATCGTAGAAAAATAGCGGTTCAAAAAGGCAACGAGTACATCAGGCTTGTTTTTCTCGCTTATGTTTGTAAATGAGCGGATGTCGCTAAAAAGAATCGCTACGGCACGAGTTTCGCCGACACCGACCTTTTCATCTGCGTTGTCGGCCTGCAATACGAGGCTGTCAATAATCTGTTCTGGAACAAAGCGGCTGAATGCCCGGCGGATGCGCTGCTCAAAGAAAATCTTCTTTTTGGTGATGAGTGCCTTGTCAAAAATGACGGCCGTGTTTCTTACACATGAAAGGAAGAAATTTCGCTTTTCGGTCGTAATATTGCCTTCACTCACGATGTGAACAGTGCCGAATCGTTCGCTTTTGGAAACTGATTTTAAGGTTTCGCTCTCATAGCTTGAAAGCTGAACTTTTGTGCTGTAAAAACGGTCAAGTTCGGGATTGATTCCCAGTTTTTTTGGCACGATATTCACTGAATCATAATTTATCTGTACGCTATTAAAATCAACCTGACAGACTTTTAAGAAGTCAGTGATTTCCTTTTGGCCGATGTTGCCGGAACTGACATAATATCCATGCGGACCGTCATTTTCGAGAATATAGAGTGCGGCAAGAGGAACTTCACAAACTTCCGCAATCAGCAGAAGGAATGATTTTACGATTTCTTCAATGTCTTCGATGTAGTCAACAAGATTCATGAGCTTTGAGAACATCGCGGTCTTTCTGGATTCCCAATGCAAAAGCTCCGTGCTTTTAAGGAAAAGGAATGTGTCATCGAATTTACCCTGCTTTTCGCTCATAAAAGAGTTGTCGAGCTTTGGGGTCGTGATGTCTGCAAGAATTGTAACTTTTTGAAGGAATGAATCCTGATCGAGCCGTATAAAAGATGTAGCACCTGACTCAATCGCATAGATTTCATCAAGAGGTGCCGGGAAATTTGCATACATTCCGATTGCAAGGTCTTCAAAGCAATCCATTGAACGGATAATTCTTACGATTTCAAAACTTCTTGGGCTCTGAATGTCACAGTTTAACAGGAACAAATCCGGCTGAAATTCAAAAAGATAGTAGATGGCCTTTTTACCGTCAGAAACAAACTGAACCGAGTATTGCTTTTTGTCCAGAGTATCGGTGAAGATTTTCTTTAGTGTCGCAGAAGTTTCAAGTATAAGGATTCGTTTTTCCATTATGCCTCTCCTACAAGTTCTTTTATCGTGCTTATAAGTTTTCCTCGTTCAAAATCACCTTTTGAAATGATGGCACTTGCCTTCAGCTGTTCAAATTGCCGAATTACTTCCGGGCTTTGGTCCGCAGAAAGAATCACGACTGGTGAATTAGCGTACTGCTCCATACGGCGCAAATTGTCCAAAAGAACAAGGCCTGTCATTCGCGGCATATCCTTGTCTGTCAGAATAAGGTCGTAAGTACGAGATTTTGCCTTATCCAGACCGTCCAGACCATCATAAGCTGTATCAACAAGGAAACCTGCTCCTTCGAGAATTGATTTTTCAATCTGCCGGGTTGTGTCAGAATCATCGACCACAAGAATATGAGCAATGCGCTTCTGTGTTGCCGCTTCATACTTTTTGATGTCATAGCCGCGCAGTGATTTGAATTTCTTTAAGATGTCAGGCACATGAAGAATCGGAACGATGTCATAATGCTCGTCGAAAACAATTCCCTGCAAAATTGAGAAATTTTTGAAAGCTTTTGGCAGAGGTTTTACTACAAGAGAGACATACTGCTGAACTTCATCGACAATGATTCCGATTCGCTGTTCCATATATTCGGCAATCAAAATTGAATCCGCATCCTGATTGTAGAAGCCCTTTCGCTCACCAAAAAGCGTTGAAAGCGAGAAGCACGGAATAAGCTGACCTTCAAGCTTGATGTAGCTCTGGTTCTGAAGAGTGATATATTCACTTTTCTTTCTATATATAAGGTCAACAATATGCTGCGAGGGAATAAGATATTTGTCCATATTTGAGAATATGAACAATCCCTGCAAAGTTGAAAGAGAAAGCGGGAAATGAAGGATGAATGTGGTGCCCTTGCCTGCTTCACTTTCGATTTTAATGCGGCCCTTGATTTTTTCGACATTCGCCCACACGACATCAAGGCCAACTCCACGCCCCGAAAGCTCCGTCACCGTCTCCTTGGTCGAGAAGCCGGACTGGAACAAGAATTGAGAAAGTTCCCTGTCGCTCATCTTTTTGATTTCGTCAGCACGCTCCGGGTAGAGTTTATTTGCCTTATCACGAATTTTGTCGTAATCCAGCCCCCGACCGTCATCACTGATTCTAAGCTCAATATGCTTTGTTTCACGGGTACAGGTTATGCTTACGCAGCCTTCTTCGCTCTTTCCGGCGGCCTTTCGCTCTTCAGGACTTTCAAGACCGTGATCAAGTGCGTTTCTGATAAGGTGCATGAGAATGTCGCCCAGTTCTTCAAGAATCATCTTATCAATTGCAATGTCCGTCTGCGGAATGTTGCAGTGAACCTTTTTGCCCAAATTCATCGCCTCAAGAGCGATTGTGTTTTCAAGTGGTCGAAGAACGATGCTGATTGGAAGCATTCGCAAATCAAACACCTGCTCCTGAACATTGAAAATCGTGGTTTCAAGAGCGTAAATGTCGCTTTCAAACTGCTTGCGGATTTTTGACAGTTCATGGCTGCTTGTTTTTTCTTCAAACTGCCTTAACTCGTCCAGCTGATGCTTTAAGTGGAATTCGCGCGTAATCATTGAGTCAAACGCTGTGATAATGTCATTGACTCTGGAAAGTTTGATTCTGATTGATTGGATTTCACTTACATTTTCATTGAATTCGTCTTCGTCGTCTTCTTCCGCAAGATTTCCATTCAAACGGCGGATTTCATCAAGAAGCGCGTCTGTATCAATCAGCTCACCGGCGGCAAGTTTATCGCAATACTGAAGATAAATTTCAATGTTCTGCTCGTCAGTTCCTCTTTTTAAAATAGAAGCCGCACAGTCCGTGATTTTATCGGTTACAGCAAAAATCAGTTTTACAAGCCTTTCGCTGTTCTTAATCTGACCGTCTTTTACGCTTTTATAAATATCTTCGATTGCATGAGAAAGTTTCTCAATTGTTGAAAAACCGAGCATTCGTGAATTTCCCTTTATCGTGTGAAGATTACGAAGAAGATTCGTCATAATCTCAGGGTCATTCTGAGTCATTTTAAGATTTATGATGTCTTTGCGCGAAGCTTCAAGAAGCTCCTTTACTTCGCTTACATAACTTTCGGTAATATCAGACGAAACAGCCGCCATCTAAATTACCTCCTTTTTGTGAAAATAGAAAACATTTCCGTCAAAGACTTTCTCCAGTGACGGCGGTATGATGTCAGAATCAAGCTGAGCAATTTCACTGATTGAAACGAATAAAATTCCGCCCGCAGCAAGGCATTTTTCGGCAAGTGTTTTTAAAATTCTTGCCCTAAGTTCAGGACTGAAATAAATAAAGACATTGCGAAGAAAAATTATATTCTGATTTCTTGGAAGAAGCGTGCTGCACGCAGGGCTATCAATCAATGAAAGGTTGAGTTTTTGCGTTCGGATACAGCCCTTGATTTCATCATCAAATTCGATTGTACCGTCATCTTTTTTATACGGAGAAAGCAATGGCTGAAAAATAACACCGTCCACGGAACGCACAGAACTTGGAAGGAACGAGGCTTTTTCGCAATGCCTGAGCACAATGGAATTGATGTCACTTGCCGTAACCGAAACATTCAGCCCGCAGTATTTGGCCAAAAGTGCCAGGGAATAGGCTTCTTCGCCGTAAGAACAGGCCGCACTCCAGATTTTGATTCTGGAAGTTCCGAACATCGACCTCCACATCGGGAAAATTCTGTCTCTTAGAAGCATGAACTGCTTTTCTTCACGGAAGAAATATGTTTCGTTTACAGTGCTTTCATTTACAAATTCGGTGAAAAAAACATCATCTGAAAGTATGCTGTTTTTATAGCCTTGCACGGTAAGATTTCTGGCTGCAATGCGGCTTTCGATATAGGATTTTATGCCTTCACGATGGCTTGCACGCGGCACTATTCCTGTGCGGCTTTTTAAGATTGCGAGAATTGACTCAAATTCATCAGGCGTCAGTTTTATGGGCGTATTCTGAATCATTTTTTCACCAGTTCCAAGATTCGCTTTGAGATTTCGCGCCGTGGCAGAACTTCCCTTGCTCCACCAGCTTCAATTGCCGCTGCCGGCATTCCGAAAACAACACAAGTCGATTTATCCTCGACAATTGTCCAGCCGCCTCTGTCACAGATTTCCTTGCAGCCTTCCGCACCATCCGCACCCATTCCCGTCAAAAGAATTGCCAGACAGTCTTTTTTATAAAATTTTGCCGCTGACCTGAAAAGTTTATTCACGGCAGGTCTCAAAAAGCGTTCGGGTTCCTCGTCGGACAGTTTTAGAAGAGGATGCCCGTTTGCCTCGACATAATCAATTACAAGATGCTTATCGGCAGGAGCCATGTAAACGAATCCAGGTTTTGCTTCTTCACCATTCTGAGCGAGTTTTACATGAAAATTGTGACATACACTCGCAAACCATTCAGACATGGTTCTGTCAGCTCCGACTTCAAGATGCTGCGTATACAGAATTGGAAGAGGAAAATTTTCACCGAGAGACTGAAGCACCTGTGACACGGCAGAAGGGCCGCCTGTAGAAGCTCCAATGCACAGAATCTTAAATGAATCGCTAGGTTCTGAATCTGAAACGCATGTCTCGACGGATGAAACAGGGATTTTTTCGAATTTTTGTATAAGAGAATCAAAGAAAGAGCTGTTGTAGCCGTTAAGCCGTGGCTTTTCGATTGTATCTACCACGCCAGGGAAATTCTCAACTGGAGAGTTTGAATCGTTCATGAGGATAAACGGAATGTGCATCTGCTCAAAAATAAGACGCATATTTTCTGCTTCAACAGAATCGCTGGTATCGGCCCCGGAAATGATTACATCGGCCTTTTCATTAGTGACAAATTGAGCCACCTTTTTGCCATTTGAAAGAGACGCAATGACTTTTATTTCAGGATAATTCCTTAAATTTTGTTCGATAATGGCACGAACTATTGCAGAGCCATCCTCTATTACTACATTCATCCGTTTTCTCCCTTGTTTTGCCTCAAACTCCCGATTTACTCCGATTTTTGTAATAGTCCTGTCGAAAAGAATTTTCTCAACAGTTTGTCTGGCGATATAAGAATTTGCTTTCGCATAAGTTTTTTATTGTTTTCGTCAGGAATGAAACCAAGGGCGCAAATTCCACATTCAAGCATATCCTTTCTGAGCCCTTCAGGAAGCAGGCGCAAAGCAGAAATATCAATCTGACCGCTGGAAATTGAGCTGGTTACAGAAAGCGCAAAATTGCCGCTCATGGGGAAATTTGTCTCTGTAAATTCCTCGATTGCTTCTTTCATCCCGCTGGCGAAATCCTGAATCTTCATTACAAGAACGACATTGCAGTTTTCTTTGGCCTTGCATGAAAATTCGGTCTCTAAAAGCGAACCGATATGAATATGCGGCAAAGTTTCATCGTTGAACTCAATATATGGAAGATCCTTCCTGGCATCAATGTAAATTCCGAATTCAACATATTTGCTTTGAATGAGAAAATCTACGCTGTCGTATGCAATGCATGTGAAATAATTATGAGCTTCCAAGGTCTTTCCTTATGAGTAATTCAAAAGCGTCTGGATTCAAAACAGGAACTTCTTCACAGTTATAGCTCAGTATGCCCAAAAAGAATCCTTCCTCATCGTTTTCAGGAATTAAATTCAGTTCCTTTTCTTCAAGTTCTGCAAAAAAAAGAATGTCCGAAATGTGAATTGAAAGCTGATCATCAGTTCTTTTTAAAATCAAAAAGAGTGGTTCATCGGGAGCCTTTTTGTCATCAACATTAAGCAGACAGCGTGGATTAATCACTGTAAACGGGTCGCCGCGCCTGTTCAGAACGCCTTCAATATAATCAGGCATGAAAGGCAATTTATAAACAGAAACATCACGGATGATTTCAAGAACAGCATTCGACCTGACGGCATATTTTTTACCGGTAATTGAGAAAAACAACCAGGTCACCATGTGCTTTTCAACGACCTGCTCTTCTCCGGCTCCATTCTCCTGAGCAATCTGCTCGATTATTTCTTCGTTCATGCGTTCTCCTGGACTGCAGCGCGTTTTTCACCCTTTTTATCGCTCAATTCTTCGGCAATGTTTTTTAGGTTCTGAGATGACTGAGAAATATGCTCGGTTGCAGAACTGAAATTCTCTACACCGGAAGCAATCTGCTTCAAAGTAATAAGAATCTGCTCGCTCGCCGCCGCCTGCTGCTGAATGATTGTAGTGATTTTACCGGCACTGTCGGCTGTGCTTTCAGATGCATTTTTGATGCTCGTGAAGCGTTCCTCAAGATTCTTTGCGTTATCTACACCTTCCTGAATCTTTTCGGTACCGCTTTGGCTGGCAAGAATCAGGCTGTCCGAAGACTGCTGGATTTCAGTAATGCGCTCCTTGATTTCCTTGGTACCGTCGATGATACCGTCTGCAAGACGACGAATTTCTGTCGCAACGATGTGGAAGTTTCGGCCTGCTTCACCTGCACTTGAAGCCTCAAGTTCTGCATTGAATGCGATGATTTTTGCCTGGTCAGCGACCGAGTTAATCAATGTGACGATATCCCAGATATTTTCGATTTTATCGCCCAGAGAGCGGATGCCAGAAATCGTATTCATGTTCGTAGCGGCAATTTCCTGAAGCTGCTTTACATTTTCTTCAAGATATGCAACACCGTCAGATACATCACCGCTGGTTTTTGTGGCGGCTCCCGAAACATCCTTGATTTTCTGCGAAATATCTTCTGAAAGCGCAGTGTTGTCTTCCATTGTGGCAACAATTTCTTTTACTGCGGCACTCTGATCCTGAGCCGTAGCGGCAGTTTCTTTTGAAGAAACCGCAAGATTCTGAATCTCTTCAAGAATGCTGATTCCGACTTTCTTTTCATTGGAATGAAGCAGCTGAATTCTAAGGCAACTAAAGAATACAAGCACAACAAATACAATAACAACAAGACAGATTGAAGCCGGTCCAATTGCCCCCGCAAGGAATGAGGCAACGGTGTAATCTTTTGACATTACAAGAGTCCAGCCAATTTCCTCAAACGGCTCAAATCCAAACACCGTGTTATCAGTATCGATGAAAGACTCGCCGATTGCTTCAAGCTCATATTCGCGGTTTGCAAAAGCAGGGATGACTTCTGTAATCGGGGTTTTGTTTTCAAGGTGGCTCAATTCTGGGGAACCTGTTGTCTCAAGGGCATTATTGAAAATGTACATTGAATAGTTTTCTGGAAGGTCTGAATAAAGTGAATTTACGAATTCTGAAATTGGAATGCCCGTTCCGATAAGACCAAGAAAATCTCCGTTATAATTGCGGACAATGCAGTTTACCCACATGAAAGTCTGCTTCAAACCGATGTCATAATCTACATTGAAAACATAAGATTTATCGGTATCAATCAGACTTGTGTACCAGACGCTTGTAGGATCATCTTTATCAAGCGTGTAAAGATATTTATTATCTGAATAATATTTAAGGTCTGCGTCATTAATCATGAATGACAGTTTGCTCAAAAACGAATTCTGATAAGCAAGGACTTCCTCAAAAGCATCTTCCCGAACAGAACTGTCCGATGGATCTTCAAAATATTTTACGATTAACGGTGATTTTGCCATCTGCTGTGCAAGTACAAGCTGCTCGTTAAGCCCAAGCTCAAATTTCAGTTTCATATTTTTGCACAGCTGGGAAAGTTCTTTATGACTGGATTTTTCAAAATTCACCCTCGCCCTTTTGCCGATAAAAGCAAAACTGGCAGCAATCAATCCGGCAAGAATAAGAGCAAAAATGATTACCATGACAGGAAACGGCAGTTTTCGTGCCTCATTTTTGATTTTCAAGAATTTCATATTTTCCTCACTTTTCTAAATGGCTTTTTTTACTTACGAAGTTCTTCTGCAATTACCTGAAGTTTCTGAGATGCTTCGGAGATGTTTTCCGTAGCACCACGGAAGCGGTCAACGCCGGAAGCAATCTGCTTGAGAGTCAGAAGAATCTGCTCGCTCGCCACAGCCTGCTGCTGAATAATCGTAGTGATGTCGCCCGCGCTGTCAGCCGTAATTTCGGAAGCATTCTTGATGCTCGTGAAGCGTTCCTCAAGGTTCTTCGCATTTGAAACGCCCTCGCGGATTTTTTCGGTACCGCTTTCACTTGCAATGATGAGAGTGTCGGAAGATTGCTGAATTTCTGTGATTTTCTTTTTGATTTCTTTTGTGCCGTTGATGATTCCGTCAGCAAGACGACGGATTTCAGAAGCAACGATATGGAAGTTGCGTCCTGCTTCACCAGCTTTGCCAGCTTCAAGTTCCGCATTGAAAGCGATGATTTTTGCCTGGTCAGCGACCGAGTTAATCAAGGAAACGATATCCCAGATGTTTTCGATTTTATCACCCAAAGATTTGATTCCTTCGATTGTGTTCTGATTAGCAGTTGCAATTTCATGAAGCTGCCTTACATTCTGCTCCAGGAACGAAACGCCCTCCGCAACATCGCCGCTCGTTTTTTTGGCAACGCCAGATACATCCTGGATTTTTTTTGAAATATCTTCTGAAAGTTCCGTGTTGTCTTCCATTGTGGCAACGATTTCTTTGACGGCCGCACTCTGATCTTGTGCAGTAGAAGCATTTTCTTTGGAAGAAAGGGCAAGGTTATGAGTTTCATCAATAAGACGGATACTGGCAAGATGTTCCTTTTTTCTCATTCGGCTGATGATTAAAGCCGTAATCGTCATGATAACGATGAACAGGATAATGAAGGTAACTGTAAGCAGGATTTTTGTGGCTCTTGAGAAAGAATTTACATCCTTGATGCTCTTTCCAAGAACATAATACCATCCAGTTGTAGGAATCGGGTCAATTCGGAAAACATACTTGATACCGTCAACTTTACCGAAAACAAAGTCATTTTCAACTTCAAGCAGCTTTTCACCAAGTGCGCGGTACTTTCCGTTTTCAATTCTAAGGATATTATCTTCAGCAGTGTAGGTTTCGTGCATGAAAAAATCGCCGCGCGGAGAAAGAATGAAAGACCGGTCCAGCAAATCGCTTTTTACTTCGCCAACAAACATCTGAAGGTCTTCAACAGGGAAGTCAAAAGCAACTACGCCCTCAACCTCATCATCTTTTAAAATTGCCCGCGAAATTGTCATGACCAGACGACCAGAAAGCTCACTTTCATAGACATCTGAATAATAAGTTTCGCCGGAAATATCGACAGCCCCTGTATACCAGTTGCAGGATGTGGGGTCGTATCCATCAGGAATCTCGATATTCGGACCTTTGAAAATGGTTCCGTCAGTCTTGTAACCATAAAAGCCAGGAAGTTCCGGGTAAGCAAGCGACATCTTCTCGAAAACTTCATTTGTTCTTCTGTTGCTGTCATAAAAACCGTCATTGAAATACAATGCCAGAGATTCCGTCATTTTAGCAGGGCCTGCCAGCGTATTCTCAAAATTGAGTATACATTCCCTCATATTTGAATACATGAGCCTGTATGCCTGCTCTTCCGTAAAATTTGAAACAAGGCTTGCTACAACAATTGTTGTTATGATGAAGAACACCGCGACCGCAACACCAATAAGGGTCAGTGCTCTTTTTACAAATGTCATTTTTTTACAACTCCTGTGGAAATACTTTTGCCGACCATTATAACACAAGTTTGTAAAAAGTGAAAAGAATTCTTAATTTTTTTTAAGAAATTGTTTTGTAGCACTCGCAGGCGGGGGTTTTGCATTCTTCCTTTGCGTATTGGCATCTTGGGGCAAAAGGACAGCCTGGTTCAGGATGAGCGGGATCCGTTACACGACCTGGAATCGAAATCAGTTTTTCTGAAGTATAGTGAGTTCCGAATTTCGGACTTGAAGCAAGCAATGCCTTTGTGTAAGGATGCCGCGCATGGTGCATGATTTGCTCACTCGTGCCTTTTTCCATGATCAAGCCGCCGTACATTACAATCATGTTGTCAGAAAGAGAGGCGACAAGTTCAATGTTGTGACTGATGAATATAATAGAAAGATTTCGTGATTTTCGTAAATCAGCAAGCAGAGAGACGATTTGAGCCTGAATCGTGACATCAAGGGCCGTAGTCGGTTCATCGGCAATCAGAAGTTCGCAGCCTTGAGCAAGGGAAAGTGCGATAGAAATTCGCTGAAGCTGACCACCCGAAAACTGATGCGGGAAATTTTTGAGACGCTTGGCCGGATCAGGCAGACCGACTTCATTCAAAAGAGAGACCGTTTTTGCCTCTGCTTCTTCACGAGTGATTTCAGGATTTGAATTTCGGAAAGTTTCTAAAAAGACCGAACCAATGCTCTGAAGCGGATCAAAACTCCTGCCTGGTTCCTGGAAGATTAGCCCGATTTTTTTACCGCGATAAGAGCGGATTTCTTTTTGAGAAAGCGAGGTAAGTTCCACGCCGTCAAAAAAGATTTTGCCTTCAACGCTTGCATTTGACGGATGCAGGGCAGGAATTGCCGTAGTGGTGACAGATTTTCCAGAGCCAGATTCACCGACGATACCAAGAATTTCACCACGATTCATGCTGAATGAAACACCGCGCACAGACTGAATTACAGTCCTGCTCGAACCACGAAGCACCGTGAATGACACACGAAGATTTTCAATGGAAAGCCATGCCTTATTGTCAGTGGATTTACTATTCGAAGCGTTAGGGGGTGTAGCACCGCACGAAGTGCGTTCCGAAGCAGCTTGCTGCGTAGGAATGGAGCGACAGCGGAAGTGAATCGAGCACGACAACGGAAGTGCTCGCGAAAGACCCGACCGCCGCTTGTCGGCGGGAACGCCCTTATTTTTCCATGTCTTAAACACCACATGATACGGGTCGAAATAGTCGCGCAAAGCGTCACCGAGGAAATTGAATGCCAGCGTTACGCCCAAAAGCAAGTAAACCGGCGTTAAGAGCCACGGGAAGTTTTTGAGGTTTGAAAGCGTTGAAATGTCCCGGTTAATCATGCTGCCCCAGCTCACGGCGGGGTCGGAGATGCCAAGACCAAGGTAAGAAAGAGTGGTCTCGCTCATGATAAAGCCCGGAATCGCAAGGGTGGTCGAAACGATAAGAAGACTCGTAATCTGCGGAATTATGTGAGCAAAAATTATGACCGTGGAAGGGATTCCTTCAAGGCCCGCATCGAGGACAAATTCTTCTCGTTTGATTGAATGAACCATGCCGCGCAAAGTGCGTGCTGTGCCCGGCCATCCGACGAGGGAAAGAATCACCGTGATTATCATGTAGCTTGTGCCGGAATCCATTTTGCTGTTGAGAAGTGAGCGCAGGAAAAGAATCAGGTAAAGCCCCGGAATCAGCATGAAAAACTCTGAAAAACGCATGACCAGCCAGTCAGTTTTGCCGCCGTAATAACCAGCAAGGCCGCCGAGCAAAATCGCCAGAACCAGAGAAATTGCACTTGCCACAAAGCCGATTGTAAGCGAAATTCTGCTGCCATAGACCATGCGGCTGAACAAGTCGCGTCCAAGATTGTCCGAACCAAAAAGAAAGACTGGATAAAGCTCGCCAGTCTGTGCATCAGGGAGAGTTCCAAAAAGGTGCCGACTGGAAGAAATAAACCCGAAAAGCTTATATTCCTCACCCTTAACGAAAAATGCGATTTTATGATGAAATTCTTCGCCCCTGACCTTCGCATAACGCCATGTAATCGGATTCAAAACCCGGTATTCGCGTGCAACGATTCCGCGTGAAGTCAGCTCGATGTTTGAAGGATGAAAAGTGCCATCCTCAAAGGTGCGCGTGGGCGTATAAGGAGCCAAAAAAGGCGCAAAAATCATCGAAAGATACAGCAGTACAAGAAGCGTAATTGAAATGATTGCAAGAGGACGGGTTTTTAGATATTGAAAAAGGCGTTTCATAGTAAAATAGAACAGTTCGTAAACCGCACTTTCTTGAAAGTGAGGCAAGTCGAACAGTTTCATTATATCACATATTCGTGGTTTTCTCTAGCCGAAATTGATGATTGGGAATTGTTGCGGGAGAAAAGTTAATTGAGATTTTTTTTCTCCCTCTTAGCATGTTCTATTTCACAAATTTCTCAATCTTACAATCATGTTTTTTTGTGTCCTCATCGTAGCTGATTCCGACAAAAATAATTTCGCCGGAGTAATTCACGAGGCAGTCAAAATATTGCTTTTCCTTGATTTGATTGAGTGCAGTCTGAGCGGATTTATTGTGCTTAAGTTCCACAATCAATGCGGGAGAACCGGCTTTGAGCGGAATGTACACAATGTCCGCAAATCCTTTGCCAGCTGTCATCTCCTTTACGATTGTGTAATTGTTGATAGCGTAAATGAACGCAAGGTAAATCGCGCTTTGTAAAGAATCTTCATTGTTGTAGCTGCGGTTACTTGTGACATGAATGTGACTTACATCAAGGGCTGTGGCAACAGCCTTTTCATTGCAAGCGAGCGTTTCTTTGAGAAGATTTTTTGAAGATTCGATTATTTTGTTTGTCTCGGCATAGTCGGAATCTTTTTTTATTGCATGCTGCCATTCTTTGTAAATCTCACGGTTTGGGATATAGCACTGCTCTTCTTCCGCATCATAAGCAAGATAGCCAAGATGAATAAGAAATGTGAAAGCATCGTCCTTAGTATCGAATTCGGTCATGCTGTTTTTGTAAAGCTCGACATCTACATCAATTCTGGCACCACCTAGCATGGTGATTACATCATCCTTGATTCCATCAAAATTCATCTGAATCTTATCGGAAATAACCTCGTAAGTTGAGGTGTGACTCCAGTAAGAACGGAACTCGCCTGTTACCACAGCATTCACCACTGCTTGCGGATTGTAAATTTCAAAATCCCCAACTTTATAACCATCGTACCAGCTCTTGCACTCATCAAAACTGCAATCGTATTTCTCACAAAGTGCCTTGACCTCTTCAGTGGTAAAACCTGTAAATTCAGCGAATTTGCCAGCATGAAGCATATTGTACTCTTTGAAAGTGTTAAGCTTTGACTGAATTTTATCCTTTATAATAGGAAGAATTCCTGTAAGATATGCAAGAGAAATAGCAGGCTTAAGCTCGGCATTTTTGAAAAGTGAGTTAAGGAATGCGAGATAAATCTCAAATTCTTCTTGCGAAACCTGCTCGCGAACCATTACATCGTATTCGTCGATTATAATGATGAAAGTCTCGCCTTTTTCCTTGTAGATTTTCTGAATGAAACTCGCGATTGAATTGCTCTCTCCAAAATCCATGTCAGTAAATTGCTCGCGGAATTCCTCACAAACTTGATTTTGAACAAATGCAATTACATTTTCTTCTGACCGCTCTTTTGGAGCAACTGTTTTCCAAACAGACATACGAGCGTTTAAATCAATCTTAATTACATTGAATTTGTTGAGATTCTTTTCATAAGAGGCCGTCTTTGAAATCTTGAACCGGGAAAACAACTCCTTTGAATCAGCACCTTTTGAATAGTAGGCGGCAAGCATGTCCTCTGCGATTGATTTTCCGAAGCGACGAGGGCGACTGATACAGACAAATTTGAAAGTCGGGTCATCAAGATAGCGGTTCGTGACATCAATCAGCATAGTTTTGTCAACATAAAGCGACTTTGCCTCTGCGAGAAAATTGTCATTGTTCGGATTCAGGAAAATTCCCATGTGAAAATTATACCACAGACACAAAAGAATTTACAGATTTGCGCAAAAAAAATCCCCGCACCAAACAGCACGGGGAATTCTGTTATTTACCCTTCTTTGCCATATCTGACACGCGGGTCAACAATCGCAAGCAAGATGTCAGAAATTGTCATTCCGGCGAGAACAAGGGCTGAAATGAACATATTGTTTGCAAGGACAAGATTAACATCCTGCTGCATTACGGCATCGTACATAAGACGGCCAATTCCCGGATACGAGAAAATGATTTCAAGAACAAGGCTGCCGGAAAAAAGACCTGCAAGAAGATTCGCACTGCCCGTAATGTAAGGATTAAGCGTATTTCGGAACGCGTGATTTAAATAAACCCGCCGCTCAGAAATTCCTCGTGAACGAAGTGCCATGATGTAAGGCATGCCCATCTGATCGAGCATCGTTGAACGAATCATGCGCATGGTGCCGCCAATTCCGCCCAGAAAAGACGCAAATAATGGAAGAAAAACATGATAATTGTAACTGAATATGAATTTGATTGGGTTTTCAGAAATTGGGAAGTCAGGATATGCCGTCACCGGAAAAAGCCCTGTAATTGAAGCAAAAAGTTGAAGGAGAATCAGAAGAAGGATTCCAGGGAATGCATGGAAGAACAGGGCAAAAAATGTGGCCGCCAAATCCACGCGGGTACCGGCTTTGCTTGAAAAATAAACGCCAAGCAGAAAAGAAAAAATCGTGATGAACACGAGCGAAATTAAATTTAAGACCAGGGAATTAACAATACGGCTCTTAATAAGGAAAGAAACCGGTGCTTTTGAAATGAGTGAAACACCCAAATCATGATGAATAAAAACTCGTTTGAGCCAGCGGAAATACTGAATCGTAAAAGGCTTGTCCAGCCCCATTTCAGCCCTCATTTTTGCAATCTGCTCTTCAGAAAAAACATTGTCCCTTCCGGCACCGCCACCGTGAGATTCTGTCTGGCTCATGAGCTGCTGCTGCATCATCTGGTCAACGATGTCGCCGGGAGCAAGTTCCATGAGCGCAAAAAGACTCCATCCCAAAATGAAGAGAATCACAATCATTGTGACTATGCGTGCAAGTATAAAGGAAAGAAGAGGGAATTTGCTTTTAAAAACACGATAGGGCATGGAGAGGCTGCGAAGCAGGTGCGAAGCACTGAGCGTTAGCGAACCTCGGAACGCCCGACCCGACGAGGTGGTTGAGCCTGCCGAAACCTCCCGGCGGGAATCGCCCAACTGCTCACTGCCAATTGCTGTCTGTTCACTGCTATTTGGTAACTGCTCATTGCTCATTGCTATCCCCCGTTGCAAGTTTTAATTTTCTAATGGTTCGCAAACAATCTTTTCGACCATTGCAGGGATTTTTGCAAGTTCTTCTTTAGAAAGGCCTTCTGTTTCAATCGGGTCGTGAATTATGAGTTTGATGTGCTGGCCTTTTTTGACCCTTTTCTGCCCCTCGTAAATGCGCCAGGTTCCGTCAATCGTGACAGGAACAATCGGTGCTCCCGACATGAACGCGAGCTTAAAACTACCGGCCTTGAACTCATTGTGCGGACCGCCCTTGCTTCGGGTTCCTTCCGGAAAAATGACCTGCGAATAGCCCTTTTTTACGCCATCAGCCGCATCATGAATTGCCTGAACTGACTTGCGCGGACTTTTTCGCTCGATGAAAGTGCACTGAAGCAGCTTCATCCAGTCAGAAAGGAGCGGAACTTTGCCAAGCTCGGCTTTTGCAACAAAAGTCATCGGCTTGTTGATAAAACCAAAAAGAAGCGGAATGTCCATGTAGCCCTGATGATTGCCGATAAATACGACCGCACGGTCCTGAGGCACCTTTTCTTCACCGACAACCTCAACAGTGGCACGCATTACCTTTGTAAAAACGAACCTTGCCCACTGAGGAACGATGCCGAAAACAACTTCATCGCGCTTAGCAATGTCGCCCGCCTTGTCATATTTGAGCGCAAGACGACGGAGTTTATTCTTCGAAAGCATGTATAATGCGATTCTCAAAAATGAAAAAAATGTCGTGAACATAGAATTGCCCCCTTTTTGCCCGGCTTACATCAATTTGCCGAATTTTCGCTCCAAATCTTTAATCAGCTTGTACTCGAAAGAATCGACCAAGGCAAGATAAGAAGCTTCGATAACATCGCTTGAAACGCCCATCGTTGTCCAATGCTCGTCCCCATCGCTCGATTCAATCAAAACACGGACTCGTGAAGCCGTAGCAGATTTTCCGTCAAGAACGCGGACTTTATAATCAGTAAGATGAATCTGAGCCACATTCGGATAGAACTGCTCAAGTGCATTTCGCATCGCAACATCAAGAGCATTGACCGGACCATCACCATCGCCCGCAGTCACAACGACCTTTCCATCAACATCAATCTTGAACTGGGCAAAAGCGCTCTGATCATCAGCGAATCGCGGGAATTCGCCGCTCGTCTTGTAATAATGAAGATTGTAGAAAGGCTGGTACTTTCCGATTGCCTTTCGCACGAGAATCTCAAAGCTTGCATCCGCACCTTCAAACTGATAGCCTTCATGCTCCAAATCTTTGACCCGCTTAACGATTTCGGCGACGACAGGACTTGATTTATTGAGATTTTTGTCGAATTTCTGAACCTTCTCAACAATCATGCTCTTTCCAGCAACTTCGCTCATGAGGAACACGCGCTCATTACCGACGCTTTCTGGTGTGACATGCTCGTAAGCAAAAGGATTTTTGATTACCGCATCAATGTGCATTCCCGCCTTGTGGGCAAAAGCACTTGAACCGACATAAGGCATTCCAGACTCAAGCGCAATATTCGTGATTTCAGCAACGCGCTTGCAAATTGGAGTGAGATTCTGAATATTTTCAGCAGGAATACAAGCGCATTCCATTTTAAGCTGCAAATCTGCAATGATTGTAGAAAGATTAGCATTTCCAGTGCGCTCACCAAATCCGAGCAAAACGCCCTGAACATGAGTTGCACCTGCGTCAACCGCCATCAACGAATTGGCGACCGCACAGCCCGAATCGTTGTGCGTGTGGATTCCAATAGAAGCAACTTTTCCAAAGCGACCGCAAACATCCTTCGCCATGTTGTAGCACTGCATCGGAAGCATTCCGCCTTTTGTCTCACAAAGACACAAAGTTTTTGCACCGCCCTCAACAGCCGCTTCAAGACACTTCATCGCATATTCTGAATTTTCGTTATAACCAGTG
The DNA here is from genome assembly GCF_946187725.1 of uncultured Treponema sp. Lineage (GTDB taxonomy): Bacteria > Spirochaetota > Spirochaetia > Treponematales > Treponemataceae > Treponema_D. The sequence goes on from NZ_CAMHSK010000020.1 coordinate 20,698, forward strand.
AAAAAGTGCTCGGCATCGAAAATGACTTCCTTATTATTTGCGACAAGAAAAGCCACCGTCTCGCGAATCATTTCAAGGTTTTCTTCGAGAGTCGCGTGCAAAATCTCCGTGGCCTGAAAATCCCAGGTTTTACCGAAAATACACACGACTTCAGTTTCTGCAGCCAAAAGACTCTGCAAATTAGCGTCTTCAGAACACTTGATTCCCTTGCGCCTTGTTGAGCCGAATGCCACGATTTTTGAATGCTCAAGTTTAAGCTTCTTCGCCTCGGCAAAAAATTCCATGTCCTTAGGGTTTGAACCAGGATTTCCCGCCTCAATATAAGAAACGCCCAACTCGTCCAAAGCCTTAACAATATTAATTTTGTCCTGAACAGAATAAGAAATACCCTCACCCTGAGAGCCGTCACGCAAAGTCGAATCAAGAATCGAAATCTGTTTCATAAAAATCTCCATGGGGGCTACGGCTATCGCCGTCGGGTGTTCCGCCCTTCGCTAACGCTCATAGCCTTCGGCTACTTCGGGGCTCCATACCCTAGCCTTCGCATTTATTCTAATCAGGCATATATCTTGCCCTGTTAGTGTCTGTCTCAAAAACATCAACCGCGTACAAATATGCCGCTTCACCGTCTGTGCGTTTGAGCGATGGAATCAACTCAATAATTCCATTATAGATGTACACCGCAATCCTCTCTGCACTTGGATTCTGCTCAAAAAAAGCGATGTCATTAAGATTCGTGTGGTCAAGTTTTGCGCATACGGATTTCAACGCCTTTTTCAGCTCACCAAAATCCAAAAGCATTCCACCATCATCAAGATTTTTCCCCTGTACATGGGCATAGACTTTGTAATTATGGCCGTGAAGATTCTCGCACTTTCCGTGATAATCCCTCAAAAAATGAGCCGCTGCAAAATCAGTATTTACACGAACTTGAAACATTAGAAAAGTATAGCAGAAATCTCTGCCTCTGAAAACCACGCAAGCACGGGCATTAAAGCCGTATTTTAAGACGGAATATTGCCACTCACGCTAAGCACAACGACCACAAAAGCAGACACGCTTGTAACCGGGTTAACGGCAATCCGCCGTATGTAGACATGGAATTTTATGCCGGCCTTGAGCCTTTCTTCGATTACAATAGAATCATTATTCTTCATGCAGTTCCGAATGGCCTCAAGGAATGCTGAGCCGTTGTTTTCAAGTTTTTGGGCTATGCGCTCATTCTTTTCGTTACGGATTGGCTTAAAGTAAGTTTTTATGAATTCGCGGTAAGTTCTGTTTCCACGGATAATTCGAAGCTGCTCATTATCATATTCAAGAACTGCCATTGGAAGCGTATTAAAGAAATTTTTGAAGATTTCACCGCTGCCGTTTGCAAGCACCGACAAATCATTAAGATTTATTTTTCCGAGAATAGCAAAATATTCTGATTCCTCAGGGTTTTCAAATCCAATCTGAATTCCCTTGTCATATCGCTCAAAAACCTGTTCAGCCGGAATCGGCTTACAATAGAAGAATCCCTGTATTTTGGTGCATCCGACTTCCCTTAAAAATTCGACCTGTTCTGCAGTTTCAACGCCCTCGACAACCGTATCAATTCCAAGTCCAATCGCCATGCGGATAAGCTCAGTCAGAATGATTTTTGCCTTCAGGCCGTTTTCAAACTGACGCATGAATTTCATGTCGAATTTTATGAGGTCAAAATTGAAATCCTGCAAAACATCAAGAGAAGAATAGCCTGAACCAAAGTCATCCATCCAGACCTTAAAGCCAAGCGACTGGAAGCGTTCAACCTGCGACTTCATATAATCATAGTCACTTCCGATTACGCTTTCAGTGATTTCGATTGTAAGCTTTTCAGGCGGAATTTGTGCTTTTTCAACGCGTTTTTGAATTTCAGCAACGATGTCACAGGTATCAAAATCAGAGCGCGAAAGATTTACTGAAGTAGGCACGATGTACAGCCCTTTTTCAGCCTGTCTCTTCATTTTTTCAAGTATTTGTTCCGTGACAAACAAATCGAGCTTATAAATAAGATTTGCGTCTTCTAGAATCGGAATAAAATCCGCCGGATTCAAAAAGCCTTTTACCGGCTCAATCCAGCGCGAAAGAGCCTCTTCATCGCAAACTCGACCGTTTGCCGCACGAACTATTGGCTGATAGTAGACTTTAAGCCATTTTTCTTCGATTGCGCGGTCTAAATTATCGATGATATATTGCTTCATTTCAGATTTGTGAAGCATTGTCTCATTAAAATAGGTAAAACTTGAACGGTAATTCTGCATATTACTGTCACAAGCCATCATCGCCCTGTCACAGGCAACACTCACGTCAACCTTTTCATGGTTACTGCAATAAATTCCAGTCCTTACAGTAAGACTTCTGCCGTTATTTATCCTTTCAGTTTCCTCAAAGAGTTTTTTAAGCCGTTGCTCAAGGTTTCGTTCATAAGTGCAGACAGAAAATCTGTCCATTCCAAAACGACAGCAGTTGTCATTTGAAAAATGACTTGCCAGCAGTTTTGAGAAGCCCCTGATTAAACTGTTTCCTTCAGCAAAACCATATTTTGTATTAAAGAACTTCATGCCGTTCAAATCAAAGAACAACATTACAGGCGTGTCACCGTCTGCTTTAATTCTATCATATTCAGATTCAGCAATTTTGAAAAAATAAGTGATTGAAGGCAATCCTGTCAGATAGTCGTAATTTGCCTCATTATAAATATTGCTTTTGCGCAGAAGATTTGAATAAGAGCTTGTCAAAAGACCGACATTACCAGTTTCTTCTTCGTTATAATCACCTTCATCAAAATACCAGACGACTGCAAGCCTTACATCATTTTTATAGATATGCTTTCCGTATGCATGAATAATTCTATACTTTCCTTTTACTTTAGAGCGATAAATTACATCATAAGGCTCATCTTTTACAGCAAATCGGACAGCCACCTCAGAGATTCTTGCCACATCCTCAGGATGACAATCACGGTACATATCGTTGTCCATTACAGAATAAACTTCAGCCCTGTCATGAAAATCGAAAATCTCCATAAAGCCAGCCGAAATGACAAGAGCAACAACGCGATTATCTATGAACTGATAAACTGCAAAAGGAATACAACTGTTTTCCATTAAAGAGAATTCATGTTCAGTATATCTATATTTTTCCATGCAATTCCTACAATTATATAACAAAACGCGTAAACTCTAAAACAAGATTTTTACTGCCTTAAAGCTACGCGTTTTGTGAGAAATGATTAAAATCTCTTTACCGAAAATAATTCTGACTATTTCAAGGCCGCAGAGATTCGTTCAAGAACCTTTTTACGGTCAAGCGGTTTTACGATGTAGTTTTTTGCACCAAGAAGAAGAGATTTTTTTACAAGTTCTTCTTTACCCAAAGCCGAAACCATAACTACTCGTGCATTTTTATCAAAAGCGACAATCTGCTCAAGAGCTGTGATACCGTCCATGCGAGGCATAGTAATATCCATGGTTACCAAGTCAACATTCGGACAAAGTTCCTTGTATTTATCAACACCGTCTTTACCATCTACAGCTGTAGCAACGACCTCATATCCTTCACTTGTGAGAATCTGCCCGAGCTGTTTTGCGACGAACATAGAATCGTCTACAACAAGTACACGGATTTTTGAACCGTCAGCATTCATGCCCTCTGGCGGACGCTCATTGATTGAAGGAAAATCCTGTTTAGTTTTCATTTTGGCACTCCTTATCCCTATACAATATTACATGCGCTCGCGGATAGCGACGTTAACTTCAATTTTACCACATTCAGTAATAAGAGGAACGATAAGTGCCTCTACACTGTTTGCAGAACTGCCGCCCAAAGCAGCAATTTCCATTTTTTCACCGGCGAAAAGAGCAGGCGGCGTAAGGTCGAACTTGAATCCAAGTTCATGCAACTTTGTAACAGCCTGTGCCGTGATAAGATTTGCAAGCTCACTGATTGTAGCTTTTGCAAGATCGTCAAATTTGGTGAGTGTTTCACCGTTCATTGCAGAAGCAATATTCAAGGCAGTCTCAAAAGTCATATCGAAAAGAACACGACCTTCAACATCGCCAGCCAGACCGACAAGGGCAGCAACGCCCATTACAGGCATAGCCGTTGATTTGAGATACAAATCACCGCGTGTAACGGTTGCGCCACCAAGCACTTCTTTCAAAATCTGATATGAAGTTTCTACAAATGGGTTAATGTACTCTACTCTCATGAGTTTTTACTCCTGTTAATTATATATTATTTTAGACTTTTTTGCTACTTTTTGCCGAAAATAGTTACTGTTCCAACAGTCTTTGCAGACCAGTTTGGATTTTCTTCCAGAGATTCATTCTGCCCCAAGAACACGATTCCGTTTCCTTTGAGTTTTTCAGAGAAATCAGCAACAATTGTCTGCTGACTTGACTCCGGCAAGAATGACAGTACATCCCTTGCGAAGATTATATCACATGAAGGCAAATTGTTGGTGTTCGCACAATCATGATATTCGAACATAATGCTGTCGCGGATTTCCTGAGTGAAAGTAAAATCCCCGTTAGCTTTTTTCGTAATATATGGTGCATACCAGTCATTTGCGACTTCACCTGGAACAGCAAGAAGAGGTGCGTTAGAAATACTGAGCAAATCAACCTCATGTGCATAGATTCTGATTTTTGACTCAGGATAACGCTTTTTGAGAATACAGGCCAAAGAATAGGTTTCTGCACCTTTTCCACAGCCAGGATTCCATACAACAATCTGTTTTGCGGCATTATCAGGCAAAGCCTTGAAAATAGAATCCGCATAAGTTTTATCCCACCAGGTTCCACTGAACGGTGAGTAGAATTTTTTGAGGAACAAATCAGCATCTGCTGGATTTTGAAGCTGGGTCTTATTCTTGCCCCGTTCCTGCTCCCATTCCTTGTAGCGAACCTGCATCCATTTATCATTGAGGGCAGAAGCCGAGAACTTTCGCATTGAGGCAAGAGAATCAACTACAAAAGAATAGTCAACTTTCTCAACCTTTGGAGCGGCCGGTGCAGCGGCTTTAGCACCCTGCTTTTTTCCAGAAGCAGCTCCTGACGAATTTGCTATCCTGGCAGACATTTCCCTTACAACGGCATTTTCTGAAGATTTATTGTCAGCCTTTGAGCCGAAAATCTTTTCGATGTCAAGAAGGATGTACAGGCGGTTGTTAACTTCAACAACACCCTGAATATATTTGATATTTATGTCACCAAACAAAGGATGAGGCGGATTGATGCTGGATTTCTGAATTCCAACGACCTTGTCAATCTCATCAACGACAACACCGAAAGTAAGCTCGCCGATTGAAACGATGAGCATATTTTCAAGTGCGTCATATTCTCGTTCTGGCATTTCGATATTAAAGAACAAACGCAAATCAATAATCGGAATGATTTCACCACGAAGGTTGTAAACACCAAGAACGAAAGGCAGTGCATTTGGAACATAAGTAAAGCGACCTGCTTTTGCGATTTCCTTTACCTTCATGATGTCGATTGCATAGTCTTTTCCAGCAAGAGAGAATGTGACCATCTTGTAATCGACGACCACCATATTATCCTGCTTGACCGCAGCCGCAACATCAGAGCCTGCAATATTTACATTTCCAAGACTCTCTTTCAGAACTGAGTTGATAGAAGGTTTTTCTGCTGTATTTTCATTTGACATTGAATCTTCTCCTTACTCACTAGTCGCCATAACCCGCATCCTGTCGGGCTTCGATTTCCTGTCGGACTCCCAATTCAAGCAGCTGGCTCACATCAATAATGAGCGATACAGAGCCGTCACCCAAAATTGAAGCACCTGAAATTCCAGGAGACTGGGTGAACTGATCGCGGAGCGGTTTAATGACGACATCTTCTTCACCGATAAGATTATCAACCATAACACCGATTTTCTTATCCTGAGAACCGACAATAACAACAAAGCAATATTCGCCGTCTTCATTTGTACGAATGTTGAACAGGCGGCTCAAACGAAGCACGCTGATGACCTCATTGCGGACATTAAGTACTTCGTGATTGTCGATTGTGTTAATTTCAGATTTTTTAACCCGAACACTTTCAATAACGGAAGCGATTGGAATTGAGTAAACTTCGCGTCCTACACGAACAAGAAGACCCTGGATAATTGCAAGTGTGAGCGGCAAACGGATTGAGAACTTAGAGCCCTTTCCGTGTTCGCTCGTAACCTGAATTGTACCGTTGAGCTTTTCAATCATCGTTTTGACAACATCAAGACCAACGCCTCGTCCTGAAACATTCGTTATTTTTTCTGCAGTTGAGAATCCAGGAAGGAAGATAAGCTGTGCTGCTTCCTGATCAGTAAGAACTTTGCTCGGATGAATGAGCCCCTTACTGATAGCCTTTGCCTTAACCTTCTCAACATTAATACCGCCACCGTCATCAACAACATCAATTACAATGCTGTTTCCTTCGTTTGCAGCTTTGAGAAGAACAGTACCGGTTTCATCTTTGCCTGCATTTTTGCGTTCTTCCGGACCTTCAATTCCGTGGTCAACAGAATTTCGGACACAGTGCATGATTGGATCCATGAGATCGTCAACGACTGTTTTATCAAGTTCGGTATCTTCACCTTCAAGAATCAAATTAACTTTTTTGCCCAAATCTTTCTGCAAATCACGGACAACACGAGGGAAGCGGTCGAAAACCTGACTGATTGGAACCATTCGGATTTTCATTACGCCTTCCTGCAGTTCGCCTGTAATACGGCCAAGATTCTGCGTAGAAGAGTGGAATTTTGAGTTCAAATCCTTGAAACGGTTTTCAAATGCATCAAAGAAATTAGCAATATCACCGAAATCACTTGTAATATTGGCCTTGATGTCTTTGACAGCAACACCATTTTGGATTTCTTCAAGATACTGAGGAAGCTGCTCGAACATTCGGCGAACCTTCTCTTTATAAGAAGAATCAAGCGCCTGGAACTGGATGAGCATATCCGCGAACTGCTGCTGACTCTGGTTGAATGAAGCCTTTGTGATGACGGTTTCTGAAACAAGATTCAACAGGTTGTCGATTCGTTTTGAATCTACGCGGAGAATTGTACTCTGCTGTGCGTGACCAGTTGCCGGTGCAGCCTTTGCGGCAGGTTTTGGAGCTTCTTTTTTGGGAGCTTCAGCCGCCGGTGCTTCTGCTGCTTGTGGTGCCGGAGCCGCTGCTGTCTGAACAGGCTCTGGAGCAGGAGCGGCAACTGGTTCCGGTTGAGGAGCAGCAGGAACTTCTGATGCTGAAAGAGACTCTCTTGCAACAGCATTCTCAAGATTTTTAGCATCAACGCTCAGCGTTACATCGTCAAGGAAAGCCGTATCTTCAAGCTGTTCGGCTGTATTTGACGACGCGACGAAATATGTTACATCTTTGTGGAATTCATCTTCGTAAAGAGCATCAAAATCAGGAATCGTTTTAAGAACCGTACCGCATGCCTTGAGGGCAGCAAAAACCTGAATTCCGCCAACAGAATTCATAGGATTGCTTTCATCGAAAGTGACGGTAACAGACCACAACTGCTGACCTGCTTCGCATCCTTGTTTGAGTTCTGCAAGTTCATATTCAGAAAGTGCAACTGCAGGTGCGCTTTCTGCCGCAGCAGGAGCCGCCTTTGGAGCAGGACTTGCCGCAGGTGCAGGAGCTGCCGCAGCCTTTGGAGCCGCGCCGCCACCAGCAATCATGCCCTTAATTTTTTCGGTAATTTCATCTACGCTTTCACCATAAACAGCACCGTTCTTTCGTTCTTCAAGCATGGCTTTTATAACATCGAGGGCTGTCAAAAGCGTATCAACGATATCTTCTGTAACCTTAATTTTGTCGGAACGAACTTCATCAAGAAGGTCTTCCATGGTGTGTGCAAAGTGCGCAATCTCCGAAAATTCAACGGTCGCCGAATTTCCTTTGAGGGTATGTGCCGCACGGAAGATTTCATCGATAGCGTCATGATTATTAGGGTCGTTCTCGATAGCAAGAATATTGCTTTCGAGATTATCGACCATCATTTCAGATTCTGAGAAGTAGTCTTTTAACAATTCTTCATTGGTTGCGTCAAGATAATCACTCATATAATCTATTTTATCATCAAGATGTCCAAAGTCAAGAAAAAAAGATTATTTTAAAATAATTTTCCGACCGCATTTTCCTATGATTGAGTGGCTAAAAGGCAAACTCCTTCAATCATCGCCTTATGCTCTTCGGGCGCAATTCTTGCATAAAGGGTATCCGGAGTGTCACCGGGCAAAACGGGAACTTTTTTCTGAACAAGAATCTTTCCTGTATCGCATCCGGAATCGACAAGATGAACCGTGCATCCGCTTTCTTTTTCTCCGGCGGCAATAACTGCTTCATGGACATTGTGCCCCCACATCCCTACTCCGCCGAATTTTGGCAAAAGTGCAGGATGAAGATTGATGATTTTGCCCGAATATTCAGTGATGATTTTTCCACCGAGAACCGAAAGATAACCGGCAAGCACAATTGCTTCTATATTGTGCTCCTTACACAGTTCAAGGATTGCGTCACTGATTGCGATTCGTTTTTCATCACGGGTCGCCTGCTCAGCCTTTTCCTTTCCCAGAACAGAAAACGGACTTCGTATTTCAGCAGGAATTCCCGCATTTTTCGCGCGTTCGAGCGCATAGGCATTTTTTGTATTCGAGACGACAAGAGCAATCTCATATGGGCAGTCAGCATGAGCCTTTTCATAGTCAATCAAAGCCTGGAGATTCGTTCCACCGCCACTAACCAAAACTGCAATTTTCATTTATTTCACCTCGCTAAGAAATTTTATAAAATATCTGGCGACCTTATCATTTGGCCGGCCTTCAGAAAGTTTTTCAAATACCGCAAGTGCCTTTTCAGATTCACCTTTTTCAAGCAAAGCCACGGCCTGATTCCAGAAATTTGCGTAGTTCCACAATTTGTCATCGTCATCATCGCGGCTTCCAAGAATTTCATATAAATCGCTCGTTTCTTCAGGTTTTACGAATTTCAAAGGAATAGAACGAAGAATGTAAAAATCACGGATATAATCTGAAGCACTTCCGTTTACAAAGATTCCAGACGCATCACATTGAGAACCTGCCTTTTTAACTCTGAACGCATACTTCCATGAATCATCAAGAATTCTGAAAGATTTTCCTGCAGAAGAACCGATGCAGCCCGCAGAAATCTCAGCGGAATAAATTCCGACCCGGCTTAAAATCTTCTTTTCATTGTGATTTAAAATGAAAAACGCCGTATACAAATCATCACTCATTCCATCCGGTTTTGGAGAAGCAGAATAAAGTGAAATTTCCTGATTAAGCGCAAGGTCAATCTTTTTGATTTCAAAAGCAGTTTTTACGGCCTTGATGCAATGGTCTTCAAGCGGAACTGGCGAGCCGAAAATCGAAAGAATTCGGTCGTTTCGATAAGATTCAACAATTCCGCCGCCTTCAAGTATAAGCAGGGTGATTTTATCAAAATAATGATTCAAAAAAGCGCAAAGTTGATTTTCATTAAAAAGTTTCTTTATATCACGAAAACCGGCAATCGAAAGCGCAAGGATCGTAGCATCTGATTTGTGACCGTCGAGTGCAAAATCAGCAGGAGCTGAAATGATTTTTTTGAGGGAAGATTCCGAAATTCCCTGCTGAAAATGTGCGGCAAAAAAGTTTCTGTCCGAAGCATTCTTTTTGCGACACTTAATGTTCAAAATCAGAGAAAGAAGCACAAGCGATGAAAGCGGAACTGCAAGCCCTGCAAAAATACGGAAATAAAGGAACAGAAATACAAAAGCCGATACCGATAAAAGCAGCAATATAATAGAAAGAAACAGCATTATAAGGTTCCGTTTGATTCTATACGCAACAAGCACAAAAATCAGACAAAGAACAAGAGCCACCGCGAAAGAGAAAAACGGATGCAACAAATCAACAAAATCCGCGCTGAAAATCATGTTCGCAATCACATACGGCACAAGATTTTCCGGGAAATGCTTTTCTGACGGCGAAGGAATAAAATCAGTTTTTAGACCATAATCGGCTACAAGCAGACAGAACGAACCGGCAAGCTGCTCCCGAAGTTTAGCACGCCGCGTTTCAAGCTCCGAAAAAAGATTCCGGCACAGACCAAAAGAATCCTTTATGAACGACGATTCTTCTTCATCAGCCGCCGCCTCAAGCAAAATCCTTTCCTGCTTTCCAGACAAGTAATCCGCCATGAGGACATAAAATTTATTTTTAAGGGAAATTGATTTTCCAAAATCATCCTGACATTCAAGGGCTTCATCAAAAAGAGGGAGCGGATTTTCTGAATTCAACTCACCGAACAGGCCACGCTGAGAAATTATCTCAAGGCAGGAACGGAAATTCATTTCAAGTTCTGAAAAATCGTAAAGTTCATCAGCCTGAATCGACTTAAACTCGTGCCATGATTTTTTCGGAAACTTCAAGACAACAGAACCGTCTTCTGCACGCGGAATTTCAATTTTTCCAAGATTTATTGACGAATTCGTAATCTGAATTTCTGGAAGCTTCAGGCTTTGCAGGACACGGAAAAAAGTCAAATCAGCGTAATATCCATCATTTTTTTTATAAACAAGATGCCGCCGCTGTTTTGAAAGATACGGATTATATTCGGCCGGACTTTTTGTATCACTAAAATCTTTTAGAAAACGCTCCTTTATATTGAAGAAAAAACTTGTTTTTTGAGATTTTACATTGTTTTTTTCAACCAAAGAATCGATATTCTCAAAGTCTTTTTCAAAATCAGATTCACGGCTTACACCACTAGCCCCAAATTCACGCACAATGCGTTCAGCTTTTTCAACTGACAAAAAATCAATAAACGGAGAGTCTTTTGAAGGGGCTTCAAGTTTGACATTCACAAGAACAAGCGGAACCGAAGGCTCGCGCTCCGGAAGAAAATTCTGCATGAACAGTGAAAGTTTAGAATCAGCAGAAGAAAACAAAAAGAGTGAAGAAAGTCCCAAAGAAAGGATAAATGCGAATGCAAAGAAACTTTTTTTCATTGTTAAAGATTAGCGGAAGGAAATCAAGCAATGAGCGGCAAGCGATTAAGAAATGCCGCCACCCATTGCAAATCATTTATTTTAGATTAATTTTGTTGCTTCGTGGCTGCCTTTGAGGTCTTCACCAAGGTCTTTTTCACTAGCCTCGACATGACCGATTTTGTAGGCTTTGAGAGGAACAGCGCCTGCCTTTTTGTACGGCTCTGTCTCAAAACCTGCGGCCTTTTCATTGAAGCGTGCAATGATTGCATCAGCTTCACTTGCCTTTACAGCGAGGATAAAGCCGATTCCCATGTTGAATGTGCCCCAAACGCCCTCTGAATCAGCACCACGGCGGATAAGCTCATCAAAAATCGCTGGCTTTGGCCATGAATCCTTTTTGATGACAGAAACAAGATTTTTGCCCTTTGCGTACATGCGTGGAACATTCTCGTAGAAACCGCCGCCTGTGATGTGAACCATGCCGTGAATTGCAGGTCCGAATGCGCCAAGAACATCCATTACAGGACGAACATAAATGCGGGTCGGTGTGAGAAGAACTTCACCGATTGTTTTGCCAGTATCACCGAAAGGCGCGTTAAAATCAGTAACAAGTTTGCGGACGAGAGAATATCCGTTTGAATGACAGCCGGTTGATGAAAGACCGATGAGCACATCGCCAGCTTCAATTTTTGTACCGGTAATCATTTCTTCTTTTTCACCAACGCCAACGCCAAATCCTGCGAGGTCATATTTGCCTTCATCGTAGAAACCTGGCATTTCAGCAGTTTCGCCGCCAAGCAAAGCACAGCCTGTATCAACACAACCATCGGCAATGCCTTTGACAAGCTCACCAGCAACTTTTGCGTCCAATTTGCCACATGCTACATAATCAAGGAAGAAAGAAGTCTGAACGCCAGAGCAAAGAATGTCGTTTACACTCATGGCAACGCAGTCAATGCCAACTGTGTCATATTTTTTGAGCTGGAAAGCGATTTCGAGTTTTGTACCAACGCCATCGGTTCCTGAAACCATGACTGGATTTTTTAAACCTTTTGGAATCTCGAACATTCCGTTAAAACTTCCCAAATCAGTAAGAAGCCCAGGAATGCGGGTGCGTTTTGCATGAACTTTGTATTCGTTGACAGCATTGTAGCCTTCTTCAACATCAACACCTGAATCTTTGTAATTAACAGCCATTTTTTAACTCCAAAAGGAAAGTGTCTTTGCCAGTTCATCCCGGCAAATCGTGAAATTATTATAATGATTTTAAGGTTTGTAAGCAATTAGAGACGAATTAGAATTTTTATGGCGCGACTCAACTGTCAACGGGCTATCCGTGGTTCCGCTATCGCTACATTCCTCACCCTGTTCGGAACGCTTCGCGCCACTACTATCCCGCGCGGGCATTTTCTCTTTGTTTTTTGCTCAATCATGATTTATAATATTCTTCTATGAAGAGATTTATTGTTTTCCTTTTAATTTTTCTTAGTGTTAGTGCGGCATTCGCAAAAAAGGCGAAAAAACCCGTCGATGATAAAGTTTATGATTTAGCCTTATCGCAGGATGACATTCTTGTTCTCCCTGAAGATGACGGACACCGCGTAAAAGACGGGAACGGCGTTCATCTGTTTGTCAAAAAACTTGGTGACATTCAGAGCGTCCTTCTTCTTTTTGACAGCGGCAATTACAATGACCCGGATTTGTCGCTTCTTAGGGCAAAGGAGTTTAATTCCGTAAACGGCAATGAAGTCCGCTATTCATACGGCTCAAAGTCCACTTTCAGAATGGAACGAACGCCAAACGCCCTGATTTCTTCCACCGTAGAAAAAAACTTCTTTGGAGAATGTTTTCATATCTATATTCCCAAAAAGATGTACTACGGCTATGTGATTCAGGATCAGAATGAATGTGAATTCACCAACGGAATGAGAGTCAGCGTGCGTGCCTTTGCACAAAAATACTGTGACAATGGCGGAAAATTCGCTGACAACCTGCTTAACCTCAATGTCTCAGACTGGAACACAGAAGAATCATTTGGCGAAATTGCATCTGCATCAGGCGGGCGAGTCATTCATGTTCCTTCCGCAGCAGAACTCACAGAAAAACTTGTCAAAGAAATCGATGAACTTAACCCGGCCGAAAAACTTGACCTTGTATTTGCAGTTGACGCAACAGACAGCATGAAAGATGATTTTGCTGAACTCCGCAAAAACTGGCTTTCAAAATTCGAAAAACAGATGAAGAAATTCAGCAGCACAAGAATCGGACTTCTTTTCTACAAAGACTATTGCGATGAATTCAACCAGAACGGCCTTCCGCTCAAAAATTTCGGCTTCGTAAAAAACGCCGACGCATTCTCAAAATCGATTAAAAGCGTTTCTGTTAGAGGTGGAGGCGACCGCGAAGAAGCAGTTTATGAAGCACTTTATACCTGCGCATCTGTCTTCGACTGGAGCAAAGATGCCAAAAAGAAAATCATTCTGATTGGAGACGCACCGCCTCATTCTGATAATCCGGGGAACTTCGAGCACGAATTTGAGTCAATCGCGAAGATGTTCGGAGAAAAGGGAATTCAGGTTGACTGCTTCCTCATTTACGACGCTCCTCAAAAGAAAAAAAGCGCGGACACTGCAACATCAAAACCTACTGAATCAATGAACGCGGATGACAATTCCGATGCAAAATAGCAAAAAGCCTCTCATAAAGGCATTATGTTCCCTGCTGTTGATTTTTCCTGTGTTTTCAGCTAAAGCACAGGTCTTTCAAGGCAGGGAACTTCATTTCAGTTTAGAGCCGGTAATTTCTTTTGAACAAGGAAAACTCGGCGAAATCATTTATTCCTCAGAAATCTATGACAGTTCAAAGAAACGCAGCTATCTTGAATGGGATAGAGACATCCTTCTTTTAGGGGCGAATTTCGGCATTGATTTCAAGAAACTTCATTCCAACCTTTACAGTGCATCAAATCTCTTCAACAAAAATTTCGGTCAAATGACAGATTCTGACTGGCTGAATTCAGAAGACCTCTCAATGAAAACCACCTATTCGGCCGGAGACATTTCCAATTCAAAAAACTATGAATTCACATCAACCTTTGCATATTCATTCGAAACGACCCGCTGGCTTGAATTTTCACCTGTGATTCAATTTCAATACAATTACGATTTTTTTGAAAGAGAAGACAGTGAAGGCTGGTACAGTTCAGACAATAAGCACTGATGGTACGATGAAACCTCGATTCATTATCCGCGCACCTATTGGAACGGCGAGAAATATGTGCACAGCACCCTTGGGGAAATTGATTTATGCCGCCACTCTTTTTACACCTGGTTCGGTCTAAACGCAAAGATAAAGCCCTTCTCCCGCCTAAATCTTGATTTTACAACGCTCCTTTCACCGTTCGCGTATTTTTATTCCGTAGACACCCATCTCGCAATGAAGACAGGAACAAATGAACTTTACGAAAAACATTTCCGCATGATTCAGTTTTCTGATTTCAACACACTTTTAATGTCAGCAAAAGCAAGTTTTATGGTCAATGATTTTCTTGAACTCACTCTAAAAGGAAGCTGTTATTTCACATTTGAGCCAGAACGCGGCACCTGTTACATCGATTTTACCACAGGCGGCCCTCAAAACACATACTACGACACAGAACAGGATTCAGGGGCAAGCCTTCAGATTTTTAGCATACAAGCCGGATGCAAAGTGAAGATTCAATAGCGACCTTGCACTGTATTAAAAAACGCGTAAACAGACATTCAAGAAATCATTTTAAGGATGCCCGTTCTCAAAATGATTCCTTGCTGGAAAACTTTTTATTTCCTTACTTTCAGAAGATCAGTAAATTTGGAATTTAGTAATATTAAATTCTGAATTTACTGTATATTAAATTTTGAATTTAGTGCTTATAAATTCAAAATTTAGTGTATGTAAATTCAGAGTTTAGTGTATGTAAATGTTTACATTACGGCAGGGATGCCGAGCGTTTCTTTATGGAAGTATGTTTGGCACAACGATTAAAAGCAATCTCGAAGTTTGAATTATTAAATTTAAACGAGGGGTTTTATTATGAAACTTTCAAAAATGTTTAAAATTGGTGCTGTAGCACTTATGGTTACTTCATTGTGCTTTGTTGGCTGTAAAGATGAAGATGATGAAGCAGATGTTTTCTCTGGTGGAAAAGTTGACTTCGATAATGCTTATGTCAAAGTTGCTAATGACGGTACAGTAACAAAAGGTACAAAAGAAGACGGAATTGAAAATACAGAATACTACTATCGTGCTTTCAAACAGACAAAAACAAAACATCGTGGTGGAATCTGTGAAATTAAGATTTCACCAAATGTTGATAATGTTAAAGAAGGTGTTGCTGGTTTCGTTTTTGATTTAACAGATGGTAAAACAGAAGACACATATAATTTCTGTATCGTAGCATGTGATTGGAGTGGTTCAAAAGTTAGAACTTATGTTTCGCGCTATTCTGATGTTCTGGTTAAAAACAACAATTTTACAAAACTTACAAACTTTTCAAACATAAACGGTGAAGCAGTTTCAAACGGTAAGGGTGAAGACCAGATTTTGCCGACTAGCGGAACTTGGGAAGAACTTGACACAGCAGGTTTTTCTAAAGCAGCAGACGGAACAATAACTATTGTAATCAAAGCAGGTACAACTTCTGAGCAGACAAACGGTGCATACACTGTCGGTTATTACACAGATGCAGCTACGGCAAAAAGTGATGGTGAAAACAACTTTTCGAATGCAAAGAAGGTTGTTACAATCGAAACAAAATTTACAGGTCGTGACGATGCAAAAACTCAGTCAAAACTTGCATACTATGTAAATATCACACCTGGAAAACACTATACAGCTAATTTCGACTTTTCAAAAACATTTGGCGAGGCTGTTGTTTTTGAAGATGATTCTGAAATTATTTCTGAATAATTTTGATTTTAACTAATTCGTTTTTAGGGGAAGCAAATTGCTTCCCCTGTTTTATATTCATGATAAAAAAAATTACCTTCTTATTACTTTTCATTTTTTTTAGCAGTTCAATTTTTGCAAAAATTAATTTTATTATTGAGCCTGTTTTTACATATTCAACAGGCTTCATAGGTGAAAACATCTATTACCCAAGTTTATACAATGACTCAAAGAAAATAAGCTATCTTAAATGGGAAAGAAACATATTTCAGTTTGGGGCAAATCTTGATTTTTACTATGAAAATTTTCATGCCACTGTATGCGGCCTATCATCACTTTTTAACCAAAAATCAGGAAAAATGTTTGATTCCGATTGGCTTAATCCAGACGATTATACAATGAAAACGCGATACTCAAAAGGAAACAATGAATCCGTTGAAAATTTTAAAACACAAATTATTCTTTTTTACGATTTCAACATTTCCAAGCGATTTGTTTTTTCACCATGTATAACTTTTCAATATAATTATGACTATTTTGAGCGAAAAAAATCTGAGGGATGGTATAGTTCCGATAATAAGCACTATTGGAACGATGAAAGTTCTGTACACTATCCATACACATTTACAAATAATAATGGAAAAATTGTAACTGCAAGACTTGGAGAGATTAATTTTGAAGACAAACTTTTTTTCATTTGGTTTGGTGGAAAAATAAATTTTCAGCCAGTCAAACAATGCAGTTTTGATTTTGCATTACAGATTTCTCCGTACGCTTATTTCTATGCACTAGACACACATATGGCACAAGATAAAAGTTCAAAAGAAATTTATGGCAGACATTACAAAATGATTCAATCATCTCTCTTTAATGCAATGAACATTATCTATGACATAAACTATTATATAAATAGTGTTTTTGCACTTAAACTAGAAATGTCATATTCTTTTATATTTGAAATGAAACGAGGCTCTTGCTATACAGATTTTGTTGGAAGTGATCGTCAAGACTCTTACTTTAAAACTGACCAAAAATCAGTCATAAACTTTGAAAACTATACTATAAGCCTTGGAATTAAAATAAAAACTAGATAACACTTGTATTAAAAATATGAATGACTAGCTTTTACACTGCATGTAAAACAAAACAGGCAGAAGCCCGAAGACCTCTGCCTGTTAAAGAAATCTTGTAAAATCCAAAAGGCATTGAACAGCTATTTACAGCTTTGACCTTTTGGATTAATTAGATTTACTCTTCTACAACCTCGTCTGATGAGTATGTGTCAAGATACTTCCAAGAGCCAGTAAGAGTTTTTCCGGCATAAACATTTGCGTAAACTGCACCGTTCTTCTGACGATCCCCTTTAGAAGTTCCAGCTGCAAGATAGCCAACATCTGCTGCAGGAATAATAGTAGAAGCATCAGCAACAGAAGGCAGAGCATTCTTTTCATATTTTCCATTATAGATATTTACGATGTATGTACCATCATAGTTTCCAGAAGCATCAGTTCCCTCTTTTACATCTACAGTCAAAACAATGTTTCCATCTGCATCTGGAGCCTGTGTCAAAGATTTAGAACCAAGTGCAATATATTCTTTTTCCGTAGCACCATTAGCAGTTGTATTTGCACCTGTCTCTTTCTGTCCTGTTGCACCAAAGTTCTGCAATTGAATGTCAGTAACATTTTTGTACATAGAAACATAAGGTTTTATAACTGAACCGGTATAGTTAAATCCAATAATAAAGAATCGGCGAGGATCTTTTTCTGCACGAGCTGAATTTGATTCCAAGTCCCAAATATACCCCATTGCACCAGCATTTGCACTATCTTTGCTCATTGTCATCTGACAAAGCGAGCCGAGATGTTTGAATGTTGTAGTTTTATAACCTCGGCTTACGGAAGTGCCTTCATTTTTGTAGCTGATAGAATAGTTGTTGTTTGAGCCTGAAAGCATGTTGTTCTCATCATCATCCTCTTCTGACTTACAACCAACAAAGCACAATGAAGTAACCATAAGTGCTACAGCACCAATTTTAAACATTTTAGAAAGTTTCATAATAAAAACCCCTCGTTTAAATTTAATAATTTTCAGTCCAGCATACGCCGAACATCTTTAAAAAATGGTAACACAGTCTTAGAAAAAAAGCTAGTTTTTTTTAAACTTTTTTAAAGTTATTTGAATTTTTTACCGATAATCATTCATTTTTCAACGAGAGGATTTCTTCTATAGAAAGTTCTGTCGCTTTTGCAACCTGCTCAGGAGAAATTCCCATATCAAGAGCTCTTTGTGCAGTGGCAAGTTTTTCTCGGTGCAAATCATCACTCCGTCTGGCGAGTTTTTCTTCTCTCAGGGCAAGTTCTTCTGCTCGCCGCACAAGTTCTTTTTCCCTCTGTTCTTGTTCTCTAGCTTTCTGTTCTTGTTCTCTACCCTTTTGTTCCAGTTCTCTAGCTTTCTGTTCTTGTTCTTTTTTCTTCTGTTCTATTTCTCTATCCTTCCGCTCTTGGGCTGCTTTTGCGCTAAATTCATCCCGCTTCCGGCCTTCTATCTGCCCCTGAATTATCCATCGCCAGCGATCCATGCTGATACCTTCAAGCGCTTTTTCTGCATTCATGATACCCTCCTCAGCGTTCACAAGTTCCCTTATCAACTTCTGTGAATCGGGCTTGTCCGCCATTTTTAGAAATTTACACCATTTGATAGCACTTGGCAAGTTTTTCACACTGGCTAAATCCTTGATTTTCGGGAGTTTAGTAAGTTCCAGAAAAATCACATTAAGTATCCCTGAAAGTTTAGCTCCGTCGCTCAAATCCGTCATAGAATAATGATGTATTGGATTCTTGTTCGTCTTGTCATAGGTAAAATCCATCACGGATATTTGATACACTTGCGGAACCTTCTCCCATTCCTCACCGGTCTTCATCGTCGAACTCGCCAGTCGTGCGGCATAATATTCAGCTCGCTTTCCATAGTCGTATTCACGGTAAAAACTTTGCATTTCAATCTGCGCACAGGCACCATCCGAGAATATACAGTTTATATCGAAATCAATGCCTCTCTGCATATCGTAACAGCGGGCATCCTCATTTTCTATGACCGTCACATGACTTATTTTGCGACCTATGACAGCAGTCAAAAACGATTTTAATGCCATTCTGGATTCCTCTGTTTTTTGAGTGAACATCGCCTTGAAATTCGGATCCAGCCTTGGATTCAATAATCTGATTTCATTGTTTTTCATATACAAACATCTCCTTTTTTTTATGTGAGACGCTCTAAAAAATCCACAAAAAAAATTCTTTAGAAGCACTTGTATATTTATAGGGAATAAAAATCACATTTCGGCAATGTCAAGACAAAAAAAATGTAAAAAAAGAAAAAAACGAGTTAAAAAAAATTCCACAAGCGTATTTCGAGAGAGTTTGTATATTCGCTATTGATTTTTGACGATACGCCAGACAAAAAAAAGAAGGCTCCCAGAGAATTGGAAGCCTTCTGAACGACCCCTGCTGGGCTTGAACCAGCGACACACGGATTAACAGTCCGTTGCTCTACCGACTGAGCTAAGGGATCATTTTGTTCGTTCGGAACGAGTGTTATATTATATGAAAGCCAAAAAACTGTCAAGCGTTTACGAAAAAAAATATTGTTTTTTTTAATTTTTTTTGCCGCATAAAAAGGCAATGGGCGAAAAAAAAGTCTGTCTAAAAAGACAGACTTGCGTTCGGGAGCGAAGGGGCTCGAACCCTCGATCTCCGGCGTGACAGGCCAGCGCGATAACCAGCTTCGCTACGCCCCCAAAGGTTATAAAAATATAACCGAAACGCACAAAATAGTCAATAAGAAGAATGCAAAATTCTTTATTTTTATTGACATTTTACATCAAAATCGATGGTTTGAACCGTATTATTCCAGTCCGTGAAGGTTAGCTTTCCGCTTCCAGCTTTTCCGCATGATTTTATGTAGGTTCCTGCCATGCCACCTTTCATTGAAACTGCTTTTGGACCGATTATTTCAATCGAACCTTCTGCCTGAAGCACTACAGCTTCCTGGCAATAAGGCTGGACATTTCCGTTTTCATCAACTGCCTTCAGACTCACAAATGCAACATCATAAGTGTTTTCTTCTATTAACATGTTGCGTTTTGCCTCGACTTTGAGATTCGTCTGTTTTGCCGGAGTACGAATCACCGTCTTTACGAGATTTCCACCACGATATGCCTCAAACTTGTAACTGACTGATTCGCCGCCCCAGTTTCCGATATATTTTCCGTACAAATCGCGGAGTTTATCAGGATTGGTAACGCCTCGAATCCACAAGCCTAAACCTTTGAGGACATATTTGAACGGCAGCTTGTCCACTCCATATTTTTGAAGCGCAAAAAGCATATCCTTCATTGGAACGGAGTGTTTTTCTTTAATGCCGTCTTCGTCAACAAGCCTGTGTCCGATATAATCATCAATCAGAATCGGGCCATGAGAAAGATTCTTGAAAGGTGACTGTGCGACTGTATATTCTTTGATGAAAATATTGTTTACATACATCTTAACGCTGTCAGCATTTGTGATGATGTAGACATCTCCCCTTGCACCACCGGCATGTTCGCCAATATCCATGCTTGAAGTGATTGAAAGCACATCACCGACGACCTTTGAATCCTGCTGACTCTGATAGACATAAGCCGCAATTTTCGGATTTCGGAACATGTCAAGGACGCCATGATAGCAGATATAATCACCGGAACCGAAATCTTTGTGAGTATTATAGTCGGTCATGCACCATCCGCTTGAACCCGAAATTTCTTCGCGAGCGGCTACTGCATCAAGCACCTTCGCATGACGAAGTGCATGTTCTGTTCTGTGCGGTTCATTGTCAAAAGTCTTTGTCGGGTACATGTGGCCATTGTATTCGGTAATCATGTAGCCTTTGTTAGTTTTAGTGACTTTCTTTTTTGGAAGACAGCCGTCGTTTGTGCCATAAAAGCTGAAATCATTAAAGGTGTAAACATCTTCAAGCAGGTTACTGTGTCTGAGAAATCTGACCCCGCCGGTCGGTCGAGTTGAATCAAGCTCATGAGCAACAGCATTCGTTCTGGTGTAAAATTCATCGTCATCCATGCTTTCGTTGATTCTGACGCCCCAGATGAAAATTGACGGATGATTTCTGTACTGCAAAACCATCTGCCTTACATTTTCAACTGCAAGATTCTTCCATTCTGCGTTACCGATGTGCTGCCAGCCTGGAATTTCCGTAAAAACGAGCAGGCCGATTTCATCACAACGATCAAGGAAATAATGGCTCTGAGGATAATGAGAAGTTCGCACCTCATTCAGTCCAAGTTCGTACTTCAGAATATCCGCATCTTCAATCTGCATGTTTTTTGGCATTGCGTAACCCACATAAGGCCAGGCCTGGTGCCGGTTGAGTCCACGGATTTTGATTTTTTTTCCATTCAAGTAAAAACCTGATTCATCGTAACGAATATCGCGGAAACCAAAGCGTGTTTCCCTTGAATCAAGAAGATTACCCGCTTCATCAGTAAGTTCAGTAACGAGGGTATAAAGATAAGGCTCATCGGGAGACCAGAGTTTGATTTCTTTTTCGGGGTCTGTCGTAAACGGAACATTTTTTGCAGAAATCAGTTTGTTGGAAACCTTGTAAGGAGAGCGCCTGTTTTCGCATGAAAGCTTTACATCAGCGTTATATTCCGTTCCGTGCGTTTTTATGAAAATATCTTCTATATAAACGGGATTTTTTACATCAATGTAAACATCACGATAGATTCCACCGTAAGTCATATAATCAACAACATAACCGAAAGGAGGCTGATTCAGGCTTTCACGGCTGTCAACACGGATTGCAAGGACATTTTCATCACCAGCTGGATTGAGGGAATCGGTCAAATCAACTGTAAAAGCAGTATAGCCGCATTTATGAACTGCAAGGCTCTTTCCGTTGAGGAAAACTTCACTTTCATGAGCGGCACCATCAATGGTCAAAAAAATTTTCTTTTCTTTCCAAGCAGATTCAGTTTTAAAAGTTCTTCGGTAAAGGGCGTTTTTCTGATAAATATCAGTTGAAAAAGCATTGAAAGGTGTGACGGTAAAAGAATGTGGAAGCCGAACAACCTCAAAATTGCCCGTATAATCAGATTTTGTCATTTCGGCCTTAAATTCAGGAGAATAAAGCCATCCGTTATTTAAATAAATTCTAGTCATAAACTCTAGTGTAAGTCAGATTCATCAAAAAGTAAAAGGAAAAATAATAGTGGTATTCGGAAAATTCAGTTTTCGACAAGCCGTTTCTCCCCTCGCGCCATCTAGCAATTGAGTCACACTGTCTTTTTCATTATAATAGTATGAACTTTATTTTAAAAAACGAGGAACTTATGCTAACTCTTAAATTTGGCGGCACATCAATGGGAAGTGCCAAACGAATTCTTGATTCTGCCAGGATTATGATTGGACGAGCCGAATCTGACCGAATCAGCGTTATTGTATCTGCGGTTGCAGGCGTTTCTAACAGCCTTCAGGCAGCGATTGACGGCTGCGTAACCGGCGGGAATGCAACCACCTATGTTGAGAGCATAAGAAAAACACATGTAGAAATCTGCTCACAAATCGAATCTGAATTAAAGGGCTTTGATGCAAAGGAAGTCCTCAAAAAAATCGAAATAAATTTTGTCGAACTTGAAAAACTTCTTGCAGGCGTCGCATCATTTGGCGAATGTCCGAAATCAATTCACTGCCGAATCATGGGAATGGGCGAGCTTTGCTGCGTTCCAATCGTAAATGCAGTGCTTCAGGCTAAAGGTCAGGATGTAATCGTTCTGGACAGCCGAAGATTCATTTTCACCACTGGCAATCAGGCAGAAGGTGATGTTGATTTTGGCAGAACTTCAATCGCACTTGAACCATATCAGGACGGCAAAAAAGAAGGCACAAACAGAATCATCCTCATGCCGGGCTTCGTCTGCTCTTGGAGCGAGCACTACGATGACGAGCCGAAAATGGGCTTGCTCGGCCGAAACGGCTCAGACTTCTCTGCTGCAGTCGTTGCAAGCTGCCTCAATTCAACAAAATGCGAATTCTGGACAGATGTTGACGGAATCTACACTGCTGACCCACGCGTTGTAAGCGATGCAATCCTCGTTGAAGACATGACTTATGAAGAAGCAATGGAACTTTCATTCTTCGGAAGCAAAGTCCTTCATCCAAAAACACTTGCCCCGCTCGCTTCAAAAAATATCGAGGCATGGAGCTTGAACTCACACAACCCGGAAGCACGAGGAACAAGAATCGGTCGCGGTCCATTCGAATCAGAAAAGAACGTTGGGCCGGTACGCGGCATTTCCTGCCTCAAAAACACAGCTCTCATTTCTGTCTCAGGAAGCGGAATGAAGGGTCGCACAGGTTTTGCTTCACGCATTTTCGCAGCTGTAAGCCGTGCCGGAATCTCAATGCTTCTTATTACACAGTCTTCTTCTGAATATACAATTTCGTTCTGCGTAAAGCAGGCAGAATCACAGGCCGTTGAGGACGTACTCAATCAGGAGTTCGCTCTTGAAATCCGCGAGGGCGTAATCAATAAAATCAAAGTTCAGGAGCACACAGCAATCGTCTCAATCGTAGGCGATGGCATGAAGCAGAACTGCGGCGTTGCAGGTAAATTCCTCGACTCCCTTTCTGCACGCGGAATCAACATCCTTGCAATCGCGCAAGGTTCATCTGAACGCTCAATTTCTGTCGTAATCTCAGGAGAATTCGGTGACATCGCAGTAAAAGCCGCTCACCTCTTCTTCTTCAACACAGCTCAGCCAATCGAAGTATTCGCTTTTGGTGCGGGAACAATCGGTGGTGCGCTCATCGACCAGATCCGCGACCAGCACGACAAGCTTCTTGAGCAGAACATCGACATCAAAGTCTACTGTATCGCAACAATCGACGGCATGATTCTCGACGGAAACGGACTCGACCTTTCAAACTGGCGCGAAGATGCCAAAAAAGCGACCGAAGAAGCAAGCGTTGACGAGATTCTTGAATTCGTACGCGACACCAAGCCGCTCAACCCGGTTTTCGTTGACTGTACAGCAAGCTACGACCTTCCAAACCGCTACCTCGACATTTTCAAAGCAGGCATGAGCATCGCAACCCCGAACAAGCGCGCAAACTCAATGAGCATGGAATTCTACCACGAACTTCGCAAAGTTGCGAATGAAAATCACTGCCGATTCCTTTACGAGACAAATGTTGGTGCAGGCTTGCCAATCATCGACACATTACAGAATCTCTTCAACTCAGGCGACAAGCTCACAGGCTTCAACGGAATCATGTCAGGCTCGCTCTCATACATCTTCGGAAAGCTCGACGAGGGCAAAAAGTTCAGCGAGGCTGTAAAAGAAGCAAAAGAATTGCGCTACACAGAGCCTGATCCACGCGACGACCTCAAAGGAACAGACGTTGCACGAAAGGCACTGATTATCGCCCGCGAGTCTGGAATGGACATCGAGCTTGAGTCAATCAAAATGAACTCAATCTTCCCGCCGGACTTCTCAATCGAAGGAACTGTGGATGAATTCATGGCAAACCTTCCAAAAGTAGACGCATACTTCGAAGAAAAAATGGCAAAACTCAAAAAAGAAAACAAAGTTTTGCGAATGGGAGCTTCAATCAAAGACGGAAAAGTCTCTGTCGGTATGCTTGAAGTAGGCCCTGACGACCCGCTTTACGGTGTCCGAGGCGGCGAGAACGCATTCGTATTCCAGACAGCCCGCTACACACCGAT
>NZ_CAMHSK010000021.1 GCF_946187725.1 uncultured Treponema sp.
CTTGCATTCGAGACAATGGTTGACGCAGGAATCAAAGAGGAGAGCGCTTACTATGAGTCACTCCACGAAGTTCCTCTCATCGCAAACCTTATCGACCGCAAACGTCTCTACGAGATGAACCGGGTTATTTCCGACACTGCAGAATACGGATGCTACCTTTTCGCTCGCGTTGCCGCTCCAATGATGGCAAAAGACCTCATGCCAAAAGTAACTACAGAAGTTATCGGTAAAGGTCTTTCAAACAAAGATACAAGCGTAAACAATACAGAGCTTGTTAATGTAAATGCAGAGATCCGCAACCACCCGATTGAGGTTGTAGGACGCAAACTCCGCGCTTACATGACTGCAATGAAACCTGTACTGTAAACTTACTGCACTGGATATGAAAAAGGGGCTGTCCATATGAAGTTATTATTAACTTCTAGGACAGCCCTTTTTTTTGAGTTTTTATTACAAAGCCTCAAAACGGAGCTGTCAAGGCTTTTAACGTGAGCATGCCTTGACTTGACGCATTGGGAAAACTTCTAAGTTCTATACGGTGAACTGATCAATCTGGCTTCCCATTTTGTCGATTGAGTTTTTCACCCGGTCAGATACATCCGTGAGCATTGTTCCCGTTTTGTTAATCTGCTGAGCGCCGATGTGCATTTCATCCATGCTCTGCTTCATCACAATAGTAACATCCTGCAAGTGCTGGACTTCCTCCAGAATCATTTTGTTTCCTTCGTTCATCTCGGCAGAAGCGTTGCGGACCTCGACAGTAGAGTCATTCATCAGTTTCAGAGCCTCTGTAATCTGGCGGGAACCTTCGTTCTGCTCTTCCATTGCTGCCCGAATCTGCATGACCAGCTGATCTGTGGCCTTAAGCTCTTCCTGAACCTGGGCAAAGACCTGACTTGACTCAGTTGAGGCCGAAACGACATTGACAATGGCATCCTTAATCTGATTAAGCTGCTGCCCGATTGTCTTTGACTGAACAGTAGATGTCTCTGAGAGCTTACGGATTTCATCAGCGACGACAGCAAATCCTTTTCCAGCGTCCCCGGCGTGGGCAGCCTCAATCGCGGCATTCATTGCCAGAAGATTTGTTTCGCTTGCGATGCTTGCGATTGCAGTGTTAGCTTCTTGAAGCATCTTTGACTGCTGGTCGATTTCCTGAACACGCTCGTTAACAACGGCAAGTTTTTCAAATCCATGGTGAGAATGTTCCTGCAGGTCATTGAAAGAACGGCTCATTTTTTCCATAGAACTGTTCACCGACTGAATGTTTCCAATCATCTCCTCAACGGCCGCACTTGCCTCCGTAACGCCTGAAGACTGATTTTCAATCATATTGTTAAGGGCGGAAATATTTGCTGAAATCTCGTCTACAGCCCCTGCCGTCTGCTCGACACTCTGCTTCTGTCCCGTTACCTGCTTGTGAATGCTGTCTATGTTTGCAAGAATTTCATGAACAGCACTGGCTGTATCTTCTGTTGTTGTCTGCAAATCAACGCCGGCCGTGTCAAGCATTCCCTTAGAATCCTTCATGTGGGAAATGATATTCTGAAGTTTATCCGCAAAAGCATTGAATCCGTGAACTACATCACCAATCTCATCATGAGTCTTCACATTGATTCGTTTTGTCAAATCCGCATCACCAGAGCAAATATCCTCAAAGGTTGCCTTAACATCTTTGAGGGGACGCAAAAGCCTGACGATAATAACGCCGGCAAGGACACAAAGAATCAATACCAAAACAAGCATGAAAGCCGTGGCAATCTTCATAACCTTGTTGATGATTCTGTCAATGGCACTTTTGTTTCGGAAAGTAGAGACCATTCCGGTAATTTTACCCAGCTCAGTTTTGAGCGGGAAATAAATGTTGAGGTAATTCTGCCCCAAAAGAACAGAGTCCGTTTCATAAGTCTCACCTTTTACCTCAACATGATTCAAGACTTCCTGATTCGTGACTTTTGACCCTGCCCATGATTTTCCGTTTGCGTCTTTTATAGTGCTGGAAACACGGGTATCACCTTCAATGATGGAAATTTCAATGTTATAAATCCGCTGCATGTGGTCAACGAAACTCTGTTTTGAAAGGTCGTATCCTGCCACAAGACAGCCCAAAAGCTGACCAGAAGAATCTTTTATCTTACTGGCGGCAAGCATAGAATAGCCGATGACTCCTGATTTTGACTCATAGGTTTTTGCTTCATCCATGCCTTCACGGACAATGTCTTTTACACAGGCCATATCAGAAATATCACTTCCATTATTGAATGTACCGCCGCTGCCTGCGATTACACGGCCGTTTTCGTCAGTAACGAACATAATGTCATTTCCGACGATTTTCCGTTTTTGCTCGGCAAGTTCTCCGATTACAGAAGCATCGCCTTCTTCCATTGCCTCAACGAAATTCGGACGGCCGGAGAGGGCAACGACAGCATTCCTTAGAATGATATTTCGGTTATTCAAGTTGTTCAGAATTCCCCGCTGAACAGACTCAAGATTCATTCGGACATTATCACCAAATTCTCCCCTGAATTCCTGAAGACACATAAACTCAACTGCAAGAGCCGTGACGACAATGGAAACTCCGACAAGGATGCCCATTTTGACTGATAATTTGAGGTTTTTTCGCATTCAACGCCCTCCAAGGTCTGGATTTAAAATTTACTATATATACATTTTAAATCATAAAATCATTGTTGTCTAATGCTTTTTAAGAATTTTTTCAGTTTTTCTTCAATACGAGAGAATTGAACATCAAAAAAATCTTTGATATTATATTTAAATCATCTTATAAAAAGGAGAAAAAAATGGCTAAAAGCTCTAAAGATTATTTCGGACTTCCATGGCTCGTAAGCGTAATTCTGTGCCTCTTCCTGGGACCGATTATGGGTATCCTTGCTCGTTTTTCTGAAGGAAAAATCGTTGCTGGATTGCTGAGATTGTTCTTCGGATGGAACATCATCTGGGTAATTGACTTCATTCTTATTCTTTTCACAGGAAAAATCTTAAGAGTGGTCAATTTCTAAGCTACCGCTTTAAATAAAAAACGGTTGACGCAAATCAACCGTTTTTTATAGATAATGAGTTTGGGAACTTCAGTTTTTAAAGATTTCCTTATTCACCTGTAAAATTTCCGTATAGAATAACTGGGGAAGAAGATTTGTTGGATGAAGATGCAGAAGCCGTGCCTTCGGTTCCATTGGCAGCAACTGAGGCGGCCGATTTGGAAGCAGGTTCTTCTTTATAACGGGTTTTGATTGTCATTTCAGATTTGATTCTGTCTAAGGTAGGATTATACACAAGCAGGATTTCACGCATGACAGCAAGAACTTCTTCATCGGCATCGCTACATTCCAGAAGCTTGTTATAAAACTTGTACATCTGGACATAAGCGTGGTTCAAACCGACATAATCTTCATTGTAAATTTCTACTCTGGATTTCGCATTTTCCATACTTTTATTCTAACGAGAAAATTTTGATTTACAAGAGAATTCTTGATTTTTTGCTGATTTTTTCTATTTAAATGGACGCATGAATCTATATAAATAGAAGATAAAATATCAAATTAAATTTTAAGAGGATATAAAATGGAAAAGACTATCGCTTTGATTCCTGGTGACGGAATCGGTCCTGATGTTGTTGCAGAAGCTGTAAAAGTTCTCGACACAGTTGCAAAAAAATATGGACACAAATGGAACTACACAAAGGTAATCGCCGGTGGTTCTGCAATCGACCATTTTGGTCACCCGCTTCCAAAAGAGCAGCTTCAGATTGCGCTCGACAGTGACGCAGCTTTGCTCGGTGCTGTCGGTGGTCCAAAATGGGACAATCTCGCTTCTGAACTCCGCCCGGAAAAAGCACTTCTCGGTCTTCGCGGCGGCATGAAGGTTTTCGCTAACTTGCGCCCAGCAGTTATGTGGAAACAGCTCAAAGACGCATGTCCTCTCAAAGATGAAATCGTTGGTGAAGGCTTGGACATTCTCATCGTCCGTGAGCTCACAGGCGGAATCTACTTTGGTGAGCGCGGAACAAGCGCAGACGGAAACACAGCTTGGGATACAGAAAAATACACTCGCCCGGAAATCGAGCGAATCGTACGCATGGGCTTTGAATATGCACAGAACCGACAGAAACGCCTCTGCGTAGTCGATAAAGCAAACATCCTCAATTCATCACAGCTTTGGCGCCGAGTTGCAGAAGATGTTAAAAAGGACTACCCGGATGTAACACTTTCTTACCTCTACATCGACAACGCTTCAATGCAGATGGTACGAAACCCACGCCAGTTCGATGTTATCGCAACAAGCAATATGTTCGGTGACATTCTTTCTGACGAAGCAAGCCAGATTACAGGTTCAATCGGTATGCTTGCTTCTGCTTCCCTCGGTGACGGAACAGGTCCTGGTCTCTATGAGCCAATCCACGGTTCAGCACCGGACATCGCAGGAAAAGATTTGGCTAATCCGTTGGCAACAATCCTTTCTGCAGCAATGCTCTTGCGCTACTCATTCAAACTTGAGGAAGAAGCAAAGGCAATCGAAAATGCAGTTAATGCAGTTCTCGATGCAGGCTGGCGCACAGGCGACATCGCAGGAAGCCACCTTGCAGAAGTAAAAGCAGCAGGTAAGCTCGTCGGCACAAAGAAGATGGGCGAACTCGTTGTTGCTGAATTGAACAAATAAAACACGAATTGAAAACTGAAAGTTGAAAATTATGATTCTGAGAAAATCAAGTTTTTCGGCTTTCAGTTTTTTTGTTATTGGGAATGAACTTATTATTTTGAATAAGAGTATACGACAGTTCCGTCAGATATGCGGATTTTTTCTTTTTTGAGAAGCGTATACCGTGGCTGCCCGCAGGAATAATCAATTGTTGTTTTCGGGAAAAATGTCCGGCACATTTGTTTTTCTTCAAGTTTCTCGCGAGAGCCAAGAAACAAATACAGGGTATGCGCATCAAGAATACCTTCAAGCAAATACTCTGCCTTTATCTGAGAATAAATACGGACATTCTCGTTATATTTGAAGATTAATTGATTGCTGTCTAAAAACTCTTCAAGATGACAAAGAGGCTCAAGTCGAGCCGTTACATCTGCGTAAAATTCACTTTTCTCAATAAGGGCTTGCGTAATACTTCCATTCAAAATATCATTAAACAATTCTTCGCGAGAACCGCGCTGAGCCGCAAAAATATCCCTTAACTTATGTAATCCTGCGACATGATGAAAATCTGATTTCTGAAAAGTAAGAGAAAATTCTTTCTTAATGCCTTTCCTTGCAATTACAAAATGGTACGAAAAGTCCAAAAGCTTTTCATAATTTTTCGCACACTGTAATAGCAAATCCAATTTTTTCTCCGACAAAAAAACCCGTCACAAAGACGGGCTTATGAGCATTTTCTTTCGGCAAAAGAAAACTCTTACCTACGCCAGTTAGAGGTACCGCTGCACAACCCCTCCAGAAGGCTCCGTAGAACAATGCATACTGGCACACCCTTCTACTTCAACACCTTAACAGACACACGAGTTGTCTGCCGTTGATTTAAATATAGTCCGCTTTCCATGCGATGTCAAGTAGACGAAAATGAATACAATGGAATGTCTGCGGGCACTTTTATCAAGAAAATGCCCTATGTCAGTTTTCAGTTCACTCAAAATTAAACGCACGGACACAACAGACTAAGCGAGTTGAAGTTTTCTTATCGTTATCAATGTTACCATCTCTGAAAACGAGATTCCATACATCATAGTATTTCCTATACTGTGATGATGAACCATAACTGTCGTCAGATAATTGAACTCCACCTATTGCATCAAGCACTGTATTTAACACAGCTTTATTTCTATACATATAACATAACTCTGCAATAGTTGGCATATACCAGCCTGTTGCATAGTTGTCTGGAAGTCCGAATGTGCTTGCGTAATTGTTCACATAATTGAATGCGGGGTAATTCTCAGCAGCGTTTGCGGTGCCTTCCGGGTCAATTGAACAGATGATTTCCCAGTTATCACTTCCATTAACATCTCCTGTAAAGGTAGCACTATCTGCTGAACCACTATAATTATCTAGGCTAGGAGTACATATTATGTCAATGAAGTTAGTTTTATGTCCTATTGAATAATTGTCTCCTGCCCATCTATATGAACCTCTGTTTTTTCCACCCGCTGAATTGTAAATTCCAAGCCAACCGCTCGGTGCTCCATATGCATTGAAGCCGTACATCACACCTACAACCGCCGCTTTCTGCTCATCAGTGAAAACTCGTGTAACATCATAGGCCAATCGCGAGCCGTCATTCAGCAAAACATCGCCCACACTGTATGCACTGAAATCCTGTACTTTTAGAGTTCCTGTTATTGATTCAGAGCCGTAGCTTACGGTTATATCATAATCTCCGACAGTTCCGGGTATAGTGAATGTGACGGAAAGGTTGGAATCGCTGTTTCTCGTAAAGCTCGTGTTTGCGACAACGCTTGGCTTTGAAGAACAAGTTGCCGTAAAGTTTGAAAGGTCAACATCAGGAGTGTCAAAGTTTTTGCCTTTGATTGTCGCTGTCACTGTGTTGTCTTCCTTTGTGTAGCTTACAAGAGGAATATTGAAGCTCGTGAATTTGGGCACATCGTAAACTTGAATTGTTGCTGAATAAGATGTCTGAACTACTCCATCAAAGAAAACTTTTACTGTATAGAACTCATCTGTTGATGGAACGCTAATCTGAGTGTCAATTGTTTGATAATTTGAACCACTTGATGACGTCCACTGAACAGAACTTGTGTCAACTGTGACTGGCTCATCAAAATAAGCAGTCCCAGCCGAATCGTAAAGCTGGATGCTCGGACTTGTCAAATCAAGGTTATACCCCTCAATTCTTACAGTTTCAGTACTTGTGCTTGTCACGCTTGCCAGTGGAATTTGGACTTTACCAGAGGTGTAAACAGAGGTTCCATAAAACTGATAAATATACTGCAATTCTGCACCACTACTCACATTAAATCGTGCCGTGTGCCTTGTGTCTTCTGTCTCATCGCCAATCTTGCATAAAACAGTGAATGTGGAACCTCTCTGGTTAGAATTTGCACTGTTCGTTGGTGCCGTGAGTGTCGCTGTGGCAGTTCCCGCCTCTTTATCAACTGTCGCCACAGTGTTCGTTACATTGCCGCTTGAATCCTTCGTCTGAATCTTTACGACAGTGCCCTCTTCAATCAAGTCTGCGTTTGTGATTGTTGCCGTTGCAATTACGGTCTGGTCGGTGTCATTATATGCCCAGTGGTAGCGGCTCAATGTGATTGATTGAACGCCAACGCCCTCAACAGGGGTAACACGAGCGGTCTGTGCAGAGCTTTCGTTTCCTGTTTCATCAACCACAAAGAGCATGAAGGCATATTCGTCACCGTCAACTTCCACATCGCTAATTGAGTAAGAAGAGCCAGTCAAATGCGTGTCAGAAACGACAGAATTTTCGCCCTTCGTGTAGCTCAAGTTCACATAAGCAAAATCACTGTCAGTCGGGTTCGTCCAGTTCACCGAAATCACTTTTGTGTTCTTGTTGTATTTCGCAGTCAATCCTGTTACAGAAGCAGGAGCGGTCTTATCGATATTTCGAATACGCTCTTCTGTATAGCCGACATATCCTTCTGAATCTTTTACGGCAATCGTGTAATATCCGTTTGAAGTCGCAGTGATTTTGTACTTGCCGTTTGAGTCCGCCGTAACTGAAACAAAGTCCGCACTGTTCAATACGGCTTTTGGATTCGTCCATTCTCTTCTTTCTGCCGAATACACATAGCCGACTTTAGAAAGTTCATCGGCGGCCACATTTACGGTGATAACGACATCTTGATTTGTAAGTTCTTCCGTACTCAAAACCGTGCCGATTGCAATAGAACCGTAAGTGCTTCCACCAGTACCGCTTGTTCCGTCCTGTCCGTTAGCACCCGCTTTTGAAAGCAAATTCCATGCCGTTCCATTCCAGATGTATGAGCAGCCGTCGCCAGTGTTGTAGTAAGCCCAGTACAATTCTGGGGTTGCAGGTGCTGATTCACGCTCGCCTTTCCAGACGATTGATTTTCCGTCGTTTCCGTCCGTGCCGTTTGTTCCATCTGTTCCATCCTTGCCGTCTTTACCGTTCGCACCGCTTCTTGCAAGATAAGTCCATTCCGAGTCTATGTAGATGTATGAACAACCATCGGTTTTATTGAAATATGCGTTCAGGTATTTTGGATTTGCGATTTCGGAAGCTGAATCAAAAGAACCAAGCCAAACGATGCTTACACCGTCCTTTCCGTCAGCACCGTCTTTACCGTCTGCTCCATCCTTTCCGTCTGTGCCATCTGTTCCATTTACACCATCGGTTCCGTTTTTGCCGTCTTCGCCTTTAAGACCTGCTTCAATTTCCTCACTTGTGAAATTGTTGTCCGCCATTGTAGATGAGCCGTTCGCGTTGACCGTGACATTTGAACTCAAAGAATGAATCACGCCGTTTCTCATGGCAACAACCTGATACCCGCTGCCAGCAGGAACGCCCGAAATCTTGTAATTGCCCGAATCTTCCGTCATCGCCATGAAGCTCGTGCCAGCGACAAAGACCAAAAATCCTGTGTTGCCGGTTTTTGTGCCGTCAAGCGTAATCGTTCCTGTGATGTCGCCTGTCGCGGTGAGTTTGAGGGCCTCCGCAATAGCCGTCTCAGCAGAACGAACCACAACATTTGTGCAGACAGCCCGCTCGCTCGAATATGAGCTTGCCGCGTAGACTGTGTATGTTCCTTCTTCGAGATTTTCAAATGTGTAAGAGCCGTCGCTTGAAGTGAGCGTGCTGCCCGCAATCGTTCTTGAATCAGAAGCAAGCCGTCTTTCCAAAGCGGATTGTTCAACGGCAAGCGTTCTCAGTCCGTCAGTTTTGTCGAGAGTTACGATAATTCCGCCGTGATTTGAGTCTGAAAGATTTGAGTAAGTTACCGTTCCTGTGATTTTTCCGTCTGCTGATTTTGCAGTTTCGGAACCAGAATCACCCACATCAGAATTGCAGGAAAGCAAGCCTAAAAGAATCACAAAAGATGTTAAAACTTTCAGAAAAGAATTGAAACTATTTTTCATAAAATCCTCCGTTGTAAAAAAATTCAGCATGAGTCACTAAATATAGTGATTCACACAACACATTCACTATTTTCTGTTATCATTTTAACTTATCACTAAATTCTAGTATTGGCAAGATTTCAAATAACAGAATAATGTTATTGTATGTCATGACTTTTCGGGAGCGTCTGCGTGAACAAATTGAATTCTGCGGTCTTTTAGATAAGGAAGTTGCGGCACAGGCTGGAATCAGCAAACGTTCAATGGACAGTTATGTGGGAGCGGAATCTTGCATACCTTCTGCGGAAGTTGCCGTAAAGCTCGCAAAAGTTCTTGGAGTTTCCGTTGAATATCTCGTAACAGGCGAAGTCAAAGCCGAAACAGAGCTGAATCCCAAACTAGGCATAATAAATCAGGCCACTGAAATCCGTGCACGAAAACTTCTGAATCTTTTTACAAATCTTTCCGAGCGAGACCAGGAACTGCTTATTTCCTTCGCAAAAACAATGGAAGAAAACAACAAGTAGTATTTTTCCTAAAAGATTGGCGGATTTTCTTTTTTCCTTGTTATATCCGGGATTATCCTATAAAATTGTTTTATGGGAATGCAAGATTCTTTTGAACGGATGGCCTCCGAAATTTCTCCTGAAGAACGAATGAGGATTCTTGAACAGGTTCGCCCTGAAGACGGTCAAACTGCTTCTCCGCTGCATCCTGCCAATGAGCTGTTCGAAGAGTATACTGAGCCTCTTGAAACGAAAATCAAAAAAGAATCTCTGATTTTACGAATTTATATCTGGATTAAAGCGGCCCTCACAAATACCAAGCAGAGCATAATCTATAACGAGTACAAACTTTCCGAACTTTCCCGCTATGTTCACCACAATTTTCCGGGCATCGTAAACACAAAGCATGGCCTTCTTCTTACGCCATTTTACGAGCATCTTAATGAGCTTAAAGAATTTTCTGATTTTATCAGACCGTACATTTTTGCGCTCAACGA
Organism: uncultured Treponema sp.; assembly: GCF_946187725.1. Classification (GTDB taxonomy): domain Bacteria; phylum Spirochaetota; class Spirochaetia; order Treponematales; family Treponemataceae; genus Treponema_D. Next base: position 10,073 of record NZ_CAMHSK010000021.1, read on the forward strand.
TAACAACAGTTCTTTCTATGTTTTTCTGGCGCATTTCATCATGCCGGCCATAAGCGAAGAAATCAAAACAAATGCGGATCCGTATTCCAATCCTGTCACGGCAGATTTTCCGCCGGACACGAGGACTCAGCTCCTGCACAAACTCGAAGACATTTTCGACAATATTCCGGCTCAGGACAGAGCGCAGATGTACAATGCGGCAAAGGCAACGGAATGGCTTAAAAATTTCGTCCGACTGCCTTTTCCACGGCTCATCACCCAATTTTCAGAAAACGACCCGCGCAATTACACTTGTCCATTCGGGCAGATTGAACCTGATTTTGATGTTTTCGCAAGCGTTCTTTGCAGCGCTGTTGATATTCCTGACGAATTCACGGAAGCGCTTTATCTTTACGCGATGAAGAATTCCAAAAACGCGAGCAATGATGAAACTGGCCGTGATGCAGCGGAATTTTTGACAAAAGCGCACTCATATCTCTCAAGCCTTCAGATGTTCATGACATCGATTCCACTCCGCTCAATCGGAAGGCTGATTCACATAGACTCTCAGTGGCAGCCCGAATTAATCTTCGGCGGCGAAGATTGGTATGTCAAATACAAGAATGTCTGCAAGAAGATTTTTGAGCAGAAATGGGCTGCATGGGAAAGCGACTGTAAAAAACAGGCTCTTCTCTCAACCTTAAAATTCAATTTCGACCTAGAATCATTCCCGCAGTTCCCGGAGCGTCCGTGGGAAGAAGTCTGGACCGGGAACGAATTTGCCTACACATCAACTCTCGGCTTCGTAAACTGGTTCATGAGGGAACGGTTTATTAACTGTGAGATGGATTTAAAGACCCTTCTCACACAGGGCACCTTCAATAAGAGCGAAAATTTCAATATGCTCTCGGACGCATTCAATGCCATGATTCAGCTTGCAATCTCATTTCAGGATTTGGAGCGAAAACTTTCTGTTCACGGTGAATGGGGAGCATTTTTCTACATGGCAAAAGAAGAAGGCGCCCGCACCATTCAGACTCAAAACAAGCTCGATAAAATCATGCGTGAAATCGAAGCTGATTCAAAGACATTTATTCACAAATTCGGCGACAATGCACGCGTCATAAATCAGGTTCTCGCAGGAATCTTGGGTTACACAAAAGATGCTCGCTACGACACGGTTTCAAATCTTCAGAAAATCTATACAAAGAACAACGAGCCGTTCGTCAGAAAGCTTGAAGCTATAAAAACCCTGTTTGAGAATTCAATCGCTTTTGCAATGGAACTTGAAAGCCTCGACAAGCAGAAAGCAAGATGATAAACGAAATATCTGTCAAAGACGAACTCGAAAAAAACAATACACCCGAAGCAAAATATGTCTCGTTTCCCTTCTATTGTAATAGCGAAATTTTGGCTTCTGATTCAGAAAAGCACGCCCGCTGGGGAATGACTCTGCTTTGTGCAAAGTCAATGAGATTCCGCTGGAACGAGACAAACGAAAACCGAACGCAAATGCTGAAATCGATTTTCCCAAATCAAAAAATTGCGCCACTTGAGCTTATTCATTCGAAAGAGATTTTTGAGGCCAAATCCGAAGGCGACACAAAGAATCTAAAGGGCGACGGCATAATCACAAAAAATCCGCTTTTAGTGCCATGCGTCACGGTTGCTGACTGTGTTCCGATTTTTCTTTACGATAAAAAGACTAAGGCATTTGCCGCTTTTCATTCAGGCTGGAAGGGAACAGGAATTGCAGGACTGGGAGTTGAAAAGTTATGCAGCATTTACGGTTCACAGAAAGAAGACATCTGTGCCGCAATCGGGCCGCACATTGATTCTTGCTGCTATTTTGTCGATGAAGAACGGGCTGATTATTTTGCAAAGAATTTTGGTGAATCCTGCGTGTCAAAAGCAGAAAATGCAACTGATGATAAAAAGCCGAATTCGCTCGCTCAGCAATTTCCTTTCAGACTTTCGCTCACAAAGGCAAATCTCTATGTACTTAAAAAAGCCGGTATAAAAGAAGAAAATATTGTTGTTGCACGAGATTGTACCTGCTGCACTGCCTTCAAAAACGGAACTAATGTTTTCGGGTCATTCAGAAGGCAGGCCGCATTTTTGGATGAAAAGATTGATGCAGACACAAGAAGCCGCAGCATGACCGTACAGGCGGCTTTCGTCTACATTTAGGCTATGCCTTTATAAACTGCTCGAATCCGTTGGCGTTGATTTCTTCTACGAGAGAACCGTCACCGTCTTTGATGATTTTACCTTTTACGAGCACATGGGTTTTATCAACATGAAGACTTTCAAGGATTTTTGTTGAGTGAGTGATGATAATCAACGCACCGTTCATGCGCTTCTGATATTCTTCGATGCCCTTTGAGACAGTGCGTACTGCGTCAACATCAAGGCCGGAATCAGTTTCGTCCAGAATTGCAAGACGAGGTGAAAGCATCAAAAGTTGCAGGATTTCGCTCTTTTTACGCTCACCGCCGGAAAAGCCCACATTTAAATCGCGAGAAGCATAACTTTCTTCCATATTAAGGAGCTTCATTGTTTCTTTGAGCTGTTTTTGGAATTGGAAGAGTTTAACCCGCTCGCCGGTTTTCTGCTGCAAGGCCGTTCGTATGAATGATTCAAGGGAAATTCCCGGAACTTCAAGAGGCTGCTGAAACGAAAGGAAAATGCCCTTGGCCGCACGCTTGTCTGCACCAAGCTCAGTGATGTCTTCTCCGTCAAAAAAAATCTTTCCGCCGCTTACGGTATAGCGCGGATTACCCATAATTGTATAACCGAGGGTTGATTTTCCTGCACCGTTCGGGCCCATGAGCACATGAGTTTCACCAGGATTAACGATAAGTGAAAGCCCGTCAATAACATGCTTTTTTTCTATATCAACATTCAAGTCAGAAATTTCAAGTAAATTAGCCATAGAAAGAATATACAGAATTTTGTGCTTTTACTCAATCAGAAATTACCTATCAATTTGATAGACTTTTTTTTACATAAAACTCGACATTCGAGCTTGTAGATTTTTCGCTTGCGATTTCTTAATTTAGTGCTAAAATTAAAGAATTGGATTTCATTTAAAGACGGAGACGGTATGCAAATTCCACAGGATAAAGAGATTCATAAAAGTATAAACAGCATAGGTTTACGGCTTGGATTGGCAGCAGCAGGAATCACCGCAAATGTAATTCTTTGCTATTTTTTCAGCAATCTTGGACTCCCGTTTTTCCTTGACAGTTTCGGCACAATCGCCATCTCTGCAATAATCGGAATACCGTTTACCGGAATCCTCACGGCAGTTCTCTCTAGTGCAATCTGCTCCGTATTTTACAGTGCATCCATCTATCTTGCATTTTTTAACGCACTGCTCGCAATTTTTACAGTCTGGTTCATTCGCAATCATTCCTTCAAGCAAATCAGTAAATCACTTCTGTTTCTGCTTGCTGTGATTTTCTACTCGACTTTAGTAAATACCCTTGCCCAGTTTTTAATTTTCGGCAGCACACAGCCTTCGCTCCCGGCTCAAAACGCTCGCTCGCTCTCAACATCCGGCGGCATTTCCTATCTGTCAGCATTTTTTATCATAAACTTCATGATGTCTGTTCTGGATAAAGGCCTTTCTTTTATCCTTGTCATCAGCCTGCTGAATTTCATTTCTACCGAAAAAATCAATGCGATTCAAAACGGCATATGGAAGCAGAGACCGCTCGCCAAGCAAGCTATCCGCGCAATCAAAGATTGGAGCCGCGATGTAAAACATTCTTTGCGCACCAGAAACACTTACACTCTTGTAGTCACTTTTCTCATTCTCATTTTCGTCATGGGTTGGGTTGGCGGAAGATTGTACTTCAAGACTCTTAAAGCCTCAATGACACAAAGTGCCAAAAGCTGCGTAAGTTTTGCCTCAGAAGTAATTCCGCCCGAAAAAATCGATTATTTCATAAAATACGGCACAGGCCATCCCGATTACGCTGAAACTTCCGAAACACTCAGAAAAATCCTTCAGGTTTCGCAAGGAATTCAGTATCTCTATGTCATTAAAATTGAAGAAAACGGCTGTCGGTTCGTCTTTGATATGGATTCAAAAGATCCTTATGTGCCAGGTCAGTTGGTTCCGTTTGACAAGGAATTTGAACCATATTTTCCGGCTCTGCTCGCTGGTGAAGAAATTGAGCCTGTCGAATCAAACAATTTGTTCGGCTGGCTTTTAACGATTTACCACCCGGTCAGGGATTCATCTGGAAAATGCGTATGTTATGTTGGTGCGGACATCTCAATCGACTACCTGCACAGTTACATCGCAAAATTTCTCTCACACATCCTTGTGATTATGGCAGGATTTTTCATTCTAATTATAGCCTATGCAATCTGGAATACAGGAGTTTACACCTCTTATCCAATCAGCTCAATTGCGGCCTGCGTAGACAATTTTGCACGCACCAGTGAAAACATCGAAAAACTTGATGAAAATGTAAGAACAATCCGTTCGCTTGATATTCGTACGGGAGATGAGGTTGAAAAGCTGTACAAGGCAATCTGCCGAATGACATTGAATCAGGCAGAACAAATGCGTGACATCATCAGGCTTTCAGAATCAACCATGAAGATGCAGGACGGCCTTATCATCACAATGGCAGACATGGTAGAAAACCGAGACTCTGATACAGGTGCGCATGTCCAGAAGACAGCCGCCTATGTAAAAATCATTGTTGAAGGATTAAAGAAAAAAGGCTATTACGCACAGAAAATCACGCCAAAATTCATGTCTGATGTAGTGCGTTCTGCTCCGCTCCACGATGTAGGCAAAATCAACATACCGGACGGAGTTTTGAACAAACCGGGCAAGCTCACTGACGAAGAATTTGCAATTATGAAAACGCATACCACGGCAGGAAAACACATCCTTGAAAACGCAATCAGTACTGTTCAGGGAGAAAACTATCTTAAAGAAGCACGCAACATGGCCGCATATCACCATGAACGATGGGATGGCAAAGGCTATCCGGAAGGTCTTCACGGCGAAGTAATTCCTCTCTCAGCCAGAATTATGGCCGTAGCAGATGTTTTTGATGCCCTCGCTTCTCCGCGTGTTTACAAGCCAGCCTTCCCGATTGAAAAAGCCCTCGCCATTCTGCAGGAAGGGGCAGGAACTCAATTCGATCCGAAATGCGTTGAAGTCTTCATGGAAGCTCTGCCGGAAGTCAAGATGATTCTAAAGAAATATAGTCCTGCGGTTTAACGGAGGTTCTTGTGCCAAACAAATTTTTCACATCTAACTTAAAAACAATCTCTTTTTCAGCAGTTTTCCTTCTATTAGGAAATGCTGCTTTTTCGCGGGCAAATCAATACAGTGGCGGCGGATTTGCTGCCACAGGTCAAATTGCGAAAGTCGGCTACACTTCAGAGATTTATGATGCCACAAGCGGACTTCCCACTTCAGATGCAAATTTTGTCCTTGGTGCAAAAAACGGATATGTCTGGATTGGCGGCTACAGCGGAATCATCAGATACAACGGCTCAATTTTTGACAGGCTTCCGACATCCTTCGGACTTACAAGCGGACGCGGACTTTTTGAAGACTCAAAAGAAAGAATTTGGGTTGCAACAAACGATAACGGTGTAGTCGTTCTTGACGGTGAAAAAACTCGGCACTACACATACAAAGACGGTCTTCCTTCATCTTCAATAAGAATCTTTTCAGAAGACAACAACGGGAACATTTTTATTGGAACTACGGCCGGGCTTGCCTACATCGACAAAAGCGGAAAGCTGTATCCTATAAACGATGCGCGGTTAAACAAAGAGCGAATTCTCAAACTTTCATCAGATTACAATGGAAGGGTCTACGGCCATACCAAAAACGGCAAAATCTTTGTCATCGATGATTGTGAAGTTACAAGAGTCTACACGAGCGAAGAACTTGGCATGGAAAAAATCACCACAATCATGTCAGATCCGGCAAATGCGGGCAAACTTTATTTCGGAACCCAGGGCAGCCTGATTTATTACGGTGATTTTGGCAGAGACAGCTCACAGCTCAAAAAAATCGATGTATCTCCGCTTTCAGACATTCACTGGCTCAGCTATGACTGTGACCGGGTTTGGATTTCATCGGCGACCTCAATCGGTTATCTCGACAAAAAAAATCAGTTCCACGAGCTAAAAAACATCCCGATGGACAGCGGCATCGAAATGACGACTTCCGACTATCAAGGGAACATCTGGGTGGCTTCTTCGACACAGGGCGTAATGAAAATCGTCACGAACAATTTCGTAAATCTCAGTAAGGAAGCATCGCTCCCATTAGAAACCACGAACGCGACCTGCTTTCACGACGACAAACTTTACATCGGTACAGACCACGGACTTAAAATCATAACCAAAGACCATAAAGTCATAAAAAATGAACTGACTGAATACATCGGAACCAGCCGAATTCGCTGTATTATCGAAGACAGTCAGAAAAATCTCTGGATTGCGGCTTACACAAACAATCTCGGTCTAGTCTGCTGCACCCCAGAAGGAAAAATCACTTCCTTTACCAAAAAAGACGGAATGCCAGGCAATCAGATTCGATGCCTCAAAGAATCAAAAAATGGCGCAATCTTGGCGGGAACAACAGTCGGTCTGGGAGTCGTAAAAGACGGAAAAGTCATAAGGTCAGTCACTACCGAAAATGGTGTCAAAAACGCTGAATTCCTTACGATTGAAGAAGATGATGACGGAAACATTTATGCCGGTAGCGACGGTGACGGAATCTACATAATCGGTGAAAACAAAATCGAACGAATCGGGCGCGATGAAGGTCTTACAAGCGATGTCGTCATGAGGATTAAAAAAGACAAGGTTCATGGCGTTTACTGGCTTGTCACCTCCAACTCAATCCAGTACATTCAGAATGGAGCTGTAAAAAATGTAACTTCTTTTCCATATAACAACAACTATGACCTTTACATGAACAGTAACGATGAATGTTGGATTCTCTCTTCATACGGCGTTTTCAGGGTAAAAACAACAGATTTGCTTTCAGATTCAGTAAAAGACTATCGAATCTACACGATTGCGAACGGTCTCCCCTGCTCCATTACAAGCAATTCTTACAGTGCGCTTAATTCTGACGGAACGCTTTATATTTCAGCACGCGAAGGCGTTGTCCGAGTAAACATAGACCACTATTTTGACCGTGGTTCACAAATCAAGGTCGATTTGAATTCAATTTACTGCGATGACCAGAAGATTTCCCCGAATCAGAGCGGCATTTTCGTTCTTCCGGCTTCCAAAGGCCGAATCAAGCTCACACCTTCTGTTATGGATTACTCTATGGCCAATCCGCTGGTCAGAATCTATCTTGAAGGTTCAAAAGATTCAGGAATTACCGTTCAGCGAAACAATCTTTCTTCACTTGAATACACGGCACTTTCTTACGGAAACTACATTCTTCACATTCAGATTCTGGACAACGGCAGGACAAGCGTTCTTCTCGATAAAACCTACATGATTTTGAAAAAGCCTCGCCTTTCAGAGCTTTACATTTTCCGTATGTCGCTTATTGTATTCCTGATTCTTATGGCGGGATTCATCGTATGGCGCGTAATGAAATCTACAGTCATCACCCGTCAATATGAAGTAATCCGTAAGACAAAAGATGAAGCAGAACGGGCAAATACGGCACGCTCTCGATTCCTTTCAAACATGACCCAGGAAATCTTAAATCCAATCAATACAATCATGGGCATGAATGAGATGATTTTGCGCGAAGAAACAAAGGGCGTTCCTAAATCGTATTTCATGTCGATTGCAAATTACGCTTTTGATATCAAAACTTCGTCAGATTCTCTCTTTACGATTGTAAATGACTTGCTCGAAATGACAAAAATTGAATCAGGTAAGTTGCAGCTCGTGCAGCAGGAATACGACATGAGTTCTTTGCTGAAAAACATCGTTTCATTCATCCGCGAAAAAACTACCGAAAAAGAGCTCAAATTCGATGTCGTTATCGATGAAATGATTCCAAAGCGGCTTTACGGTGATTTAGGCAAAATCAAGCAGATTGTTCTGAATCTTCTTTCAAATGCCGTAAAATACACCGAAAAAGGCGGAATCACATTAAAGCTCACCATGGAAAGCAGAACTGACAATGTGTGCGGACTTTGCATTTCCGTAAAAGATACGGGTTCAGGTATCAAACAAGAAGAAGTTGAAGCCATTTTTGCAACCTATGAAAACATCGTCGAAGCCGAAAACACTGAGCACATGAAGACAGGACTGGGGCTGAACATTTCAAGAAAATTCGCTGAACTTATGGGCGGAGTTCTTGTATGCCAAAGCAATCCCGGCGAAGGTTCTGAGTTCATTTTCGCATTTGAGCAAAAAATCGTGGATTCATCCCCAATCGGTCAGTTTAATGAACAGGATGAGGCAATTCAAAAAGGACCGTACATTCCGCACTTTATCGCACCGGATGCAGATATTCTCGTTGTTGATGACAATTTAATGAATATACATGTCATAAGCAATCTTTTAAAAGCAACAAAGGTCTTTGTATCAACGGCCTCAAGCTGCGAAGACTGTCTCGTTAAAATCCGAAACAACTCATTTAATATCGTATTCATCAACGAAAATATTTCAGGCATTGACGGCGAAGAAACGATTCAAAAGATTCGGGAAATTGCCCCTGAACTTCCAGTCTACGCCCTTATCGAAAATTCATCTTCTGGAGAAGATTTTTACAAATCAAAGGGATTTGACGGATGCCTTCCGATTCCAGTTGACTACGACTTAATGGAGCTCACCATCATGCGCCAACTTCCGGAAGCAATGATGGACCGACCTACCAAAAACGATAAAATGGAAGTCATTTCTGAATTTCCAGAAGAAATGCTCTGGATAAAAGAAATTGAAGGAATTTCTGTCCCAGATGGAGTTAAGGCTTCAGGCGGTATCGGCTCGCTCATTTTCGCATTAAAGCTGTTTTATGAGACAATCAGCGACAACGCAAAAGACATAAATCATGCGTACCAGACCGGCAATTTCAAGGTTCTGGCGGTCAAACTCAGAATCTTAAAGAATTCCACGATGTTTGTCGGAGCTAAAGATTTGTATGAGCTTGCCCTCAAGCTTGAAGAAGCCTGCAAAAAAGATGACAGAATCTTTATAGCCGCAAACATAGACAGGCTTTTGCATGAATATACAGCTTTTAACGACAAACTGAGCAGATTCGGTGAAGCTCAAGGAGATACGGCAAATGTATGATTTCATCTACGATAACCAGTTGAATATGATGCTTTTCCTGTGCGCTATAAGTACGACTATGGCGCTCATGCTTTTCATAACACAATTTCTCCCCAAAAAGCGCAAATATATTCTTATCGGCATGGAGGTAATTGCTACCATTTTGCTTGGCTTTGACCGTCTTGCATACATTTATTCGGGCGACATGACTCCGTTCGGCTATATAATGACAAGGCTCTCAAATTTCGTTGTCTTTTTTATGACTTCCGGCATCGTATTCTGCTTTAATTTGTATGTTGCTGATTTAATCGGTTCAAGGGCCACGACAGGCTGGATTTCAAAGCGATTACGGTTTGTCACGATTGCCTCTTCCATTGGAATGTTGCTTTCAATTCTCACTGTTTTTACAGGACTTTACTATTCTTTCGATGCGCAAAATGTTTACCACAGAGGCCGTTTCTTTTTAATCGCCTACATAATCCCGGTTATCTGCCCAATTGTTCAATTTACGGTAATTCACAAGTACAAGAAGCTTTTCAGCCACTTTATTTACATAGCACTTTGCCTTTACATTTTTGTTCCAATCATCGTTGGCATAATTCAGATTTTCACCTACGGTCTTTCAATCGTAAACATGGCGATGATTTTAGTTTCTGTCTCCCTGTACATTTTCACCTACCTCGACATCAATGATGAAGTACAGAAAGCACATAACATGGAAATGGAAATCCTTCAAAAAGAGCAAAAGAGCATGAAGAGCCTGTTCTCGCAGACCGCCATTGCTTTTTCTGAAGCCCTTGAAAAACGCAGTGACCTTCTAAAGGGAAATTCTCAAAGAACAGCACAAGTTGCATTGAAAATTGCAAAAAAATGCGGAAAATCAGACGAAATATGCCGCGAAGCCTACAACACGGCACTTTTTCACAATGCAGGAATTTGTACCATTCCAGACAGCCTTCTTTGCCGCGAAGAAAATCTTACCGAAGCCGAAGAAAAGCTGATTAAAAATCTCCCGCAGGAAGGAGCCGAAATTCTTTCAAACATAGAGGCCGTTCCGTATTTGAGCCAGAATTTGCGTCATCTTCATGAACGATATGACGGAAAAGGCCTGCCAGAAAGGCTTAAAGGTGAAGAAATCCCCGAAGCCGCAAGAATCGTTGCTGTTGCAGAAGAATATGTTGCCGTTACAAGCAGAAATAAATCACGAAATCCGGTTCCAAAAGCACTTGTCCGCGAAGAATTCGTTAAGGAAGCAGGATTACGCTTTGACCCCAATTTTTCAATGGCAATGGTCCATTTGATGGATATCGAAAGCAACGAACAGACTGATAATTACACAGAATTTCTTGAATCTGAGCTTTCATGTAGAGAGTACCGTGAGCATGTTTCGTCAGGTTTCGAAGTCTTAAAGAATTTCACGGAAGTCAGCTTCAATTTTGCTTCGACCGCACAAGAAAATGAATTTTCCGCTCCGTCAATCATCATTTATGATTCATTTGACCGAAAAGTGCACAAAACCCAAAAATCGATTGATACATATCATTACCTTGAATATGGAGAAGTCTGGTTTGACGGCCATACAATTTCCACGAGCGCACGGAATATTGAATCCAAGGTTTCAGAAAAAGAAACTCCAGACAGCGAAGACTCTGCCTACACTTTAAGTGTTGCACGCTATGGAGACCACCTTTTGCTTAAAACCGAAAGTCCGACCAAAAAAGCACAAGTGATTGTCGCACTCCCGGATGTCTCAAAATCAGCATACATCGCCTTGAGCGCAGAAAACGGCCAGCTCAGCGATATAAAAATCACTCACAAAGACGAAAAGCTGAATGAAGAATCAATTCCACGGATTGCAGAGCAAATTTCTTACATAAATCACATTGAATCCGATCTTCCGAATTTGCAGATAAACGGCCCGCGTTCATCATACACGGAAGGTGTCAAAATCGAAGACCGAATGAAGCTCAGTTTCCATACGATGAGTCTTCCAGAAGCAAATCTTGTCTGGCACTGCCCATACATCGTAATTTACCATTCTAAGGACGGCAAAATCGATGGCGAAGATTACCGTGAATATGCTTTCATCAAGCTGAACGGTGAAGATAACGGCTCAAATGAATTTGCGGTCAACACTTTCCAGATGAAGCGAAATGAATCTTTTGTAAGCTGGAACAAGTGGAAAGAAGAAAACAAAAAAGGTCTGGAGTGCAGGATTGATTTCTCCAAAAAAGGCAATACAATCACCCTAAGCACCGAAAACCTTGGAATTTCAATCAAAAATACCTGTAAAATCTTTGAAAATAAAGAAGATATTTACGCCGCACTGACTGGCGATCAATGTGCGATTACAGACATCCGCATTCTTTAATAAAAGGGCGGTCTGTGCTAATATGATTTCATGAAATTTCCGAGATTTTTTTCAATTTTCACGCTTTTCTTTTTTGCTGCGAGTTTTTCATATTCTCTCGGCAAAAAAGACAAAGAAAACGAATCTGAGCAAAGTTCAAAACAAGAAAAAACTGAAGTTCAAAATGATTTTATCAAAATTGACATGCTTCTCGACAGCAAATCGCCGAATCCAAAAAATTACTTAAAATGGAAAAACAGTTCTGCCTCATACGACGATTATTTTGATACGATTTCGGGGGCATCAAAAGTCCACAGCACTAAATATCTTAGGGAAGTAACGCTTGATTCAAGTACAAAATCACTAAAAATCCCAAAAGGTCTCCGCTCGCTATGCCTGTTTTCCGTTGCAAATCCAGAATCGCTCAAAAATGACAATTTTCTCATAACACAGCAGGGCAAAAAGCTCACGATTACATTTTCTCACCGCCAGATTGATTACAAAATCGAAAGCGATGAAGAAGGATTCCTCAATGTTCCGGACGGATTTTTCATAAAGCTGCCTCCAAAAGCAGAAGAAAATGCAAAGGCCGAAAAATCTGAAGAAAAGCCCAAAACAGAAGAAAAAACTGCCGCAATGCCAGAAAGTGAAAAAAAGAGCGAAGACATAAATAAAGATACTGAAAAAGCAGAAAACACAGAAATAACAGAAAAAACTGAACCAGAACCAAGCGACGGATTTCAGAAAGACATTCCGCCATCTTCAATTGCAGCAATTTATGAAGGAAAATTAAAGGCAAATCTGAGCCCGGAAGGAATTTTCACGCTAACAGGAAAAATAAAACAAAAACAATTAGTAATTAGAAATGTGCAATGAGAAATTAAGGACGAGCAAAGCGATGTCCAGAAATAATTTCTCATTGCTAATTACACATTGCTAATTAACTACAGTTTTGCAGCGATTGCATCAATAAATTGCCAGCTGTCAACAACTTCTTTAGCAGGCGGGTTTGCAAGCCGTGCCAAATCACCAGTCATTGTGCCCTCTTCGATTGTATCAAGAGTGGCTTTTTCGAGCTTTTTAGCGAAATCAGCAAGTTCCGGTGTGCCGTCAAGTTCTGCGCGCTTTGAAAGTGCACCAGTCCATGCAAAAATCAATGCGACCGGGTTTGTTGAAGTCTTTTCGCCCTTCTGGTAGCGATAGTAGTGCTTCTGAACTGTGCCGTGGCTTGCTTCGTATTCGTATTTTCCATCAGGACTTACGAGAACGCTTGTCATCATTGCAAGAGAACCGCAAGCAGAGGCAATCATGTCGCTCATAACATCGCCGTCGTAGTTCTTGCATGCCCAAAGGATTCCGCCTTCGCTCTTCATGATTCGGGCAACTGCGTCATCAATCAATGTGTAGAAATATTCGATTCCAGCTTTTTCAAATTTTTCTTTATATTCAGCATCAAAAATGCGCTGGAAGATTTCTTTGAAATTGCCATCGTATGTCTTAGAAATTGTGTCTTTTGTGCCGAACCATACGCTGATTTTCTGGTCGAGTGCGTATGTGAAGCAGCAGCGGGCAAAACTTTCGATTGATTTGTCGAGGTTGTGAATTCCCTGAATGATTCCAGGACCTTTCATTTCCATGATTGTTTTGCGGATTTCTTTGCCGTCTTCGCCTGTGAAGACAAGTTCTGCCTTACCTGCGCAAGGAGTTTTAATCTCGCAGTTTTTGTAAACATCACCGTAAGCGTGTCGTCCGAGAACGATTGGCTTTTTCCAGCTTGTTACATTGCAAGCTACATTTTTAACGAAGATTGGAGCACGGAAAACTGTACCGTCAAGCTCACCACGGATGATTCCGTTCGGGCTCGGAGTGAGCTGTTTAAGATTGTATTCTTTTACACGGGCAGCGTTCGAAGTGATTGTGGCACATTTTACGCCAACGCCAAGACGCTTGATGGCTTCAGCACTTTCATAAGTAACTTTGTCATCTGTATCGTCACGATGCTTCAAGCCCAAATCATAATATTCGGTCTTTAAATCAACAAACGGTTCAAGAAGCTTTTCCTTGATGACCGCCCACAAAACTCTAGTCATTTCATCACCATCAAGTTCGGCGATTGCGTTTTTCATCTGAATCTTTGCCATAATAACGATAGTATATAGAAAAAAATCTGTTCCTACAAGACGAAAATTTCAGTTTAAATTCAATAAATTTTAAGACTTTCTAAGGAAGGTCGTGTTATGCTTTTAATAACACAAAAGCGGCAGGAGGAAACTATGCGCGTATTATTGGTTGAAGATGAAGAAGGTCTCTCACAGGCTCTGGTTGAAATTTTCAAAAAGAACAGAATCAGCATTGATGCAGTTCTGGACGGAAAAGAAGGCCTAAAATATGCCGAAAACGGAATCTACGATGTACTTGTTCTCGACATAATGCTTCCAGGAATCGATGGTATCACAATTCTAAAAAAACTTCGCGAAAATCACAATAATGTTCCTGTAATTTTCCTTACCGCAAAGGATGATGTTTCCGACAAAATCACTGGTCTTGATGCAGGTGCTGATGATTACCTCACAAAGCCATTTTCAAGCGATGAGCTTCTTGCACGAGTCAGGGCTCTTTCACGCCGCAAAGGTGAAATCAAAGAAGATGCGGTCACATTTGGCGACCTCACCCTCAACAAAAAGAACTGCGAACTTCAGTCAGCAAAAGGCGAGGCTATCAAGCTCTCCCTTAAAGAATATCAGATTCTTGACCTGCTTTTCGAAAATCCACACCAGATTATCACAAAAGAGCAGTTAATCGAAAAAATCTGGGGCGGGGACTCAAATGCCGAATACAATAATGTTGAAGTTTATATCTCTTTCATCCGAAAAAAGATAGAAAACCTCAAAGTCGGCATAAGAATCCGCACTGCACGAGGAATCGGCTATTCGCTAGAGGATGAAACGCGATAAGCGCATAAAACTTGGCAAGCCTAAACGGGAACAAAAAAAATGAATGTCATAAAACAGCTGCAGGTAAAATTCGTTTATTCAATGATTCTTATTGAAATGATTGTTTTCGCATTAATTCTTTTTTCATTGAATTTCGCGATTACAAAACGAGAATCAAACGAAGCAAGAGAATTCCTATATTTTCTTGCAAACAACAACGGACACCGTCCACGGCCCAAATCCCCCGAAGAAGAGGCTGCGGCCAAAATGCTTGCCAAGCGGGAACTTGCAGCAGACATTGATGCGACATCTTCTGCAAGCCGCGAACATCCTGAAGATTTTCTTCGAAATTTAACGAAATTCTTCAGGATTGAACGCCCTATTGAATCTAATCTGCGAAATTACTTTTCCGTCAAAGTCCTTACAGACGGCACAATTGTTGAAGTCATAAACGATTTTCCCCTTAACTACACAAAAGAAGAAATCACAAGTCTTGTCAAAGAAATCCTCGATAACAACAAAATTTCAGATTCCGTTGGCGGTGTCATGTATTTCATCAGGGATTTAGGACGAACGCACCGTTTAATCTGTATGCTGAACCGCAATTCCGAGCTAAAGACTCTCGGTAAACTTTACATTTATACCGCAATGCTCTATATATTCAGCATAATCATTTCAATCCTCATTTCTATTCCAATTGCAAAATTCATGGTCGAACCTGCCCGCGAAGCACTAGTAAAACAAAAACAGTTCATCGCAGATGCAGGTCATGAATTAAAGACACCAATAGCCGTAATCAGCGCAAACATTGATGTTCTTGAAAATGAAATCAAAGGCAACAAATGGCTCGAATATATCAAAACTGAAAATCAGAGAATGGGCGATTTGGTCAAAGACCTGCTTTATCTCGCTAAAAATGATGCAGGCCGCAACGAAATGACCTTCAATGATTTTGATTTTTCTAACGCAATCGAAAATTCTGTGCTTCCGTTTGAAGTTGTTGCTTTCGAAGCCGGAAAGACACTTGAATTCGACATTCAGAAAGAAATCATCTGCAACGGCGATGAAAAATCGCTCAAACAGGTCTTCATCATTCTTGTTGATAACGCACTCAAAAACTCAGAAGATGGGGCAAAAATTACGGTAAAAGCCTTTACTGACGGCCAGAAAATCTTCTATAAAGTACGCAATACTGGTCAGGGCATTCCAAAAGATGAGCTCGAAAAAATCTTCCTGCGATTCTACCGCTCAGATTCATCAAGGGCGCGAGCAACAGGCGGATACGGTCTTGGACTTGCAATAGCAAGGGCAATCGCTGAAGATCACAACGGAACGCTCACTGCAGAAAGTGAAGTCGGTGAATGGGCTGAATTCACGCTGGCAATCCCCAAAAAGAGATAACAAGGAATTTTTATGGAACTAAAAGAACTCTACCGCGAAATTTTAAACGAACACAATATAAATCCCGCTCACAAATCTTCTCTTGATGGTGCAGACCTCACTTTGCAGGGCGTTAACCCAAGCTGCGGCGACAACATCACTTTAAGGCTCAAAACTGAAAGCGGAACAATCACGGACGGTGCATTTGATGGCTCAGGCTGTGCAATCAGTCAGGCAAGCTGCGACATGATGCTCGATTTAATCATCGGAAAAACTGCTGAAGAAGCACTCCGCCTCTGTGAAATCTTCATGGGCATGATTCAGGGAACCGTCAGCGAAGAGCAGATTGAAGAACTTGACGAAGCAAGCGCACTCCGCGAAATCCAGCACATGCCGGCCCGCGTAAAATGTGCAGAGCTTGGCTGGCGAACAATGCGTGAAATGCTCGGTCTCAAAAAAGATACGGCAAGTGCAACAGCATCGCACCCGGATTGCCCTGTAAATTAAGGCTCACTCGACGCGGATACACGCAAAATCACACATATAATAGATATTGTTAAATCCGCGTTCATCTTTGTCTAATTTTCTCTTTTCACTTCCATTTAAATTCATGTTTGTGATAGAATATGGAATCTTATTTTTAATGAGGTGAAATAGTTATGTCTATCACATGGGAAAATCTTGACAAACTTTCTTCTTACAAAAAACTTCAGTCGCTCAAAGGTGCCGTTAGCATTAAAAGCGAACTTTCTTCTGCAAATGCTGCAGAACGGGTAAAAAAATATTCTGTTCCGATGGGAGCAGGTCTTACTTACAACTACGCTGCAAAACAGGTCGATGAAAAAATCCTTTCAGTTCTCGCTGAACTCGCAAAAGAGGCTCAGCTTACAGAGAAATTCGCTGCTACATACAACGGCGAAGTAATCAACACTGGTGAGAAACGCATGGTTTTGCACCATCTCTGCCGTGGTCAGCTCGGAAACAATGTTATGGCTGACGGTGCTAACAAGCGCGACTTCTACATCAATGAGCAGAAGCGAATCGCTGACTTTGCAGAAAAAGTTCATTCAGGTGCAATCGTAAACGCAAAGGGCGAAAAATTCACTACTGTCGTTCAGATTGGTATCGGTGGCTCTGACTTGGGTCCACGCGCTATGTACCTCGCTCTCGAAAACTGGGCAAAAGCAGCAGGCACATTCAAAATGGAAGCAAAATTCATCTCGAATGTTGACCCGGACGATGCAACAGCTGTTCTTAAATCAACAGACCTTGCACACTCAATCTTCATTCTTGTTTCAAAATCAGGAACAACCCTTGAGACTCTCACAAACGAATCATTCGTAAAAGACGCTCTCAAAAAAGCAGGTCTTGAACCTTCTAAACACATGATTGCCGTCACTTCAGAGACATCTCCATTGGCACACAACCCGGACTATCTCGAAGCATTCTACATGGATGACTACATCGGCGGCCGCTACTCTTCAACTTCTGGAGTCGGTGGAGCAGTTCTTTCACTTGCATTCGGTGCAAAAGTATTCGATGACTTCCTTAAAGGTGCTGCCGAAGAAGACAAACTCGCTACAAACGAAGATATTCTCAAAAATCCTGCACTTTTGGACGCACTCATCGGAATCTACGAGCGCAATGTTCAGGAATATCCTGCAACAGCAGTTCTTCCATATTCACAGGGCTTGAGCCGCTTCCCTGCACACTTGCAGCAGCTCGACATGGAATCAAACGGTAAGAGCGTAAACCGCTTCGGAGATGCAATCGACTATGTTACAGGTCCGGTAATCTTCGGTGAGCCAGGCACAAACGGCCAGCACTCATTCTATCAGCTCCTTCACCAGGGAACAGACATCATTCCGCTTCAGTTCATCGCATTCAAAGAGAATCAGGCAGGAAATGATGTTGTAATCGAAGATTCAACAAGCCAGAAAAAGCTCGGCGCAAATGTCACTGCACAGATTATGGCTTTCGCTTGCGGTAAAGCAGATGCAGATCCAAACAAATCATTCGCAGGCGAGCGCCCGTCAAGCCTCATCTACGGAAAACAGCTCACACCTTCGACATTGGGCGCACTTCTCGCTCACTACGAGAACAAAGTTATGTTCCAGGGATTCGTATGGAACATCAACAGCTTCGATCAGGAAGGCGTACAGCTCGGCAAAAAGCTTGCCAAGACAGTTCTTTCAGGAAACGCAGACGGCGCTCTCAAGGCATATACAGAATTGCTTGATTTGTAGGATCTAACTTCCGATTACACATACTAAATTTTGTGAAGAGATTCACCTCAGTCAACATGTTTGATTGAGGTGATTTTTTTTACTCCAATCTATTGACTGTTACTGTTAAATAACTTATATTAATCTAAAATAATTACCAAACGGTAACAAGTGATAGCTTATGATTCCACTAATATTTGCAAATAAAGGTGAAGAACAGATTATTAAAAAGATAGGCGGAAGCGAAGAAGTCAAGCGGCATCTTGAAAACCTCGGCTTCAATGTCGGCGGAACCGTCACAATCATCAATTCACTCGGCGGAAATGTCATCGTAAAAGTCAAAGAATCCCGCATTGCCATCAACGAAGACATGGCACGAAAAATCATGATTTAGTCAAATAAAAGAAATACGCGGCAAACATGCAGCGTAGGAGGAAAATATGAAAACAATGCGTGAAGCAAAGGTTGGTCAGACTGTCAAAGTTGTCCGCCTCCATGGAGAAGGTGCGGTCAAGCGTCGTATTATGGACATGGGAGTAACAAAAGGCGTTGAAGTTTATGTGCGTAAAGTTGCTCCTCTCGGAGACCCGATTGAAGTTACAGTGCGAAACTATGAACTTTCTCTCCGCAAAGCAGATGCAGAAATGATTGAAATTGAATAATGGCCGCGAAAGCAGTTTGAATCTTCGCTGCTACATTACAGCCAACATATTAGGAGTTAAAAAATGGATTTAAGAATAGCACTTGCAGGTAATCCGAATGCCGGAAAAACCACTCTTTTCAATGCCCTCACAGGCTCAAATCAATTCGTAGGAAACTGGCCTGGAGTCACTGTCGAAAAAAAAGAAGGAAAACTCAAGAAGCATGAAGGCGTAATCGTAACGGATTTGCCTGGTATTTACTCACTTTCACCGTACACGCTTGAGGAAGTCGTTGCCAGAAATTATCTCGTCGGCGAGCGACCTGATGTAATCTTGAACATCGTTGATGCGACAAATCTTGAACGAAATCTTTATCTCACGACTCAGCTCGTAGAACTTGGAATTCCTGTCGTTGTGGCACTCAACATGATGGACCTCGTAAAAAAAGCCGGTGACAAAATCGATGTTCCTGAACTTTCACGACATCTAGGATGTCAAATCGTTGAAATTTCAGCACTCAAAGGAACAAATGTAATGGAAGCGGCAGAAGCAGCAATCAAGGCCGCAACAGAAACAAAAACCGTTCCTCAGCACTCATTCTCTGGCCCGGTTGAACATGCAATCGCACACATCGAAGAAGCCGTTGTTCACGCATTGCCGGAAGAGCAACAGCGATGGTACGCAATCAAGATTTTTGAACGCGATGATAAAGTGCTTGAATCACTCAAAATCGAAAAAAACACTCTTGAACACATCGAAACCGACATCAAGGCCGCAGAAAAAGAACTTGATGATGATGCAGAAAGCATTATCACGAACGAGCGATACATTTATATCGCAGGAATCTTAAAATCAAGCTACAAGAAGCGGGATGCGGGAGCTCTCTCTCAATCAGACAAAATCGACCGGATTGTAACAAACCGCTGGCTCGGTCTGCCGATTTTTGCAGTAATTATGTTCGCAGTCTATTGGATTGCAATGATCGGAGTTGGAGCACCTGCAACAGACTGGGCAAACGACGGTCTTTTTGGTGACGGCTATCACCTGCTCGGAATCGGAACTAGCGCTTACGAAGAAGCAGCAGAAGAATACGGTGACACACCGGCAATTCTTGAAGCCCTTGAAAACGGCGAAAATACTTATGTAGTCGTTGACGATGAAACACTTGAAACTTCAGAACCAATCGAAATCACAGAAGAAGTTGCAGAAGAAGCAAAGGCAATGGCCGAAAAATACGGTGAAGAAGGTCCAGACCCGGCAGACTACGGAATCTGGGTTCCTGGCATTCCAGCCCTTATCGGAAGCGTGCTTGAAAAAGCCGAAACTTCAGAATGGCTTTCAGGCCTTATCCTCGACGGAATTGTCGCAGGCTGTGGTGCAGTTCTTGGCTTTGTTCCACAGATGCTCGTCCTCTTCCTCATGCTCGCATTCCTTGAAGCCTGTGGTTACATGGCACGAATCGCCTTCGTCCTTGACCGAATTTTCCGCAAATTCGGACTTTCAGGCAAATCATTCATCCCAATGCTCGTCGGAGTTGGTTGTGGCGTTCCTGGAATCATGGCAAGCCGCACAATCGAAAACGAACGCGACCGCCGCATGACAATCATGACCACGACTTTCATTCCATGTGGTGCAAAAGTTCCGTTCATTTCAATGATTGCAGGAGCGATTTTCGGTGGCTCTGCATGGGTCGCAACTTCGGCTTACTTCATCGGAATGGCTGCAATCATCATTTCAGGAATCATGCTTAAAAAGACAAAGATGTTCTCTGGAAATCCGGCGCCTTTCGTAATGGAACTTCCTTCATACCACATGCCGACTTGCACAAATGTACTGCGCTCAATGTGGGAACGCGGCTGGTCATTCATCAAAAAAGCAGGAACAATCATCCTTCTTTCAACAATCATCGTCTGGTTCACAAGTTTCTTCGGCTGGACAGAAGAAGGCTTTGGAATGCTTTCTGAAGAGCAGCTTGATTCATCAATCCTTGCCCGACTCGGCTCACTCATTGCATGGATTTTCGCACCTCTCGGATGGGGTAACTGGCAGGCAGCCGTTGCATCAATCACAGGTCTTGTCGCAAAAGAAAATATCGTTGGCACAATGGGAATCCTCTACGGAAGCGGAGATGTCACGGCATATCAGGCACTTTCACAGGCTTTCACAAGCGTCGCAGGCTTCTCATTCCTCGTGTTCAACCTGCTCTGTGCGCCATGTTTTGCGGCAATCGGTGCAATCAAACGCGAAATGAACAATACAAAGTGGTTCTGGTTTGCAATCGGTTATCAGTGCGCTTTCGCATACATCATTTCATTCATGATTAATCAGTTTGGAAATCTATTCGCCGGAAATGTAAATATTGTCGGTTTTGCATTCGCAGTCATTGCACTTCTCGGAATCATTTACATGCTCTTCATTAAAAAGTATACTGAAGCAGATAAGCTCACGGTATCAGTAGGAAAATAAGATGGGAAACATAATAGTTGCACTTATTCTGACAGCAATCGTTGCCGTCATCATCGTAAACATGGTAAGAAACAAAAAGAAAGGCAAATCGTCATGCGGATGCGGCTGTTCAAGCTGCGCAATGGACTCTTCTTGCCACTGTAACGAAAAATAAGCAATAAGGGGGAAAGTCTTCCCCCTGGGGCACACGGCGTTGTGCCCCACCCCCTTCGCCTAAGGGGTAGCTCCCTACCCCTTAAAATCCCCACTTTCTTAAAGCCCGAACAGAGTCCTTATATTCCTGTCAACAAGCACGCTCAACTGGCTTGCAAGCATTCCCCGCGCATGGGCAACATAATTGTACGAATGCTCGATAAAAACAGGCGTATTTGTCTGCCCGCGAAGCGGAACTGGTGCAAGATACGGCGCGTCTGTTTCCATAAGGAGACGGTCATCAGGAACATAACGAAGAAGCTCATTCATTTCTTCAAGACCTGCTTTTTTTGTATAAGTCACAGCCCCGCCAAAGGCAATATGCCAGCCCAAATCAAGGAAGGCTTTCGCTTCAGCTTTTCCGTAAGAATAACAGTGTATGATTCCGTTGTGATAGCCCATGTTCTTAATGCAGTCAAGCGTATCCTCAAAAGCATCTCTGCTGTGAACGATTACCGGAAGATTCATCTTTCGTGCCAAATCAATCTGCATCTGGAAAAGTTCCCGTTCACCTTCATACACGCCCCTGTCAAAATCCGCCTCATCACGACCATCTTCGCCGCTTGGGTTCCAGTGATGGTCAAGCCCGCATTCACCGATTGCAACAAGATGACTCTTATCCATAAAAGCTTCGATTGTATCTTCGAGCTTTTTCATGGCCTCTTCACGATTTTTGATTTCATCGACATCAGGCCAAATTCCAGCAGAATAATAAATCATTTCGTCAGCGGCCTGACGCTCATTTTCGGGCAGTTTTGCGACAGTTTCCTGAATCTGCACATGCCGCCGGAGCAAGTCATCACAACGGGTTCCAATATCAAGACCGAAAAACATGTTTCTTCCAACCAGCTGCGAAAGAATCTCCGCGCCGTCCAGCCCACGGTCAATTAAATGATGAAAATGAAAATGTGTATCACTGAACATAAGGATATTCTAGCGAATTTACAAGAAAATTGAAATGCAGCCTTGAAAATATGCAGATTCTTGTGATATAATATTTGTGTTGTTTACAACGATGCCAGGATGGTGGAATAGGTAGACACAAGGGACTTAAAATCCCTCGACAGCTAATACCGTCGTGCCGGTTCGATTCCGGTTCCTGGCAAAAAAAAGAGGTTTCGCCTGAAACCTCTTTTTTTTGCATTAACTGACTTAATAAAACTTATTTAACCTGGCTGTAAAGTCCTGCCATTTCATCACGCCATTCACCGCGAGTGTTTTCTCTTGATTCCCACTCAATTGTTCTTCGGATAGAAAAATGTTTCTGATCATGCGGATTTGCGAAATATAAAACGGCGAATTTGCCTTGACCGATATATGCGATTTTTTCAGTTGAAGAAATTTTTTCGCTCTCCGTGATTTTTGCAAGAACACAGTCGAAATGAACCGGATTTCCGCTCTCTTTATTTGGAAAAGCGTTCGCAATATCATTGATTGGCTCGCCACAAATCTCGCAGGAAATGACCTTTTCTTTAAAAGCACGGATTGCATTCTGATTTTCTTCGATTTCTTTTTGATTTACAGAAGAAGCCGCATATCTTCGTCTTTCCTGTCTGCGTTCATAAGATGCACTGCCGCGGCTTTCGTGCTTTCGCTCGGATTTAACTTCCTGCTTTTTGGGTTCACTTCTGCTGTTCTTCTCGTTGTTCTCGCGGTTTGACCAGCTTTGGTTTCTTCCACCGCGTCTTCTGTCACTTCGGCTCATGCCTTCTCCTCATTAATTGTTGCTCGCTGTCTTCAACGATTTTACGGCTCAATACCTGAGCAATCCGCTGAACTGCAAAATCAACATATTCAGCATCGTGAATTTTTTTGCGCAGTTCCATTACGCGTGGCGAAAATGTTCCGTTTATTGTCGCTGATTTAGAAGAAGTCATACAAACTCCGAAAAAGCATCTTGAATATGATAAACGCTTGGCAGATTCGGCATATCTATTACTAAAACATCAAATCTGATTCTGCTGTTATTATATTCTCGATGTTTTAGCAGAAAAAAATTAGCCGTTTTGACAATTTTCTTCTGTTTTCTGAAATCTAGCTCATGTGAAAGAGTCTCTGCATTTCCACTCGGCAAAGTCTTAACTTCCACAAAAATCAGAACATCGTCTTTTTCTGCAATTATATCAATTTCACCGTACCTTGTCCGCCAGTTGCGTTCAATTATGCGGTAAGAATTTTCCAAAAGATAGGAACAGGCCTTATCTTCGCCACTGATTCCAACGGAACGAGTTGATTTTTCACTCCTCGTTATCATCAATTCCTTCCAAATCCTCCAGAAGATAGATTGTCTCAGGATTCGGATAATTTCTGTCACTCACAAGATGCCCGTATGTAAGAAGATATTTGATGCCCCAGCGCTGAATTGCATCAATATGATAATTTTTGACAGATTTTTCTTCGCCAAGGAACATGTTTTCTCCATCATCAAAAAAAACAGGGGCTGAGAAGCGCATTCCAACCTTAATTTCCTTGCAGTCGATTTTATTGAATTTTTTGTCAGGCATCTAAAATCCCCCTATCTTTATTGTTTTCTTCTATTTTAACGACAAAGGCAAAAATGGCAGCAATTGCCGAATATGTGGACTCAGGAATAAAAGAGCCTACATTTTGAATTGAAAGCACATTCGCCATCTGAGCATCTTCAACGACCGGAACATCATTCTGCTTGGCAATTTCAACAAGACGCTGAGCGACGGAACCTTTTGCCTTTGCAGAAATGTAAGGAGCTTCGGCCCACTCCGGGTAGCGAAGTGCAACAGCAGAAAAAATCTTTTCGTCACAGTCCATCACGCACTCCCCCTCACGCAGGCAAAACTTTCATCATCTGAGCAAAAGCCGCAAAGCAAGTTAAAATCGCACTGCTCGACATGAATTTTGCCGGCATTCTTTGAAAGCATAGCTGTAAGAACTGAATGCTTGCCGTTAAAAGAAGGCGAATCAGAAGCAAATCTTACTTTCTCAATTTCTGAGTTCTTATAGTATAACACAAATATATTGCTTTTTTCGCGATTTTTCAAATTAATTATCGTTTTTTCAAGATTTTTTAGTTCAGAATCGAAAAGGAACCTGATATTCCCTGAATAATTTTTAAAATCCCACTCAAAAGGAAGAAACAGCCAATGCCGAAGCGGAGAACTTTTTTTGCCGCCAGAAAGAATTGAATTGAAAGCCGTAAGAATGCCCGAATCATGCGTTTCAGCTGCAAAATCAACTGAATCAAAATAATCTTTTACAAGCCCCTTTGAAACGCGGTCAGCTTGAGAAGCTTTTGCCCCGCCCTTAACAGAAAAATCTTCACGCTCTGCAGCTGCACTTCCAGAACCGCCTTTTCGCCTTTTTTCCTGCCCCTGATTATCCTGATTTCGGCCGAGAACCGCATTCACTTTTTCCTCATCAGAAGGCAGCCCCTTTTCATCAAGAAGAAATGAAACCTGCGCCTCTTCCTCGTTTACAAAACCGTCTTTTTTCGCCTGAGTCAAAGCCTTTTTGGCCGCCTCAGCATCAATTTTAATTCCGATTTGCTGCATGAATTGAAGGATTTTAAAAGATTCCGCATTCGGCTCAAATCCAAGCGAAGAAAGAAGATTCTGAACTTCTGGAGAAAGATTTTGATTGGTTGCAGTAAGTTTCTGAACCAATTTGTCAGTATTTTTTGATTCCTGTACAAGTGAAAGAGCAAGCTGATTTCCGGTTATTTTTACTTTCGCCTGAAAAACCTGCCCGACGGTCAGTTTTGCCTCAGATTTGACCTCAATCATTTTTCCAGCAAGGGAGACCGTGTAAGAGCCGTTTCCATTAGCAGCAAGAACTCTTCCTTTGACAGTAGTTCCGCTCCGTAAAACAGAAGCGTTTTGAAGATTTTGAGAAAGATTATCCTGTACAATGCGGATTGCAGTTGTCATAGACATAAAAAAATAACCACAGATGTCACAGATTACACAGACTTTTTATTTCAATCTGTGACATCTGCATAATCTGTGGTTTAATTAGTCATTAGAAAATACTAATTATTTTTTTGCTACTGCGTGTTCTGCAGCTTCCTCAGCTTTTACTTCAGCTTTGAGAGCAGCTTCTTTCTCTGCAGCAGCTTTAGAAAGGTCGCGTGACCACTTGAGGTACTCAACTGCCGGCTGACCGATGAGTTCCTTAACTTTTGCAGCCTTACCAACTTTGTCGCGGATATAGTAGAGCTTAGAGTGGCGAACTTTACCTGGGCGAACAACTTCTACATTTACAACGCGTGGGCTGTAAACCGGGAAGATTCGCTCAACACCAACGCCGTAAGAAATCTTGCGGACAGTGAATGTTTTGCGTACGCCAGAGTTCTTGATTGCAATTACGAGGCCTTCAAAAATCTGAATTCGTTTTGTTTTGCCCTCGATAATCTCAAAGTGAACTTTTACTGTGTCGCCAACTCTGAAGTTGAGAGAAGTTTCGTCTTCCTGCTGTGCTTCAATAGTTCTGATAAGATCCATTGTTATTTTCTCCTTTTTCTGCGGACATTCTTTAATGAAGATTGCTCCGCGATTTCCTCAATCATTTTTTCAGCTTCTGTAGTGAGCAAGCCCTGAATCCTTGCAGAGGCGATTAAATCCGGCCTGTTTGCAAGTGTTTTTTGGAGCCGCTTTTTCAGCCGCCACTTCCGAATAAGTTCATGGTTGCCCGAAGTAAGAACCTCCGGCACTGCCAAGTCCTTGTATACAGCCGGGTGCGTATACTGAGGATATTCCAAAAGTCCGTCAGAATAACTTTCTTCGTCCAAACTTTCCGGGGTAATAACATTTTCCACAAGACGATACACTGAATCAACAATGACCGTTGCGGCAAGTTCCCCGCTGGACATAACATAATCCCCGATAGAGATTTCGTCGTCCACATACAAGTCGATAATCCGCTGGTCAATACCTTCGTATCTTCCACAGACAAGGACAATTTCATCTTTCTGACTAAGTTCAAGCGCTTTTTTTTGAGTGAATGGCTTTCCTGAAGGTGTGACATAAATCACATGCTTTTTGTAGGCCTTTACGCTGTCAAGCGCCCTGCCGAGTGGTTCCGCCATTAAAAGCTGCCCCGCTCCGCCCCCGTACGGCTTGTCATCACAAGTTTTGTGTTTATCAAAGGCAAAATCCCTGATATTCACTAAATCGTAGGCAATAATTCCCTTTTCAACCGCTTTCGCCATGATTGAGGCTTCAAAAAAAGCGCGCGGAATCTCAGGAAATAAGGTCAGCACAGTAAATTTCATGGAATTACTCCAGAATCCAGAGGTGCATCAACTGGATCATCTTGTTTTTAACATCAACCTTTCCAATGAACTGATCCTTGAGCGGCACATAGACCGTCCGAATCTTGCCATTTGAATCGAATTTGACATCGTTACTAAGACAATCACAATCCTCGGTCAGGAGAACTTCTAACAGGTTCCCAGAACCGCCTTCCGTTACGTCTGTGATTGTACCCACCTTTATGGGTGCAGAATTATCTGCCAATCCGTCTTTACCCTTGTAAACAAGAGCACATTTTTTTAAGTCTTCGACATACCACTCGTTCTTACGCAAAGGACAAGCTTTGTCTCTCGGCACGACAATTTCCCATTTGTTGTACTTTTGTACGGCTTCAGGGGAATCAATTCCTGCCAGTTTCATGTACAAGTCACGACCGCCGACTTCCGCGTATTCGACCGAAAAGGACTTTTGCTCCCCGGTCCTGCCGTTTCTCAAAGCAACTTCTTCCATTTGAGCGAAATGCTCATATTCACCGGAAGTGCTTTCTACTTTAAATTTACCCGAAATTCCATGCGAACCCCGGACAAAACCAACAATAAAGTTGTCGTTCTGATTAGATTGTTCCACAGTTCAATTAGTCCAGTATGTCCAGGCTGTAATGCTTGCCATCTCTACTGGCTGATGCACTCAATACTGTGCGCAATGCTTTAGCAATTCGACCATATTTGCCGATTACCTTACCAATGTCACCCTGGGCTACACGAAGTTCGAGAATCGGACCGCGTTCACCTTCGGTTTCATTTACCGAGACTGCACTGGGATCATCGACCAATGATTTTGCAATGTATTCAATCAGGTCTTTTTCCATTCCCCGTTACTCCCGTTAAACTATTTGTTAAGGCCGTTTTTGCTAAGAATTCTCTTGACTGTTTCTGTCGGCTGTGCACCAACTCCAATCCAATACTTTGCACGCTCCATGTCTACGGTAACCTGGTTGCCTTCTGTCTGTGTGACTGGCTGGTAAGTTCCGATTTCTTCAATGGTAACGCCATCGCGCGGTACGCGTGAATCCTGAACAACGATTCGGTAGCAAGGTCGTTTTTTTGCACCGAGTCTCTTGAGTCTGATTTTGACCACAATATTCCTCCAATTATAGAATTGTGAAATAACAATATATCTTTTTTGAAAAGAATAATCAATACATTTTAAAATTAGCAATTAGTAATGAGCAATTAGCAGTTATTAATGAACAATTATTTCTTTAAAAAATCCACGGGCAGATTTATAATGAAAATATTGGAGGAATAGCTAATGTTTAAATCCCTGAAATTTAAATTTATCGCAGGTTCCGTCACTTTCATCCTGATTTCGCTTATCATCGTAACTTCCATTGCTACACTCAGTATAATCCACACCGCAGAAGAATTTGCAGCCATGCAGGGAAAGCCGGTCGTCGAAAAAGTCTGGAATTATATCGACGGCGATAAATTCGAAAAACTTACACAGAGTCTTGATTCAACAGACGAATGGGCAGAAGAAACCCGCCTCTGGATGCTTGATGTCGCACAGACAGCAGGATGCTCTTATCTTTTTACGATGGCTCCTGTTTCTGGCACAACTTACCGCTATATAATAGATGGAAGCTGTGATCCCACTGATACAGAAAACTTTTCACCGATGGGCACAGAAGAAGACATTGATTCATGGAGTCAGGCACCTTTTGACACCATGAAAACAGGCAAACTAACGACTTCCGGCATGGTCTATCAGGAAGGCTGGGGCTGGACAATCTCAACATACAAGGCAATCAAAAACTCACGCGGTTCAATCGTAGGCTTCGTGGGATGCGACTTTGAAATCTCATTCATCATAAACACAATCAAGCTCAGAGTCGCCACAATCGCCGTAATCGGAGCAATTCTTTTGATTCTCAGCGGGGTAATCCTCTACCTGTTCTCAAGCGCAATTTTCGGTTCAATGAAAATGATTTCAAATGAAATGAAGCAGATTTCAGACGGTACGGCCGATTTGACGCACCGGATTCCCGAAAAAGGAGAAAATGAGCTTACGGATTTGGCAATTAACTGCAACAAGGTGATTCAAAGCATCGGTAATCTCGTGGGAACACTTCAGGAAGAAACCAATGTTCTCAACGAAACCGGAAGCAGACTGACCGAAAGAATGCAGGGCTCTCTACAGCAGATTTCAGGGGCTGTTACCAGGGTTCACGAAATTGATTCAGAAATTTCATCACAGGCAAACAAAATCGAAGTCATTGCCGGAGGAATCAATTCGGTCGAGCAGGAAATTTCAAATCTTGACGATAGAATCAGTGAACAGGCCGGAGCGATTTCCGAAAGTTCCAGTGCAATCGAGGAAATCTCACTAAATATACGCTCAGTCAGCAAAAATGTGGACACAATCACCGAAGAATATGAAGTTCTGACCCATGAAGCACATAAAGGCAGCAAATTACAGGAAGAAGTTTCAAGTCAAATCGATGAAATCTCAAAGCAGTCCGAGAATTTGAACGAAGCAAACCAGGCAATCGCCGCAATCGCAGAGCAGACAAACCTGCTTGCCATGAATGCCGCAATCGAAGCTGCTCATGCCGGTGATGTTGGAAAAGGATTTTCGGTTGTTGCAGATGAAATCCGGGCACTGGCAGAAACGAGTGCCACGCAATCAATGGAAATCAAGAATCTTCTTGACGGCATTTCCGAAGCAATTCAAGGAATCGTTCAGTCATCAAAACAGTCATCCGAATCCTTTGAGCGGGTCGGAACGAAAATTGCAAGAATGGACTCGATGATGCGAGAAATCAAGGGCGGAATGTCAGAAGAAACTGCGGGCGTTCAGAATATCCTGCAGACGATGCAGTCTCTTGACCAGTCACGAAAGCAAATCAGCAATGCTTCCGACAACATGAAGGATGCAAGCAAATCTGTATTCGCCGGAATCTCAGAGCTTAAATCAATTTCAGAACGCACGCGCCAAGATTCAGAGCAGATTACAAAT
This sequence comes from uncultured Treponema sp., assembly GCF_946187725.1. Taxonomy (GTDB): domain Bacteria; phylum Spirochaetota; class Spirochaetia; order Treponematales; family Treponemataceae; genus Treponema_D. The sequence goes on from NZ_CAMHSK010000021.1 coordinate 39,725, forward strand.
ATCATTCAGGACATGAAGAGTGCCGCGCAGGAAGCAGCGGATGCGAGCGAAATTTCACAGGACGCTACACAAAATGTCGTTCAGATGATAAATGGATTCAAAGTAAAATGATTTTTAACGGAAGGTGTTCGTAAAGGTGAAGTTTTCTAACATCTATGTTTTATGCCCAGCCGCTTTCCTTTTCCACACACATAATCTCGCCTGAGACCGGGTGCGGAAAAGTGAGCGAACGAGCATGAAGCATGATTCTTTCATGAGGATGACCGCCGTAAAGCTCATCGCCCAAAATCGGAATTCCGAGCGAAGAAAGATGCACACGAATCTGATGTGTCCGGCCTGTGAGCGGGCGACATTCTAATAGAAGAAAACGATTATCCCCAGCCCTGAGCATTGCACTTCCAACAGCGATTTTCGACAAATCATCTGTGGTCAGTTCCTTTAAGACCTTGAAGTCCGTTTTTGAAGGAAGACCGCCGTTTTTTTCACTCATCTTTCCCCATTTAGCAGCCTGCCCCTTTGGACTCACCCTTCCCATCGGAAATTCAACCGAAAACTCTTTACCGACAGGGAAGTTCTTAATTTCAGAAGATTTTATACAGACAATTGCGTTGTACACTTTTCTTGCCGTGTGATTCTCAAACATATCATGACAAGCGGCGTTCACGCTCCGTGATTTTGTAAAGAGAATGACTCCGCTTGTATCACGGTCAAGACGATGCATGATTCCTGCATAAGGCGGATTTTTTGCATTTGGCTTTTCGATTTTCTGTTTTTCGAACAAAAACCTCACTACAGCCGCATGAAGGTTGTCACGGCTTTCGACCATGCCGGCTTCACTTGGGAAATGAGTGGGCTTATTTACAACGATTATGCTTTCATCCTCAAAAAGAACATCCTTTTCGGTCAGTTCAAAAGCGATGTCATCCGGCTGTTTTTCAAAAAAAAGTTTTTCTTCATCAATCTGAACAGAAACCGCACTTCCCGCCCGCAAATTGAAAGCAGGAACACGAATCTGCCGCCCGTTTACACTGACACTGCCGGCCACAATGAGACGGCGAATTTTTGAATTTGACACTGATTCACCAAGCAGACGGGGAAGCTCGGAACGAAGCAATTCATTGAGAGAAGTTGATTTTTCGGATTTTAGAAAGAATGATTTCATAAGAAAAAGCGGTAGGGATTGTAGGAGCGGCAAAGCCGTTCATGGGGCTAGTGCCCCATGAATGAAGCGGTAGCGGAACCCAAACGAGCACGACAACGAAAGTGCTCGCGAAAAGCCCGACCGCTGCGTTACGGAGCGAAGCGAAGTAGCAGCGGTACCGCCCGACTGCCACCTCTAATTTGGGATTTAATAGCCCAGTTCTTCACCGACCAGGATGATTTTGATTCGGCCTTTTGTTCGGCTGATTCTTGTTTTAACGAAAGTCGCGCAAATGTCGTGCTCGTTGGTAAGTTTTAGTCGCTGAGCGTTTTTTGGAGCCGCAACTTTGAGCGCACGGTTTTCCAAATCAGCTTCGGTCGGAACGATTTTGTTGATTCCGACAAGAGCGATGACTTCTTTGGGACCAAAGGTGATTGCAGCTACGCGGTTGCCGTTTCCGTCGATGTTGAAAAGAACTCCGTCCTCGCTCACAGCATTGAAACTCGTGAGGAAAAAGTCTGCAAAAAAGGCCTTTCGCATAAGTTCAGCCTTTTCTTCGGGAGACTTCGCAGAATCACGGTCAATCAGCTTGTAATCACCGTTTTTTACGCGTGCAAGCAGGCCAGATTCTTCGACTGAAACCGAGCCGCCCCAGGAAACAGAAGAGCCTTTAGGCATGAAAGCAAGAGCCGCTTCAACAGCTTCAGCCTTTGTTTGAGCGAAAACTGCTTCGAAACCGCGTTTTTTAAGATTAGCAATGATTTTTTCTGTGTCCATAAATGCTCCTTTTAAATTCCGTTATTTTGCGATTTTTTTCTTTAATACGATAACTTCTCCGACGAGAAGAACAATACCGACGCTCCATGAGATGATTCCGCTGGCAACGACACCGAGGCTCTGAGTAAATCCTGCAACGATGTATGTGAGGAAAGACACAAGTGCGACAGAAAGTGCATAAGGAAGCTGTGTTGAAACATGGTTTACATGCTCACATTGTGCGCCCGCACTTGCCATAATCGTGGTGTCGGAAATCGGTGAACAATGGTCGCCACAGACAGCACCTGCCATACATGCAGAAATTGAGATGATTCGGAGAGGATCGCCCACGCTGAATACTGCAATGCAGATTGGAATGAGGATACCGAATGTGCCCCATGAAGTTCCGGTTGCAAATGCAAGGAAAGCCGCAATCACAAAGATGATGGCTGGCAAGAAATTCTTTAATCCCTGGGCACTTCCTTCAACAAGGCCTGCGACATATTTTGAAGCGCTCAAAGAATCTGTCATTGCCTTGAGAGTCCATGCCAAAGTCAGAATCAAAATTGCAGGAACCATAGCCTTAAATCCGTCTGGAACACAGGCCATGCACTCTTTGAAAGAAAGCACTCTGCGGACAAGGAAAACACAAATCGTAAGGACAAGAGCCGCGAACGAACCAAGCACGAGACCGACAGAAGCGTCACTTGCAGCAAAAGCATCAACGAAATTTTTGTGATCTTCGCCGCTTGCAAAGAATCCGCCTGTATAAATCATGCCGATTGTACAAAGAACGATGAGGCTCAAAATCGGGAAAACAAGGTCAAACACTTTGCCATTTGAAGAGTGAGCTTCATCATCTTCGCCAAGGGCATCATTTCGGCTGTATTCAAATTTTGCCATCGGTCCGAATTCAAAATTCATGAAGACCATAAGGAACATCATTCCGATTGTGAAGAATGCGTAGAAGTTGAAAGGAATTGCCTTGCAGAAAAGAGCAAGACCGTTTTCGCCTTCGCTTACAAAGCCTGCAACTGCCGCAGCCCATGAAGAAATCGGTGCGATGATACAGATTGGAGCCGCTGTCGCATCAATAAGATAAGCGAGTTTTTCGCGGGAAACCTTATATTTTTTAGTAATCGGGCGCATGACCGAACCGACCGTAAGACAGTTGAAATAGTCATCGATAAAGATGAGGATGCCGAGACAGATTGTTGCCAGCTGAGCACCTTTTTTTGTCTTGATGTGCTTTTTTGCCCATTCACCGAAAGCAGAAGAACCGCCGGCCTTGTTCATGAGTGCGACCATTGTTCCAAGCACGACAAGGAAAACCAGGATTCCAACATTCCATGAGTCAGAAAGCTGCTTAATCATGCCGTCGTTAAAGACATGCGTGAAAAAGCCAGTGAAACCGCTTGAAGCATCAATGGCGAAAAAGGCTCCGCCAATTAAAATTCCGATAAAGAGTGAAGAATAAACTTCTTTTGTGATGAGTGCCAGAGCGATTGCGACAATCGGAGGTACGAGAGACCAGAATGTTCCTGCCATTTTTTACACTCCTCCGTTTGAAAGAGATTTAAAATCAGTTTTCAGCGGATTTTTTACACCGTCAGACTCCAGTTTTTCGATGATTGCAATCGCGTAGTTTAGTTTGTCAAGCAAATCAGCCGCGCAATAGGTCTTGATTTTTTTGAGAGCATCAAGCACTTCGTTATTTGTCATAATGACACCTCCTAGTCGTTTCTATTTACAATTACAACATTATAAACGCTCTCAAAGGAATTGTCACCTGTTTCGCTAGGAATAAAGTTCGGTACATTCCCAGCATATAGGTAATCACAATCCAATTCTGACAAGTTTTCTGAACAAGTTAACGAAAATGATATTCCTGAAAAAAGCATAAAAATTTTAGTCATAAGAGAGTTCATATGTAGTCCTAAAAACTGAGAATGTCACATAAGGAACATTCTCACTTAATTAAAGTTTCTTAATTAACTGCCACTACGGCAACTGCAAGAGCATTGGGCAGATTGATTAGCGTTTGTTTCATGTTCCCGCTTATCATCTCTATAATTTCTTCCGAAATTCCATCTTCAGCCAAAGCAAGCAGCAACGCTCCTATACTTTCTGTTTGAAAATCCGGTTGAATTCCATCATCCGGGTCTAAATTATCTTTCTGCAAAACTCCCGGCAATGTCTGAAACTGTGGGATATTTATTATTATCCCAGAATTCGGAAGAATTGCCGGAAGGACGCCACCATAAGAATACGCACCAAAACTTTCAGTTCCTAACAACTTTATATTTTTAAAATTCTGTCTGAGTAAA
>NZ_CAMHSK010000022.1 GCF_946187725.1 uncultured Treponema sp.
TAATTTTATTTAGTTGAATATTTTTCCATACATATGTTGATTTAGCATGTTTATTACATTCTTTTTGATTAAAAGGAGTTATTGAAGGTGTCCCTAAAGATTCTACGAACTCATTAACACAAGAAATATTATGCTTAAGAATCTCTGCATCATTATCAAATAAGAAAGTCTGATTTGTTGATCCAGAAAAGTCCCAATCTGTTTCTTGTGCGGCTTTCATTTTATTTTTTGCAGTAATTCTAATGAAACTACAATCAGGGGTATTTTTAACCCGAGGTCCATAATGGCTAGGACTTAATCCCATATTTTCCATATTTGAGATTTCTTCGCGTAGTTCGTAATCTAAAGTTGATAAGAATTCAAATTGGTCTTCTGTTCTCGGAGTAATCCATAAACGTTGTAATAATTCATAATTTTTTCTATATCCAAACCAACGCCCCATTTGCATAAGAGTATCTGCCTGGTTAGATGATCTAAGAAAATATGTTGTTGTTAATCCTTGTAGTGTTAATCCTCTAGATAAAGTTGCTCCTCCAACTACAATAAAAACAGTAGCATAATCAAGTTTTGTCTTTGTTTGGTCATTCTCTTCTGGATAAGCTAACCTTACATGAAATCCATCCTCAGTAATTCTATTATTCTTACAGTTATCAACACATAAGTGTATTCCTTTTGTATAGGTTAATTCCTGCGATTCGTCATCTAATTTTATATATGAAATACCAGTGGAAAGCATACTTTTTATTTCATTCTGTACATTATAGAAGTCTGGATAATCATGAATTTCAGAATCTGTTCTTCCATATTGTTTATATTCTGATCTAAAAATCGTTTTATCAAATTTTCTGGTTTCTACTTCCCAGATTTTTTTACAATACTTTAAAATCTCGTCTTGTGAAGTTTCATCTAACCATGCTTTTATTGCTTCTGATACATTTTTATGATGTTCTGTTTTTTGACTTGTATGAACAAGCATGCTTACTGGTTTTTTAATATTCCAAATTCTATAACAAGCCGCACTACACAAAAACCAGCACAAAGAATCTTTTAAGGAACCTGGAAGAGAAGTTGTTTTCCCATCATGCAAGTTAGTTAATTGAACAATATCATTATTTTGATTCTCAGGATTAGTATCTACTGTTCTGACAATACTTAATCCTTCCATATCTTTTCCTTCAAGACCAAAAATTTGTTGAGGTCCAAAATACTCATTTGAAACTTGTAGAGTTGTAATAAAATCTTTTGGATATAAAGATTCTCTTTCTGCTTCATTCAGAAAATTTGCATAAGGAGTGGCTGTATAACCAATGTAATTCATTGATTGATATTGATATGGTGCTTTATTATGATTTTCATCATTACCATTCACTAAGGAACAGATAAATCTATTTATTCTACTTCTTTCAGCAGCATTGATTCCTGCAGAATTGATACCAGCCTGATCGGCCTCATCATCAATTAAAAGTATTCTTAATTTCTGTTGATTACTATTATCAGACTGAAGCCATTGTATTAATTTCTTTAATCTGGCAGAATTTTTCAAACAAACATTAATATATCTTTGAGAAGAATCGTTACCTAGGTGTAAATCAGATAGTTTTTGTCCTCTTGGAGAATTCTTTTGTAAATGATCAAAACTTATCCAACATAAATTGCCAGGATTATTAAGTTCGGTAAACAATCTTTCCTGGGTTTGTTTACGTAAGTTTTCAATTGTACCAGACAAAACTATAAACATATTCCAGCCCCAATCAGCCGCCATTGCGATTAAAGCTGCCATATTTGCTGTTTTTCCAGATTGAACATTTCCTATTACAAGACCTTTGACAGCATCTTTATCAACAGTATTATTATTTAACCTATGTAGGATTTTGATTGACGTAGATTCAATATTATCAACTGAATCTTTCTTAAAACCTTTTTCCAACAAACATTTTTTATATAATTGCCAAGATGATTTTGGATCTTTTGGAATAGTTAGTGAATTGTCTTCCGTATCACTTGTAAGTATCGCTTTCGCAGGTTTTATAGAATCTTCAATATTCTTTTTTTCAGCTTCTTCTTCTAAATCTACAAGAGCATACCAGTCATCTTCCGTAATATTCCAATCATTAAATGCTTTTTGTACTTCTAAAAATTCATTTACAGCTTTTCCTTTCGGTTTATTCTTTATATCGTCGTAAGGAATACCATCTTGTCGTTGATTTCTAATCCATTCTTTGTATTTAAAATATTCAGGAGTATCGTAGCCCATTAGTAAGTCCTTAAGAAAAATTATTCTATAATTATATCACTATTTATTAATGTTTGTATATTTTTCTTTTACAGTTTTCCAAACACAAACCAATTTCTTTCCCCTCCTAGCTTCGCTTTCCCGCTCTCCCAGCTATGTTAAGCACCCTCTCCTAGCTTGCTGTTAAGGTCCCTCTTTGAAAAGTGTGTCATTTTGACCTAACTAAACTACTAGATTTTTTCTTCTCTCGTTGCTGTATATTCAGAACTAAGGGAAAGAGCTGATGATTATATTTCATATCAAATTTCTGATTAGAAATATAATCATTTTCCGCGGCTTTTTTCCTGCTATCTTTATTTCACAAGGTCGTTGGCCTTGAAAAATCCGGGACTTTGGTTTCGGAATCATCACACACAAGGAGTTTTTATGAACGATAAAAACAACAATCTTACGGACACAGTGAACGTCATGTTTCATGCCAGCTCAATGACAGACAAAACGGTTTCTTACGCTAAAGTGCAGCGCAATACGGCTCTCAGCGGGAACATCGCGACGGAAATTCTCAAGAACAACAAGGTCTTTGACAGGGAGACTCTTCTTTATGTGGCGGGGCTTTACAGGAATGCGGTTCTGAGTCTTTTGGAGTCGGGGAAGGCGGTCGAGGTTCTGGAGCTTGGAACGCTCTACCTTAAGCCAAAGAAAGGCATGAACTTGCAGAATCCGACTCTCGATGATGTGCCTGAGATGTCTCTTTCTTTCACGCCGTCGGAGCTTGCTTTGGATTCCGTGAAAAATGTCACTGTTGGGGCAGAGGTCACTTCAAGAAGCGAGCCTCTCATTGAACGCCTGTACAATGTAAGCGAGAGAGTGGAAGGAAACCTTCTTTCAGTGGGCGGAACTGTAAGAATCAAGGGGCAAAAGTTGAAGGTTGCGGGAGACTCAGAAGACACGGGCTTGTTCTTCGCTCCCTGCAACTCGGACGGCTCTTACAACAATGATATGTCCGACTGGCTTCAGGTAAAGCCGAATGAGCTTGTTGACAACAGTGCCTCTTCGATTCTGTTCAATATGCCGCAGTCAGTTGCTTCTGGAAGTTACCGTCTGATTTTGCGCACGGCGTACGGTTCGGGTTCCCGCCTGAACAAAACTGTGCGGTGCGGTGTCTATGATGATGTCGTCACTGTAGCGTAAAAAATAAGGCTGTCCGATTTTGAAGCGAGTTTGAAGTGAACTTCAGTTTGAAGGACAGCCTTTTTATTGAAATGTCACCAAGAATATCTTTCCTTACAACTTAGAATATGTATAATTATCTCAAAGGAAAGACAACATGAAAACCATTTCTGGATAAGGTGGAAGAGCTTCTGTAAAGCGGAGTTCTTTTCAATCAGTTCTCGCATTTTCTTCGCATTCCTGGCTCCGTTGCCGTTGGGGTGATTATTAAAAAACATCTGCACACGCTTTCCCTCGCTCAAAGCCTGCCTCACGACAGGAACGAATTCCTCAAGTTCCGAATCCGAGTAATCATAGCAATATCTCGCAGAACCATTGTTTTCCGCATCATGTGCGTACGCCGCTTGCGCGTCGTTTGCATGAGTGGAAGTTATTGACATTTGCGCCCCAGGCGCATGCGCATACGCCGCTTGCGCGTCGTTTGCATGAGTAGAAGTTATTGACATTTGCGCCCCAGGCGCATGCGCATACCAAGCACCCGCATTCCGACCATGCAGTCTGATATAAGCGTTCTTCCCCACGAACGTAGTCTGCAAAGTCTTACCGTCTGGCAAGTTTTTAAGTCTCGGCATATCACAGAACACAATCCCAGCTTTTCGCTCTTCCAGCCCTTCAAAAACGCTCGGCCTTACCCATTCCCTGTGGCGGAACTCAACCATGACCGGGAAGCCCTCAAAATCTTCAATCAGTTTTGCGAGATAGATTCTGTTCTCCTTCGTGTAGTGGAAGCTCTCCGGGAACTGAAAAAGAACGGCACTCAGAGCATCTTTTTCTTGTAGTGGTGTGACTGCATTTTTGAAATCATCAGCGGCAGCTTTCCAACTCGCGGAAATCTCGTGAGTCAGAAGTCGGTTCGCCTTTACGCTGAAATTGAGCCGCCCTTCACTCCGTTCCCAAAAAGAAACCAGCCTTTCGCTCGTGGGCATGTTGTAAAAAGTGTTGTTCAATTCCAGAGCATTGAAAACCGTGGAATAATATAGAAGAAAATCTTTGCGTTTGAGGTCAGCAGGGTAAAAAACGCCCTTCCATTCAGGGTAATCGTAACCGCTCGTGCCAATAAGAAGTTCGAACATGAAAATATTTTACCGTATTTTGCAGATTTTTCCTGCTATGGACTAGCCTTGATAACCTTCCACCAGCTCAAATCGCCATTTCTGCTTCACATCGGGATATTTTTCGTGGTCAACTTCGCTCAAAAACATATTTTTCTCACGAATCCAAAGCGAATTGTCACCGTAAAGCCTGCGGTACACGACATATTCTTCCTGAGTCTCCGAATGAAACGCCACATCCTCAACGAGGTAATACTTGTTCTTAAAATGCCTGTAAATTCCATGAATCTTCAAATCACGCTTTTCTGCCATTTTTTTTGCTCCTGTGGAAAGTATACCACAACTCCCACATTTGCGATATAATCACCTCATGGCAAACGGAATCGAAGACCTGCACGAAAAAAACAAAGATTCAAAACCAGTCTCAACCAAATACGACGAATGGCGTGTCTTGCAAGGCCGTGAGGATGCCCAAATGCTTCAGGAAAAATCGACAAGCTGGCAGAGCAAAAAGGACTGGAGCGAAAAATACGACAGGGCCTACGATGACTGATTCCCAAAAGTGCGAAAGCCGCACCTACTCCGTCTCACTTCTACTCGACCAGCCTTCCGCAGAAAAAATTCTTTCGGCACAAAAAGAGCTTTCCCAAGTCATCAAAAACGACCAGCTTACAAAGAATCCGCCCCCGCCCCACATCACCCTGGGCTTTTTCCACGCGACTGACGAAGATTTTCCCAAATTAAAAGCAGCTTTCGAAGATTTTGCCAGGTCAGCCGGCCACAGTTTTGAAATTAATTTCGGCCAGCCAGACTCATTTTTGGACAAAGTGATTTTTCTTCCAATCAAAGAAGATTCCAAGTCGTTCGCCCACCTAAAAGCCCTAAACGCCATCCTTCACGAAAAATTAGCGGACTTTGAAACCGGCGGCAACAGAAACTACACTCCAGAACGATTTTTCCCCCACACCGCCCTGGCAGTCAAACTCACAAAAGACCAGTTTGAAAAAGGAATGAATTGGGCACAAGGCAATATTCCTCTCGCTACAAAAATCATCGCCGTCTCTTTGGCTACGACTCACCCATACAAAGAACTTTCCCGCATCACACTATCCACCGACACGCTTTCGCTAGAGCAGCGGCACAAAAACATGTCCGCAATCCGAAGCACCGGCGGAAAACTCGAAGTCGCACTCCGCTCACAGCTTTTCAAATTCGGCTTCCGCTTCCGAAAAAACGACAAACGCCTCACCGGAAGCCCGGACATCGTTTTTCCGCATTACAAAGCCGTGATTTTCATAAACGGCTGCTTCTGGCACGCGCACGGCTGGCTTTTAGCCACAAGCACAAAAGTCAAAAAATCCCAAAAAACAGACATGATAAAATCCAGTCTCCTCGAAGAAAATGTCCTCTACTCGCTCAAATGCGAAAAGTTCCGAATGCCTAGGACAAATCCCGATTTCTGGCTGCAGAAATTTACCCGCAACCGCGAACGCGACATCCGTGACATAGAAAAGCTGCTGGAAGAAGGCTGGCGGGTCGGAGTCGTCTGGGAGTGCTCAATCACCGGCCGAGGCCGAAAGCAAAAAATCATCTCCACCGCCGAAAAAATCTCCCTCTGGCTGGAAGAAGGCCAAAGCGAGATTTTCAGGGAATTTTAGCGGGAAACGCCCAATTTCTAACACCTCTCCCCCATCTTCAAGAACGCCCCTTTATCAATCGCCGGGCTGTACAAATATCCCTGATACAGATTGACCCCGATAGATTCAAGCGCCTCCTGCTGTTCCCTGGTCTCCACGAATTCTGCGAGAACCTTGAAGCCAAGCGACTTTGACAGGTACACAATCGAGTTGATGATTTCCTTCGTGCGGACATTTCCTAAAAGTGACTTTACGAGATTTCCGTCGAGCTTAACGAGGTCGAACTGATTGTACTGAAGGTACTGAAGGCTCGTGTGCCCCATGCTGAAATCGTCGAGGGCGAAGATGAATCCCATTTCCTTAATCGAGTTCATAAGGGCTGAAGTCTGCTCCGTGGTCTCAAGTGCGGTTTCCTCAGTAATCTCAATGCAGACCGAGCCCTGCTTGAAGGGATATTTTTCCGTGAGAGACTTTAAGAACGGAAGAAGCCTCTTGTCATTCAATGAAGAGACCGTGATATTCACGCTGAGCTTAAAGCTTTCGCCGAAGACTTTCTTTAGTTCCACCGAATCCTTCACGGACTTTTCGATAATCGCCATCTCAAGGTCAAAAAGCCGTCCGCTTTCCTTCGCAAGATGAACGACCAGAGGCGGATAGACAATCCCGTACTGTGCATGATTCCACCTCAAAAGCGACTCCGCCCCGATGCATTTTCCGTGATTGTCGAACTGAGGCTGATATTTCATAAGAAGAGAACTTTCGCCCAAAGCAGGCGTTTCCACAAAGCCCATCTTCATGCTTTCTTCAAGGTCATTTGCAAGATGTTTCGCAAGCCTGCCCTCGTTTCCCTCACATTCGGTTAAGGTGACTGGTTCAGTCGTCTCCTCGCTGTGCTTCAAAATCTTCACGAGCGAATCCATCGAATTTGAGAGCCTGTTCACAAATTTCTTTTCGTAGAGAATTATAAATGGCGTGTAAATTGCGACGGAAACTGCGATATTCAAAACCTGAACGAAAATCGCCCTCACGCTTCCTGTAGCAAGGAAACCGCTCAAAAATATCGGAGTCGTCCAGTTCACCTCGCCCACGACCTGTGGCAAAAAGCCTGTCTTTGTAAAAAAATAAGTGAGCAAATAGCAGACTTCCGGGGCGATGATGAACGGCACAATCAGATAAGGATTAAAAATCACCGGAAAGCCAAACACTACCAGTTCCCCGATGTTAAAAAGAGATGGAGCAAGGGCAAGCCGGGCAAGTTTTTTAGAATTTGAAGTTCGGGCGAAAATGAAAAGCGCAATCACAAGACCGAGAGTCGTTCCGGTTCCGCCCATGAAAGAGAAAGTGTCGATGAAAGTCTTTGAGACCGTCTCGCCCGGAATGATGTCGGAGAACGTCTCCACCGCAACGCTGTCGAGAACCTTGTTTCCGTGAATGCCGATTCCCCATAATGCCGTGCTAATCAAAATGAACAAAAATCCGCTGGCATAAGAGCGCTCCATCTTCGAGAAAAGAAGTGTGACCGCCTTGATGAACAAATCCTGAATCCCCGCAACCCCAAAAATCACCGTGATAAGAAAGTTTGCAAAAAGGAAAACAAGAACCGTGCAAAGATAAGGAAGCATGAGCCCAAGAGCGGAAGTGAAAGCAGAGTCAGCCCCCTCGATAAAAAGCCCCGTCCTCTTTTTGAAAAGTAACTCGAACTTCTGATAAAGCACCGAAGCAAAAACGCCCGCTAAAAGGGAACTGAAAAGCCCCTGACTGCTAAAATCCAGAATATTGAAGCCAGAACTAAAAACCCCAGTGATGATGAAAAAACAAGTGAGAGCAGAAAGAAGACTTGAAACCCGCTCAGAAAGCCTCTGCCCGTCCTCGGTCAAAGCCGTGAAACTAAGGTTGATGGAAGCCGTCATGTAAACCGGCAGAAGCCCCAGCGTAGAAAGCTGAACCATAAAAAGCAGGTTCTGAATCGCCCCGCCCAAAAAAGTCGAGATAAACTTCTGATAAGATGGAATCGGGAAATAGACAAGCAGAACCGAAAAACTTCCGACAAGAAGCACCGGAAGCACCATCACAAGCCCGTTCCGAATCGTCCGAAAAACAAGAGTCCAAAAATAAGCAAATCGTGTTTTCATAAGAACAGTATAACGCAAGTTCTTGGATTTGTTAAAGGAAATGTTAAGAATACAAAAAAAGACCTGTACCTTAAAAAGATACAGGTCTCAAAAAAATCAGTTTACATCACCCAATCTCACCATTGAGTGCCTTTGTTGTCTTGATTTCCTTGCCGTCCGCAAGCAATTTTTTGCCGGCAATCTGAACGAATCCGTCCTTAGCCTCGATTGCGACTGAGAAGAACTCATCGCCAGAAATCTCAGCTTTTTTGACTGCGTTTACATCTGCGCCCTCAAGAACGACTTTTGTACCGGGAGCTGCCCAGGAAGCGTCAAGAACCTCAACACACTCTTTTCCGTCCTCGGTGTAGTCGCCTGCAAGAAGCATACCGTAGCTTTCGACTCCACGCATCTTTCTTGGTGCGAGGTTTGAGGCAATTACGACATGCTTTCCGAGAAGCTCTGCCTCTGTAAGATATTTTCGTAAGCCTGACTGAATTGTGCGAGGTGTTCCGCTTCCGTCGTCCATTGTCTCAATGTAAAGCTTGTCTCCGTCCGGGTTCGGTTTAATGTCAACGATTTTTGCAACTTTAAGCTCGATGTTTGCGTTGAAGAATGCAATCTGCTCTTCTGGAGTAAGTGCCGGCTTTTCTTCTTTTGGCTCAGCCTTTTTCTCAGCTTTCTTTTCTTTTTTCTGCTGAGACTTTGCTTTTTCTTCTGTGTTTTCGCCCTGTTTGCCGCTGAATTTTGCACGGAATGCGTCTACGGCCTTGTTATCAAGCGGTGTGAAGTAAACTGCTGTCTCTTTGATTGAGTCCAGGCCTTCCATTTTGCCCAAATCGCTCCATGTAAGGCTTCCTTCTTTTGCAGGAGTGCCGTAGTGAGCGTCGTAGATTGTGTGGCCAAGATAGCCTGCGACAATCTGAGAATACTGTGGCAAGTATGGCTGAATCATAATCATCAGGTCTTTGATTACATAAGCCAGGTTGTAGAGAATATTGTCAGCGACTTCCTTATTTTCTTTAACAGCTTTCCATGGCTCTGCTGCCTGGAACGCCTTGTTACAGATGTCGGAAATAGCGAAAATCTCGTGGAATGCGTCCTTTAGCTCTGCCCATTCAAGATGCTCAGTGGCCTTCTTTTCGTGCTCCAATACCTGTGCCCAGAGAGCCTCGTCCTTCTTGCCTGCCGGAATCTTTCCGCCGTAGTTTTTGTTGATGAACAAGAGAGTTCGGTTTACGAGGTTGCCCAAGTTTCCGATAAGTTCCTTGTTGTATTTTTCCTGGAAGTCCTTCCATGTGAACTGGTAGTCCTGATTTTCAGGGCGGTTGTAGTAGATGTAGAATCTCCATGCGTCTGCAGGAATTCCGCTTTCTTTTGCGTCAGAACCGAATACGCCGACTCCCTTTGACTTAGAGAATTTACCGTCCTCGTAGTTAAGGAATTCAGTTGAAGACATGTGATAGAGCTTTGTGTAGTCTTTGCCTGTTCCGATTTCAGAGCATGGGAAAACTACAGTGTGGAAAGGAATGTTGTCCTTTCCGATGAACTGGAACAAGTCAACTTTCTCGTCGAACTTTTCGCTCGACTCGCTAGGAAGCCACCATTTTTTCCAGTCGAAAGTCTCTTTACCAGCCGCTTTCATCTCATCTGCAAGTTGTTTTGTAATTGACATGTATCCGATTGGTGCGTTGAACCAGACATAGAAAACCTTGTTCTCGTATCCGGCCTTTGGAACCTGGATTCCCCATTTGAGGTCTCGTGTGATTGCGCGCTCGTTGAGACCGTCACGGATCCAAGCCTTTGTCATCTGGATGGCATTTGCGCTCCATTTGCCCTCGACGCTCGCCTTCTCCATCCATTCCTCAAGGCGCGGAGCAATTGAAGGAAGGTCGATATAAAGGTGCTTTGTCTCGCGTACTTCCGGGGTTGAGCCGCAAGTGTGGCAGCGTGGCTGTAAAAGCTGTGTCGGGTCAAGCAAAGTGCCGCATGAGTCGCACTGGTCGCCGCGGGCATCGGTTGCGCCACATTTCGGACAAGTGCCGTCAACATAGCGGTCTGCGAGGAACATATTGCATTCTGGGCAGAAAAGCTGCTTTGAAGTGTGCTCCTTGATGAAGCCGTTTTTTTCGAGGTCGTTGAAAATGCTCTGAGTGATTTCAGTACATTCCTCGTTTGAAGTGCGTCCGAATTTATCAAAAGCAATGTCGAACCACTCATAAATGTCCTTGTGGATTGCGTAGTAGTAATCGCAAAGCTCGCGCGGAGTCTTTTTCTCCTGCAAGGCCTTTGTCTCAGTTGCAGTGCCGTATTCGTCTGTGCCGCAGACATACATTGTCTCGTAGCCGCGTGAACGGCAGAATCGTGCGAAGACATCTGCGGAAAGCATCTGAATCAGGTTTCCGAGATGAGGAATATTGTTTACATAAGGAAGTGCTGATGTGATAAGTCGTTTGTTCATTTTGATATTGTTCATAAGTAGATATTATATCGAAAACAAACGACTTATACAATGAATCGAATTTAAGGAAAAATTTTAATAACCCAATGCATACAAACACAACGGACAAATTTCATCAATATGCTGACAGTCATTTGCCTGGCAGCGAGGCCGTTTTGAATTGTCATCAGTAAACAAGTCGCAGTGCTGAAGATGCATTAAATCTCCTTCCCTATACAACTCTCCGAGCAGTTTCCATGGAAGACAGCCAAGACTTGAATTTTTCAAAAGTTCCGAATTTCCGACTCGATCATCATCATACCATTTTAAAACGGCGAATTTCTTGTCTTTTACGCTTTCATAAACCGCAGGTGCAGAAACTTTGAGCGCGTCAAGCAGATTATCTCCATTTACAAAACTTCCGTCAGAATACTTAATCGGAACCTCAGCCATGTAAAATACCGTTCCATTCCGCCGGCATAATTATTCATAGATTTTATATAATAACCATCAACTCCATGCCAGCTTATGTCGCCCGTCACAAGATTTGGATCACAACCAAGTTCAGCAAATCCACGCTACGAAGGATATCGGGCCATATTAATATAGAAGAGAACTGTATCTGCAGGAACACCGCGATTTTTCATCCATGCAACAAAATCACTGAAATCCTCGTCGTTTTGCCAGTCATAGTTTTTGAAAGCTTCAATTTTTGGTGTAATCTCATCTTTTCTGCTCAGAGGAACAACGAAAATATTAAAGTTTGTGGCATAATCCGGAGCATCACGCGAAACATCAATCGAATCATCAATTTTAGCAAAAACATTCTTTATAATGTCAGGATTATCCATGTAAAAATTGCCCTGGCCTTTTCATTGTCAGTCACAGCAGTCGCCGTAATCAGTCTTGCCGCATCAGCGATTGACGAAGAGGTAGAAATAGAAAGATTTTTTGCATATCCGTCAATATCAGTGTAATCAGCACGGCTGACCGTCTGCTTCTTAGGCTGGAACTGAATTCCATTTGTCTCTGACGGAGCAGAAAAGTTAACCTGCCTGACTCCTGAAAACGACTGTGATTTTATGGAAAATTCCCCTATTTTATCATTTTCAAGAATTCCTCTTCATTTATGACTGGAATTCCGAATTTTATGGCTTTTTGATTTTTGCTGGAACCTGATGATGTGTCATTCGTGACGAGATAGCTCAAATCCTTTGTGACAGAAGATTTGCAGCTTCCTCCGGCCTTTTTGACAAGATTTTCAGCATCCGCCCTCTTCATTGAATGAAGCTCACCCGTAAAGCAGAATGACTTTCCTTCTAATATACCGCCGCCGATTTCTTCAAGAATGATTGTTCCGCCCTGAGTAAGAGAAAGCATTTCTTCCTTATTTTCGGCAAGCCCTTCAACAAAAGTTTTAGCGGTAATTTCAGCAAATCCGTAAACAGAAGCAATTTCTTCTTCAGTGGCAGAAAGCATTTTTTCAAGCGAATTGAAACCTGCATCAATGATTTTTTGAACCATCGTCTCCCCGATTCCTTCGATGTCAAATCCACCGATAAAAACGGAAAGTGCCATGCGCCGATGATTCTGTATGCTTTCGTAAACTTTTTTTGCCCCCAGCGAGTCTTTCTGACTTTCAATTGATTCCTCGTTCAAAAAGTAAGGAACCAGCTTTTCAGGCGTGAGAGCGTAAATATCTGAAATCGATTTGACTTCACCATTTTTGAAAAGTTCACGGAGCAAAGTATCACCAAAATCACGGATATCAACAACACCCACCCATTTTTGCAGCTGATGAAGCACCCGCTTTTCACATGATTTGTTCGGGCAGAAAAGGCGGCTTCCCTCATCAACAAGTTCCGAACCGCATGAGGCACACTTGTGAGGAAAAACAATTGCACTTGTTACCTGCCCTTCTTCTTCGGTCAAAACGCGCTCAATCTTCGGAATGATTTCGCCCCTCTTAACGACAACGACATGACTCCCGATTTTAACACCGAGTTCGCGCATTGTGTCGGGATTTGCCAGGCTTGCCCTCTGAACCGTGGTTCCGTTGAGCTGAACTTCATCAAAAATAGCGACCGGCGTGTAAGTGGCTCCAGATTCGCTCCACTCCACTTCACGCAAAACAGTTACGGCCTCTTCCAGAGAGAATTTGAACGCAATCTGACGGTCTGGCCTAGCACGACTCGCATCCTCCAAATCGATACGCCGCTCTTTGATTACAAGACCGTCAATGTCATAATCAAGATTCTTGCGGATTTCCATGACTTCGGCGCGATATTCGATTACATCATCAGCAGACTTGCAGATTTTTAAAGGGGAAGTGTTGAATCCGCATGATTTGAGCCAGTTGATTTTGCCCTCTTCGTCTTTGAACGGACTTTCGCCCTCGGTTGCAAGCGCATCGTAAGTCATGAGGCAGAGATTTTCGCTGCCAGTTCCGTCCTTGCGCTTCATGAGACCATTTGCGGCATTGCGACAGTTTGCCTTGTCGGAATAGAATTTTTCGTGAACCGTGTGAGTCATGATGACTTCGCCACGAATTGCCCCAGTAAAATCGATTTTGTTGTTTGATTCATCAAAAAGAGCGATTTTAACGCCCTGCATTTTGCGAGCATTTGCCGTGATGTCATCGCCGATTGTACCGTCACCGCGAGTGACCGCACGCACAAGCTCACCATGAGAATATTGCAGTTCCAAAGAAGCACCGTCAAGCTTGTACTCAACAAGATATTCGTCGTAAGCGTGAGTCTTTGCCCAAGCCAAAAACTGCTCTGGATTTGCGGCCTTTTCCTGACTTCCCATCGGCATAATATGACGGATTTTCGCAAAATTGCCAGAATCCGCCCCAACCCGCTGCAAAACAGGATTCTGCGGGTCAAGAGATTTTAGTTCATCCCAAAGTTTGTCAAATTCAGCATCGGAAATTTCACCCTCACCATTGTAATAAGAGTCCTGATATTTTTTAATCAAAGAAGCAAGCTCATCAATCCGAGCCAAATCAAACAAATCTGCCATTATTAAATCCTTTTAATTAGTATAGCACAGATTTACGGGATTGTCGCGAGGTTGGGCGTGCCCGCGACTTCCATGTCGTAACGACAACCTAAAGGTTGTCGCGGATTTTTCTCACTTTTTAGGCAATGCGACATCCATGTCGCACTTACCCGAACAATTTTCTTTCTGTGTCGAGGGCCGGGCTTTGCGGGGTTCCGTGCTAACCGCACTCCATTGCTTCGCAACGGCTTCGCCGCCCCTACAATCCCTCACGCATCGGATTTGCAGGATTCACTGTCTAATTCAACAGGATAAAATGGATAAATTTTCATTTTTTTTCGCCAGAGATTGCCGAAAAGTGACTTTTTTTCAAATCCTACTTACCCCCAAAGGAGAACCCCCGGAGTCACTGTGAACCGACCCCATAAATTAGGACACCCACGGAGGTGTAAAAATGGGGAACAATCAAAAGTACAGCATTGACTTCAAATTGCTAGTTGTAGGAAAATACAGGCAAGGTTCCTGCGGCTACAAAAAACTGGCTCGCAAATTTAATCTCGATAGAGATACTGTGCGAGCTTGGTGTTTAAGTCCAAAGCTGCAGTCTGCAACTCAGATGGGTGAGAAAAAATTAGGGATTTTAGTAAAAATAGCGTTTGAGAATAAGTCTATTACAGCTTTTCAAACATGAGTTCGGAAATTACGCGGTTGGCATCCAAGCCTTTCTGTTCAAAGCGTGTTTCCGGCCGCCATTCTTGATGCGGTGCGTAGCCTTCGTATCGGTTTTTCAAGCCTTCTGTTGCCATTAGCTGTTCCATGCCGAATTCAGCGTATGGAAGCCAGTCAGTCACAAAATAAAGATAGCCGCCTTTGACAAGTTTTTGAGTCATCAGGTCTGTACGCGGACGCTGAACAAGTCTTCGTTTGAAATGGCGTTTTTTCTGCCACGGATCCGGGAAAAAGATATGGAACGCAGAGACGCTTTCATCTGCAATTTGATTTTTGAGAACTTCAATTGCGTCATGCTCAATTATTCGAAGGTTTTTCAAGCCTTTGTCGCGGATTTCGCCAAGCAATTTTCCGACACCAGGCTTGTGCACTTCAATTCCAAGATAGTTGATTTGAGGATTGTTCTGAGCGATAATCGCAGTGGCCTTTCCCATGCCGAAACCAATTTCTATTACAACAGGATTGGTATTCCCGAAAATCTTTGCAAAATCAAGTTTTTCTTCAGTATAAGGAACGCAGAATTCATCGTGCAGTTCTTCATAAGCCGCCCTTTCGCTGGCCGTAAAATGCCCCTGTCTGAGCACAAATGTATGAATCTCGCGGTGAATTCCATCAGATTTTCGTTCTTTTGACTCGTTTTCAGTTTCCATTTTAATTTTCCGTTTTCAATTTTTCTAAGGGCATCATGCAGACGACAGAATTTCCGCCAGTAACATAACAAATTCGCTTACTGTCAGCAAGTTTATAATCCTTTAAGATGGCCGCATTCGTTGTCCAGGTCTTTTTTGCCCTTCCCATGTAAAGAAGCTCACCAGAATCATCATAAACAGCGACATTTTCATTTGCATTCGGAAGAAGTTCGCGGCAATTTTCACTTTTGGCCGTAAGAAGATCCTTGTTGTAGTGGACAGAGAATTTTATTTCATCCTGATTGCCCGCCGCATCTTTATATGTGACCGAATACAAACCGATTGGGATTTCAGCGCCTTCCGGAGCCTTGAGGTTTGCCGAATATGCATAATTCTTATTGAGCCCGCTGAAGATTCCAGGTTTCGCAACAGTCCATGAATATCCTGAAGATTCATTCGAGATTGTAAAACTTTCGGTTCGCTGAACTTCATTTGTAACCTGAAGAAAAACTGCAAGCCTTACAGAAGGATTTGATTCATTATCCGCAAAGTCAAAAACCGTGGAAACCGATGCAGAAACAACATCAGCTTCAGTCTCAGAGCATGAAAAAAACGAGAGAAGAAAAATCACATAAAGCAGACAGAGAAGCCGTAAATGAATTGATTTCATGGCCGCCTAGAAATTGAAAATCAGGTTGATAACAGTAAGATCCTGATTTGCAAACTGGTTAACGATTGATTCGAATTTGACATTGAGCTTTTTGCAGGCATCATCAAGATAAGAAAGATAGTACAAGCCCAAGTCAGTGCTGCCCTGCCCGTCAGGAATTTCGCGGTAGAAATCGATGAGGGAGCGTTTGTTTGTATCGGCAGCCATTTTGTCCTCGATGTTGGCCTTTGTTTCCTGAGTTTCGTCGTTTTTGTTCAAGACCATAATCTGAAGACGGCCCTGCTTACCGATTGCAGTTGAACCGCCACCAAGTTTCCATGAAAGAGAAACCAATTCGTGCTTACGCTTTAATTCCGCGATGATTTTTGAACGGATTTCAGGGTCAAAAAGAAGGGCATCAAGGTCATCGACCCCGTTGTAAAGAACTTTTGCTTCTTTTTTGAGGTTCTGATTTTCGGCATTGAGAGCGAGTTCCATGAGAAGGATTGAAATGTATTCTGCAACCCGCGATTTTTCCATATAAATTTGAAGAAGATGACGGATTGCAATGTTAATCTGTGAAAACCCTTCTTTATCTTTAAAGAATTTGATGATGATGTACCAGTTCATTAGGGAAAGACGGTTGAGGAATTTTTCTGTCATGAGAAGATAGATGTTGCGCTCTTCAAGAGAATATTCCTTGTTTTCCATGATTGACTTCCAGACCGGATCAAGGATTTCTTTTTTGGCCTGTCTTACGAGGGCTTCTTTTTTAGAAATCATTGCACGAAGCTGCTTGTCTTCGATTTTTGTGCGCTCATCGATAAGTTCACTAGGATTTGAACGGTTATGCTTACGGACACAATCACACTTGATTAAATCAGAAAAAAGCTGACGGTCAAACTGCTTATAAAGGATGGAATAGACAACGACCTTTGCCAAATCCATGACTTCCTGACGAACAGAAACGAATTCTGACATGGAAATCTCGATTTTGGAGATGTAGTCTACCATAATCATGTTCTGAATTGACTGGGGAGAAAAAGGATTCAAGGAAATTCCGTATTCTTCAAGATTGTCTGCAAGACGGATGCGGAGCAGCTTCTTTTTATTGCTGATAAAATGTGATGTGCCCTCCTCCGTCAAGATTACCTTCAGTGGCAAGTTCAAAATAAATTTTTTTTCTGCAGGCATGAAAATCTCCCTTTTGATGCAATAATATAATTGTACACTAAGGCACTTGAATTGTAAACTGACAAATTATATTCTTATTATAATGATTTTCCGAAAAATCGCAGTTTTCACCTTACTTTTATTTTCGGCACAGTTTCCATTTTTCTCGCAGAAAATTTTAAGGGGCAATTCCCTCTCACAGGCAGTGAGCAAAACCCTTACAGACAATGGTTTTACGGCGATTTCTCAAAATCTTTCAGACACAGGTCAGGATGAATTCGCATACAATATTCTTCTTAGTTTCGGCTCAAATACCGGCGACGGAGAAAGTTCTTTCCGAAACGAAGTAATTTTCTGTTTTACCCAGGAAGATTTTTCACTTTATCAGAACGACCTTCTTGATTTTCTTTCATACATCCGTGATTTAAAGCGTTCATGGCACGCCACTGTTCTGTTTTCAGCGCTCGACAAAAGCAGTTTTCCCGGAAGACCTGGTCTAAAAGGCTCCTATGTTTTTGCCTCTTCCGTTGACAACAACGATTCCTGTTGTGCCGTTGCCGTTACGCTCAATTCTTCTGATAAAACGGCAATTTTCACAGGAAGCCGAAGATACACAAGTCCTCTCTGGCTCACTCAGCGCATTTCCGACGCATTTTTCTATGCACGAACGAATTTTGATTTTGATGACAGACTTTCCGCAATCTACCGTCTCGGAATCGTCAACGGTCAGGAAAGACTTGCCTTTTTCTTTGCGAACAGCATTCCGGCAATCGAAATCAATTTTTCGAATCCAGAACAGCTTAATGTCCTCAAAAAGTTTTCCGAACTCTACACGCCGGAAGGTACCGCAGAATGGGACATCCACTATCTCTACATCGACCGAAGGAATATTTTCAGGGCAATTTTTATCGGTGAGCGGCCCATCATAATCAGCTGTCTTTCAGTCGGTCTTCTGACTATCCTGATTCTCTGTATTTTCTCTTTCACAGGCATTAACGGAGAAAGACACAAATATGAGTTCATTAGATCGAGCTACATGATTCCGGCAACAATCTTCATCTCAATGCTGTCACTTTATCTAGGCCAATACATAGCATCACTGCTTTCAAGCCTGCCTTTCATGAATCCAATCATACTTTATGGAATCAAAATCATTTTTTCGATGATTTTGATTTCAATGCTCTTCATAACACAGGGAATCTTCAGAATCTCCCTTACGGCATTCATGTATGGCTATCTTATTCTTATAGTTGCAATCATCAACATCTTCATATTCGCTACCCGCGACTTAAACCTTTTCGTCATTTTCGCCGCAGAATATATCATCATCTATCTTTCAAGAAGTTCCCGTCGGCTTCTATCCATGATTATTTATTTTCTGCTAATGCTCATGCCATTTCTTCCCTACGGCTATACAATCATCAGAAATGCCGAAGACAGGGAGCTGATTCGCACCGTATTCTGTAACATGAGCAGCAATTTAGTCCTTGCCTTTGCAATTTTCCCCTTCCAGATTGCATGGCTTAGAATCATGGTTCTGCAGAATGTTTACTCAAAAAGAAAAGGCTACTCTCTCAAAAAAATCATTCTGAACGGAATTTTTTCTACTATAGCAATTCTTGTATTTATCTTCATATTGATTTTTTCAATTTCGCACTTCATTTACAGGCCGGAATTCAGAAAAGCACAAAAAATCGAAACAAAAATCACGCGAGATGAAAAATTCACTTTATCCGCAAAACTCAGCAAAAACGAGTTTTCTGGCATGAATACAAACCACATCAAAATCGAATCAGAAAAAGAAGCACTACGCTACGAAGTCACGCTCAAAGGAATCAACACCACGCATCCAATTTACGACTCAATTTATGACTACAGAATCATTACAATGCAGGACGGCTCGGATTTATACTCCTTCACGATTCCAGATTATCCGCCTAAAAAAATAACAATCGACTACGCATCGGCTGTAAGCACCAGGGCAGAAATCGAAATAACGGCATATTACGAAACAGAAAATGAAAACTCATTCCGCATAGAAAAGAGAGTGCTGACAGTTGAATAAAGTCTTTCTTCATGTTGATTTGGATGCATTTTTCGCCTCTGTCGAACAGCTCGACCATCCCGAATACAGGGGGAAACCTGTTATTGTGGGTGGATTACCCGGAGACCGCCGTTCTGTCGTTTCAACAGCTTCATACGAAGCAAGAAGATTTGGCGTTCATTCAGCTATGCCGACTTACCAGGCCGTAAAGCTTTGCCCTCAGGGAATTTTTGTGCGGGGCAGAATGAAACGCTATCATGAAAAAAGTGAAGAAGTGATGGCGATTTTTAAGGAATATTCTCCAGACATACAGCAGATTTCAGTAGACGAAGCTTTTATTGATTTAACAGGAACGGAGCGTCTTTTTGGAGACCCAGTTCAAACTGCAAGAAAGCTCAAAGAAGAAGTCCGTGAAAAAACAGGCCTCACGGTCTCAGTTGGACTTGCCTCCACAAAATACTGTGCAAAAATCGCTTCGGGATTGCAAAAACCTGACGGGCTTACAGTCGTTCCATTTGGAAAAGAAACGGATTTTATGCTTTCCCTTCCAATCGAAAAAGTCTGGGGAGCAGGCAGCAAAACCCTTCAAAAGCTAAGGAATTACGGAATCAAAACGCCCCGCGACATTTACACAAGATCGGAAAGTCTTTTAAAAAGCCTTTTTGGAAACGCGGCAGGCACCTTTCTATACAATGCCGTTCGCGGTAATCCTGGGGCAGATTTTCATGCGGAACCAAAATCCCGCTCAATCAGTGCCGAAACGACTTATGACTACGATTTGACAAGTCCTGAAATCATAGAGACAGCCCTTTTGTCTTTATGCCACACGGTCATGTTCAGAAGCCTTAGGGAAAAGGTCAGAAGCTCAACAGTTTCAATAAAAATCCGCTACGAAGATTTTACGACGGTCAGCGTTCAGTCGACGAGCGAACGCTATGTTTCATCGATTGACGACCTGTTTGAAAGGGCAAAATCTCTTCTCGAAAAAAAACGCGATTCGCACCTTGGAATCCGTCTTCTTGGAGTTGCCATGCAGAATCTTGAAGACGAAACTTCCCCAAGGCAGCAGGAACTTTTTGATTTTGGAGAAGAAAAAAAACGCAAACTGGAAAACGCAATCTTAAAGGCGCAGGAAAAAAATCCTTCATTAAAAATTACAAAAGCACGCCTTTTAGGGACCAGTTCACTGATTCTGGCAATTCTCGCCTTTCCGCTTCAAAAAACCGCTGCATCTCCATCATCTTTTACAGAACGGGAAGCTGATGGGGCTGCAGGAATTGTCTTTGACACTTCAAAATTGCCTCTTGCAGATAGTTCTGGCTTAGTTTCTCTTTTCAATACCGATTTTGCAAATCAAAATGTCGAATTCTTTGCAGAAGGCTATTGGAAAAGCACTGTCACAAGCAGCGCCGCTTACTCTTTTGGATTTGGCACCACTCCGACACTCTCAACTTCATCGCCTGTTTTTGCACAGAATGTTGACCTTTCGCTTTACTTCATGCTGAATCATCACTGGTATTTTGAGGCCGCCTTTGCTGATGAATTTGCAAAAAACACCGTTGCGGCAGGGTATGTTGGAGAAGGCTACTTAAAATCAGCACGACTCTCAAACCGGAATATTGTTTTCCCTGATTTTTATTCCGTCAATGAAATAAACCGTGGAATCGGCGGCGGAGAAAATCAGGCACCGGGCATTTGCTTAAACTGGGCAGGCGAAAACTGGCAGGCAGATGCGGCTTTACGCTACGACTTAATCGAATCGCATGAAAAAAGCTGGTATGGCAAAAATTCCGTCACAATTAATGAAATCGCTCTTTCTTCTTTCAATACTGGAAATCAATATATTCTTCCAAAAGCAGAGCTTGTCAAAAATGTAAAGGCAGTTTATGTCGAATCGGCCAACGGAACCTATAAAGATTCAAAAGGCCGCAAATACAAAAAGCTCGATGAAAGCCAGTATCTTCTTCTCGCTTCTGAAAGGCAGATTCTTCTCTCAAAAGACGCACGAGCATTCAGACAGAACGGAAGTCTTCCATGTGTAGCATTGACATTTTGGACAGTAGTGAATCCAGACGATTTCGGTTCCTATGATGATGAGACAACCTTTCTCGGAAAGATTCAAAAATGGTTCAATCAGGGGCAAAACAAAACTCTAAAACTCGAAAAGTTTTCATATCAAATTTCAGGCTCGATTGAAGGTGAAGACTGTCTTTTCGTTCAACATTCAGGCGGATTTTCACCATTTTCATCAGCTTACCGCTATGATTGCGGCACTTCATCCGCCACAGACGCACAGGTAGCATTTTTTGGCTCAGGAACCGCAGATGCAGATTACAGCGTCGTGATTGATGAAGACAGGCTTTCTTTCGCACAGTCGGATTTTTTCTATTCAAATCATCTTTACGCAGACATTTACCTTTCAGAAGACAATACGGAAGATGAAATTGAAAAACTGATTCATTCTTCATTTCCTATGGCGGCCGAAAATCCTCAGATTTACCTCGGAAGTTCATCTTCATCCCTTTGCGACAAAGTTCTTCAAGTCCGGTCATTTTCTCCTGTTAACCGCTTTGAAATCGGCACAAATGCCGTAGCGGGAGGAATTACCGTCTACAAAAACGGAGTAATCGATGCAGGTGCAAAATATGACCCGGAATCTGGAACAATCACTCTTTCAAGCTCCGTCACAAGCACCGATCACATTACGGCTCGCTGGTATGAAGAAAGCGAAGATTCAGAATCAGGCTCTGTTGCATGGGGCACGGGCTTCAAATACGATTTTTCAGAAAATCTCTCAGGAAACATTTCATCTTCAGGCCGATGGGCTTATTCAGGCGAACAGGCTTTTGCCGACGCAACGAATGCTCAGAGCGGGTTTGCCAGTCTTGCAGGTAATTTTACTTACGCTGGAGAAAATTTCGGTCTAAAAAACACAATTGCGGCAAGTTATGAAAATAAAAACACAAGCGGGCTTTTCAGGATTTTGGGTTGTGACGACATAAAAAGCGAAACGGCCTATCTTTCCAAAAAAGCCGCAGTCGATTTACCGGCTGGCTTTTGTCCGACACTTAATATTAAGACATCAGGTGAAATCAAACAAATCGAATTAAAATCAGAAAAAAACGGCTCGATCGAAGCAAAACAAGGCATAAGCGATTCAGAGATTTCAGGTTACGCTATCCCCTTAGAATGGGATTTTTCTGGCATGGAAGCTGGTACCGAAGAAAACCTGCTCTGGGCAGCAATTTCACTGTACACGCCCGCCCTTTCACCACAAATCATGAATGTCTCAACTTTTTCAATCGCGCTTAAAAACAGTGATTTTGACAATACTTTCGATGATTCAAAAACTGCCCTATATTTGCAGCTTGGAGTTTCTTCTGATGATGATTTTGATGTTGAAGAATCTCAAAAGATTCCGACATGGAAAATTTCTGACTCCGGAGCATGCCAGATTCAAAAGCACTTTATTTTTTCAAAAGCAGGCTGGCAAACCGTTACAGTCACGATTTCAGACGAAGACAGAAGCGCGATTTCCTCACTTCAAAATTTCAATGCGAGACTGATTATTGCAACAAATGACGAAGGAGCAATGCCCCATTCTGGAACAATTTACGCAGGTCCATACGAAGCAGGTGAACTCACTTTTTTATGCTCAACCGAAGCCGATGTTCTTTGCTCAAATTATGAGCTTAAAGATTCAAGTCTCAGCTCAGAAAAAATCAAAAAATTCAACAAAAGCGGCATATCTTCGGCAAATTATGTTCAATATTTCGACTGGCATTTCAATTCTGAACCACTGGCAGACGAAGAAATCAAATTCACACGCTATTTTTCTGAAATTGATTTATCTGAATACAAAAAGCTTTCGTTCTTCATGAAGGCTGAAAATGCGGAATCAATAACAATCACTCTAGCACGAACAAAAAGCGGCCAAAATGACGAAAAATCAATCGTCTATGAAATCGAAAATCCCTCTTCAAACTGGAATGAATTTACAATCGATTTAACACGCGGAAAGACTTCAAAACTTTCGGTTCTTGACACGGACATCCTTCCGACAAAGCTCGAAATTTCAGTCAAAACAAGGCAAAACGGCTCCCTTTCATTCGATGAGCTTCATCTGAGCGAAAACACGCCTTTTTTGACCATGCAGGACAAAATCGAAACCTCTTATAAGCGCGACGGAAACATAATCGAAAGCAACAGCCGTGCGATTCTAAAGGATTTTAGAGTCAATGCCGCAGGGAATGCATCAGGCTCAATAGAAACCGAAAACGGAACCTCTAAAGGCAACAGCATTCAATCAACAGGAACCATGGGATTCACGCTCACAAATTTAAAATTCTCAGGTTCAGCGAAAATCTCAAATGCTTACCTAAATGTAAAATCTTCAGATGTTAATCAGACAAGCCCGTTGGATTCAGCAAATCACTCGATTCAAAGCGAAAAGCCATTTTTCGGACTGCTTTCATTTGCCGAAAACTACAATTTTTCCGCCGCAGAAGAAAGTCTTGAAAAAACAAACTCTGCAAAAATCGATTTTTCATCACTTTCCGTTCCATTAGAAATTGCAGCAGAAACAAAGGCCACCTCAGACTCATGGGCACTTGCGTCAAAAGCAAAAGGAAGTGCTAATTTCAGTGCCGGAAGATTCAAATTTGAAAGCTCTGCCAAAGCTGAACAGAAAATTCCAGTAAGCGCGTCAAGTTCAGTAAATGCGAGCCGAAAAGAAAAATTTGAAACAGAAAACTACGCCTCTTCATGGAAAAAAATCACGGAATTCAGCTTCGATACGGGAAGTTCAAAGGCATCCAGACGCAGTATTGAAGGCAAGGCAGACGCACTCTGGCAATTCGACAAATTCAATTTTGCGCCGAAGGTTTTCATTGACTGTACAGGAGACTACAAATCAGCTTCAAAAGTCACTTTTACAGACAGCACGAAAGCAGGGCTCGAACTTCCCTTCACGATTCCAAAAAACAATTTTTCATTCTCATGGAAAAAAACAGGCGGAAGCACGCAATCCTCTGAAAAAGGCGGAAATTACGGCACAGACGCAGAAGAATTACAAAAATCGCTTTCAGAAAAATCATATTTTTTATATGCCATGCCGATTTATGACCTTCTGAGCACAAATCTTTCAG
This sequence comes from uncultured Treponema sp., assembly GCF_946187725.1. Lineage (GTDB taxonomy): Bacteria > Spirochaetota > Spirochaetia > Treponematales > Treponemataceae > Treponema_D. Next base: position 24,078 of record NZ_CAMHSK010000022.1, read on the forward strand.
AAAAAATCTTTGAAACCGGCAGAAATTCAAATTTCTACACTGGAAGTTACACGCTCAACTGGAAACGGGCATTTTTTGCAAACAAATACGATTTTTTTATTCCAAATTCAGCAAAACTTGAAGCCACCCGTGATATCCGCACAGGAGAGAACACAACAGACTTCTATCAGCTCAAAAGCACCGTACACCATACGGCACTAAATATTTTTGGAAAGACTGGCACCGTACCTCTTTTCGCATTTTTTTCCAATGATGAATACAATTCTTCATTCTCAGCCGCAGTTAAAATTCCGCGCACCTCACCTTGCTCATTCTCATATCTTCTTAACACTTACTTACAGGCGACACTCTACTTTTCATCACAAAATTACCTGAAAAACGGATTTGAAGGCACCTTAGAAGGAAAAACTGACTGGAAAGCAAAATATACAATAATCTGGAAAAGAAACGCAAGCTCTTCACTCGCAAAAGGATTTGTGGAACTTTTCATAAAAGAAGATTCAAGAAAGCAAAATCGCATACGGAAAGCAGACAGCCTCAACATTTCTGCAAGCAGCACTTCTCCATCCTCTTCAAGTTCTTCACCCACAAGAAAATACAATGTTGATTACACTCATACAACAGAAACGCAGGTCAATAAATACATATTCCTGAACAGTGATGTGGGATTCAGCTATTACGCAAACTGGGGAAAAAGCGCCACTCTTACAGCTAACGCAAGCCTCGGTGCAACGATAAAATTCTAGAAGGTTAAAAAAAAGCCCAGACAGAAAATTCCGTCTGAGCGTATTTGATTTACATCTCGATATAATCTCTAAGTCCGCTTGCACGGCGCGGGTGTCGGAGCCTTCGGAGAGCCTTGGCTTCAATCTGTCGGATTCGTTCCCTCGTTACATTGAAGTAAAGACCGACTTCTTCCAAAGTAAGGCTGTATCCGTCATCAAGACCGAAACGCATTTTAAGGACTTCCTGTTCACGAGAAGGAAGCGTGTTGAGGACCATACGCAACTGCTCCTGAAGCAGAGTGTATGCGGTCTGATTTGCTGGATTTTCAACATCCTTATCCTCGATGAAATCTCCGAGCTGAGAATCTTCTTCCTCACCGATTGGAGTTTCGAGAGAGATTGGCTCACGGGCAACATTTTTGACCTGCTTAACACGAGTAACAGGCCAGCCGAGCTGCTGTGCGATTTCTTCATCGGTTGGTTCACGGCCCAGTTTTTGCATAAGCTGACGGCCTTCACGCACTACTTTGTTGATTTGTTCAATCATGTGGACAGGAACACGGATTGTTCGTGCCTGATCAGAAATTGAACGAGTAATAGCCTGACGAATCCACCATGTTGCATAGGTTGAAAATTTATAGCCCTTTCGGTACTCAAATTTTTCGACAGCCTTAATAAGACCGATGTTTCCTTCCTGAACCAAGTCAAAGAACTGAAGACCACGGTTTGTATATTTTTTAGCGATTGATACGACGAGACGAAGGTTCGCATTAATCAGCTTGTTCTTTGCCTTTTCAAGCATTCTACGACCGCGTTCAATTTCATCAGCCATAGTAAGGATTTCTTCTACATTGTTCTCGAAATCGTATTCCATGCGGCGGAGTTTTCGGTCAATTTTCTGAATCTGAGTATAAATGTCACGGATTTCATCACTCTTTAATCCGAGCTCATTTTCAAGTTTGATTGCCTCAGAATGAATTGCCAGACGGCGACCAAGACTTCTCAACTCAGCAGGATTTGAAATGCGGAGTTCTCGCATTTTGTGCTCCTGCTTATGGCGGAATTCTTCGATTTTTTGAGTCGCTTCAACAAATTTTGCACTGAATTTTTCGATTTCTTCTGACTGAATATCGATTTTCTGAAGTTCAGGTAAAATTTTTGCCCGGAGTTCAATAATCTGCTCATTCTCAAAGATTTCACGAGACTGATTTGCCTCAAAGAGCTGCTTTTTAAGGTTCATATAAGCCTTCATGCTCTCTTTGCAAGCCTTGAGGTTTTCTCCATAGCAGCTTTTTAAACGGCGCTTTTCAGCCTGAGCCTCATTGATTTCTTTGCGGGCTTTTCCAGGCTCATGAGGATCGATTTTAGCAAAAGCTTTCTGACAGATGGCAAAGAATTCAGGAATCATCATGCCGGACTTTTTAATGACATCCTTTATGATGTTCTCTCCGTCTTCCATCTGCTTTGAATATGTAACTTCCTGTTCTGCTGTAAGAAGTTTTTCTTTGCCGATTTCACGCAGATAAAGACGAATCGGGTCATCAACATTAGAGTCTTTATCACCGTTTACAAGCCGGGTAGCAGCAAGCTCATCTTCCGCTTCGCCAACGCCTTCTGCGTCCTCGTCATCAAGCAAGTCCTCATCGTCATCAGTCCCGTCATCCAAATCAGTGTCTTCTTCCATGACTTGAATGTTATTCTGGGTTAGAAGTTGAAGCACATCTTCCATTTTTGGTGAATTCACGAAATCCTGACCTAAAATTTCATTGATTTCATCCCAAGAAACAATCTGCTTATCCTTAGCATATTCTAAAAGTTTTGCAACTTTAGGATCCAGTTCCTGATCCATATACCAGTCCTTTTTTGTTAATTTTTTCGTCTATATACTTTTTTTGTTCAAAGAGCCTTGTCATAAGTTCCTGATTTGCAGGAATACTCAACTGCGATTGAAGGGAGTTAATCTGCTCAAGAATGGATTTTCGCTTTCGTTTGAGGCTGTTTATTTCCAGCTGCTCAATGCTTTCCGCAACTGACTGTGCCGTGAACTGAGAAAATTCCCCTCTGGAAACAGACTCAGTGATTTTTTGTTTTATGCCGTCATGATTGCAATGATTCAACACAGAAACAAAAGACAAATCTCCTGCCTTATAGCACTCCTTCAAAGTTGAAAACAAAGTTCTAGCAAAAGGATTCTCGAAATCGTCTTCCGTCAAGCGACTCTGCATCAGTTCAAACTGATTTGTATCGGACAGAACAGCCAGAACAGCCCGGAATTCAGCGTTGATTACAACTTCGCTTCCAACAGGCGCCTGTGACTCCGTTTTTGTGGCAAGCCGCCGCTTATTCAGATTCTCACGGTTGAAGAAATCCCTTTTAACTGCTTCCAGAGAAATGTTTAGAGTCCGCCCCAGAAGATTCAGACTTGATTCTTTCTGTATGTCAGTCTGTAACGCATCTACATAAGGGAAGAAATCCAAAGCGAACTTAGCCTTGCCTTCTGGTGTATCCTTCTGGTACTTTTGCGACAGAAAACTCAACAGATAATCACTATCCAATATAGCGGAATTGACTTCATTTGTCAAGGTTTCCGCACCGAAATTCAGCATAATTTCTGCAGGATCTTTAGCGTTATGAAGACGGATTATTTTTACCGTAAGCCCCTGTTTCCTGCACATAAGGATTGCACGCATCGTAGCCGCCTGACCAGCGCCATCTGAGTCAAACGAAAGAAGAATCGTGTCCGCAAATCCCCTCACGATTTTAATCTGATCTTCAGTAAGGGCAGTTCCCAACGGAGCAACCGCATAATTTATTCCGCACTGATGATAGGCAATGCAGTCCATGTATCCTTCACAGAAAATGACCTTTTTATTCTCACGAATTGCCTGTTTTGCAAAATTAAAGGCATATAAGGTCTCACCCTTCTTATACTGAATCAAATCCCCAGAATTAAGATATTTTGGTGATTTTTCAGGATCTCCCCGCAAAAAACGCCCCCCAAAAGCAACCGCTTGACCACGCCTGTCAAAAATCGGGAACATAAGCCTATCTGAAAAAAAAGCGATATCCGGATAATTTCTGCTGAAAAGCCCGGATTTTGCGAGGAATTCATCACTGAAATTTTTAGCGCGAAGGAATTTTTTAAGCCATGTTCTGTCAGACGGCGAATAACCGAGCTTAAATTTTTCAATTGTTTCAAGCGAAATTCCGCGTTTCGTAATGTAATCAAGGGCGAATTTTCCAGCCTCAGTTTTCACCAGGCCGTAATGAAACATATCTGCAACACGGTTATACAAATCGATATAAAGTTCTTTTGTGTTATCAGTTTTTTCAGCATTTGGAACGAAATTGTTCGTATATTTGATTTCAACGCCAAATTTTTTGGCAAGAAGCTTCAATGCCTCAGGGAAGCGGATTTTTTCCATTTCCATCACAAATTTAATCGCATCCCCGCCCTCATGACAACCGAAACAATAAAACATGTTTTTTTCAGGAGTCACAGAAAAAGACGGGGTTTTTTCATGATGAAAAGGACAACACCCCCACCACTGATTACCTTTCTGTTCAAGCTGAACATAATCACTTACAACAGAAACAATGTCCGCAGAAGAGAGAACCGCATCTTTGGTTTCGGGGGAGATAATTCCTTCCATAATCGCCTATACATTATCGGCAGATTTCTTGAATTTCACCTTCAAATTTCAGTTTTTCTTTGTTTTGAAATTTGTTCCAGCCTTAACATGAGCATTAAAAGACTTGGAGAAAGTGTGGCTTCCAGAAGCTGAATCTGTGAGCGTGAAGTAGAAATAATCGGTCTGAGGCGGATTTGCCGCAGCTTTAAGCGCAACAATCCCTGGATTTGAAATAGGTGAAGGTGGAAGAGCAGCCCACTTATAGGTGTTGTACGGGCTGTCAATTTTAAGGTCATCATAAGTAATAATATCAGGATGAGGCTTTCCCTGAATTTCGGTAATGATATACTCGATTGTGGCACAAGAATAAAGCCCTACACCAGCATCAATTCTGTTCTTAAAAACACTGGCAATCAAAGGGGCTTCTTCCTGAACACGGTATTCCCGCTCAACGATTGAAGCAAGAACAAGAGTATCATAAAAAGCTGACGGTGACTTGCCTGCGAAATACGGAATTTCTGAGATTTTGCTAAAAAACGAATCCAGCATCATCTCAAGAGCCTTTTCTGCTCCCATACCAGGTGCGAAGAAATATGTATCGGGGAAAAGAAATCCCTCAAACGAGTGCGACGGAATTCCGTATTTTTCAAGCAAAATCGGATTCTGGCAAACCTCAATAAAATCATCAGCATTACAAACTTCGTTCTTTTCAAGAAGAGCGGCAATTTTTCTTAGAGTAAATCCTTCGGGAACAGAAACCCGCGTATAATCCTGAACGCCAGACTCAAGAACAGCCATTATCTGAAGTGCATCCATAGCTGAATTCAAATTGTAAAACCCTGACTGAAGCACAGGAGCCGTATTTCTAAAGGAAAGGAAAGGAAATCGGGCCGCAAGATAAAAAGCCCTGTCTGAACGGATAAGCCCCTTTTCAACAAGAATTTCAGAAATTCTTGCGACGCTTGAACCGCTTGGAATTTCGACCCGGAAGGACTTCGCTTCAGATTGAGAATCAGGAGCAGAAAGCGAAACCCTAAATGCAAGGAAACAGGCAAGAAAGGCCAAAACAACACAAGCAAAAGCTGAGAGTACAAAAGAGATAAAAGTGTTTTTTTTATTTTTCATGAGTAAAAAGCCGCAGCCTCGTCAATCGACATTGAATTGTAAATAGTCCGCTCTATTTTTGAAGCAAAACCAAGGAGCGCATCGGGAATAACTTCCTGATGATTGCGGAAAAAGCGGGCAAGACTCCGAACCTCGCGCTCCGAAAAATGATAATCAAGCACCAATGAAGAAGGACGCAAAGAATCATCTGAATCCATCATAATTCAATCACAGCTCCCTCGCAGGCGATGTCAATCTCCATGGCACTTCCCGAAACATAATTCGCGTACCATTTGGCAGATTCTAGAATCGTGTTAAGCCTTCTGTCATCGTAAGTAGGTTCATGATGGAACATAAAGACTTTTTTTGCCTTCCACATAAAAGCAAAATCAATGGCATAACAGAAAGCAGAATGCCCCCAGTTAACCTTACGAAGTGATTCTTCGACCGTATATTGAGAATCAATCAGAATTACATCCGCATTCTCAAAAATAGCAGCCTTTTCTTCAGTACGGACAAAATCTTTGCTACCGATTTCGATGTCGGTAGCATATACGAATTTCTTTCCGTCTTCGACTACAGCATAACTGTAAGAATCACCGGGATGCCCCATTTTGGTGCAGGAAATTTCTGCAGTACCGATATTTAAGACCTGACCAGGTTCAATTAGATGAAAATTAAAATGCTTTTCGATTCCAGAAAAAGGCACAGGGAAAAACGGAGAAGACATCTGCGTTTCAAGATATTCCTTCATCTGAGGATAAGGAGAATAAACATCAAAGATAATATTGGGATTGTATGCCGCATCAAAAAAAGGAAGCCCCTGAATATGATCCCAATGGAAATGAGACATAAAAAGATGATAATGAGAGTGTGCCGGAGGATCAGCGAATTTCCCCATGACACGCATTCCGGAACCAGCATCAAAAATGATGTCAGAACCGTCTTTAAGGACAAGTTCAACACAGGGAGTATTGCCACCCGCAGTGCCTGAAATCCACCAGGGAAGTGACGAAATGAAATTTAACTTTGCTTCGTCAGACTCAATATCTTCTGATTTTATGCGTTGTAATGCCGCGTAAAGCTTTGTGCGAATCTGCTGTGCTGACAACGGGGTCGGAATTGAACCCCGAACCCCCCAAAAATGAACATTCACCGATGTGACCCCATCTGCTCCATGACAGACATTTTAGCCGTACATGGATTAAAAATATGCAGATAAAGTATAAACCGATAACGATTCTTTGTCAAAAGTTTAAATGATTTTAAATGATTTTTATGCTTCCACTCCGCCCTTTTGTGAAAGCTGAAGGTACATCTGATCTGCAAGACCGAATCCTGCATTTTTCGTCATCATGGTAGCATATTCATCATAAAGCATATCTTCATACATGTTTTTGGCATAATCATTCTGAGAATCAGCCTTCATTACGGTTTTACGCATAGAAGAAAGCATCATTTTGACGATATATGATTCCATTTCGAGAGATTTTTCGTAGAGTTTTGATGTGCGGTCGATTGTCCCCTGCACGACATTAGGATTTGCCTGATTTGCGGCAGCGCCCTGAGGCAAAGCAGTTTTATCACTTTCAGCCATAAAGGCACCAGAAAATCCAGAAGTCCAGTCACCGTTAATCCGGCCGTCATAAGAAGTCTGTGAAGAAGAAAGATTTTTTCCGACAACGCCAGATTCAGCTTTAGCAAGAGATTTAGCCTCATTTACAAGCGCATCAAATTTTCCCTTTTCAGAAGAAATTTTTGCACTGAGAGAAGCCCCCTCACCTTTAGTAATTGCACTGATTCCACCGATTGTCATATAAAAAACTCCGTTTTTTTTAGTTAGCAGTTAGCAATGAGCAATTTTTTTTACTGCTAACTGCTACTCGCTAACTTTTTATTATCGTTTAAGATTTACTGCTGTTGAAAGCATTGAGTCTGTTGTCTGGATGGCTTTTGAATTGAATTCGTAAGCACGCTGAGCAACAATCATCTGAACCATTTCGTTTACAACAGAAACATTCGACATTTCGACAAACTTATGTTTTGTAACACCGAAGCCCTCAAAGCCCGGCCGGCCGGCGATTGCCTCACCAGAAGCATTTGTGACTTTATAAAGATTATCACCAACTGCTTCAAGACCTGCATTATTCGGGAAGCGGTACAACTCAAGCTGTGCAACATCAACAGGATCATCCTGTCCGAAAATTTTAACTGTTACACGGCCTGTGTCATCAATTGTAAGGGTGTGGATGTCGTATCCTTCCGGCATGATTACTTCCGGCTGAACGCGCAAACCATTTGAGTTTACGAGCTGACCGTTCATATCAATTTTGAAAGAACCATCCCTGGTGTATGCGAAACTTCCGTCATACTGCTGAACGCGGAAGAAACCGTCACCAACGACTGCAACATCTGTATCAACACCAGTGTTCTGAAGAGAGCCTTGTGTGAAAACGCGCTGTGTAGCTGCAACTTTTGTACCTGCACCCTGCTGGATTCCCACAGGAGTGACTGTATCCTCAGTTGCTGGTGTACCTGCCAGTTTCACATTCTGGTAAATCAAATCCTCGAACTCAACACGCTGCTGCTTGAATCCAGTTGTGTTGACATTTGATAGGTTATTTGAAATCGTGTCGAGATTCTGCTGCTGACCGTTCATTCCTGTCGCTGCTGTCCAAAGGCTTCTTACCATTTTTTACTCCTAAAAACACATTTGTCTTACAGTTTTATTATCGGAATCAGATAAAAAAATTTAACAGGAATCTTTTTTGATGATAAAAACTTTTGAAGGAAAGAATGCGAAAAGAAAGTTGGAAGAAAGCGATTTAAAATAAAAAACGGCCTTGCTTTCAAGACCGTAAAACTCATGGGGAGTGAGGGACTCGGACCCCCGAACCCGAAAGGGAGCGGATTTACAGTCCGCCGCAATTGCCGCTATGCGAACTCCCCGGTTAACCTTAGCGGTTAAAAAAGCTGCTTGTAGGACTTGGACCCACGACCCCGAGATTACAAATCACGTGCTCTACCAACTGAGCTAAAGCAGCATTTATTTTTTTTAGTGTTTCACAGTAGTGCGCCGTGAACGAATATGATATTATTCTTTATCAAAAAAAATGTCAATAGCAAAATATAAAAAAAATTAATTTTTTTTATATTTTTTTTGCAAAGTCAGGACGAAGCTTTTCTGCACCATTGATGTAAACTGGAACAGGTGTAACGCCCTCCTCAAGATAAGCCGTAACCAGAAGGCGAATCATTTTTTCAGGAGAACCTTCGATTTTTGGTTCCTGAGAACAGAAAAGCGGGATGGCAGAAACATCAAATTCACTCTGCCCTTTACGAAGTGCCGCAGCAGGATTAAGCTTGTCCAAATCATCTGTAATTGTGAACTGAATCGAAACAAAATCAATCGGTTCAAGTTTATTCTCGCTGAAAAGTTTAAGGCACATCTCGCAGACATTCTTACGGATTGATTCAGCTGTATTTTCAGCCCCCGTTGCACCACGAATCGCAAAAAGTCTCTTTGACATTTTTCCCCCATCTTTTTTAATAAAAGAAATTCTGTTAATATAAAGGCATCCCAAAACTGAAATTTCAGATGTTGCCAAAAGTATATATTTTTACAGGAGACGATTCAAGGAATGACGGCAGAAAACACGGCTGACAAAGAAACGGACATACTTCCGGAACCAGCGCCGCAAAAAGAAACCGAAACTGCTCCCAGGCATCAAAAAAAATCCCGCCGCCTCCCTCCTCTTTTGCGCCTCACACGAAGAACTGTCGTTTTTCTTTCTCTTACGCTCATAGCAACGATTCTTTTCTTTATGACAGGGAATCAGCAGCATTTTCTTGACTCAAATTTAAATATCATTTTAAAAATAATTGCATGCAACGCAATTGCCCTTTCCTTTATCACTTTCGCCGCAATTTTTGAATGTATTTTCTATGTGGCAAAAATTAAAAAACTCCGGCTGATTATTCATCTAATCTGCTACATTCTTGTACTTGCAGTCAGCGTGGCAGTTTCAATTCTCGCACTTTCAATAAACATGCTTTCAGAAGGTATTTTTTTCTGATATAATAAGCGCATGAAATCCATAAAGATTCCCGAAATTCTCAAAAAACTCAATGCAATTTTTGCTCAAAACGGCTTTGAAGCATATCTCGTCGGAGGCGCAGTCCGCGATGTTCTTCTCGGAAAAAAAGCGGCCGACTGGGACATCACGACAAACGCAAAACCAGAGCAGATAATGAGTATTTTCCACAGGGTAATTCCAACGGGAATCGCTCACGGCACCGTAACGATTCATTTCATGGGAAAAGAAATCGAAGCAACGACATTCAGAACCGAATCCGGCTACACCGACGGCAGGCACCCTGACAGCGTTAATTTCAACGCCACCCTCGAAGATGATTTGTCGCGCCGTGATTTTACAATGAACGCAATTGCGGCCTCACTTGAAGACGGTACAATCATCGATCCGTTTGACGGCCGAAAAGACATAAAAGCCAAAAAAATCCGCACTGTCGGAAAAGCCCGCGACCGCTTTCTGGAAGACGGTCTCAGGCCAATCCGGGCAATCCGATTCTCAAGTCAGCTGGGCTTCGAAATAGAAGAAGAAACCTATGCGGCCATCAAGCTGAGCGAAGTTCAGGAAAAAATAAAATCCATCTCAATGGAGCGATTCCGGGATGAATTTGAAAAAATAATGAAAGCAGAAGAACCTTCACGGGCTCTCCACAGAATGGAAGAAACAGGCATCTTAAAGGTTTTCATTCCTGAACTGGCACAGTGCCGTGGTGTTGACCAAGCAGATGTCCGTGGATTTCACGAATTTGATGTTCTTGACCACAATCTCTATGCTTGTGATGGAGCCCCACGCGACAACCTTATCGTAAGGCTTGCGGCCCTCTTCCATGACATCGGCAAAAAAGATGCCCGCTCTGTCGAAAAAATCGAATATCCGCCGCATTCAGGCAATATCGTTGAACTCCTTCACTTCCACAGGCACGAATTTTACTCGTCAAAACAGACAAAAGAACTTCTTACCCGGCTCAAGTTTCCGAATGCGGTCATCAATCAAGTCACGCACCTGATTGAACAGCATATGTTTTTCTTTGAGGAACACTGGACCGACGCTGCAGTACGCCGATTTCTCGTCAGGGTTCAGAAAGAAAATGTTGAAGACCTCTTTGCCCTCAGAATGGCAGACATTTACGGAATGCACAGGGTAAAAGTTGACCCAATGAATGAGGGCGTGCAAAAAATATTCAATCTCCGCCAAAGAATCGAGGAAGTCAGTTCAAAAGAAAATGCACTTTCCCTAAAGGATTTGGCCGTAAACGGAAACGACCTGATTAAAATCGGAATTCCTGCGGGGAAAAAACTCGGTCTCATTCTCGGAGAGCTCTTCCAATGCGTCCTCGATGATCCCGAAATGAACACAAAAGAAAAACTCCTGACAGTCGCAAAGAATCTTAACGAAAGATAATCATGTTGCAGAAGACGCGATTTTATCTTCTAGGAAGCGGCTGTCTTCTTCACGCATTGAAGAAAAACTTGCACAGGCACAGAGCCTGTCACATTCAAAATTCTCGTAAATACGGTTTATGATACAGCTGGCGTAAACCTTTCGCTCTTTGACTGGGCCCGCAATCGGAAAACGCATGAGGAGAGCATATTCAGAGCCTGAAACGAAAGGCATATCGGTCTTTTTTGAGGCAAAAACTATGACGCTGGAATCAAGGTAAATAACAGATGGAGAATGAATTCTGCCAGCGATTGACTCAGCGGCAGTGCTTAAAGGAAGAGGCTCAGAAAGAAATTTTTCGATGAGCGAATTGTAATCAGAAACCTTAAAGAGCGGGAATCTTGAATCAAACTCGCAGTTGATTTCAGCAGGTCTGGCAGCCTTTTTGGATGGAGTTGTTTCATAAAACACCGTGACCGCAAAATCTTTTCGCTCAGATTCTTTTTTATCTTCAATTTTGCTGATAATCTTAGGAATCACAAGGGCAAGTCCTGCAGAAGAATTCTGGGCTTTTGTCTCAAAATAAAGGGCAAGTTTGTTGAAATAAAACATAACCTGAACGCTTTTTCCGTCAAACGAAAGAATTTGCCCGTTCGGTTTAGGAATAATAATGATTCCCTGTTCAAGCACTTTCATCTGCTCGCCACGCACGGCAACAGGAAAGGCAGGAACAGAAGATTTTTCGGATTTTTCGGGAGATAAAGAAGATTCTTCCGACAGGGAGATGGTAAGCGGAACATTACCATCAGCGAGATATTCAAGGACAAGCTGCCGTTCGATTCCAGTCAGTGCCTTGCCAGCCATCAAAAAATCTCCCAATCGTCAATCTGAACCTGATCGATTTTCCAGGCCCCTGCATTCTCAAAACAAAATACAGAAAGCGTAAGAGATGCCTTGTCGCTGAAAAATTTTACAGGAACTTCATAATATATGCCGTCAAGAAAAGGCTGACCGAAAACAAATGAGCTGAAATAAGATTTTTCTGGAACAGGCTTTTCTGATTCCTCAGATTCATTTTCTGAGGAAGGATTTTCTGATTCCTCAGATTCGTTTTTTGAAGAAGGATTTTCTGCATCGGCCGAGTCTTTGCTTTCTGTTGCAGTTTTAATTTCTGAAGTCTGAGAGTCTTCTTTTTTTACATTTTCTTCGATTTTATCAAGTTCAAAGCAATCGCCAAAAATCCGCTTGAAATCACTACAAAAAAGAGCAAGGGAATAAAGTGAATCTTTTGAAAAGAAAGAGTCGGCATCCTTGTTTTTTGCAATGCAGTCTGAAAAAGAAGTAAGAGTCTCGCGAAGAGATTTTGAAATCAGTGTTGTATCCAGAGAACCAAAAGCACTAAGCGTAGGGAAAATTCTTGATGAATCAGGCTGAGTTCCCGCAAGAACAATCAGCGGAGAAAGATTGAGTTTTGAAGAGATTCCGAAAACAGAAGAAACTGGTGTAGAAAGCCTGTCCGTTTCGATTTCTTCAGTCCATATCGTAGACTCATAGAGACTGTTTGCAGTGTAGCGGAGAGTCGGAGTTTCATCAGCAGGAGCGGCATCCTGATCGGCATTTGAGCATGAAAGCAAAAAAGCTGGAAGAGCCGTAAAAGAGAACAATAGAGCTGAAAATCTGAAACAAGATTTCATCCGCATAACTCAAGAAGAATAACAGAAATTTAATTTTTTGTTAAGGGAATGAGCAAAACAGAAGGCTTGGAATCACTCACGGAAAGTCAGAAGCTTCTTTTCCATTTGAGGTACAGGCAGTTCGATTGTGAAAGTAGTGCCCTCGCCCAAAACAGATTTTACGCTTATGTCGCCGGAAAATTCCTTTATGATTTTATAACTCATGGCCATTCCAAGCCCGGTTCCGTTTGATTTTGTTGTAAAGTATGGCTCAAACACGCGGGAGGCCGTTTCATCACTCATACCGATTCCGTCATCCTTGAAAGTAAGAATGTACCTTTCGCCAGCTATTTTTGACTTTATGCTGATTTTACCACTAATATGCCCGGATTTTTCTGAACACTCATCAACATCAAATTTCTTTTCAATGGCAAAAATTGCATTCTGAGAAAGATTTACGATTACTTCACGGAAAAGCTTCGAATCAAGAAGAAGACGCACATCGCACCCGCAGAGATTTGACTCAAGTTCAATCTGTTTCTCAGAGAATTCTGGAGAGAAAAACGAAATGAAATCTTCAAGGATTTTATCAGGATTAACCAGCTCAAGTTTAGCGGAAATGGGACGCACGGCCATCAGAAAATCAACGACAATTTTGTTCAGCCGCTCAATTTCCTGAGTCACGACATCAAGATAATCCTCAGCATATTTTGCCGGTGGAAGAAGCCCGTCCCCCTCACGCTTTTTTTTGATTGCCTTCTGCATCAGCTGAATATGAATGGAAATCGCACCAAGAGGATTTTTTATTTCGTGGGCAACGCTTGCGGCCACATTTGTAAGCCCTGCAAGAGTTTCCATGCGGTGAAGAAGCACTTCCTGATTGCGTTTTTCGGTCACATCATCGATTCGGATGATTGAGCCTATGAGATTTTTATCAAGATTCTGTTTTTTGACCAGCGGAGTAAGATAAACATCGATAAAACGCACTGACCCGCCGGCCGTACTGACAGTGTATTCGCCAGAAATATTTGTTTTATCGGCTTCATACGCTCCCTGAAGGAATTTTGCAATTTCATCGTCATCAATCAACTTCCAGACGGCAAGGCCTTCAGATTTTGAATCCTCAGGATTGATTTTGAAAGGAAGAAATCGTTCAGCTGCCTTATTGATTTTTAGCAGGCAGAAATTTTCATCGACGATAATAAGACCAGACGGAAGGCTCTGAAAAATCGAGTCGAACATCTCGGTCTGGGCATAGCAGTCTTCAACAAGATTCTGAATTTGAAGCGGAGTGAGCTTGTCAATTTTTTGTGACACGCGGCGGGAAAACTCTTTCATTGATGAAAAATTATAGCACTTTCCCTAAGTACATGCTATACTTGCTCCCGAAATTTTATGCATAAGAAAACACTTGAACAACTGGACTATTACAGGCTCCGTCAGACAATCGCGGGCTATTGCGTCAGTATGGAAGGCAAACGCTCCATTTTAAGCCGCGAACCTTACACGCAGGAACAGATTGAAAAAATCAATCAGCTGAAAACCCTTTCCTCACAGTGGCAGAGGGCAATCACCTCAAAAAATCCGCTGCATCTCAGCTCATGGAACGAAATCGCATCGTTTATAAAACTTCTGCAGGCTGATGGCACAACACTTGAACAGGAACAGCTCTATTCTCTATATCTTTTTGCTTCTTCGGCGAGCAGCCTTTACGCATCTGTAAAAACAGCGGCATCTTCTCTTTCCTTAAAAAATCTTCTGGACCTTGCAGAAACACTTCCCTATTCTGCAATCGAACAGACGCTTTCAATCATCTCACGAATTATCGACAAAGACGGTAATCTCAAAGACCTTCCGTCTCTGCGCGAAATCAGGGCAAAAATCGCACAGATACAAAGCGAAATAAAATCAGCATTAAAAAAATACACAAGCGACACAAGCCTTAACACGGTTCTCGAAAGCAATGTTCCGGCGTTCAGGGCAGACAGGCAGGTTCTGGCCGTAAAAGCAAGCCAGCGAAACAGAATTTCCGGCATCGTACATGAAGTATCTGCTTCCGGGCAGACTCTCTTTATTGAGCCAGAAGAAGTTGTACGCAAAAACAATGAGCTTTTACAGGAAGAATCACGACTTGCTCAGGAAACCCGCAGAATTTTCAGGGAAACGACAGCCCTTCTGCATCCGCTCTATGATGACTTAAAATCGGCACTCAAAACGATGACCCTTTTTGATGAAACTTATGCCGCCGCAAGATGGGGTGCCGAAAATCTCTGCAACTATGCCATGGAATGCAAACGGACCGAAGAAGACGCACCTCTTCTGATTCAGGCACGACATCCTCTTTTGGGCGAAAATGCCGTTCCAATCGACATAAAATGGCTTCCCGGAAAAAACATTCTCATCATTACAGGTCCGAATACAGGCGGCAAAACTGTCACGCTAAAAACCTTCGCGCTTTTTTCAATGCTCAACCAGTCAGGATTTCCAATTCCGGCGAGTGACAGCACCCGTCTTCCGATTTTCAATTCGATTTTTGCTGATATCGGCGATGACCAGTCAATAGACAATTCTCTCTCAACCTTCAGCGCACACATGAAGAATATTGCCGCAGCTGTAAGGCACGCTGATTCCCATTCACTTGTTCTTCTTGATGAATTTGGAGGCGGAACCGACCCTCAGGAAGGTGGAGCCGTAGCAATGGCCTGTCTTGATTCATTAATCGAAAAACAAGCATTTGTCCTTGTTACGACGCACCACGGAAGTCTCAAGAACTACGGTTACACAACGCCGTCCTGCATCAACGCAAGCGCAGAATTTGATTCTCAATCCCTCGCTCCCACATACAAAATCGTCATGGGAGTTCCAGGTGAAAGTCATGCCCTTGATATCGCAAAACGCTCAGGTCTTCCCGGTTCGGTCGTCGCAAAGGCAAAATCCTACCTTACGAATCAGCAAGCAGATGTTTCAACCTTAATCCGCGGACTGACTAAAAAACATGCTGAACTTGACAGGCGTGAAAAAGAATTTGCAGATAAAGAAAACCGCCAGAACGAAAAAATTCTTAAACTCGAACAGAAAGACCTCAAGCTCCGCCAGAAAGAAAATGAGCTTAAAGAGCGTGAAAGCCGAAACGAATCCCGTTTTTTAAGAGAAACCCGAAAAACGCTTGAAAATCTTGTCCGAGAGCTAAGAGAGGGCGAAATCACACGCGAAAAGACCCTCAAAATGCGGAAATTCTTAAATGATTTGACAGAAGATGTAGAACTTCAGGAACTGGAGCTTGAAGAAGAAAAAGAGAGACTCGAAAAAGAACAGGAAGAACTTCAGAAAAGACTAGAATCAGAAGAAATCATCTCGGAAAACGGCATGAGGATTTCAAAATCATCAGATTCACGCACGCAATCCAGCAAAAAAACGAAACGAAAGCTGAGCAACAAAGAAGCCCTCAAAACAGCAAAAGCGACCTACACTGACGAGGAAGTTTTCAATCTCACTCCAAGGGCAAAAAATCAGCCTGCACCAAAATTCGAATTTGCAGAAGGTGCAGAAGTTCTTGTCGGTTCTAGCCGCTCAAAAGGAATTCTCCTGCGCGAAGAAAAAAAAGGCGTCTGGCTTGTCCAGCTCGGCTCAATCAGAATGAGCGTAAAGCAAAAAGAAATGCAGCTTATTTCACCAACAAAACTTTCAACTGCTGATTACACCGTAGAACTCAACAAAGATGAAGGCAGCGGAAGTCCAGTCTTCGAATTGAGGCTTTTGGGAATGCGTGAAGAAGAAGCAATCAGGGCACTGCAAAAGCAGCTGGATCTCTGTGCGATGACAAGTTTTAAGAGTTTCAGCGTAATTCACGGAAAAGGCAACGGAATTTTGCAGCAGGCGGTCCAGGATTATCTTTCAAACTATCCGGGCGTAAAAAGCTTCTATTATGCCCGTCCTGAAGACGGCGGCTTTGGAAAGACTTATGTTGAAATGAATTAGCGGCGCAGACCGAGATTTGCCTTGTCTTCTGTTGTAAGAAAATCTGAAAATAGGTATAATTTATTTATATAAAAATTTTCAGAGGTACTAAAAATGGCTCTTACGCTCGCAGAAAAAATTTTGCAGGAACACATAGTTCCAGAGGCATGCCCAAACATCAAATTCAACAAGGGCACTCCAATCCCGCGTGGTGAGGACATCGCAATTAAAATCGACCAGACGCTCACTCAGGACGCAACAGGAACAATGGCATACCTGCAGTTCGAGACAATCGGTATTCCACGGGTCAAAACAGAGCTTTCAGTTTCATACATCGACCACAACACTTTGCAGACTGACTTCAAGAACATGGACGACCATCGTTATCTTCAGTCTGTAGCCGCAAAATACGGCCTTTATTTCTCACGACCGGGCAACGGTATCTGTCATCAAGTTCATCTTGAATCATTCGGAAAGCCGGGCAAAACTCTTCTCGGTTCTGACAGCCACACACCAACAGGCGGCGGAATCGGCATGATTGCAATCGGTGCGGGCGGTCTGGATGTCGCAGTCGCAATGGGTGGCGGTGCATTCCACACTCCGATGCCAAAAATCTTCGGCGTCAAGCTCACAGGAAAGCTCAAAAAGGGCGTCGGTGCAAAGGACATCATCCTTGAAGTTCTCCGCCGCGAAACAGTTAAGGGCGGAACAGGCGCAATTTACGAATATTTCGGCGAAGGCGTTGAAAAGCTCACAGTTCCACAGCGCGCAACAATCACGAACATGGGTGCAGAATTGGGCGCAACCTGCTCAATCTTCCCATCAGACGCATCTACAAAACGATTTCTCGAATCAATGGGCCGCGGAAGTGACTGGAGCGAGCAGAAGGCAGACGAAGGAGCCGTATATGACAAGCTCATCGAAATCAATTTGGATGAGCTTCATGCATTGGCTGCCTGCCCACACAATCCTGACGTAATCGACACAGTAAAAAATCTTGCCGGCAAAAAAGTCACACAGGTCGTAATCGGTTCATGTACAAACTCTTCTTTGGACGACTTGGAATCTGTTGCCGCAATCGTAAAAGGAAAGCATATCGCACCGGGAGTTGAAGCTGGTATCGCTCCGGGAAGCCGCACTACTCTCCTTATGGCAAGCAAAGCCGGCATCCTTGAGGACTTAATCGAAGCTGGTTTCCGAATCCTTGAATCAGCTTGTGGTCCTTGTATCGGTCAGGGCTTCGCTCCAAACAGCGAGGGCGTTACTCTCAGAACTTTCAACCGAAACTTCAAAGGCCGAAGCGGTACAGCCGACGCAAATGTATATCTCGTAAGCCCTGAGACAGCCGCAGCCGCAGCAGTAACAGGTGTTTTCACAGAGGCAGAAACTTTGAGCTATGAAGATCCAGCATACAAAACAGGTGTCCGAATCTCAATGCTCGAAGGAAACGACCCGCGCTTGTCTAGCCCGATGGTTCTCAACTGCGCGACAAACCGTGCTATGGTTATCCCGCCGCTCCCAGAATCAGAGGCTGCTAAAGTCGAAATCTTGCGTGGACCGAACATCAAGCCGTGCCCGGCATGCCGCGAATACAAATCAAATCTCTCACTCCCAGTACGCCTCAAGGCAAGCGACAATGTTTCGACAGACGATATCATGCCGGCTGGAGCAAAAGTTCTTCCATTGAGAAGTAACATCCCAGAGATTTCAAAATTCACCCTCACCCGTCTTGACGAAACTTTCTACACACGAAGCGAAGAAGCAAAATTCGCTGACTGCTGTGTAGTCGGTGGCGAAAACTACGGTCAGGGTTCTAGCCGTGAACACGCTGCATTGGGACCGATGTATCTCGGCGTTCGAGCCGTAATCACAAAGAGTTTTGCCCGAATTCACAAAGCAAACCTCATAAATTACGGAATTATTCCAATGACATTTGCAAATTCTGAAGATTATGATAAAATTAAGCAAGGGGATACGCTTGAGCTCAAAGATTTGGACGATTCCCTCAAAAACGGAAAACCGTTCAAAGTGCTCATCAACGGCAAAACAGAGATTGAGTGCGTGAACGATATTGCTGCTCGTTCAGCCCAGATTATTATGGCTGGCGGTCTTGCCGCTTACACACGAAAAGGCGGCAACTAAGACAAGCTCTATATAAAAAACGGAGGAATACTATGAATGTACATAACATGATGGAGGATTTGGTAGCGGCAGAAGTTAACAGCCTTTACGAACAAGTCAAAAAGGCAAAGTCCGTATGGCTCACCTGTGACTGCAAAAACTGCCGACTGGATACAATCAGCTATGTTCTGAATAGGATTTCTCCTAAATATGTAGTTTCAGGGCGGGGAGTCACCCACTCCAATGAGATTTTTGCCGACCATCAGCTTATCGCAGACATATCTGCCCTGGCAATGGAAGGATTAAGAATCATTTCTTCTACCAAAAGGCCTTTTCATTCACTTCCACGCGAAGAATGTATGGCTCAAAAAGAATCAAACCCAAGCTACAACTTTCCGACTTTTACAGGCACTGTTCTTGACGGCAGCACCTTTGAACCTATTTCAGGGGCAAAAATTTTGCTAAAACTCGATAGAAAGCCTGTCAGCATGGTAGACATGACCTGGGCCAACCCTACCCAAACTTTCCAAAGCACCAAGGGAGCTTTTACTTTCTGGGCAAAGTCACTTCCTGCTGAAAAGCCCGGTGAAAGCCGAAAATTCGAATTTGAGCTTGAAATTGAAGCAGATGGATATGAAAAATCATACCACTACTTTGATGTACCGATTATCAGTGATGACGAAACAAAAACAGAGCTGAACACAGCCTGTTCCGTCAAAATCCGAGACATCGTGCTTTTCAAACGCGAAATATTTGAAGAAGAAAAAAAAGCAGAAAAATAATTCATTTTTTGAAGTAATTGCGCAAAAGTTCGCCAAAAGACTTGACACAATTACTTCAACCTGCTAAACTATTATCACTTTTCGGGCAGTTAGCTCAGTTGGTAGAGCCCCTGGTTTACACCCAGGTTGTCGGGAGTTCGAGTCTCTCACTGCCCACACTTTTAAGACT
>NZ_CAMHSK010000023.1 GCF_946187725.1 uncultured Treponema sp.
ACGCACGACCTTTCGCTTAGGAGGCGAATGCTCTATCCAGCTGAGCTACGGGATCATTAAACCAGAACGGAACAATAAAGTTCCGGACAGTCTTAATTTAATGAAAAAACCACCGCGCGGGGCGATGGCTTCATCCAATTCTGATAATTGAATTACTCGGCTGCTTTTGGAGCACCAGCGTTTGCAGGAACTACAGTGATTTTCTTTGTAACGAAACCTGAGCGGTAGCAGCGTGTGCAAACTTTCAATGTTTCAGTTCTTCCGAAATCTTCTGTCTTTACCTTGATGATGTTTGGTTTCCAAGTGTGGCGTGTGTGGTTGTATGATTTACTAACTCTGTTGCCGTGCTGAGAACCTTTTCCGCAAATATCACAAACTCTAGACATGATTTATACCTACCTAAATTAATATTTACAAATTAAGTTCAAGTATTTTACGAAAATACACAGTTAGTGTCAATATGCGGAGAAAGATTTATTAGACCTTTCCGCTCTCCCTTTATTTAACGACCATGACCTTTCTTGTCTCGTCGATGCCGCTTCCGCTGACACGAATGAAATAAAGACCACGCGCAACAGGATTGCCGGCGTTGTTTTTTCCGTCCCAGTAGAAATAATGCGTTCCGGCACTCAAAGTTCCCTTAGAAAGCCGCTTAACGATGTTTCCGTCAAGAGTCATGACATAAATGTTCAGGCTGCCGGATTTTTTCATATCAACTTCGATTGAGCATTTTTCTCCGATTCCGGCATTGATTACATTATTCAGGACTGAAATGCCGCCCCTCTGTCTTGTGATGTCGCTCACAGAGAATGACCACAAATCGAGGAAAGAAAAGTCTTTTGCCTTGATTTTCTCCACAGGCATTCTGAAAGCATAAAGCGGTGTTCTGCCGGTAGTTTTATCGCCGTCATGGTTTATTGTAATCGGAACAGCATCCCCGTTTTCATCAGTCTTCAGAATCTTAAAGAAGAACTGAAATTCTTCACCAGGGGCAAAATTATAATCAGCATTTGAAAGAGTCATGTTCAATAAGTTTTCAGAACCAGAAACGGCCTCAAATACAGGATTACCCGAAAGCGGCGAAGGATTGTAAGAACTTGCCAGAGAATAGAAATTTGCCTCAAGCCAGATTCGCCATTCAAGCCCGGTCAGGAGATTGAATTTGTCGCTTATCCAGGCTGTGCGGAGATTCTTTTTATTGTCGATTACAAGCTCAAGGGTGCGGTCTTTTTCAAATTGAAGCTGGAACACAATATCATGATTTGAACGCAATTTGCTGTAATTCTTTCCTTCCGCACTGAAATCATGGACGGCATAATCACTTGAAAGAGGAGCAAGACCTGTTCCATAGGCGGTTTCTTCATTCCAGCCTTCATTTTCATCAGAAAGGGAATAAGCATAAAGCACATCCACTGCATTCACGGCAAAATCACTGATTGCATGACAGGTGTGGAACGGAATTGAATTGCCGGTTCTGTCCTGGAAATATGAAGCGACCGTCACGCCCGCAAAGGTCTCAAGCAAATCGCCTTCATCGTTAACCCGAAGCCAGATTCTTTCGACATCGGAAAGGGCAATATTTCTGTTCAAGGTGAAAAGAAGAGCCGTATAATCATCAGAATGAACAGCAAGCTCAACGCTCTCCACAGAAATTGAATCGTCTCCAGAAACAAGGGCTGTCGTATCAATATCATCATCGTCCGAATACACGAATTCGACATTGCTCTTGATTTTTTCAAGCACTGAGTCCAAATCAGAATGAAGCGAAAGTTCCTGCCCTTTGTAGGCAAGAGGTTTTGTAAACACGACATAAATTTTGTTCTCGCCCAAAGGTGAAATCGTTATCGAGAATGACGGTGGCGTTATGTCCACAGATTTTATCGTTTTTACTGATTTTCCGCTGTCTGTCTGCACGAGACGATTTCCTGCCAAATCAGTGATGAATGACTTTTCAGGAGAATAGGTCACGATGAAGCCCGTGCGAATCGGAAGCTGAGAATCGCTCTCATTCAAGTTGAGCGCGATGTACAGGCCGTCATCTTCGGTTGAAGTAAGGGTCAAATTCTCATTTCTGAAAAGCATACTCTTTACATTTTGAGAAATCTCATCAGCAGCGAAATTCCTCTCCGATGAATATTCACCGTCAATTTTGTAGACATAAGTAAACGCACCAGAAGAAGAAGCAAGGCTTGAGCGTCTGAGTCCGCCGTGAGTCATATTTGAACCCGAAGAAAAGGCTCGCTGTCCACCAGTCGTTTCAGGCCCGATATGATTTTGAAGAACGGTGCCGTTAAAAGTCCAGCCCTGCTGAGAAATCCATCTGTATTCATCATCAGCGCTATAATTCTGCTTGTTGTCAAAAAGGTGCATTTCGATTTTATCAAGGTAAGCGCTCGTATTCGATTCAACGGTTCCAACAATCTCGTAAATACGGTCCTCGCCGTCACCTTCTGTCCATGAATTGCCTTCAGACGCAAGATTCGTGACATAAGGAGCAAACACTGGCGGCAAGCAATCCCAATCGCCGTAAAGAGAAGATGGCGAATCAGAAATGCGGTCATTTACAGAGATGATTCTTGACTCGTTGTTTTCATCAAGCGTGTTTTTGAGAGGATTTCCAGACTCATCTTCGGCAAGGTCCGTGATGTATGAATTTTCGCGTACAGTGACTTTTCCACCCGGAGTTTTTGAAGAATCAATATAGCCAATCCAGTTGTTAAATGAAGAAGAGCCGTACGAAACAGGATTTTCTGAATCAACATAGCCCGCAACTGAAATTCTTATGCGATTTTTGTGAACAGATTCTTCGGAATCAGCGTTAAGAGAGAATTTTCTGTAAAGAGCGTGAGGCTTTGCGTTGTCGCTCTCGTGTGAATTTCCGTTTTTCCAGCCAGAAACAAGTTCGCCTGAAGCAAAAGAAGCAAAACCCGCGACATAAAGACCGCTTCCCTCTTTTGAAATTGCACCTCCGTGAGATGAAGCGGAATCAAAATCTTTCTGAGCCTGAACATTCTGATTAAACTCTTCGCTTCCCGCGCTCAAATCACCGATATCAACCGGCTCAGAATACCTGAACTCGATAAAGTTGTGAGAATCGTAGTATTTTTGAGAAGATGCCTCACCAGTGTTCTTTGAATGAAGTTCCTGACCTGTAAACACATCCGTCAGAACAGGGCGTGCCTTATCCAGCGGTAGATATTTTTCAGCAGAATCATAAGATGAAGAATCCTCGTCTTTCCAAAGACCTGTGCCGTAATTTCTGCACATCGTTTTTCCTTCAGCGGCGTAGAAAAGGCCTTCCATCAAAGACAAATCGATTTTACGGGTGCGGTGAGTTCCGCTTCGGTCCGTGCTGTCTTCTTCACCATAAGATTTGCCAGTTGCATCCGTGTTCCAGCGGTATTCAGATGAAGCGACTTTTAGATAAAGTTTCGTTCCGGCAGGAATGTCTTTGTTTTTCCATTCAGATTCAGAAAGCGGCACCGAACATGAAGTTCCGTCGCTCTGAGTATAGAAAACGCCGTCAAAAGCAAGCTGTCCGTCATCGTAGAAAATTCCACCGTTTTCAAGAGAAGAAATCAGAGAAATCGTATTTGAAAGCTCCGAATTCGAATTTTCAAGAGCCATATCAAATGAAAGGCAAAGAACCGAATCCGAAACCGAATAAGCCGAAGTGATTTGAGGATGCGCGAACTGGAAGCCTGAATTTCCGCCCTTATCAAAAATATTCTGTGAAAGAGCCGCCGTAACGAAAGCATTTCCTGATGAAGATGCGGCCGCACAGTTCGTGACGCTTGAATTGAAAATCACTGCAAAAGGCATGCCCCACTGATTTTCCGTTGCAACCGATGAATAATTGAACTGCGGATTTGATGAAGACGAATCAGGCAAAATCAGATTGAAATCAGTAAAATCAAGTCCGTTAAGATAAAAATTGCCACCAACAGAAAGAGTTGCGCCTGAAGAAGAAAGTTTGGAATCAAAAGCAGAATGCGCCCTGTACAAAAGCGACTCCGAAAGAGGATATGCAAAACGACTGTCGCTGCCTGAATAGCGCGGATCATCTTCTCCGTAATTTTCACCGAAAGCCACGAAATTGCCGCCAACCGAAACACTTTCCGAGCAAAAAATCACTTCGCCCGAATAAACAGTGAGATTTTTTTCAAAAGATAGGGTGCTGACAATCGAAATTGAAGACAGACTGTCAATGTCAAAATAAACATCACTTGCAAATGAGAGCGAAGAAGCCGATTCAGCTTTCCATACGCGGTTTTTGTTTCCATCAGCAAGAATATAGCCCGACTGAGATTTTATGCTTACATTTCCTTTTGAAACGACATCTGCTTTAAGGTAAACATTTTTTTCTGCCGTGACATTACCGCCAAAGAACGCATCTGAAAGAATCGTGAGTGAATCCGTGCCAGCCAAAGTTGAGTCAAACGAGACAGAATTACTTGCCGCATCAAAGACAATAGCATCAGCGAGCGAGACGGATTTTTCATATTCCTGTGCACCGCTTGTTGTAACATTTCCTTCTATAATAACATCGCTTTTTACAGAGAGAGATTCGCAAGCACTCTCACCCAAAAGTCTGAATCTTTCGCCATTTGAATCCGCACCCGAAAGTACGATTTTTCCACCAGAAACGACTTCAACGCCACTGGCAAATGTATTCGCCCCAGAAAGCGTGATGTCACCGGCCGGGCTGCTCTGATTTCCCAAAATCACTTTGCCAGAGAAAATGTTTGCCCCGGAAAGAGTGATTGATTTTCCGCTTCCGTTTATGATTAAAGTTTCGCCTGAAACCGAAATTGCTGAAGAGACCGAACCTTCTGAATTTTCAGTGAATTCGAGCTCCCGATAAGCATTGCCCCAGTTGAGCGAAGTTCCGAAATTTCCGTAATATTCAAAGGTTCCAAGTGAGGCGACATCAGGCTTGTTTATTATCTCGGAAAGATTTTCTGAGCCGCTCATTCGGATTCGTGAATTTTCTGAAATATTAAAGATGTTTACGCTGAGATTTTTTCCTGCAAAATCAAAAACTGCGTCATTTTGAATGCTGAGGGTGCTTGAGACACTTCGATTTACATCAAGGCCGTCTTCAAAAACCGTAAATTCCCTTGATTCAAAGGCAAGATTTAAGTCTTCCGTGAGTTTTGGATAGTTATTGCTTTCAACAGCGGGAATTTCTACAATCGAATAGCGGCCTGGAATTACCTGAGGCATCCAGTTTGATTTTTCGCGCCATTCAGAATCAGTTGCACCAGTCCAGACATATTTTTGACCAGCAAAAATCCAGTTAGTGTTTTCACCGCCGTCGATGTTGAATTCGTCAAGCGCATAGATTATGATTTCATTTTCGCTGTTCGAGTTTTCAATCTTTGTGTGGGCGATGCTTGTATTTTCAGCAGGAACAGAGATTTTCCATTCGCCGTCACCAGTCAACAAGATTTCCTGCCCTGCACTTCCGCGCGTTATGATTTTTTCCGTGACGGTCTGAGTTTTGCCTTCAGCGAATCTGGCCGTTTTTCCAGCCCCAAGGAAGGAAAGGAGTCCGAAGGTGTTTGAATCAGAGAAGGTCGCATTACCGGAAAATTCTGCCGTGCCGAATGTGTTTTCTGCTGAAAGAATAGCGTCACCCCGGAAAGAAGCTGCATTAAATGAGTTAGATGCAGAAAGGGTCGCGTTGCCCTGAAAGTCTGCGTCATGGAATGAGTTATTGCCCAGAATCGAAGCCGTGCCACTGAAAACCGTAGCGTAAAAATCAGAATTTCCTGTAAGGGTGGTGGCATTTCCTGAGAAAAGAATTGAAGAATCTTCGTTCGCACTAAAGCTTCCCCGATTCGTCCAATTGCCAGTGACAGTAAATGAGCCTGAAGCAGAAAGAGAAGAATCAGCTGAAATTTCAAGATTTTCGAACTCAGCCGTGAGCGAAGAAGAAATTGTGATTTTCTGGGGAGAAGTGCCCTTGAAAAGGAAATTTTTATCTGCCGTAAATGTTCCGCCTGCATCCACAGAAAAATCGCCAGAAAGAGAAAATTGCTCCAAAGCAGAAAGAGTTCCGCCTTTGACAGAAAGATTGCCGCCTGCCTCAATTTCGCTTTCAGATACCGCAATTCCTGAAATCACAAGATTTGCGTAGTCCAGTCCAGAAGGAGAAAATTTTGTGACACTTTGAGGATTTTCGCTCGTGCCACCCGAATACAAAACCCTTCCGCCATGCAAAGTATCGTTTACAGGTGAATTGCCGTCCGTGATTCGCTCGGAGCCTGCATATTCAATCGTTCCGTAGTTTGAGAAAGTTCCTCCGACAGAGAGTGAAGCCGTGTCTGAAAGCAAAATGCTTCCATAAGTGATAAGGTCCTCTGTAACAGAAAGCGTTTTTGTGCCTGAAAGCGTGAGTGAAGCGTCTGTGCCGGAAACAGAACCGATTTCAAGCGATTCGAGAGTGATTCCATCGACATCAGCATGAGGATAGTTCGTTTTTCCACCCGGAATTGAAGCTGCTTTGCCGTAGGTGTTATATGAAGCAAGTCCAGGTGCAAGATATGACTCCCAGTTATCATCATCCGACCAGGAATCATTTTTTGCTCCGCTCCATACGAAGTCGAACTCATATCCAAGATTCCAGCCATTTTTGAAAACCTGAGCGAAATACAACTGTCTGTCCGTTCCATTTGCGGGTTCTGAACTGGTGTTCTCACCGGAATATGCTTTGTGAGAGCCATAGAATACCGAATCACCCTCACGGATTATGATTTTTCCACCGATTGAAAGATACTCTGCAATGAGATTTGAGGCAGGCACGACAAGTACTGAATCCGCAGCACTTGAAAGCGAAAGAAGATTTCCATCCGTGCCTTTGAGCGTGAGATTTCCGCTTACGGATTGGATTGTTCCGCTTCCGAAAGTGAGCGTTGCCCCGCCCGCCTCGCAGGTAAAGTCCGTGAATGTGTTTGAAGCAGAGAATGTCGCGTTTCCTTCAAAAAGTGCATCGTTAAAATCAGTGCTGCCTGAAAGAATGGTGTCCGCGCCTTTGAAAGTGACCGTGCTCTTGTTTGCAGTGAATGAACCGCCGTTCGTCCAGTTTCCCGCCACAGTGATTTCATAATCATCGTCCGAAGAAGAGCCGAATGCGAGCGAGCTTTCAGAATCAATCGTCAAATCAGAAGTAAAAATGATTTTTCTGTCTGAATCACTGCTTCCTGTAAACATGAGCGTAGAATCGCCTTTGAAAGTGACCGCTCCGCTGTAATTCTGACTTCCGAGCGTGCTGACATTTCCTTTCAGAACCACTGAAGTACCTGTCATGCTGCAATCGCCGCCTGCGCTTAAATTCCCTTCCAGAACCACTGAAGCACCACTCATGCTGCAATCGCCGTCTGTGCTCAGATTTCCTTGTAAAAGCACAGAATTTCCGCTCAGAGAAAGGTCATCGCTTCCAGAGGCATCAGAGGCCAGAGTGAGGTTGCCACTTGCAGAAAGTGAAACCGTGCCTGAGAAAGCAAAATCATCTTCAAAAACAAGATTTGCCGCCCCACTGATTGAAGCCGAAGTGATTTCAGAAGTTCCATTAACCGTTAAGCTTTTTCCGTTTCCGTCCAAATCAGCTGTTGCCGTAAAATCTTCCCCGACGATAATGTCTCCTGCAAGAATCGCATTGGATGAAACCACAAGATTTGCGTAATCCGAAGAGAAGTTCGTTACGATTTGAGGATTTGCGCTGCTTCCGCCCGAATAAACGACGGTTCCACCGTGAGTGCTGTCGTTCAATGGATTTGCGGTCGGTGTGGCTCTGTCCGTGATTCGCCCAGTTCCGCTGTAGGCTATCGTGCCGTAATTGATGAGCGAGCCTGTCGAAATAGAAGCCGAGCCTGAATGAGCGATTGTGCCCCAGTTTGTCAGTTCGTCTGTTATCATGAAAGAATTTGCTCCAGAAAGAGAGATTTTTGCATCAGATGAAGCTGACTCCCCGACAAGCAGAGATTTGACAGAAATTCCTTCAGTATCAACAAGAGGATAATACGCTTTGCCGCCCGGAATTGTGACTTCTACGCCCGATGTGCTGTTTGAACTTAATCCAGGTGCAAGTTCTGATTCCCAGTTTGAATCTTTTGACCATACATTGTCAGAATCTTCGCCCTTCCATCTGTAGAAAAATTCAAAACCAAGATTCCAGCCATGTTTGAAAAGTGTCGCATAATACGAAGCCAGTGAAGTTCCGCTTGCAGGTTCACTTGTTTTGTCATCCAAAAGATAAGCCGTGTGCGAGCCATAAACAACATCGCTTTCTTCGCGAATCCAGACATTTTCGCCAATTGAAAGATAAGCCGCAGTGAGATTTGAAGCAGGAACGACAATCGCAGATTCAGAATCACTTGAAAGAGAAAGAAGATTTCCGGCCGCCCCTTTGAGCGTTATGTTTCTGCTTACGGATTGGATTGTGCCGCTTCCGAAAGAGAGCGTTTTTCCGCCCGCCACGCAGGTAAAGTCCGTGAATGAGTTTGAAGCAGAGAATGTCGCGTTGCCTTTGAAAGTTGC
Source organism: uncultured Treponema sp. (assembly GCF_946187725.1). Classification (GTDB taxonomy): domain Bacteria; phylum Spirochaetota; class Spirochaetia; order Treponematales; family Treponemataceae; genus Treponema_D. The sequence goes on from NZ_CAMHSK010000023.1 coordinate 8,542, forward strand.
CGTGCCGAAGGTGTTCGCTGCTGAAAGTGTTGCGTCGCCATTGAAGAGTGCCGAAGCGAATGAGTTTGAATCTGAAAGTGTCGCGCTACCCCGGAATTCTGCGTCGTGGAATGAATTCGCATCAGAAAGAATTGCGTTGCCTTCAAAAAGTGCGTCATAAAAGTCCGTGCTGCCTGAAACCGTGGTACTGCCAGTGAAAGTGACTGTGCTCTTGTTTGCAGTGAATGTGCCGCCGTTCGTCCAGCTGCCTGAAACCGTGATGCTTAATGAATCGTCCGCGTTTGCTCCTGAAGCAAATTGTGCCCCGGAAGTGATATTAATAGAAGAAAGTGAGATGTCTTGTGTCTGACGGCAAATTCCTGAAATCACGAGCTTTGCATAATCCGCAGATGAAGAAGAGAATTTCGTTACGGTTTGAGGATTTGCACTTGTGCCGCCTGAATAAACGACGGTTCCGCCGTGAGCACTGTCATTCAATGGATTTGCAGTCGGTGTGGCTCTGTCCGTGATTCGCCCGGTTCCGCTGTAGGCTATCGTGCCGTAATTGATGAGCAAACCTGTTGCAGGAGAAAGCGAGCCAGAATGTACGATTGTGCCGTAATTTGTAAGCTCATCTGTTACCGTAAAAGAGGTCGTATTTTCGAATGTAAGGGTGGCAACTGATTCAGCCTGTGTGCCGATTTCAAGGCTTTCAAGGGCAATTTCATTGACATCGACAAGAGGATAGTTGCCGCCACTGATTTCAGGAATAACGACTTTTGCGCCAGTAGAATTTTTTGAGGCAATTCCCGGAGCCAGATTTGATTCCCAGTTTGCATCGACAGACCACAAAGTCGCCCCTGAAGAAGAACCGCCAACCCATCTATAGACGAATTCAAAGCCCAAATCCCAGCCGTTTTGCAAAAGTTCTGCATAGGCAGTTCCATTGTAAGGAACGCTTGTTTTAGAAACAGAATATGCTTTATGAGAGCCGGCAACGACATCTGTGCCAGGATTCTTTATCTTAACATAGCCACCGATTGATAGGTAATCAGCCGTGAGATTTGAAGCAGGAACGACAATAAATGATTCAGAATCACTTGAAAGAGAAAGACGATTTCCATCCGCACCTTTGAGCGTGAGATTTCCGCTTACAGTCTGAGTCGTGTCGCCTGCGAAAGTGAGGCTTAGCCCGCCAGTCTCACAAGTGAAAGCACTGAATGTGTTGTCGCCACTAAGGACAGTTTCCGCATTGAAAGTCGCCGCCTGTGAGAATGTGTTGTTGCCGCTGAATGTGCTACTTCCTGCGACCGTGACCGGGCTTGAAAAAGTTATCGTGCCGGAAGCTCCGCTAATCGTTGTTGAAGAGTCAGCCGTTCCAATCGTGATTCCGCCTTGAGCCGTGACCGAATATCCGCTTTGAACAACAATTGTTCCGGTCAAAGCGAGTTTGTTATAAGTAAGATTTGTGATTGGCTTTACGGTTCCAGTTCCGTCACACGCATAATGCCATGTGCCATTCTCAACTGTAGCATCAGCAGGAAGCGAGACAGTTTCCGTGCCTTTTAGAACAATCGTGCCCGAATTTGAAAAAGAATCCGTTACAGAAAATGCCTTTCCGTTCAGCGAAAGCGAATTGCCCTTTGAGACCGTAATTTCTGCAATCGTGACATCTGTGGTAAGTTCAGGCTGACTTGCGGGAGCTAGCGCATAGACAACGATTCCAGTTTCATCTGGAACAACGCCATCTTCCCAGTTTGAAGTGTTTGCCCATGATGATGATGAAGCGGAGCCTTTCCAGGTGTAAGTAAGACCAGGAAGATTCCAACCGTTTTCGAATACAGTTGCATAATCTGCTGAAGTCGTACTGTTGGTTACAGTAAAAACTCGTGGGTCAATATTACTTGTCGAATTGCTGATTTTTATCGCACCACCCAAAGAAAGATATGAACCAGAAAAATTTAATTTATCAACAACAATCCGCCCGGTACCCTTTACATCAATACGATTTGATTCATCAGCTCCATTCAGGGTCAAAGAATTCGAACCAGCTTTAAGCATACCGTTACAAATTAAATCGCCTGAAATTACAAGATTGCTTGAAAGTGTCGTAACAGCCACAGAATCAACCGTAACCTTTTTGATTACAGAAGAAGCCAAATTGCTGACCGAAACAGCGCCGGAACCAGTAAATTCAATGAGTCCTGTTGAATTGATGGTGTCAGCAACAGTTAGCCCCTCCGTTTTGATTGTGCCAGTGTTTGTGGCACTCGTTACCGAGACAGTTGATGATGTAATCGTGCCACCGTTTGTGACATCCGTTACCGAGACAGTCGGTGATGTAATCGTGCCGTTGTTTGTGACCTTTGGACAGTTAAGAGTTGATGAAAGAACGGTGCCGCTTGAACCCACCGAAACACTAGAGGTAGCAGAAACTGTACCAAATGAAAGTGCAAGGCTGGTCGCGTCAAGAGTTCCATTTACCGTATATGAGGTGGGCATATCGTTTGGTCCATCCGTAAAAGTCTCTGTGACCTTTAGAGTCTTTCCTTCATTTATAATTACATTCGTACCACTGTGTGGATAAAGTTTTGCCGTATCAACATCGCAGTCAATAGTGAGCGTGCCTTTTACTCCACCAGTCGAACTTACACGGTCAAGTTCAAGTTTTGTACAAGTGAGTTTTCCGCTGCCGGTAATTGTGACAGAAGAATCAGTCGCTAAGTAAGGAACAACCGCAGGCTCCGTGTGCATCTGGATATCACTAACAGTAACCTCGCCAGAACCTATATCTAAAGTACTCGTATTGCCAAGATAAAGCGTATTGAAGTTTTGCTCAGTGCAAGTTGTGAATGTTTTTCCGTTTGTAAGGAAATAGATTTTTCCGTCTTTATGCTCGAAGTTTCCACTGGACATTGCCGAAAAATCAGCATTGCCATAAAAAATCGTGTTTGCACTTGATGCCGTGAATTTGGAAGAGGCACCGCCTGAATAATCACCATTAAAAATAACGGTAGCATTGCTGCAATCAATCGAACCATTATTTGTAACATTTCCATTAAATGTAAGCGAAGAACTTCCACCTATACTCGTCGTGCCAGAAATTACAAGGGAACCATTCACAGTTAAAGCCGCACTGTCTGCAAGACTAAAATCCGTGACGGCCGAAGTTGATGTAAAAACCGCCGTTTCATTGGTCACATGCCCCGGATATGTTCCCGCAGTAACTTTCTGCCATTTTCCATCGCTGTCTTTTGCACGCCAGTTTGTGCTTTCTGTCCAGGCATTGCTTGTCACACCAACCCAATAATATGTATCAGTAGAAATTTCATCATCATCTTCTGTAACAATAACACTAGACGAATCTGGAATTACATTAGAGTCTAATTGATAAGCTGCTCCATTATCTGTAGTTGCACCAGAAACATCAAAACTTCCGTTTCCAGTTATATCCGTAGTTATTCCGGCATCTCTATCAACATAATACGATCCCTCGACTTTAACGGAAGCATTATCAAGTACAAGATGAGTTTCTACATTATTCGCAACATCATACATTACAGTTATGTATAAAAGACCTGAAGAACCTGAATTTTTCAATATTAAAGTTGCTTTTTTTGTCGTAGATTCGTCATTTCTTCCACCAAGATAAAAGTTCCCGACCGTGAGCGTATACCCATTCAAATCAATCGTGACATCAGCGTGAATCCATAGATTATCAATGCTCGTGTTTCCAACCAGCCTGATAGTTGCATCGGGTGAGGTGATGTCTAAAGTTCCGCCATTTCCAAGAGTCCCACTCCACTCCGTTCCCCACCCCGCAATCGTGCACAGGAAGAAAAGCGCGGCGAAAATCATTTTCTTTCCCGCGAAGCTTTTTCGGTCTGGTGCGGGGGTTTTGGCCTGATTTGAGAAAGTTGTTTTTATCGTTGTGAGCATCGTGAATAAGGATTTTACTTTCATCAGTTATTTCCCGGGAGAATTTTGAAATTGGCTGATTCGGCTGTCCAGGTTTCGTCGGAATTGCCGCCGAGAAGAAGAACGAAATGATTCTTGTTTAAAGCGTATTCGCCGTCATAAGGAATTACGAGTCTGTTTCCGCTTGTCGTAACCCGAACATTGTCAACGCTCCATTCATAAACATCATAAGAACCAAGCGCCTCAAAAATCATCTGCTCGTTTTCATCATCAATCGTGCACTGAAGTTTGGATTCGCCAAAGAAGCTGGCCCGCTGAGTCCATTTCGCATACAAAGTCAAATCCGAATCAACATAAATTATCGCACCGTCGGTATAGGTGACATAACTTGCAAGGCTTGAAGTGCTCCATCCCGCAAAAATATTACCTGTCTTCGTAAATTCATTTTTTGGAAGTTGCTGCGGAACTCCGTAAGTGAATTCCATGCTTTCCATTGAACCTGAACTTGCGTCGTTGCCGTCAAAGGTCAGGGTGAATTTTTTGGGCTCCCATTTTGAATAAACAATCGTGTCCGAAATGATTTCCGTTGAAAAATCAAATTCATAATCAACTTCGCTCAAGTAATATGAATCAGAATCCCAGCCCAAAAAGATATAATAATCAGAAACAGGGTCTTCAGGCCTTGTTGCCCGCTGTTTCCATTGAACTGTCTGCACATCAAGTTCTGCACCAGTCGTTAAGTCAATAAAAGTTACGGTAAATTCCTTAATCTTCCACTGCGCATAAAGATTTAAGATTCCGCTCTGCCAGTTTTCGAAAGAAATCGATTCACTGTCAACATGAGCCCTTCCATTTCCTTCTGAATCCGTATTCCATGAGATAAAATCATATCCTTCCTTTTGGAATTCATTGAAATTAAGCGTAACAGGAATTTCAGAGAATTTGATGATTTGAGTGCTCATGCTGCCGGTCGCATCTTCGTCATTCGCAAAATAAGAGACGGTGCATGTCTGTTCAATCCATTTTGCGTAAATATCGATGTCTGAAGTGACAGGACTTTCAAAATCATATTCATCACCAAGCGTGATTCCGCCGTCGCTTGAAACATACCATCCCGCAAAATCGTAGCCGATGCGGTAAGGTTCAGCAGGTTCTGGCACTTTTTGATTATGAGTGATGTAATAGGTTGTACTCGGCACATCGGTCAAGTAAAAATTCACGCTATAGGTGAGGATATCCCATTGAGCATAAAGCGTCACATCTTCCGTAAACCAGTTGTATTCCGCGATTTCGGTTCCGTCGAGATAGTAATTTTTGCCGCTTCCGTCCGGCTTCGTGTTCCATCGGCTGAAAGAATAACCTTCACGGCTGAAAGCATTTTCCGAAAGATTTTTGGGCAGGTCACTGAATTTGAAGATTTGAGCGTTCATGCTGCCGGTTGCATCTTCCGCGTTCGCCACAAATGTTACGGTATAAGACTGGACATTCCATTTCGCATAAAGCACAAAGTTTTCTGAGACAGGAGTTTCAAAATCATAGGCGTTTTTGCTTAAAGTTTCGCCGCCGTCAGTTGAAGTGTACCAGCCCGCAAAATCATAGCCGGTGCGTGAAGGTGCTTCTGGAGTTCGAGCACGGCTGTTCCATTCAATAATCTGACTCTGAACAAAACTTCCGCCCTTTGAATCAAAATCCACGATATAGCTTACGATATACCATTGCGCATAAAGAGTCACGGTCTCAGATGAATGGCTCGGATAATTGCTCTTTGTGATTGATTCGCCGTCCAAATAGTAAGTTCCGCTTCCGTCCGCGCTTGTGTTCCAGCCGCCAAAAGTGTAACCGTCGCGTGAAAGTGTTGACAGAGGAAGATTTTGAGGGAGCTTGTCAAAATTGACTTCAACGCTGCTCATTGAGCCGGTTCCGCCGTTTGCGTCAAAGATAAGCTTTATGTCGTTTCGGAGCCAGAGCGCATAAAGCCGTACAGTTGAGTCTTTTTTGTCAGAAAGATTGGGGATTCCATAATCTGAATTCGGAATCACTTCGCAGTCTTCGTATAACGGACTTGATGCAGGCTGATTTTTACTCAATGCCCAGCCGTTGAACGAATAACCTTTTCGAGAAAGCCCCAGTTTTTCTGCAGAAGGCAGGGCTGTCTCTTCATCGAATACAAAAGGATATGATTCGGACTGTGATTTTTCGCCGGGGAAAGTGCCGCCGTTCGCATCAAAAACAATGTTATAAGTAATCGGAACCCATTTTTGGACATAAAAGCTTGCAGAATCAGAAGTTACGATGATTTCAGTTACATTTCCGCTTCTGTCGCCGGTGTCGGTCTTTATGTTTGCAGGAAAGTCTTTTGAAAAAGTCCGCGGATTTTCATAGAAAACCCAGCCGTTCAGCTCATATCCGGGCTTCATGAGCGCAAATCCTTCTGAATCAGTTGCTGGCAAATCCGAAGCAGAAAGTGTTTTTCCAATCGGGAATGAAAGCGTCACAGAAGAATAGCCGGAACTTTCGTCTGGCGAGCAGGAGTAGAATGTGTATTTTGCAGTAAAATCATCGTCCAAATCATAAGATAAATCAGCAGTTGCATCACATGAAAGAAAAATCACGGAAATCAGGCTTATGAATAGAGAGAAAATGAAAGCTTTTCTGAGCAAATTGAGGATTTTCACTTTTGCCCCCTAAAACCTGAATCCGACGCAGGCGAATGGCGTTAAAAAGCCCAGCTGCGAAGACGATGAAACGACATGAGAAAAATCAATGCCTGTCTCAAAGACAATGCACTTCCACGGAATGTAAAAAAGCGAGATTCCTCCGGTTAAGGCAGGATAAGTATAGCTTTTGTCCTCTGGTGAGGGCCTGCTCGGCAAAGAAGACGATGTATTGTATTTAATCGTTTTCTGAATAAAATCAGCTCCGAAGCCGGCCTTTGTGCAAAGGAACAGAGAATCAACCAGTTTATGCTGCCACAAGAATTTTACATCAAAAATTGCAGATTTCAAGTCTGCGGAATAAAAATTGTTTTCTTTTTCAAATTCAAGCCCCAGGAAATTCAGCTCAAAACCGAACCTATTCGAGTCCGTTTTTCCATAAGGAAGTGCCTTTGCCCTGAAATTCAGTGCCGGAGTCATCGATTTGTCATAATTTTCTTTTATCGTTCCGTCGTAAAGATTTAACGCATAGCCCAGGCCGCCTTCAAATGAAACATTCTTCCATATATAGGGGCGCTTTTTACGCTCTTCTTTGGCACGCTTTTTGGCCTCGGCTTTGGCCTTTTTTTCAGCGGCAATTCGTGCGAGTTCTTCAAGACGAGCCTTTTCTGCAGCCTCTTTTTCACGCGCAATCCGCTCTTCTTCACGCCGTTTTTCGGCTTCAGCCCTTTCTTCTGCAAGACGACGCTCCCTTTCAATCCGCGCAATCTCTGCCTTTTCACGCTCCGCCTTTGCCCTTTCTTCTTCAGCAAGTCGTGCCTTTTCCGCCGCTTCTTTTTCGGCAAGGATTCTCGCTTCTTCGGCCAGTTTTGCCTTTTCGGCTTCTTCTTTTTCGCGAACAATTCTTTCTACTTCACGGGCACGCTCTTCTTCAGCAACACGGATATACTCATCCATCTTGTCCGAAAATTCCTTGCGCACTAGCTCTTCACGCTCTTCAACCGCAGTCTTTTTAATCAGCTCAACTTCCGCCGCCGTGTAAGTTTTTTCGCCCTCAACAGTAATCACATCAGAAAGTGAAGAATATCCGCTCACATTCGTTACGCGAAGCCGCCATTTTCCGGGAGGCACATTCTTAAAATCAAGGTGAGTCACAGAATCCGTCTCAGAGGCAGATTTTTTCATTTTGACCCGATCGCCCGCCCGAATCGTTCCCTGCAAAGATTCACTTACAAGCTCGAATTTTGAGTTCGAATTTACATCGTCAATTTTAACATCGAGAGCAACAGCCCCGCCGTCTTTCGGAACTTTCACATTATCTTCTATATAGTTAATCTTTGGCTTGTTTGCCTTGTAGACTTCAAAATTCGTCCATGCAGAAACACCGGCTTCCTTTCCCAAAAAATCATAGGAAAAGACCCTGTAGCGGTATTTTGCAGGTGGAAGAGAAATTTCGGTCGAAGTCTTGTCCGTCGTGATGAACTGAGATTTTCCGTCCGCAAGGCTCTGAATCTCGACCTTGTATTCAAGAGCGTTTGCGTTGCTTTTCCATTCGATTTTCTGATAGAAAGTGCCTTCTTCGGCAAAAAGAGGAATCGCGCACGCAAAGAGAAGCAAAAGAATCAGCGTCTTCAAAACGGTAAGATTCAGGTGAGAAAGCTTATTTTTAAGGAGAAAGTGTTTTTTAATTTCCATACATTTTCCCCGGCTTTACGCCCTCAACTTTATCAGGAGAGGCAAAATCAATTCGGAAAATTTGAGAAGAAGCCTTTCCCCGCTGCTCAAGATAACCGTCTTTTGCATAAGAATAAGGAGTGACCGTCCATTCAAAAGTTCCGACATCAAGAATCGACAAGTCTTTTATACGGACATTCGATGCCTTTGTATTCCGCTCGCTATAAACAGTTTTTCGCGTTCCGTCTGCCTCGCGTTTGTAAAGAACGAAGGTGTATGCGGTCGCGCCCGGAACTTCTTTCCATGTAAATTCAATCGCACGGTGTTTTTTAAGATAATCGCCGCCCATGACGAAATTTGCTGCCGGTGCAACAAGTTTTGGAGAAGAAAGGGCTGGCGTTGGCCCGACGGTGAATCGCATTGTCTTTGAATCGACAGGAATTCCTTCACGCGTGCTGGCCGCAATTTTCCAGAAGTAAGTGCCTTCTGTGAGGCGGTTGAGTGAAAGCGTATTCTTTGTGGTTTCAATCGTATTTATGACTTTTAGGCTTCCGTCTCGCTGCGCTTTCGATAAAATGAAGCGGTAGACTGAAACCTTGTCTTTTCCCGAAATCCAGCTGAAAACAACAGAATTTCTGAGGGCAGAAAGTCCCTGAATTTTCGTATCATAAGCAGGACTTTGAGCAAGAATCGTTGACGGGGCACGAACGCTGAAAGAACGCTCGTTCGGAACGGAAATTCGTGTCTCAGTTGCGACTGCCTGAACAGAGCAAACATAGCTTCCATCTTCAAGAACGAACTGCGCCGAATTGTCTTTGATGCCGTCCTTTTGCTTTACGATTTCGCCGCTTGCCTTAGTGATTTTGATTGAATAAGACTCTGCATCTTCAACGGTTTTCCATGCGACAGTAACAGGAGCGTAATTGTAGACCATGATTTCCTGATTCTGTGCGGGCGAAACGATTTCGGGCGGAGAAAGTTCTGAAAGAACAGTGAACATACGGCTCTGCGTAAGGGCAGAAAGTCCGCCGTTTTCATCACGCACACCCACGCGCCACCAGTAATTTCCTGCAGGCAGGCTCATGTTGTCGAGAACAGAAGAATTTGTCGAGCGTTCAATTTGAATCTTAGTGAATGCGGGCGATGGAGAAATCTGAATGACGGAAACCGTGTTCGCCTTGTCATATTCGTCAGAAAGTTTCCACATGAAAGCCATTGCCGTAACCTTGGGGCCTTCAACACTGAAATTTTCCGGCGGATAAAGCAATTTGTTGTCCTGAATCACATAGCGCACAACGCGGAAAGAGCGGACTTCAGATTCAGGATTCATATCGTCAGCATCAAGGGAATGCCGTACAATCTTCCAGTAATAAGTTCCGTCGCGAAGCTCAGCAGGTGTAAATTCACGGTTAAAACGCGTGTCACTTGTCCTTGCTGAATAAACCGTGTTGGTGAAGGCTGAATCCCTTGCAATCATAAGTTCAAAATCAGCATCCGTGAGTTCCGATTTCCAGATGAAATTTGCGTTGATGTTGTTCTTGTAGACAAGCTGTGCATTTTCGGCCGGTGAATAAAGTTCGGGACGCTTTATTTGAGTATTCTTTTCGATTTTGAATGAAGAAATTTCACTCGCTCCGGCATAGCCCAGTCTGTTAACTGAATAAAAAGGCGTGACTTGCCACCAGTAAGTGCCCTCGCTCAAATCATCAATGCTCACAAAAGTGCCGTTAATCTCTGAATCAGTGACGACGGAACGCATGTCCGGAGTGGACGAAACAAGAAGACGGTATCGTTCGGCATATTCATTTGCGGCCCATCTGAAAGAAATACGCGGCAATGAAGTTCGGTATTTAAAAGAAGAAAATGGCGCAGGAGAAACGAGCCGTGTCTTTTCAATCTTTTCGACTGAAATTTTGCCTTCTGAAGCCTGAGACTTTGCCGACTGAGTGAATGCCCGCCAGAATACCGCGCCATTTTCAAAATGAAGCACCGCAGTGGAAGAATCAGAAAATTTTCGCTCAGAAAGAACTTTCGTAAAATTGCGTGATGCTGAAGTCTGAATCGTGACTTCCTCACCCGAAGTCGTTTTCCATTCAAATCTGACGGGGAGCGAAGAATTCGACACATTGAGAAGTTTCAGTTCCTTTGGCGGATAAATCATCACGACAGGATTTTTCTTTATTTCACGGCCCTTTTCGACATTGACCGATTCCCCTTTAGAAAGGCGAGCAGTCTGGCCGCTTTCGGTAAGGATTTGCGCATTTCCGCTTTTGACTTCAATATTCTGAACGCCATTTGCAGAATCAGAACGGGCAGCGAGCGTACTTCCTGCATCCATGTTGACCAGTGAGCCGTCATCAAGCCGTACTTCAAGCGCAGACCTTGCCGTCGAAGAATCAATCTGAATGTCGCCCGCATTAATCCAAATCTGAATTTTACCGTTTGCATTCGTTCCGACTTGAACCATAGTATTTTCACCCAAATCGACTACGGTTCCATCAGCAAGAGTCAGAATTGCCTCTGCCAAATCAGAAGTTCGGATTGTATCACCATAATAGAGTTTTGTTCCGGTGGCAATGCGTTCCCACACCACCCTGTCATCAAATTTTCTCTGGGCGATGTTGTGCTTGAATGAGATGATTCCGATTTCGTTCTTGTCACTGCGGAGCGTGAATGTGTTCAAATCATGCCAGAAAAGCCAGGCAAAAAAAGCCGCCCCCGACAGACAAAGCACAATCACGATAAAATCAAGGAGCAGCGACTTGAATCTTGTTTTCTTCCGCATCCAGATTTACCTTTTCAAAATCAGGAGTCTCGATTCCAAGTAGTTCCCGCAATTCCTTTAAGGATTTCGGACCTGCAGGACCAACCGTCCGCTCACAATCTTCATCAACTTCAAAATCTTCTTTTTCGGTTGAGAAGAATTCGGCTACATCAAAATTTGGCATGTTCACGACGCCATAAAAATGCTGTTTTCCTTTGCCTTTGACTTCAAATTCGACCGGGATTTTTTCGACGACAATCTCATTACGGATATTCGCCGGTCTGATAATGAAATTGTTTTCTTCACAGCGAATGTAGTCCTTTTTGAGAATGTCATAAGTGTCCTGCGTGATAAGAATGTCCGTTCCGCAGGGCTTGTTTGAGGCTTCCGCACGGCTTGCAAAATTCACGGAATCCCCGATTGAAGTAAACTCCATTTTGTCAAAAGAACCCATGAATCCGACGGTCGCGCGCCCGGAATTCAAGCCCGCCCCGATTCTGATGTTCGGCTTATATTTTGCGAGAGGATCGTGCCTGTGCGCTTCCGTGAACGCATTCGCGTCTTTATTGTACTTCATGAGGGAATAACGCATTGCGATACAGCAAGTAACTGCGCTCAAAGCATCAGCCTTGACATATTCGCGGTGTGCATCTTCTTTTAGGATTCTCGTTACTGAATTTTCACCCATTTTTTCCCATTCAAGATTATCGTTCCTGAGAACACCCCATGCCGCCATGATTGCGTCGCCTTCAAATTTGTCAACGATGCCGCCAGTCTTGTTGATGCAGGTGACCATGCGGCTCATGTAGTCGTTCAAAAATCCGATGATTTCAGCCGCACTGTGCTCGCCGAAGCGATTTTTGAATCCGTCCGAAATTGCCGTAAAACCGCGTATGTCGCTGAAAAAGACCGTGATATCCTTCAAATGCGGTTCAAAATCAATTTCCTTCTTTATAACAGCTTTTGTAACGCCCTTGTTGGTGAGGCGGGAAACCATGTTCAAAATTTCGCGTTCGTTCTTTGTGCTTTTTTCGAGAACGCCGATTTCATCTTTTCGGTTGAGTTTGAGTTCATCAAAAAGTTCCGTGTTGAAGTTGCCGTTATTGACCTCATTGACGATTGAAGTGAGCCGGCGCAAAGGAGTACTCAGAGATTTTGCAAAGAAATAGACAATCAAAAAGGCAAGTGCCAGAACCGCAAACATGATGTAAATATTTCTGATTGTGATTCGCTTGACGCCCTCAAGGATGACAGAAGTTTTGACAATCGTAATGATTCCGCCGTTCCCGATTCCAAGCTTGCGGAACGCACCGATAAATTCATCGCCGTTTTCATCCCTGTATGGAATCTGACCATTGTCTGCCCGGCTGGAAAGCATTTCCTGCACGATTTTTGAAGAGCTTTCGTCGGCTCCAGTTTTCATTTTTTCCAAATCACCGTGAACCAGAATGATGCCGTCATTATTTACAAAGAAAGACTGATTTATGCTGCCCGAAGCAAAACTTTCACCGATTTCAGTAGTTGAATAGAGGAAAGCGACAAATTCTCCCCCCTCATCACTCACGACCGGACAGAAAAGAGAAATCATCGGAACATTGAAGAAAGGAGAAGCGTTTAAGATTTCAAAGATGCCGCTCTTTGCCTTTTCTTCGGCTTCAGTTTCCTGTTGCATATAAGAAAGCACGGAAGATTTTTCGATTTCATTGGTAACAAGGAAAGTTTCATTGGTAAAAAGAGAACTTTTAATATTCCGGCTGAAGTAAACCGCGACAATATCTTTATGCCGGTTAAAATACAGATTTTCAACATTCAGCCTTTCTTCAGAATCCCTTGCCGTAGAAATCAAATCAAGGAACATCGTAACAGAAGAAACTGCACTGTTGATTCGGTTTTCAGTGTCAGAAGCAGTGCGTGAGTTAATCGCCAGATTGTTTTCCTCTGCATTCGAGCGGGTGTCCTGGGTTACAAAATATGATACCGCACTGGTAACGCAACCGACAGCAACCACAAGCAAAAACGAAATGATAATAAGCAGCTTTACACCGATTGGACGACGAATTCTCGCCGCGCGCTCCAGCTTTTTCTGTTCAAGCACATCATATTTTTGAAGAAGTTTGACCGCCGATTTTTCGATTTTAAGCGATTTTTTATCATCAGCAAGGAAGCGTGAGATTTCATCAAGGCGCCGAGGAACATAAGTATCAGGTTCTTCAAGAACAAAATCATTTACATCCGAAGAAAATTTTGGAGCCGCGGCTTCAGCCTGTGCCTTTATGAGCGACTTAGGTCTAACACGAACAAAAGCCCCATGAACTTCTTCGATTTTCTGAGAAACATTCTTTTTTTTAAAGGGCACAAAATCCCCGTAAGTCAGTGCATTGAGCTCAGCGCCAAATTCCATTTCAAATCCATTTTTTTAGAGATTCCCTATATTATCGGCAAAAAATCGTAAATAAACAACTGACAAATTCAACGGGATGCACAAGCTGGAGCGGCCTTTTCTGTAATTATAACAAAATATTATCTGTAGACATTGCCGAAATGTGACTTTTTTTTCAAATAAATAAGTGTAGTAAGAAGAGAAAACTCACTCCATCTCTTTTACAACTTATTTATTTGGAGGAAGTCATGAAAAAACGACTTCGTAACAAAAAGCGCAATCGCATTAGTGCATCTCGCAAACGAGCGCCTAAGCGTACTTACCGCGACAGCTTGTTCCGCACGATTTTTGGCGGCAAGGACGAACGAAGTAAACGCTGGCTTTTGTCACTTTACAATGCGCTGAGCGGAAGAAACCACACAAACATCAATGACTTGGAAATCACCACGCTCGAAGATGTGATTTATGTCTCAATGAAAAATGATTTGTCCTTTCTGATTCACTCGCAAATGTGCCTGTATGAGCACCAAAGCACAGTGAATCCGAACATGCCGCTCCGAGGGATGCTGTACTTCTCGCAACTGTACCAGCAGTACATCGACAAACACAAAAAGAACCTCTACGGCAGCGTGCTTGTAAAAATCCCCGCCCCGCAATTCATTGTGTTCTATAACGGTGACACGGAGCAAGCAGATATTGTGGAATACAAACTTTCTGATGCATTTATAAGAGATGAATCAAAAAATGCAACGGAAAGCGGGCAATCACAAATATCTTGTCAGAACACAAATGACGCAAAATTTGAATGGACCGCGACCGTGATAAATATCAACAAAAACCACAACGAAAGTCTTTCAAAAAACTGCGAGCCGTTGTATCATTATCGAGAGTTCGTAAATCAAGTAAAGGAAAACCTTTCGAGCGGAATGAGTTTTGACAGTGCGGTTAACGAGGCAGTTGACTTCGCAATCAAAAGCGACTTCCTTGAAGGATTTTTCCGGGAGAATCGCATGAAGATTTTGGATGACATTTATACCGAGTTTGACCAGGAATCTTACGATGAAACACTCCGAAACGATGGCCGCATAGAAAATGCCATCGCAAATGCGAAGAACCTTCTTTTAGAAACAGATTTATCTCCTGAGAAAATTGCTCGGTGTTGCTCGCTTCCATTGGAACAAGTGCTTACACTTAAAGAGGAAATAGAATCCGTCGCTGTCAGTCACTAAATTTGACAGTACCAAACAGGTCGTATGACAGTACCATATCGCGATATGGTACTGTCATACGGTCATTAATATTGCAGTTAATTCTCGCGAGAAATGCTCTCCATGAGTCATAGGCCGTGTTATAAGCATTTATATCATCATACCTTGGCATTCCATTTTGAAGATATTCGAATTTTCCACCGCAAAGGTAATATACAATTTTGTAGCGATTGATTACTTTGCTTATCGTGCTGTCATCAATCATAAAAGCAGTTTCATCATAAGGAGCGCCACCGACATAACCTGTATCAGTTTCATCACTTATAGAAAAATCATCGTCAAGTTTTTTTTGCGCAACATTCCTTGTCCACGAAAGGATGTCGCCCCTTCTCTTTTTGGACTAAACCCCACATGGAGGTGGGTAAGAGACGAATAATTCGCAAGAATTTTGCTTTGCAAAATTCTTGTTACGACATGGATGTCGCCCCTTCGCTCGCGCTCATTGCCAGCAAGCTGGCAACTTCGGGGTTCCATAGCGGAGCAGCCGTTTCCGTTAATTATAACAAAATATTATCTGTAGACATTGCCGAAATGTTACTTTTTTTTCAAATAAATAAGTGTAGTAAGAAGAGAAAACTCACTCCATCTCTTTTACAACTTATTTATTTGGAGGAAGTTCATGAAAAAAAGAATTAGAAACAAAAAACGCAATCGTCTTAGTTCATCTCGCAGACGAGAACCGAAACGCACCTACCGCGACAGCTTGTTCCGCACGATTTTTGGCGGCAAGGACGCGCGCAGTAAACGCTGGCTACTCTCGCTCTACAACGCCCTGAGCGGCAGGAACCACACCAACATCGAAGACCTGGAAATCACCACGCTTGAAGATGTGATTTATGTCTCGATGAAAAATGATTTGTCCTTTCTGATTCATTCGCAGATGTGCCTGTACGAGCACCAGAGCACAGTGAATCCGAACATGCCGCTCCGAGGGATGCTGTATTTCTCGCAACTGTACCAGCAGTACATCGACAAACACAAAAAGAACCTCTACGGAAGCGTGCTTGTGAAAATCCCCGCTCCACAGTTCATCGTGTTTTATAATGGCGATACGGAACAAGCGGATATTGTGGAATACAAACTTTCTGATGCATTTATAAAAGACGAATTAAACACTTTAGCGAACCTCTCTCATGAAGATAGTCAAGCGAAAATATCTTGTCAGAACCAGAATGTCACGAAATTTGAATGGACCGCAACCGTGATAAATATCAACAAAAACCACAACGAAAGCCTTTCAAAAAACTGCGAGCCGTTGTATCATTATCGAGAGTTCGTAAATCAAGTAAAGGAAAACCTTTCGAGCGGAATGAGTTTTGACAGTGCGGTTAACGAGGCAGTTGACTTCGCAATCAAAAGCGACTTCCTTGAAGGATTTTTCCGGGAGAATCGCATGAAGATTTTGGATGACATTTATACCGAGTTTGACCAGGAATCTTACGATGAAACGCTACGAAACGATGGCCGCATAGAAAATGCCATCGCAAGTGCGAAGAATCTGATTCTCATGCATATTCTTACTCCAGAGCAGATTGCACAGGCGGTTTCTCTTCCATTGGAACAGGTGCTTGCGCTCAAAGAGGAACTTACACGAGAAGTCGTTAGTGTAACGAACTAAACCAAAAGCTGTCAGTCAGTTTTTTGATGCTACGGAAACAGTTCAATCGTACTCTTTTCGCAGTACGACAAGAGCATAACAATAGTATCCGCGTACTATTATTTAAGCATCACATGAATACGGCAACAGTTTTTTGGAACTATTGCCGTATTTTTTTTCAATGCTCTTTAACATCAGAAAAAAAATGCCGCACTGCAGGATGCAATGCGGCGTATTGGTTTTACGAGAAAACCCTTTTGTTTAGAAACTAAAAATTAATAACCCCAGATTTCAATTCCAGTAAGCTGAGAGTTATTAGCATTAGTTACTTTAATAACATATACATTGCCTGCAGCCTGATATGCAGATGCAATATCATACTCATGATCTACTTTAGCACTTGTAGTCTGAGTACTTACTGCTGTGTCACCAACGAAAATATTCTGTGTAACTTTTGCTCCACCGCTAGAACTTCCTTTAACAACGATCTTTGTAGTAGTCCAGTCAAAAGCAGGAAGAGAAACATATGCTCCCTGTTTACCATAAATCAATGCATTATCCAGAGCTTTTGAACCGGCAGAAAGTTTTACCGAATAAGTTCCATATGTATAAGTTGCTTCTTCAGTCGAATAAGCATCTTTAGGAATTCCCCAAGTTGTTGCAGGATTAGTGAAATCTAATGTAGCTTTTACTACAGGTGTTACACCTGCTGCCAAAACTGTATAACTAGCACTTGAAACTTCAGAAGAATTTCCATCACTGATTGCAATTGCCTTAATTGTTACATCAGCTGTAAGGGTGATAGGTGTAGTATAAGCTGTAGAAGCAGAAGTAGGTGTATTACCATCTGTTGTATAGTAAATTGCTGCACCTGCTGTTTTACAAGTAAGTGTTACAGTTGTTCCGGAATTAACTGAAGAACCGCTTGCTACGCTGAAATCTGGTGCATAAACATATCCTGCTGGCATTGGAACAGTTCCTTCAGCTTTATGGAACATTTCAGCAAGCTGGATTGTTGCATCACCTGTTTGTGGAGTTCTGTTATATACATAACCAAAGAACGACTTAGCAGTTCCATCATCATCTTTCTGTGTATAAACAGTTGCTTTAGCATCTTTATAATCTGCCGCTTTTCCGTTTACAGCACAAAGCTGACCTGTTGTATAAGTTGTAAAGTCATCTTTTCCTGTAAGGTTGATGTAATAAATCTTATCAGTTGATTTTGGCTCAGTAACTGTGATATTAGCACCTGTAACTTCATACAAGCCGCTGTAAACGCTACCTTTAGTTACAGTAAATTCAATTTTTGAACCTACTCGTGCATTTGTTGGAAGCGAAACATTGTAGAAATAAACACCTGCGCTCTTGTCCTGAACAAGGTACTGTTTATTTGAAGATCCGTTATAAGCAACGATGTAACCTGAGTATTTTGTATCGCTTGCGTCTGTAGGCTGAGCCTTAGCAAGGGCAGCAAGATTTCCATCCAAAGCGTAGTTATTTGTTTCATCAAGTGCAACAAATGTTGTATCAAAAGCTGTAAGGTATTCGAACATCTTGACCTGTGACTTCTCGGTTCCTTTAACAGCAATTGTAAACAGAGTTACATCGTCATTGACTGTGTATGAAGATGCTTTTGTAAATTGTGTGCTAGATGGATCGAAGTCCTTTCGGGCAAATTCTGTTGTTGAATAGTAAATGTCTGCACCAGTTGTGTCACACTCAAATGTAACGACAGTTCCGGCTTCATAGTAACCAGATTTAGCTGCTTTTGATGTAGTAGCCTTAACATTTTCAACATCTGGGATATCAAGATCTGCTTCAGTTGCAGCAAGCTGAGTCCAAACACTGAACTGATACTTTGCAGAAGCATAAACAACAGGTCCGATGTTGAGTTTTAATGTTTCTACATCTGCAGCAGGGTTAGCACCTGCTGTGTAAATATTATCATAAGTTGAAGTGTGTTCATTCGCTTTTGCCACAAATCCACGAAGAAGTGTTCCAGCTCCCATAAATTCACGGAAATCAACGAAATAGCTTGGGATTTTTTTGTAGAAGATTTTTCTAGTTGCTTTTGAATCGTCTTTTTCAATAGAGCCAAAAGTTGTGATTTCTGTTACACCACTTGTTTCATAAATCATGCCAGCATTTGCACCCTGAACAGTTACATAGTCGCCAATTGCATAAGTAGTAACTGAGGTATCAATATTGTAAATCTGAATTCCGGCATTTTTGTCCTGAATATAGATATATGGTTTTCCACTGCTAACCTTGTTTGCGGCAAGAGTTACATAGCCTTTAAGCTCAAGACCATCACCGAAAGATGCACCTTCTTTTCCATTAATAGCATCTACAGCTTTAGCAATGTTTCCATTCTCTTCAAATTCACCTTCTGCATAAACAATTGAGCAGTCATAATCAACTGTTGTGACCTTTGACCAGCCGTTAGTTCCTTTTGCGATTGCAGAAAGTTTGAGAGGTTTTTCGATTTTGATTACTGCTGCTGATGTATATTCAGTACCAGCAGTGGCAGCATTAGATGCTGTAAGTTCTGTTGTTGTAGAATAGTAGATTTTTACAACATCATCTGTTACAGATGATGTTGAAGCAATTGTAACAGTCGTTCCATACGGATAAAGACCTGTATCTTTATCTGCGGGAGCACTTGGAGTAAATTCCGGCTTAGAAGGAACAGGAAGTACAACAAATTTCCATGATTTCAACTCTGATTTACGATCGTTCAATTCTGCATAAGCGTAAAGAGTGCTGTTTCCTGTAATCTGGACTTTTTTATTTGAACCAACATTCTTGAAACCAGCTTTATCAATATTTGCAGCGGTAATTTCAGTGTCGCTGAAAACATATTTGATGGCAGCGCCAGCAGTTTCACAAGAGAGAGTGACTGAATCATTCTCTGCAATTCCGTAAGTTCCATCAGCGTTCTGAGTTCCGCCGTTCATTACGACAGATGCGATTGGTTTTTCTGATTCTCCAGAATCATCGTCATCGCTGGAACAAGCGGCAATCGCAAAGATTGATGCGGCCACCAATATTCCCTTAAAAAGATTTCTAATGTTTACTTTCATAAAAAATCCTCCTTCATTATGAAAATAAGTGATTTTTACATCCAACATTTTTTAATGTGTCGGAAAAATGCTAAAGTATCAGTGTACACCATTTCTTTAATAATGCAAGAGTTTTTTTTGGGATTTATATTTGAAATTTCCTGCGGAAAGTGAATAGGCAATGTCCACAGATAATATTTTGTTATCTTTAACAGAAAAAGCCGCCAAGCTATGGAGTGGTGGCGAAAGCCAGCCACTGGACTGAGCGTAGCGAGGGAAGCGGCCGAGCGGATAGCGAGCCACGGAACAGCGTCAGACTCGCTCTGCTGCGCAAAAAAAAAGGCGTGACCGTAAAAGATCACGCCTTTAATCATGAAATATCAGCTCAGGTTTTACTCAGCAAAGAGAATCTGAGGAATTTCGCTCCAGCCTTTGCGAACGGCACCCCAGCTCTTGAGCTGTTCGATTACTGCATCACGGAATGGAATATAAGTGTTGTTTGCAGAAATTGTGCCTGCCTTGATTCCGTCAGAAATTACAGTGTATTTGTCACCGCCTTCTGCCATGAAGTCATTTACAACACAAGTGTAAGTTTCGTTATCGTTGACTGTGCGACCGTCATCAAGAACGATTCTTGTTACGCGTGAACCTTCTGGCTGGCGTGAAGAATATGAAACTTTTCCACCAGCGAACTGACCTGCTCTGAAACCAACAGAGTTAATACCGTGGTCAACGATTTTCTTGAGGTCTTTTCCTTTCAAAGTAAGAATAACGCCTGTATTGTCAAATGGAATCAATTCCCACATGTCGTTTACAGTAAGTGTTCCTGCTTTAACTGACTTGCGGAGACCGCCACCATTTGTTACAGCAAAGTCTGTTTTGTAAGCAGATTTCATTGCAGAAGCAATTGTATATCCAAGTGGAGTGACATTCGGAACAGTCTCTTCATGGCTGAGTTCATCTTCAACCTGACAAATCTTCTCGCCGAGCTGTCCGCCATATTTTGCCTTGTATTCAGCAACGAGTGAAAGAATCTCTGGGTCTTCTGTAATTGCATCTTTATTTTTGAAAACTTCGATGACATTACCTTTAGCACTCTTCAAGCCCTTTTCATTGAAAGTGAGCTTAATCTGGCTGATTGCACGGCCATAGTTGTATGCCTGAACGATTGGTTTTCCGTTGATTGTGCCGTTTACATACTCGTGGCTGTGACCGGTAATGATTGCTGCAACTCCATTAAGTTTTGCAACATCTTCAAGTTCGAACTTATCAGTAGGATCATTACTTGCAGAAACTGGGGTTCCTGAAAGGCGGTTCATGTGGCTTCCGATGTGGCTCAAAACAACTACTGCTTCTGGTGAATAAGTTGCTTCGACCTTGCGCAAAACCTTTCGAATACATTTTGCAGGGTCAAGGAACTCGAAATTCTCAATGCGCTTTTTAGCTGCGGTAAATACAGTGTCTTTTGTAGCAGAACCGATGATACAAATGAGGTGACCGCCGATGTAGCAGAGTTCATATTCTTTACACCATGACGGGATTTTTCCTGTTCGTTTGTCGATGAGGTTACAGGCAACGAAATTGAATCCGCCGTCAGCTTCCCATTTTG
The DNA here is from genome assembly GCF_946187725.1 of uncultured Treponema sp. GTDB lineage: Bacteria > Spirochaetota > Spirochaetia > Treponematales > Treponemataceae > Treponema_D. The sequence goes on from NZ_CAMHSK010000023.1 coordinate 29,447, forward strand.
CGAACAAGTCATCGCCCCAGTCAAATTCATGGTTACCAATTGCACTTGTTACAAGACCGACTTTTTTGAAGAAGTCGCTCATGATTTTGCCCTGGCTGAGATTAGAGAGAGCACTACCCTGATAGTTGTCACCAGCAGAAACAAAAATGCTTTCTGGGTTAGCAAGTTTGAGCTCTTTGATTACTTCGCTGAGTTTAGCACCACCCGGATTTTTACCAGCAAGGTCTTCCTCGATTGTTCCGTGGATGTCATTCACGGCGAAAATGCTAACATATTTAGACTTTCCGTTCTCAAGGAACTGGGAAGCAGAATTTGTCGTTCCATAAGATGGAATCTTCTGTGCAAACACGCCTGCAGCAAGAAGAGCCGCAGTTAAAAAAGCTATTAATTTTTTCATATATTATACCTCGTTAATGCGATTGTCCGTTTTAGTCCAGTTTGATTCTTCCGTTTACTGTGAAGCTTGAATTGCGCTCGTCGTTATATCGTGAATAAGACGGTGAAGTTACATAAGCACAAGAAAGCTCAAGCTGTTTTACAGGGTTGAAACGGACACCTGCGCGAAGCTGTGTGAAATCAATGAATTCCTGATCTGGGAGACCTTTGTAATCATCCCATTCAGCAAGCTCAGAATTCTTATAGTAGTGAGCATTTCCGAACAATGTTACAGGAAGATTCAACAAATCCGCGAAACCAACTTCAAGACCTGCTTCAAGACCAAGACCATTCATTTTTGAATCATACATGAATGCCTCTCCGCCAAGAGTCAAATCAACGATATCAAGTGCAATGAAATACTTAGGATTGAATTCAAGTTTTCCTTTTGCAATCATAGCGTCTTTGAGGTTTGCGACATAGTAATCAGAGTCAACTGTATATCCATAGAAGCGGTCTTCTGTAGTGTTGTATGTTTTGTGGCTGAAGTACTTGCTCTTGAACTGACCTTCTCCACTGAGTTTCAATCCGAATGCACGGATGCTTGCGTTTGCAGCAGCAGAATATGCAGATTCATAATCAGCATCGTCTACTTCACGGTCTTTGTAATTGAGGAACATTCCTTCTACGCCAGCCTCAAGAGTGAGGAATCCAGCAAGACCAGCCTTTTCGAATGTAGCAAAAGCGTCTACAGCATAGTTTTTGTTTGCAACAAGTGCATCACTGTAAATTCCGTCAACACCAAAAAGAACATTCATGCTCAACGGCTCAACAAACAGGTTATATCGTGCGCCAGCCTTGAATGCAAGTTCACCCTCAAGACCTTCATAGTACTCAAGACCTGTTGTATCATAATTTTCTGGTTCCTGATCAATACCACCTGCAATACCAGATGCAAGGATTACGCTGAGACCTTTTACCAATCCCTGTTTGAGTGCAACTTCAACAGCAGCGCCACCTTCTGACTGTCCTGCAAGATAAGAATTGATGTTTTTTCCTACAGTAAGACGCTTTCCAAGGAAGTCGATACGAGTGTCTAAGATTCCACCGATGTTTGTAAATTTGATGTATGCAGAAGAAACTGCGTCCCCAAGTTCTGTAGCTGCAACGGTTCCTTTTGCAACCTTTGAGAATTCGCGTTTTGCCCGCATTTTGAGCTGAGCAGCTTTCTTAACGCTGTCAGTCTTTGTCTGATAATCAAGCTGATTTACATCAGAAGTACCAAAATCATCTTTTATGCTGGTATCGATTGCAGTTGTAATAGCATATTTGATGTCCTGATACAAAGCTTCACCGTCTGCCCATTTCTGGCTGTCCCAGACAACATTTTTTGCATCTTCAACAGTAGTGCCTTTAATGAACTGATAGCGGCCTGAAGAAGAACCGTAAGATGTTGTTGGCCACGGGCTTCCAGGGAAATTGCTAAGACCGCTGAATCTGAGGCTTGAAGGAGCCGGAAGTTTGTATTTCTGCCAGTTTGCTTCGTACCAGTCAATCATCGGCTGGATGAGAGAATAATGGTTTGTGTTGCTTGTTTCAGTGTAGCTTGAACCGCCCTTTACAGCCTTGTTAAGCACATCAAGGTCAACCCCAAGACCAACTTCATAACCAACTTCTGAACGGTCTTCAATTCCGTCTTCTTTTTCTACTGACCATTCACTTGCTTTTGAGAATGAACCTTTAATTGAAACATTCAAGTCAGCATCATAGTCATTTGAAAGACCAGGAATTTCTTTTATAGTCTCGTTCTTGTCGATGTTGAACGCACCAGCTGAGAACGAAACATCCGCACTGAATTCAGGATGAAGCGCAGTGCTTGTCTCCTGGGCAAATGCCGGCAGCACAAAAGCCGCACAAGCCAAAATTGCATAAATCTTTTTCATAAAAACCCCTTTAATCACTATTTCAATCGTTTGTAGAATACAATGTCGTAAGCATCACCAGATCCGCTGTATGAACCAAAAGCAGATTTATAATACTCAATGGCACGACCACTCTTATTCTTAATCAGTTTGGTACCATCTGCTGAACCAGCAGAAATAGTCCATTTAGCATCATCTGATGGAACTCCCACCAAAGAAAGACTTGAATTTGCGGTTGACGCGAGGAATTTGCCATTGAAAGTAAAGACATAATATTCCTCTCGCTTATTAACACAGAAAGCCGCCATACTGCCCATGTAGGTCAATGTGTCTTCAAGAGACTCACTTACAGCCTGCAGTGTTGTACCGCTTGGAGTTCCGATGAGTGATTCGTTTTTAGGATTTGCAAACAAAATAACATCACCGTCCGCGATCTCATCAAAAGCTACTTTCTGATAAGTACCACTGATATTTGAAGTCATGTTGTACTCATCTGTACTTGCAGTGATGTCATAAAGCTGTTCAGTTTCGTCTGTTGAGCTGACACAGAACTGCAATCCTTCTTCACTGAAATCAACAGGTGTTTCTCCTGAAACGAGGCTCTTGTAGAAACCGCCGTTTTTGTACAGGAAGATTGCATTGCCGTCATGGCTGACAGTAGGACACTGAATGTAGCTTGCCCCGCTTGTATAGAAAGTTACTGTAACCGTATGCTTTGATTCGTTAATTTCTACCTTATTATAGTCATTTGTAGATTCAAAACGAACATAGGTAAGGCATTTTCCAGCTTCGCTAGGTTTATAGCTTGTGGTGTTTTTCTTTGGAAGCCGTTCACCAGCCGTAGCCTTTGCATCGCCGTCTGCATTTGTAGCGTACGAAAGAATCCACTGGCTTTCATCAAACTTAGCATTTCCAAAATATGTGTTATCCTTACGCTGCATCTGTTTTTCAGCAATCCAGTTCACACCGTTTCCTGCACCATCATTCGGGCCAAGAGAATCGATGACAGTTCCTTTATAAGTGATTGTAAAGGTATCCTGGTCTGAGAACGAAATAATGCCGTTGTACGAAAAGTCGCTCTTAAATACAGCAGTATCTGTTGATTTTTCCGTGAACCATGAACAGCGCTGACTGTAAATTACAAGAGCCTTTTTAGAAGCAAGTTTTATGCCAGTAAGAGGCACGCTCTGGTCCAAATCAGAACGCCGCTTGCCTTCCTTCCATACATGGCGATTAAGGTAAACATCTGAAAGATCAAGTTCTTCATCAGAAACATTCGAAATCTCTACGAACTGATTGTTTGTCGATTTATAGTTGAAAGAAGCACCGTTATACAGTTCCGTAAAATACAAAGTGCCTCTATCAATTCTATCACCGATAGTCTTAAAGATTACTGAATAGGTCACTGTCTGACTTTTGGTTCCGACCTTGATGAGAACAGGACTGTCTTCAGAGCTAATGTCACCCAGACTTGTCAAAAGCGAAGTTCCGCTTCCACAAGAAATAGAAGGTGTACCGCTTGCCTCTGCAGAAACAGTAATAGTCTTTGCATTCTGATCGATTACGCCAGAATAGCCGCCAAGAGTAAATCTTGTGATTACAGCATCCTCGTCTTCATCCTCTGCACAAGAGACGAATAAAGCACCTGCAAGAAGGAATGCCGAAATTATGCTTAATAACTTTTTCATCTCTTCCTCCTTAGTTGAATGCTCCCGGAATGCGGATAATATCCGGGTCATGATCCGAAAGATTTATATGGTTGTTTCGTGAGAACATAGAGTTAATATGCGGAATAAAGCAATAATCCTTCCATGCCGTATTGGTCTTATCAGTTTTATCTTCAAGAGCATAAGGCTCAACTTTCTTCCACAAAGCCTCAGAAACGAAGATATGGTCAATTTCCTGCATGTTTCCACGGTAGGTATAAGAGAACTGCTCAACATAAGGCATAAGCTCTTCAACTACGCTCCACAAAACCTGCTTTTGATTCTTGGTGTCATAACCGTAGTTATCACCTTTAAGAATTCGCTGTGGTGTAGAGTAAGCGAAGTCGTTCATATCGCCGCCAACAACAATCTTTGCATTTGGGTCAAGATTGAGGATTGACTGAACGAACTCATTTACAGTACGAGCCTGTCTGTCTCGCTTGTTTTCACTAAGAAGAAGTGGCGGCTGAACGCTTCCATAGAGTGGGAAGTCACCGCGCTTAGAACCCAAGTGACAGCCGACTACGAAGAAGTTCTCGCCAGTATCATTGCCTTCGCTGTCAAGAAGCTCAAATTCCTGAACGATTGGACGGCGTGAACCATTGAACGGTTCAGCAAGAATGTGGCTTGGAGACTGTGTAAGATGAACCTTACCGTCTGTACCTTTGTAGGCAGTTGTTGATGCCTCTGCAAGAGCCCAGCCCTGTGCATGATGATTAGAAGTCTGAACTGGCCATTCGCTCTCATCAAGCAATGCTCCAGAGTAGCTGCCTCCATGAGTGTTCAAATAGTTGTTGTTAGGAAGACCGCTATCAACAGCTTTTACACGCTCGGTGTTATAAAGGAAGCCAACACGAATATTAACGCCAGCCTTACCACCACAATCCTGTTCTTTATGGTCAACACATCGGAAATCGTACTGAGGTCCGCCAAAGCTCTTAATGTCATTGATAATGCCTGAGAAATTCCTTACAGCAGTAACAACACCGTCTTTTTCACCCCAGCTGTTACCCTGGTTGTCATAATGGATTGGAGTAGCCTTGTCGTCACCCATTTCAACGATAATCAAAACATCCGGATAAAGCAGGTTGTTTTTGATGACATAAGCAACATTCTTCTGCTTGTCATTACTAGACCCCTGTGCCTCATAGTTTTCGATGTTGAATGCTGCAACCGTGAGGGAATCATGTTCTGTATTACCTTTGTCAACGCTTGATTTATCTTTCCAGCCAGGAGTAAACAATTCAGATGCGTCAAAACTTGCTGCGCCAGAACCAGTTCTCCATGGGATAGATTTTGTCGTTGATACCTTTTTAACACCAGCATCTCCATCATTAGAAATGCTTGTACCTACACCAGAATCAGCTTTATAATACCATGAATCCTTGGTATCGAAATTCCACTTCTGATTAGGAAGTGTCTGTCCAGAAACGCTTTTAAGTGCTGTGCTGTCAGTTCTTGTATAGAAAGGAGTTGAAGAGGTTTTGTAAACTTCACCTGTTACATAGCTGCTTGCCGCATTGTTCAATGGACGAGCCATGAAAATTCCGTCTACAGTGTAATCCATTACACCACGGAAAACCCTTTCATTATTTGAATCTTTGAGATAATCACCGTTCTGCGAGATGGCATAGAATGTCGTCCAGTCAACAGCCTGATAATCAACAAAAAGAAGCTCTTCGTTAAAATCCTGAACACCGTCAGTGCGTTCCCAAATTACATCGCCGCTCCATTTTTCATTGAAGGTGCGTGCATAAGAACCGCCTGTAACAGTTCCTGGTTTTGATGTTGCATCAATTCCTTTTTTGCCGCCGTCAGCAAGAACGCCAGTGATATTATAATAGGTAGAACCTACAACGAGCGGGTTGTCAATGCGAACGACCATGCCTTCAACTGATTCGAGAACTTTAATTGCCTCTTTCATCGGAGTTTTTGATTCGCTGTCAAACGGCATTACACGGTATTCACGCTTTCCGTCTGTTTCATGACCAGCAACCCAAGCCTGACCATAGCTTTCTGTATAGGTAAGCAAAACACCATCAGGATAGTAGCTTGAAGCACTGTTGTATTTTTCTTTTAAGACAACAGCATCCGCATTGATTTCAGTGCGGCTCAAAGCACCAGTTGCACTGTCAAATCGGTCAAGGTGTCGAACTTCCTCAACAGTACCGTTTACGATAACGACATCACCAGCCTGCAAATCAGTTGGAAGTCCTTCCTTCCAGTGTGATTCTTCGGTTTCATCAAAACGAGGATCATGTGTGTTTACGAAGATACCGTTTGATTTTTTGCCAGAAAGGTCCTTTTCATCAGGCAAAGCTTCCATGAAGAATCCATCATAGCTGAGCCACTGAGGAATGGTTTCACCGTCAAGGTCAGTCGTATCGTACTTGAAGTGAGGAGCACGGTGGCAAATCATTGTGACGACACCCTTGATGCCCTGAACTTCTTCGCCCTTCAACGGACTCTCTGCAGAATCGCCCTGAATGTCAGAAATTTTAAGGTCACCCTTAACAGCCACAAAATTGACATTCTCAACAACGCCATTTTTTGCACTGACTCCGACATTGACTACATTACCAGCATAAGCAGCTTCTGCGGTCAAAGCAGAAAAATTCGGTACAAAGGTGTAACCCAATTTCTTTGCCTGAACAGTAGCGCTCACCTTTCCAAGACCTTCAAGTTCATAAGAACCATCTGATTTTGTTGTGGCAGTAGCGGAGATTCCTTTTATTGAAATTTCAACGCCCGAAACAGCGGCGTTGCTTTCGTCCAAGACTACACCTTTTATGGAGTAGCGACCCGTCTTATTGTCACCGTCGATTTGCGAACATGCGGCAAAAAAAGACATAAAGGACAGAATCACAAGACCTGCCCTTAACTTGTTATATAATTTTTTTTCCATAACCTATAACAATACCCCCAGTTGCATAAAATCGTTTATCGCATTTTTCTAGCATATCATCAAATATGAATTTTGCAACAAAAAAATGTAACTTTTTTTATACTTCAGGGTTTCAATTATTTGTATTCTACCTGCAAAAAAAATCCCCGCACTGTGAAGAGCATCCAACACAATGCGGGGTTCATAATTTAGAGACTTCCTTATTTTACAGGAACACCGCAGCCTTTATGCTCATCTTCCCAGACCTGTGCAATCTGCAAAAGTCTGACTTCATCGAACATCTTACCGGCAAACTGGATTCCAACAGGCATCTGTGAAGCTGCCTTGTTTTCTTTTGAAGTGTATCCGGCAGGAACAGAAATAGAAGGAATTCGTGCCAGATTGACAAATGTGGTGTAAAGATCGCTCAAATACATTTCAAGCGGATCATCAACCTTTTCGCCGAGACGGAAACTTGCCGTCGGACAAGTCGGGCAAAGAATCAAATCGTACGACTCGAACAAAGCAGCAACTTCACGCTGAATTCGTGCACGAACGCTCATGCCCGTTTTGTATGTGGTGCCAGAAAACTGCTCAGAAAGAACATAGTTTCCGATAATGATTCGTCTCTTAACTTCAGGACCAAAGCCCTGTGAACGGGTATCAACATAAAGCTGATCATAGCCCGCACCGTTATCAACACGATGACCATAACGGATTCCATCGAAGCGGCTCAAGTTTGAAGCTGCCTCAGAAAGTGCAATTACATAATAAGAAGCAATTGAAGCGTCAAGAATCGGAAGGTCTACGGTTTCGATTTTGGCACCTTTTGAAGTGAACCATGCCTTTGTTTCTTCAAAGACCTTTTTGACATCCTCATCAAGACCTTTAGCTTCCTCGAACTGCTTTGGAACGGCAATTTTTAATGAAGCAAAGTCTTTATAACTTTCAAGAGATGCTAGTTTTTCTGAATTCGGCAAATCAGCACTCGTATCATCGTAAAAATCAACTCCACTCATAAGTGAAAGCGGAAGAGCGATATCCTGAGGTGTGTGCCCCAAAATACCGACCTGATCAAGAGATGAACCGTAAGCAACAACGCCCCATCGGCTCAGAACACCATAAGTCGGTTTGAGACCGTAAATGCCGCAGTAAGAAGCAGGCAAACGAACCGAACCGCCAGTTTCTGTTCCAAGGCCAAAGAGAGCCTGATTTGCACTAACAGCAGCAGCAGAACCACCCGAAGAACCGCCTGAAACATAGTCGCGATTGATAGGATTTCGTGTTGCGCCATAGATTGAATATTCGGTAGAAGACCCCATTGCAAATTCGTCCTGATTACAGCGACCAAGCGGAATTGCACCGGCTTCTGCCAGACGACCGATTACAGTTGCATTGTATGGAGCGACATAGCCTTCAAGGATTTTGCTTGAACAGGTAAGTTTATGACCTTTGCATGAAATATTGTCTTTGTTTGCAAAAGGAACGCCCAAAAGCGGCTTTTTCTCAAAAAGAGCATCGATTGAACCGTTTGCTCGTGCCGCAGAAATTTCTTCGTCAGCCTTTTTTGCAAGCTCAATCGCATCATCATAAATCTCAAGGAAAGCATTGAGAGGCTTTTCTGATTTCTGGTCGGCAGTGAATGTGTCGATTGACTGCTGAACCAGTTTTTCGCTGGTAGTTTCGCCCGATTTCAATGCGGCGACAGTTTCTTTGATTGTATAGTACATAATTATGCTCCCTCTCCAAGAACTTTCGGAACCTGGAAGTAGCCGTCCATGAATTTGTCAGTGACTTTTTTGACATCAGGGATATCAAGTCCCGGAACAATTGTGTCTTCGCGCAGACATTCAGCCTTGGTTGAAGGATACGCGTCATAAGGATTTTCTGAATCGTCGTACTTTGAGAGAATGTCGAAATATCCGACTATTTCATCGACCTGCTTTTTGAGCGTTGCCATGTCCGTACTTTCTGGAGACAGGCGTGAAAGATAAAGCAAGTTTTCAAGGGTTGTTTCATCAACAGTTTTCATGCTTTCATTTTAGCGAAAAACAAAAAATTGTGGTAGTAGCTGGATTTTATTTTTGGCTAATCCAGATTCTGAAGCTCGAGTGCGATTTCTTCCATTTCACGGTCAGTCATGGCGATTGTCTCTGCCACACGGAAAAGTTCACGGCGGACGCTCTCTGGAACATTCGTTGTAGTCTTATAGTGAAGTTCGTGTTCAAGGCAAGCCCAGAAGTCCATTGCAATCGTGCGCAACTGAACCTCGACTTTTACATGATGAGTTGACTCTGAAAGATAGACCGGAACTTCAATTACAAGATGAAGGCTTCGGTATCCAGATTCCTTCGGATGCTTGATGTAGTCCTTTTCTTCGAGAAGAGTGATGTCGGGCTGTTTTAGAAGCATGTCGCGCACGGAGTAAATATCCGAAATGTACGGACAGATTACGCGGACACCAGCTATATCGTGAAGATTTTCGACCATCGAGTCGAAAGTAACAGGCAGTTTCTTTTTTTCAAGTTTGCTTGCAATGCTCTGCGGCGTTTTAATTCGGGATTTTACTGTCTCAATCGGATTACGCCGACCTGAAACCTTGTTTTCTTTATTCAGAATGTCCAGCTTAGTCTCAATCTGTTTGATTGCACTCTCATAAATCATCATTATCTGGTGAAATTCGAATGCCATTTTATAAAAATTATCGGGATTGCTGACAATTTCGCGGGAAATCACTTCCGGCAACTCTACATCACTTACACTCTCAGCAGCAAGTTCATCTAGATTCAAAATTCATCTCCAGTTAAATTCTAATACTTATAACAAAATATAATGAAAATAGTTGCATTTCGGCAAGTTTTATTTACAAAGAAACACCGCACCTTTTTCTATCGGTCTTCATCATCCTTTTCATCTTCGGCCATCTCTTCATCAATGCCTGAACGGTTCCGCAAATATTGGAAGTATGAATAGCCTTTTTCGTTGCAGCGGGCGATAAAATCAAGATCCTTGCGCCCCAAATCAAGGTCAACTGCTTTCTGAAGATATCCCTTTGCAGCGGCCGTCTTTTTTGCCTCATATTGAATCTGAGACAGTGCTATGTAAACAAGATATTTTTCACCGGGGATTTCAGCACATTTGAGGGCAGATTCAAAATGCCTTCGTGCCCTTGTTTTGCCGCCACCGAAAATTCCAGGAGCGTAAAAGCACCAGTTTCCAAGGCTGACATAAGAAATTGCCCGCTTTTTGTTTGCTTCGACCGCTCTTTCGTAAAATCCTTTAACCTTCATGCCGTAAAAGAAAGTGGCCGCTACGGAACGCGTCATGTAATACGCAGTAACATCTCCGGTCAACTGAAACATCCAGTCACAAACCTGCTCATCCTTTCGCTTTTCGATGCAGGCAAAATTGTTCTTCATCAGACGCTTCATTTCGGCACGAAGTTCTTTTTGATTTCCGCTCGAATTCAGTGCATGCTCGTAATATTCAGCAAAATAAAGGCTTTCAAGAAGACATTTTTCCTGCTCAAAATCTTTTGCGTGTTCAGGAAGTTCAGCCAGAGCCTCCTTTTTGAGCTCATCGATTTTTTTCCAGGCATCCTCATGATTCACGCTTTTAAGGATTACACGGTAAGTAACAAAATCCTCAACCTTCTGCCGCGTAAATTCAGAAATCACATCTTCTGCACCAAGAGACACAGTAAAAAAAGAAACAATCAAAGCAAAAAAAATAAATCTCTTCATATCCGTTAAAAAACTCACAAATCACATAGTTACAGCTCTAGTCTTTCACAATCATCAAAACACTTTCCTGATATTTCGGCAAAAAGCGCTTGATTCCACTGTTTTCAAAGCTCACGGTAATCGCATACTCGCCTTCATCATTCGTGCTTGTATTCGCGATTATGCCATAGCCGTAATCATCATGGTAAATTTTGGCACCACGGCAATATTTCTTTTTGATTGGGTCGCTTTCAACATCAGGATGGCTCAAGCCCCGCTCGCCGTAATCGCCACCGTGAAAACCGCTCCGCCTGTAACTCGAAGGAAGATGCCCAATTGCCTTTACGCCTTCAGTTCCCATTTCAAGCAGAAAAGGACTTGCCCTCATGAACTCAATGCGGCCATACATTCGGCGGACGGCACAACTCGTAAGATACAGCTCATTCTTTGCCCGCGTAACTCCGACATAGCAAAGACGACGCTCTTCTTCCATTTCTTCTTCATCATCACCGTTACGCGGAAAAACGCCCTCTTCCATGCCAGTCATAACGACACGGTTGAATTCAAGGCCCTTCGTGTTATGCAGCGTGATTAAAGTGACGGCATCTTCAGCAACTTCTTCTTCCTCAGAAGAAAGCGTGCGGTCAAGCTGAATGTTGTCAAGGAAATCAAGCAAGCCCTGCCGTGCAAGCGGATACGGGAGCGCCGAGTTCGCAAGTTCCTGCATGTTCTCAACGCGGAAAGTATGTTCTTCTTTATCACGCTCCTCGTAATATGAGCCAAGCCCCGATTTTTTTACAATTTCTTCTATTAATATAGCAAGGCTCTTCTTTTCTTCGCGTTTTGCCAAAGGAGAATTCTGCGATTCCGAAATGACCTGCTCGGCAAGCTCACCGCCGGCACTAGTTTCTTCACCAAAGAGTGATTCAATTCCTTCTATAATATCAGCAAATTTTGAGATTTCTGATTTGGACTTGCCCGAAAGTTTAGGGAGCAGGTAACGACAGGCCGCAATTATGTCATTCGGCTCGAAACGATTGACCACAGCACCTTCTTCATTTATTGACTGAAATTCTTCCCTGGCAGCATTTACAATATTGTCCTGAGCTTTATTTCCGATTCCGCGAGCAGGCTTGTTAACGATTCGGTGGAACGCAATTTCGTTTTTGTGATTCGCAATAAGCTCAAGCCATGCCACAATATCCTTAACTTCTTCGCGTTCAAAGAATTTGAGCGAACCGACGATGACATAAGGAATCTTTTTGCGGACAAATTCACTTTCAAAACCAAGCGACTGTGCATTGGTGCGATAAAGAACCGCCCAGTCTGAATAAGGAACGCCCATCTCATGCGACTTCTGTACTAAATCAGCGCAAAAATGAACTTCATCATCCTGATTTGGAAGAAACGCAAGCACAGGCACTTTTCCACTGCCACGCACCGCACGAAGAGTCTTACCGAGGCGGCCAGAATTGTGGGAAATCACATTGTCTGCAAGAGAAAGAATTTCGCTTGTGGAACGATAATTGCTTTCGAGACGGACAATCTTAGTTCCGTCAAAAATCTTCGGAAAGTTCAGGATATTCTGGATTTCAGCGCCACGGAATTTATAAATTGACTGATCATCATCACCGACAACACAAATGTAAGTTCCGCTACCTTCATTAAAGCCCGAAAGAGCTTCAAGCAGCTTAAACTGAGCCACATTCGAATCCTGATACTCATCAACCATAATCACGCGAAAACGACGGTACATACGTTCACGCAGGGAATCATTGTGAGTAAGCGCAAGATAAGGAAGCAAAATCAAATCGCCGAAATCAACATTGCCGGTTGCACGAAGCCGCTTTTCGTAAAGAGCATACATCGAGGCAAAATCAGGCGGATTCAAAAACTCCTCACGCGTCAGAATTTCAGGCGAATCAGGAAGAAGACAATAATCCTTTGCAAGAGCGATTTTGCGTGCGTATTGAGCAGCCTCTTTTTTAGTCAGTTTAGGCTCAACCTTTTGAAGAAGGGAAACAGCGTCTTCGTCATCATAAACAGTGAAATTCGGGTCAACACCCGCTTCTTCAGCATAAACACGCAAAAACCAGGCACCAAAAGAATGGAAAGTACGGATTTGAGCATCAGCAGCCCTCGCATCCAGTGCAATTGCCCTCTCGTGCATCTCATTTGCAGCCTTTTTAGTAAAAGTCACCGCAAGAATCGAGTAAGGATTAATATTTTTTTCGCCAATGAGATAAGCGATTTTGGTCGTTATTACACGGGTTTTACCAGAGCCAGCGCCCGCCAGAATCAAAAGCGGACTACCTTCATGCACCACGGCCTCATACTGCTCCGGATTCAAAACCGAAAGATACTCCTGCGCATGAGCCGAAAGCGAGGCCTGAGAAGATGTTAGCTCCGAAAAAACTTCGTCTTCAAGTGACATGAGGGTATTTTAGCAGAAAAACACACTTTTTTCACCCACAGATTGCCGAAACATGACTTTTTTTTCAAATAAATATATGCATGGGGAAAAGAACACCTTATGCAAAACTTATTTGTAAAAAAGGTGGCGATATGAAATATCAAATCATAATCGACGATGAAGTCAAGGAACAGGCCGCACGAGCCGTCGCAGAAGGAAGAATTCTCAACCTAAAAAATGACATCGTATTCAAATCCTTCTTCTCAAAAAACTGCCGGGAATCAGCGTATTGCAGACGCAAAATGCTTTCGGCAGTAATCGGGCAGGAAGTCACGGACACAAAGGTTCTGAACCCCGAACTGCTTCCCACCCGAACAGACGGCAAGTTTCCGCGACTCGACATCCACTGCAAGCTGGCGGACGGGAGTG
>NZ_CAMHSK010000024.1 GCF_946187725.1 uncultured Treponema sp.
CCCGATACATCTTCAATTTTTTTAACCTGAACCCACTCGCCCTCTTCAGGGATTGGGGCCGGACCATGATATGCGCCTTTAGCCAAAGGACACATATGCTCCACTTCTGCAGTGTAAGTCATGAATTGCTCCTTAATAGAGAAATTAATTTTAGACCGAAACAGAAATCTCACAAGGAACAGAACTTATTAGCCACAACAGTCATTCCTTTGTAAAAAACCGTTCAAGTCAACCTAAATATAAAGAATAGCATGATTTGTCAGATTTTTCAACAGTCAAGCTTCCGCATAATCCATATAAAACTTGCGGTCAAAAAAGCAAAGGTAACAATCCAACTCAAAGGGTAAGAATAGAAAATTCCCTGGAAAGTGTGGAATCGAGGAATCTGGAAAAATGTGAGAAGATAAATGATTCTAAGCCCGCAGGCACCGACAAGAGTAACAATCATCGGAAGAACAGAATGCCCCACGCCACGGATTGCACTCGCCATCGAATCCATCATTCCGCAGGTACAGTAAGTCGCAAGAATCACCGTGAGGCGAAGCATTCCAGCAGAAACGACAGCTTCATTTTCAGAGTAGATTCCGAGGAGTTCACGGCCAAAGAAAAGAACCGTCATTCCAAGAACAAGCCCTACAGCAGTCACAACGCCCTCGGCAATCACAACGAGCCTTTTGATTCTATCGATTTTATGAGCACCCATGTTCTGACTGGCAAAAGTCAGAGTCGCCTGGGCAAAACTGTTCATTGAAATGTAAACGAAGCCTTCGATGCTCTGTGCTGCACTGTTACCTGCAACCATCACTGCCCCAAATGAATTCACGGCCGACTGAATCAGCATGTTCGAAAAACTGAAAAGCATGCTCTGAAAACCCGCAGGAACGCCAATCTTCACGATTTTCATCAGGATGGGTAAATCAAGGTGCATTTTCTTAAAATCAAGCCGGAATTCCTCTTCTTCATGAAGCAAAATCCAAATCACGCAGAAAGCCGCAAAAACCTGACTCAAAACCGTCGCAAAAGCCACCCCGGCGACATCCATCTTGAAGCAGATAACAAAAATCAAATTCAAGATTACATTAATCAGACCTGCCACGAGAAGAATGTACAGAGGGCGTTTTGTATCCCCTTTTGAGCGCAGAAGTGCCGCCCCGAAATTGTAAACAATCGTTGCAGTGATTCCGCCGAAAAAGATTTTAAGGTAAAGCGTTGAAAGAGGAAGAACATCCGCAGGTGAAGCCATAAGAATCAAAATCTGTCTTGAAAAAGTGATTCCAATCAAAGTCAGGATTACACCGCCAATCAGACTTAAAATCATTGTCGTATGAACGCATCGGTTAAGCTCTGCTTTTTTGCCAGCCCCAAGAAAATTCGCCGCCACGACATTACAGCCAACCCCAAGCCCGATGAAAAAATTGACCATAAGATTGACCATTGAGGAAGTTGAACCGACCGCAGCCAGCGAATTGTCACCAGCATAACGACCGACGACCACAATATCAGCCGCATTAAAGAGAAGCTGCAAAATCGAACTGAGAATCAGGGGGACAGCAAAGCGTACAAGCTTCGGGAAAATCGCCCCTGTAGTCATGTCAATCTGATTTTTCATTTAGATTTTTGCTTGTAAAATTTACAAAAACAACACCCTTGGGAAAATAAAGTGAAGGACAGCCGCAATCACGCAGAAAATTCCGAGATATTTTCTGCCGCCAGCATAAATACTCTGCAAGGCTTCGGGCAAAGCCAGTTCGACATCACTTCGATCCTGATACCAGTCAAGAAGAAGCACAAATCCGGCTGCAAGACCTGCCAGAGAAGGAATGAGATCCCCGATTACAGCAATATCGTACTGAATCGGAGAAAGAAGCTTCATTAGTCCTGTAAGTGCCGAAAGAATTCCGACCACGAGCTGCAAAGTTTTGTCACCAAGGAATGGAACGGCAAGTGCCTTAAAGCTACCGTTTTTGACTTCTTTTTCAGACTTAGAATCATTTTCGCTGGCAAAATCAGAATTTTCTGAAGAGGCATCGCCGGCATCAAGATTCAAATCCAAATCATCAGTTTCGGGATTAAAATCAGCGGTACTTGAAGCTGATGGGGTTTCGGCAAACGGGTCATCCGGGTCAGAAATAACAGCGGCAACTCCGCCTTCTGAGTTCATTGCATAAATAAAAATGAGACCTGCAATCAAATTCAATAAAACAGATAAAAAATAAAACTGAAGCATATAAACTCCTCCATCAGTGCCCTTTAGCGTTTTTCAATCTGAGTTTCAAGGCTGGAAAAAGAATCAAGCATCGAGCAGACGGCATCAATGCTTATTATATCATAATCGGAAAAAGTTGTCCTTAAAAACAGTTCTTTTCCTTCATATTTTCCGAGCACTTTTACTTCCTGAACGACAACCCCTTCTTTGTCATGCGCAGAAAAAGTTGCAGAAACAGGAACGCCATCCTTAAAACCTGCCAGCTTTTTTTTAGACGCTTTATCAAGTTTTAGACTCGCATACACAGAATCTTCATAGGAAAAAGCAGAAAGTTTTACATCAACCCCGGCAAGGCTCCCCGAACTCTTCTGCGGCCCAAAGTAGTTAACAAAAAGAATGATTCCAAAAGCGAAAATAATCGTAACGAAAAGCAGGCGGTTTGCACGGGTGTTTACCAGTGACTTAAAAAGCCCGCCCTTGTACGGATGAAATTTGCCTGAATAATAATCTTGGACGATTTCAGGTGCGTGTTTCAGCCTTTCCTCGCGGTTATAATGGAAGACAAGCCGCTCATCAGAATGATTCTGCTCATCATCGCTTCTAGTCTCATCAAATTTTGAAAAATCCATATCCTCACGCGGCAAAAAAAGCCTGTTCCTTACTGATTTATAAACGACGCCAGCAATGAATCTGTGCGCCACCAGACAGCTTCAGCATTCTCACTCTTAACGAAAAGCCCCGAAATGATGCCCTTTCCGCTGAGAGAAAGTGTATAATAGAGGATTTTTGAATGATTTACATTGAGAGAGCGTTTTACAATCCTCTGACCGTCCGGCTGAACCATCTGAACGATAAAGCCTTCCTCATTCGGAACAATGAAGAAAAACCAGCCGTTTTCGGTAACACCAAGGAAATCAAACGGAAGATTGTAAATTTCTTTTGTTAGATTTTCAGTTACAGAATATTCGTAAGACGGAATTTCAAGAGGATCGTCATAAAGGCCGGTTTCAACATTAAGCGGACACAAAAGCGTTGAATAATAATCGATTCCAGACTGAACCTTCAGCTGTGAATCCAATGTCGCCATGTAATAATCAACCTTAACATAAAGCTTGTGGCTGGAACAATCAGGAATGATATTCGAGACAGAAATATAGGCCGGAGCCTCACTGGAAGCATCGCGCTGAATTTTAGGGACCGCATTCTGTGAAACAGGTACAGTATATAGTAGGAATCCGTTTGTACTGAACCAATATGCAATCAAACCGTCATTAGTTGTACAGATTACGACCAGCTCATTTTCCTGTGTAGTGTAAATGTTTTTGACGAATGGAAATGGAGTTCCGCCAGGGCCTTCCTGACCAAGATAATCTATGAATTTTCCGCTTGAATCGAAACGAAGGACAACAGAAGAAAGCAAAAGCCTGCTCGATACATCCCGTTCCTGTCTTTCGGCAGGCAAAGTGTCTACGGCGTAAATATATTTTCTGGAATCAACGGTAATCGGACCGAGAGTGTTAAAAGGATAAGAAATGGCCTTTTTGGTTGAGTTAAGTGAATCCTTGCCTGCAAAAGCAACATCCTTTAACATTTCATCATTGTAGTAAAGACTCAGCAAATCACCGTAAGAGTTGAGCTCAAGGATTTTCTTAGATTCACCGTTTGCAATATAAAAAAAACCATCCCGCATTGTCATATAGGTACGCACAGAACCAGTCTTTGCAAGGTCAAAAAGATTCAACTCATCCTCAAAATTTCCGTAACCAAGAGTAAAAAGCGAATTTTCGCTTACAGAATGAACCTGACCATTTTTAAAACATGATATAAAAAGAAAGGAACTAAGGAATGAAACAAGCAAAACAATTTTTTTCATATATATAAGATAACGAAAAAATCGAGTTCTGTCATCAACACAAAAAAAAATGCACCGGCCAAAACCGAACCTTCGTTCAAGTCTAGCGGTGCACTTCAAAAATCACTGGTATGTTATTTACTCAGCGATAAGGATTTTATAGGCTTCCATCGGATCCTTGCAAGACAAAAGTGAATCGCGGACATCCTTATCTTTAAGTTTTGAGCTGAAGAAGCTCAAGGTCTGCAAATAGTATGAATGCTGATTGTAAGCTGCGGCAATCATAATCAAGATGCGGACAGGAGTGTCGTCAATTGTCTGGAAATCAAGCAAATCCTGCTTACAAATTCCAACGCTCATAACCAAATCAGTTACAGAAGAAAGCCTTACATGCGGAATGGCAATTCCACGGCCGATTGCTGTGGACATAAGCTCTTCCCTCTTCAAAATTTCATCAACGAGTTCTTTTTCGTTTTTAATCTGAGGAGCTGTGGCAAGATTCTGCGCAAGAGCGACAATAGCGTCATGTTTTGTGGAATGGTCAATAAACACAATTCTGTCTGGAGAAAGGATATTTTTGACAGAAACTGCATGTTTTGCTTCGGCAGGTTTCTGAGAAGACGAAAGCCGTTCGTTCACCCATTTTTCAATTTCTGATTTTTTAAAACGCCAGACTGTTCCGATTTTTCCGGCCGGGATTTCACCTTTCTGAGCCCAGTCATAAACAGTGCGTTCTGAAACACGAAGATATTTTGCGACTTCCTCAATTGTAAGAATATCGTCTTCCACGATTATACTCCTTGATTATTACTTTTTAATGAAACTGTATGCTTTATTTTGCAAAGTTTACGGTATTTTGTCAAGTCATACAGTTTCAAAGGAAAAGCCGCGAAATATCAACGATTTTTTTCACAATTCCGACATTTTTTAATCAGCAAGTTCGTGAAGGCTGTCAAAAGGATAAAGTTCGCCTAAAGTTGCTTTTGTAAGGTTCGCGTTTGAACATCCGAAAATAACAGGCACATCATTGTCACCGAATTCGGTCATGACCTGACGGCAGGCACCGCACGGTCCTACAGGATAATCAGATTTAGGTGTAGCAATAGCAAGCGCAAGAATCCGCTTTGCACCTTCAGAAACAGCCTTGAACATTGCGGTTCGTTCAGCACAGTTTGTGAGCCCGAAAGAACGGTTTTCAACATTGCAGCCCGTAAAAATCCGTCCGTCACTAGTAAGAATTGCAGCACCGACCGGGAATTTTGAATAAGGTGAGTAAGAAAACTCAGATGCCTTCATTGCAAGTTCAAACAGTTCATTAAGTTTTTCTTGTGTTACAGTAATTTTTTCCATAATTTCCTCCAAAAGACAACTCCCTGCTTTTATACAGAGAATCAAAAAAGTCTTTAACAATAGTGTGATATTCTCTATAATATCACACTATGAGTAAAAAGGTAAAAATTATTGCGCCAATTTTCATTTTTCTGGCAATTTTATATGTCATACTCTCGGCACTACCGCTTTCAAGTGAAATTCAGTTCGTGCCCGTATGGACAATCGATTTGGAATCCTACACAAAGAGCGAAGTTCCTAAAGCTGAGCCTCAGGATTTTGAGAATGCCATTTCTTTTAAGATGGGCCAGACTCTCGGCTACTTTACGAGCGACGGTAAAATCCTCAACTACATTTCCTTTCCATATAAAGCTACCGTTTCAGACGACTCATTTTCACTTTACGGAACTTCATCACAGGAAATCCCAATCATTTCCCCAGCCGGCAATAAAATCGGTAATATCGGCGTAACAGGATTTCCGTACTTCACCCAAGACCGCAAGTTCATTTTTCTTCCAGGCGGCTCGTCTTTTTCAAAACTGAATGAAAATGGTGATGTTGAATGGAAATATGAAGGATTTACGCCAATAACAGCATTTTCTTCATCAAAATCAGGCATAGTCGCAGGTTTCGCCAACGGAACAGTCCTCGGGTTTGACAACGAAGGCAATCTTACCCACAACTATAATCCAGGCGGAAGCAATTACGAAGTCATTCTCGGAGCGGCAATTTCCGACAGTTCAAAATACATCGCAACACTTTCAGGTCAGGGCGGCCAGCGTTTCGTCATCTCCAAAAAAAGCAGTTCTGATTACGGAGCACATACCTCAATCGTATTCTACAAATCAATGGAAAAGGAACTGAATCATCAGGTTCTCATAAAATTCAGTCAGGACGAAAAAAAGGTCTTCTACAACAATGCAAATGGTATCGGAATCGTCAACTGTCAGAACTTCAAAAACACCGAAATTCCTATCAACGGACGCATCCTATCAATACTTGAGTCCGGCGGTAAAAACGAAATTTTTGTTCTCAGCAAAGAAAACAGAACATACACGGTCTCCGTCATCGAATCATTCGACGCATTCGCAGGTTCTTTCTCTTTCGAAGCCGACAGTGCCTGCATTGCGGTCAAGGACAAATCACTGTTCATAGGCAGGGACGGAAAAATCTCACGACTTGATATAATCCACAGATAAAACAGGAAGCACGCATGAAAAAGATTATTTTTGGAACGGCAGCAATACTCGCATTTTCAGCAATTTTCGCCTTCGACTGGCCACAAAACGAAATTCTCTCAGATTCCTTCTATTCTTACTTCGGTCAGCTTCGCGGCGGCACAATCGGAACTTCGCTGGTTTTTTCAGAAAGTAAGGAAGTTAAAGCGGCTGACGACGGAAGAATTCTTGCAATAATTTCAGAACATGATGAAGATGAGCTTTTTGAAAGCACGCTCGGTAACGCAGCAATCCTCGCACATAAAGACGCATTGATTACAGTTTACGCAAACCTCGATGCAGAAAATTTGCCCCAGCTCTATGAATTAAATGAAGTTAAGACAGGAACTTCTTTTGGAACCACAGGCACTTCAAGCTGGCAGGAAGGCGAAGGCTGTCTTGAGTTTCAGGTTCTCGACACCAAAAACAGAACTTATGTAAATCCAAGAATATTAATGCCTCGAATCGGTAAAGAACTTCCACTTGCAATCAAAAATGTCACTGCGGTGAACAAAAAGGGCGTCAGCTATGACCTCGGAACCGTAAAAACAATGCCGTCCGGAGTTTACCAGCTCTATCTCGAACGACAGGAAATCGCAATGCCATACAAAACCACGGTATATGTAAACGGTGCAGTCGCAGAGAACTTGAGCTATGACACACTGGCAGAAAAAAACGGTAAAATCAGCGTCAGCGGTAAAAAGAACTATGATGTAAGTGTCATTTATCCTGATGAAACACGGGCCTTTTTGGGCGAAGTTTCTTTCACAAAGGGCAAAACCTCAATCATGGTAATTGCATCTGATATACTTGGAAAAGAAAAGCAGATTGTCTACACAGTTGAAACCCGATAAGTGAAATCCTGTCGTGATGCACTTTTTGCGGTCGGCTCCGAAATAATAAAATTATCTTAAAATAAAATTATTTTCTCGTTAAAAAAGCAAGTAAAGATTCATACTATTGTTATAGAAACTTGTGTTTTTTCTCATAACTGTTTTTTTAAATGCACCGTATACTAGAATAAACAAAAAGTTTTTTTTCAGGAGAGAGCCATGGATACAGGAGCAATCAAGCATTATTCTTACGATAAATTCTGCTATCCTCTTAACAAGGATGAACTTCAAATCAGCATTCAGACGGGAACAGACATTACCTCAGTCTATTTGATTTACGGGGATCCTTTTCAGGCAGAAAATGTTGAGGGCGAATGGAAATGGAAATCCACAAGACTTCAGATTGAATCATTCCGTCGCCTTCCAAACGCATTATTATGGTCAGTAACTGTCAAACCTGAATTCAAGCGCTGCAAATACTATTTTGAGCTTCACAGTGCAGAAGAAAAAAAACTTTTCTTTGAAGACGGATTCTATTCCGCCGGTCAGACTGATTTGCAAAAAGAATCAAGTCCTTTCATTTTTCCATGGATGAATGAGGCCGACATCGTTACTCCACCAAAGTGGGCAGAAGAAACTGTCTGGTATCAGATTTTTCCTTCAAGATTCTGTCGTGCAGCCAATTCCCCTGCTCTCCCGGATTTAGTTCCATGGGCTCCTTCTACACAGGCAGTCCGAAACGAAGAAAAATATGGCGGAAACCTTGCCGGCATCATAGAAAAGCTTGATTACCTTGAAAATCTCGGAATCAATGGCCTTTATTTAAATCCACTCAATCTGTCACGCTCTCAGCATAAATATGATACAACTGATTACCTGACGATTGACCCTGAATTCGGTGATGCAGAAACCCTTACCGCTCTAGTCAAAGAAGCACATAATCACGGCATGAAGGTAATGCTCGACGGCGTTTTCAATCACTCAGGCTGGGATTTTTTTGCATGGCAGGATGTCGTAAAAAATCGAGAAAATTCAAAATATGCATCATGGTACATGATTAACGATTTCAATTTTAAGCCAGAGCCATGTGATAATGCAGCAAAAGGATTCTTCTACGCATTCGCATTCTCTGACCAGATGCCAAAACTGAACACAAACAATCCCGAAGTTCAGGAATATCTCATTTCAATCTGCGAAACTTGGATAAAACGATACGATATTGATGCACTGCGCCTCGATGTTGCAAATGAACTTTCACACAACTTCTGCCGCGAACTTCGAAAAAGGCTGCAAGCCCTAAAGCCGGATTTTTTCATTGTCGGAGAAATCTGGAACAATTCACAGCCATGGCTTCGTGGTGCTGAATTTGATTCGGTCATCAATTATCCGCTCAGATCTGCAATCTATCGTTTTGCAGCACATCAGGAAAAGGATGTCCGTTTCCTTGAAGAAGAACTGAACAAATGCCTCACTCAATATACACGCCAGACAGAACGAGTTCTCATCAATCAGATGGACAGCCATGACACAATCAGGCTTATTACGAGAAGCGGCGGAAACAAGGATTCAACTTTGCTCCAATTCTCTCTGATTCTCACACTGCCGGGAGCCGCATGTATGTACTACGGTACAGAACTTCTTCTTCCGGGCGGCGAAGATCCGGATTGTAGACGATGTATGCCTTGGAAAGAACTCGAAGAAGGCAAATTTGATGATGAACTCAATTTCATGCGGACACTCGTACATATCAGACGAAATCATGCAGCTCTCAGAAGTGATTCTTTCTCATTCCATTATGTTCCAAGCGATTTAAATGGAAAGCACCGTGTTGTAATCATGCAGAGATTTGATGAAAAATCAGGTGAAACAATCGACTGCTTCTTCAATTTCGGAAGGTTCCCATTCCCGCTCAAAGGAGATTTTTCCATCAAAAACGGCGAAATACTCCTTTCACGGAATCTTGAGGACAATACAAATTTACTGCCGGGCGGTTTCTTGCTCATAAAAAGATAAAAATGTCTTGTCTGGAATCTCTTTTATCAAGATTTTCTAGACAGGCTTTTTGACATTTCTAAAAATATTCTTATTCATAAAATTATCATAAAAATTAGTTTGACTTTTTTTTTGCAAGAGTTATACTATTTTTTATGGCAGAAACACCTGTTGTAACTAAAAATCAAGCATACAAAGAGACTTTTCAAAGAGGAACAGTTGTGTTCCCGTTACAGTACAGCATGTGCAATACTGTAGATTCGCATTATGACCTGCCCCTTCACTGGCATGATGAATTTGAGCTCATACATATTCTTTCAGGAACCTACAATATTTTTCTTGGGGATAAAGTCATTGAACTGAATAAAAATGACCTCTGCCTTATTCCAGGGGATTTAATTCATGGTGATGCGCCAAATAAAGGCATGGCTCTTTATGAATCAGTAGTATTCGACATTGATTTTATCAGGCTTCACAGCTATAGTCCTGATTCATTTTTCAGCGATGTTCTAAACGGAAGCATAATCCTTGACAATTTCATTCCTGCCAGCAAAACAGAGCTATGCGATATTGGCTGCAAATTTTTCAATATAATCAAACTTCATATCGATGATTACGATTTAATCACAGCAGGACTCCTTTTACTTTTCTTTGGAAATATGAAAAAGGATCATCTCTATAGGAAAAAATCAATTCTTCAGTCAAGAACAAAAGACATACGGACTGACCAGATCAGCAAGGTGCTCAATCTCATACGAAAGAATTATGGTCAGGAACTTACACTCCAGCAGATGGCTGATTCTGTTGCCCTTTCCCCAAAATACTTTTGCCGTCTTTTCAAAGAAAATACAGGCCACACTCCAATTGAATACTTAAACTGGTTCAGGGTAAACAGGGCATGTACTTTGCTAAGGGAAACATCAGAAAAGCTTTTGGACATTGCCCTTGAATGTGGCTTCAATGATTTCAGTTATTTCACAAAAATCTTCCGGCGCTACAAAGGAATGCCTCCTTCAAAATACAGAACTTTCGACCCTGCAAAAGCACAAGAAGTCGTCATCGATCCTGAAGCGATCTGGCTTGAACAGCATCCAGAAGAAGTAAAATCCGATGGAGATGACGAAACAGAATAAAATTCGACTTTAAGCTAAAAGTCATGACTTGCAAAAAAAATCCCGAATCAAAGCATCTTTGAAGAAACCTTCAGACTGCTCACGATTCGGGATTTTTTTAAGCTGAATATTTTTTATTGCCCGTCTGCAATGACCACCGTACTGTGTGCCGGTAAAGTCACTTCAATAACAGAATCCTGATTTTTGAATTCTGTATCTTCGCCATCAGAGAAGAATACAGGCTTGAAAGAAGCATATTCCTGCGGAACTTTCACAGTCACATCTTCTTTTGAAACATTTACCATTACAAAAGCTGTTTCATCATCAGATTTCATCTGCCATGACGAAACATAATCATTTCCTGTAGAAACAGCCTTAAATCGGCCTGCATAAAGAGCCGGATGAGCTGTCTTTACACGAATCAATCTCTTGTAATACTGTAAAAGCGATTCAGGATCTTTTACCTGCTCTGCAACTGGGACGGTCTTTAAATTATAGCGTGATTCAGACCATGTAGACTGAAGTTTGTCTTTCGGTTTACCAGAAGCAAGAGTTGTATTCCAAATCATTGGGGTTCTCTTTGAAGGATCATCCGTTCCACTTCTCATACCAATTTCTTCACCATAGTACATGAAAGGAACACCTTCAGTAAGAATATACAAACTTGCGGCAGCTTTGCACAAATCCTCATCACCACGCAGAAGTCCTGCAGCTCGCGGCTGATCATGGTTTGAAAGGAATGGAGCATCAAGATAATTTGGATTAGCCTGAGCAAGACGAGAATACTCCCCCTGAAGTCCGTTTGCAAAACTGTTGTTACCATCTTCACCGGCTTTGAGCATATCAACAATGCGTGTTCCCATGTCAAAATGGAAGTCAGAACCAAGCCCTGCAATAAACTGAGCACGAAGCGAGTTATTCTCCCAAACCTCACCTACATTATAGGTTCCAGGATTTACGCTCGTATTGTAATCTACAATTTCTTTCCACCAATTAACAGCACTTTCAACTGATTTTGTTCCAGCAGGTGTTTTTGCACTGTTATAAACATGACCAGCAGCATCGTAACGGAAACCTGCAACGCCTTTATCAAGCCAGAATTTCATAACTTTCTTGAATTCTTCTCGAAGTTCTTTTGAATCAAGATTAAAATCTGGCATGTGGTCGCCAAACAATCCTGCAAAATAATTTCCGGTGAATTTTTTGTCTTCATTCCAGACTTTATGCCCCCACATTTTCTGTTCAATGTTGTAACGCTTGTCATCAGCAGTTATCCATCGATACCATGAATGATGCGGGTCTGAAGGATCGCGTCCGTTCTGGAACCACTCGGTATATCTTGACGAATGATTACAAGTCATATCGATAATTACAGAAATTCCTCGCTTATTACATTCCTGAAGAAGACGCTCAAAATCTTCCATAGTACCATAATCAGGATTAACTGCATAATAATCATCGACATCGTATCCATGGTAAGACTGAGAAGGGAAAATCGGCAAAAGCCAGATTCCGGTAATTCCCAAGTCACTAGTGGTATTGTCATTGCCGTCATTTAAATAATCAAGTTTCGCTGTGATTCCATTAAAATCACCGATGCCGTCACCATTGCTGTCAGCAAAAGCACGGACGAAAATGCTGTAGTAAACGCCTTCTCGTGCCCCCTTTGCATTTCTGACAACAGGAGCAAGAGTTCGTACGGCTTTTTCAGGAGAAATAGCCGCACTGTCAGCCCCGCTGCTACTCGCACACGAATAAAATCCAACTGATAAAGTAGCGCAGAAGCCGGCAACGACAGCACGCAGAAGCATGCTTTTTTTCATTATTCCTTACCTCCAGTTCCAGCAAGAGACATAAGCAAAGATTTCTGTCCAAGCACGAAGAAAATAATAAACGGAATGGCAACCAAAATAGCACCTGCCGCAAACATTGTAAAGTTATCGTTTGAACGACCGTTAATCATTTCATACAAACCAACAGCAAGAGTCTTTTTATCGTCACTTCGCAAAACAAGTTTCGGGAAAATGAAGTCCATCCAAGGACCAGTAAAACTTGTAAGTGCAAGGAAAATAATCTGTGGACGAGCTGTCGGAACAACAACCCGAATGAATGCCATGAAAGGAGTAGCACCATCGATATATGCAGCTTCAGCAATATCCTTTGAAACAGTATCAAAGTAACCTTTCATGAGCCATGCGTTATAAGGAATACTTCCCGTTGCATAGACAAGAACCAAGCCCCAGAGGGTATTGAGAGCGTTGATTTTCCACAAAAGAACATAAGTTGCAACCATACCAATGAAGCTCGGGAACATCTGCAAAACAAGCATTGATGCCATTACGGTCTTTTTAAATGGAAACCAGAAGCGGGAGAAAATATAACCTGTAAAACTACATACAAAAACTGTAATTATAGTGTTCATGCAGGCAACTTTCAGTGTATTCAAATACCAGTGACCATAATTAGTCTCTGTAAAAAGACGCTTAAACTGCTCAAGAGAAAAAGGTCGAGAGAACGGAATAGTACCAACAGCCGACAAAGAATTGTCAGCGATGAAAGAAGCACTTACAGTGAAAGCTACAGGGTAAAGGATAAGAATTACCTGTACAATCAAAATGAATTTGAGGAATGCGAGTGAAACACCGCTTCCGCTAAGCTTAAATTTACTACTAGCCATTATAACTCACCTTCCTTGAATGATTTAGTTCGCATGAAGTTATACAAACCGAACGGTACCAATACAATGAATACGAGGATTGAAAGAACCGACGCAATATTGTATTCGTTAGAGTTCATTGTAAGTTTGTAAATCCATGTAATCAAGTTATCTGTAGAACCAGCTTGTGTAGCGATACTCAAGTTCAAATCTCCTGTTTTGAGAGCTGGGCCACCGCCAGTCAAGAAGAAGATTGCACCGAAACTATTGATGTTTCCAGCAAACTGCATGATAAGAGTCGGTTTAAGCTGATACATAACCATTGGGAATGTGATTGATTTGAACTGAACCCATCGGCTTGCACCGTCAATTCCAGCAGCCTCGTACAGAGAATTTGAAATTGCAGTCATAGAACTTGTGATAAGAATCATCGAGTAAGGGAATCCAATCCAAATGTTGACCAAAATAAGAGTCACTTTTGCCATTCCAGGATCAGAAAGCCACGGAACTGAAGAAAGACCAATTCGCTGAAGCATTACATTTATTGGACCCATTGTACCGTTAAGCAAGTTTGCCCAAACAAAGAGTGAAAGCATCTGCGGAATAGCATAAGGCAAAATGAATACTGTTCGATACAAATGAGGAATTTTAATTCGTTTGTCCAAAAGGACTACAGAAAAGAAGAATCCAACGAAGAAACAGCTGAATGTTGCAAAGACGGCCCAAGTGAGCGTCCATCCGGCAACACGACCGAATGCACGAAGCCATTCACCTTTACCTGTTCCCGAAGAAGCAGAGAACATAGTGTGGAAGTTCTCAAAGCCAACCCAGTCAACAAGATTGTTAGGCGGAATGTGATCCGGTGAGGAATAGTTCGTGAAAGCAACCAAAGCTGAGAACAAAAGCGGAACGACCGTGAAGAACGCCATCATTATGATAGCCGGTGTAATACCGATGATAGGGAAAGCATTCTGTGAAAGATCGTTGCGTGTCTGCTGCTTAGAAGGAAATTTATTTCTAGCAACAATCACCTCACCATCACGGCGGGCGCTAAAGATAGATGACACATAAGTAAAGATGAAAATAGCCAAGAAGATTACAACAATAAGGCCATTAATCATCATAAAGATTGAGTGGTCCCGTTCAGCAACAGGAGTACCCGGTTCAGACGGATCACCAAGTGTGATAAGTCCCCGTAAACCATCAATAATAGTATTATTACAGAACAGAAGATTTACAACATCTAGGAAAAAAAACAGCATACCGTTCAATGCACGCAAAAAGAAATTATTTCCTTCATAGTAAATTGCATCAAAAAGCTCTGCCGGTATATAAATATCTAAAAGACCAAGAATAATGTCAATGAGGACATAAGCCTCAAAAAGCATCAATAAAATACCACGAAAACGCTGCTTTAAAACTGCAAACTGCCCAAGCCCCATATAGCAACAGGAAGCACGCATCGCCTTCTGTGGCAGCTGGGGATCAATTACTGGGCTAGCATTGTCCGTATTTGTAGTAGTCATGTATTCACTCCCTGCAAAATCATAATAAATAATGTCAGGACATTGATTTTTTCAATGCCCTGACAGTCTGATTAAGCTTTGTTATTTTGCACTATCCATTGCGGCAGCTGCACTGTTCAAGTCAGTTACAACATCATCGCCGTCCCAGATTCCTGAATAAGCAGAACCCATGGCAGACCAATATGTGTTCATCTGCGGGATTGTTGGCATCGGAACTGCATAGTATGTCTGCTCAAGAATACCGTTGCTCAAAGGATCATTTGTTTTGATGTCTTTGCGTGGCGGAATCTGTTTTGTAAGATCGAAACGCTTCTCAAGATTTGCTTTCTGAGTAAGGAAGTCTGCAAATTCAGCAGCTTCTGTCGGGTGCTCAGTGTATGCACTTACAAATGCAAGTCTAACACCAGAGAAAGAAGTAGCAGGTTTATCCTGTCCTGGGAATGCAGGAAGAGTTGCGATTCCGAAGTTCATCTTAAGGCGTGTAAGAGTCTCTGTCTTCCATGGACCAGTGATGAGCATTGCTGCCTTGCCCTGTGTAAATGAAGAATCACAGAAATCACCAGTCATATCTGCAGAAGGAACATCAAGAATCTGCTTACGAAGTCCCTGGAAATACTGGAGACCTTTAACTGCATTTTCGCTATTGATGTTATGCTGTCGGCGGTCATTTCCGTTTGGTCCGAAGAGCTGTGCACCGTAAGAACTCATGAACATATAGTCGTAGTATCCATCAGAAACCGGCCAAACGAGAGCGTATTTTCGCTCAGCGGCATTGTTGAATGTTTTTGCAAATTTGATTACATCATCCCATGTTTTTGGAGGATTAGGAATCAAATCCTTATTGTAGAAAAGTGCATATGTTTCGATACCGATTGGGTAACCATAAACTTTTCCATTGTACTGTGAAGCAACCTGAGCTGCATTTACAAACTGCCCGATGAAGTCTTTGTTCTCGTTCTCAAGAACATGACCACCGTTTACCAATGCACCAATATGGTCGTGTGGAGCAACGAATACATCTGCACCAACTCCAGCCGGTCCATCAAGCTCAATCTTTGCGCGAGCATCTGTTGATTCTACATGCTCGTACTCAATTTTTACATTTTTATGAGTTTTCATGAACTCTTTTGCAGCCCACTCAACATACTTGCGAGCAGAATCGTCAGATTCCCAAACTTTGAGAGTGACTTTTCCAGAAGACTTCTTAGAAGAAGTCTTTCGAGCCGCGAACATGTTGATCGGAGCCAACAATGCGAGTGCTGTAACTGCACATACCAATTTTTTCATTTAAATCCTCCTATATATAAACGACGAAACGCCGCTATAAACCTTATAATTACCTTAATCAAGTTTGGTTACTATTTTTTTACATGAATTATTGTTGCTGTCAAGGGGTCAAGAGTGATTTTCTTGCCTGAAAGCTTAACTCCATTCAGCGAAGTCAGCGGTTCAGTGCCAGCATTTGCGGCATCAACCAAAACTTCAGCTTTTTTAAGGGCAACATCTGATTTGATGACAGTATTTTTTGTACTTGCATTTACTGCTACAAGCCAATCCCCATCATCATTATGAATGCGATAAGCAAAAACAAGCGATTTATCCTCTTTATCAGAAAGAAGAAATGTGTTCTTCTTGATTTTTGCTGCATCTGCCATACGGAAAACATCAGTAGTTCTTCGCAAGGCTATCAGTCCTTTCGTATAATCAAGAACTGTCTGATAATCATTGTCCAAAGTCCAGACAAACTGATTGATATTATCGCTCGAATCATAGCTGTTACGAACAAAATTACCAATACACTCCTGACTTGCATGACTTACATTTGGCTTTGAACGACCGCGTTCCTGTCCTCCATGAAGAAACGCAATTCCCTGTGCAGAAAGAGCAAGTGCATTTCCCATCTTAATTCGACGAATAATCTCTGCTTTATCAGCCGGCTTTTCTTCCTTGAGATTAACATTATGTGAAATCAGATCGTGAAGAGTAAGACCATCATGACATGTCATATACTGAATATTTGCGCCAGGTTGATTTACACCGTAACTCCTAGGATTCCCTGTAATACTTCTGAGGAGTTCAGAACCGTTTACTTCTTTTCCGGTAATAAGGCCAAGTCCAGCTTCATTGAAGCCACCCGCTTTAAGCATATCACGAAGTTCATCATTGAAGACCGCAACATGGTCGGTTTTACGCATATATGCCTGATCCATTCCGACCGTTCCAGCCTCGCCGTTATACATTCGCCAGCCTTCACCTTCAAAAAGAACATGTGGATTAACTTTTACACAGGCAGAATAAGCATTTTCCACACTGCCAGCTTCCATAAGTCCCATGAGGTCAAAACGGAAACCATCAACTTTAAATTCCCGAACCCAGTATTCAGTGGAATCTTTTACAATCCGAGCCATCATTTTGTGCTCAGTCGCGGTATCGTTTCCACAACCAGAATTGCTAGTAAATCCACCCCTGCCATTCATTCGGAAATAATAACCGGGAACGATATCATCAAGGAAGCGTGTTCCAGCCATGTGATTATAAACAACATCAAGAAGAACACCGAGACCTGCCTTGTGACACTCATTTACAAGTTCTCGAAGTTCTCGAATCCGACAATAAGGATCTGCGGCATCCGTGGCATACCAGCCTTCAGGAGTGAAATAATTATGCGGATCGTAGCCCCAATTGTAGTTACTATTATTCACTACCCCACGATTATCATAAGCTCTGTCAGTTTCATTATTATAGTAGAAATTAACAACAGGCATGAGCTGCACATGTGTAATTCCGAGTTCCTTTAAATAAGGAATCTTTTCGATAAAAGCCTTATAGGTGCCTGGAGCCGCTTTTACACCAGAATCACTGCAGATTGTAAAATCACGGACAGACATTTCGTAAATTACTGCATCTTCCCGCTTTTCAAGAGGATAATAATCGCCACTCATTCCGCCTTCAGGAAGAGAGCGCGCACTTGTCAAATCAACGACCGCACCACGCCCCAAAGTTCCGTCATTATGATATGCCGCCATCGAGCGGGCATACGGATCTAAAACCGTAACAGTGCCCTTTGAATTTGTGAGGGTATAATCATAGAAAAATCCGTCAGGATCAACTTTATTGAAAACAGCAGTCCAAACGCCATTTGAAGCATCCTTTTCCATGCTGACAGTAAAATCAGCAGATTTAGCATCGCCCTTTTTGTAAAGATTTACGATTGCACTTGATGAAGTTGGTGCCCATAAACGGAAAGCAACAGATTTATTTGAATATGACGCTCCGAGAACAACATCATCAGCTGGAACAGTCTTTTCTGCAAGTTCAAAAGCAAGTTTTTGACTATTGACTTTTGCCTCTGACAAAAAGGCCGGATTAGATACTGTGAGATTTTCCGAGATGTCAGCATTATCAGCCAATTCAACTGTAACATGGTCAGCCATGTTGTCCTCCGGATTCTTTGAAATGCTGTTGTAAACTTTTGCTACAGAAAGAGTTTTTCCATTCGCCTTAACAGCAAAGCCAGAAGTTTTATCATCCAAACCGTAAGCCCCTGAAAGAACAAGGGAAATCTTATTTGGAGCTACAAGTTCCGCACTCTTGATATTTGGTTTGTAAGGAAGAGCCGCATAAGTTGTCTGGTCACCAGAAAAAATTGCAACTTTCCTTGAAGTGCCTGTATTCCAGATACGGTCATCATTTCCATCTTTTATCCAGCCGGATTTCTGACGCACAATGAGTCCGACAGTTCCGTCTGCTGAAACAGGCTTTTGACCACCGGTATCAGAACCATCAAGCCGGAAACGCATATAGCCTACTCCATCAAGTTCCTGCCATTTCTGTGTATAATTCCAGTTGGCATTTCCGTCACCACCTGGAACGGCCCACATCCACAAAGCCCAAGGTTCATAGTTTTTATCAGGGCGAACATAATAGATAACAAGTTCGTTGGCAGCAGGATTAATCTTTGAATCTACTGCAAGAACAGCTTTTAAATTTGCAGGAGCAGCATCTTTAAAAGAGCCAGGTTCGCCATGCTCCGCAAAAGCCGGGAAAATAAGGAAGAGTCCGCCCAAAAGGCCGAGCATATTCTTCATAACATTTTTTATCATAGCCTTTACTATAAATCTCGTTAAAAAAAGAATCAAAGAAATTCATATTTTTTTTGAAATAAAGTTCCTTTTGTCATAATTTTTATAAACATTGGCACTTTAGTACAATTCCGTCAAAGTCAAAAAAGTACAAATTTTCGGCTCGATGAAAATTGAATCATTGAAACACGAGCAATTTTCCTATAGAATAGTCAGAAATGACAGAAATGAAATACAAGCGCAATTTTTGTATCGTAGCGCATATCGACCACGGAAAATCAACTCTTGCAGACAGATTGATTCAAAAAGCCAAAATTATCGATGACCGTCAGATGATGAATCAAATCCTTGACAACATGGATATCGAACGCGAACGCGGCATCACAATAAAAAGTCAGGCAGTCACAATTCCTTACAGGGCAAAAGACGGCCATGATTACGAACTGAATTTTGTTGACACACCGGGCCATGTTGATTTTTCTTACGAAGTCAGCCGGGCAATTGCTTCATGCGAAGGCGCCCTTCTTTTAATCGATGCGTCTCAGGGCGTTGAAAGCCAGACTGTTTCGAATTTATACATGGCAATGGAGCAGGATTTAACAATTGTTCCAGTCATCAACAAAATCGACCTTCCAAGCGCGGATTTACCAAGCGTAAAGCATCAGATTGATCACGACCTCGGCTTGGATTCAAACGATGCAGTACCTGTCAGTGCAAAAACAGGAGAAGGTGTTGATGAACTCATGGAAGCAATCGTCACAAAATTCCCGGCTCCAACAGGAAATCCAGACGGCAAAGCACAGGCCTTGATTTTTGACTGTCACTATGATGAATATCGCGGAGTTATCATTCATATCCGTGTAAAGGAAGGCAGGATTAAAAAAGGTGATGTAATCCGCTTCATGTCAAATAACACAGATTACAAAGTTGACCAGATTGGTATTTTCAAAATCAATTACGAAGAAACTCCTTACCTCGAAGCTGGTGATGTAGGATACATTATCGCAGGCGTAAAGACGGTAAGCGATGTCCGTGTCGGCGATACAGTCACTCTGGCAAATGACCCGGCAGCAGAACCTCTCGGCGGATTCAAGGATGTCAAACCAGTAGTTTTCTCTTCTATATATCCTATTGATTCAAATGACTACGAAGAACTCAAAGAGAGCATGGAAAAGCTCAAGCTCAATGACGCTTCGCTGATTTACGAAAAAGACAATTCTCTGGCTCTGGGAAATGGATTCCGATGCGGATTTTTGGGATTGCTTCACCTTGAAATCATTCAGGAACGCCTTGAACGAGACTATGATCAGGCTGTAATTTTCACGGCACCAAGCGTTCAGTACAAAATAAAACTGACAAACGGAACCGAGCAGATTATCGACAATCCGACCGAATTCCCGGAAACCAAAATTCAGGAAGCATGGGAGCCGTATATTCAGGCAACGATTATCACACCTTCTGATTACATTGGGGCCATCATGAACCTCTGTACAGAAAAACGCGGTGTTCAAAAAAACATGATTTATCTCGATGAAAAGCGCGTTGAACTGACTTACGAAATGCCTCTTGCTGAAGTCCTGTTTGATTTCTACGACAAGCTCAAAAGCTACAGCCGTGGCTATGCTTCATTTGATTACGAAATCACGGACTACCAGCAGACAGACCTCGTAAAAGTCGACATTCTCCTCAACGGTAAACCTGTCGATGCCCTGTCTCAGCTTGCATACAAGCCCGAAGCTGCCGTGCGTGCCCGAAAGGTGTGCGAACGACTAAAAGGTGAAATTTCGCGTCAGCAGTTCAAAATCGCAATTCAGGGAGCAATCGGAAGTCAGATTATAGCAAGAGAAACCGTAAATCCAGTACGAAAAGATGTCCTTGCGAAGTGTTATGGTGGCGATGTCACCCGAAAGCGAAAACTCCTCGAAAAACAAAAGGAAGGCAAAAAGCGCATGAAGATGATTGGCAATGTCGAGCTTCCTCAGACTGCATTCCTCGCAGTCCTAAAAGAAAAAGAAGAGTAATTGAAATAAAAATACATCACTGTATTTTTTATTTCTACGAGAAAATTCAAACACAAAAACCCTTACAATTCAGATTTTTTGCATTTACAGCGATAAAGGCAAATAAATCAACTAATGCGGTCTTTGAAGTTTGAATTTTCTCTCTTTTCTTTTTCACTGCATCAATGCAGTACATGCCTGTTCGTTTTCAACTTTCAATTTTTCGTTTTCAATTTTCAACAATCCAGCTGTTTTATTCCCATTTTTATATCTTTCAAAAAGAAGTCTATTTGACCGCGAACTCGTTTCAGGAAACTCAAATCTTTCGTATTGCATTTGTAGCCGTCCGGAAAATGCAGGAAAAGATATTCCCTTTTTGAAATCAATGCATAAAGTTCATCTTCGACAGAAATTGAACATCCCCCGACTTCTTTTCCATACATCAGCAGTTCTTTGATTCTGTTCAGGGCTTTTTCTTCGCTTTCAAAATATGCTCTCAACTGATTAATTTTAATGTCGCCTTTAAGGTATTTTGACTCATAAATCTCAGTTTTTCCACTCGATTTTACCGTATTCAGGTAAGCTGAAAGTGTTTCTGACGAAATTTGCTGTACACCGAGGGGAAATCCCTGTTTTCCGCAGTCATAAAGATTCGGCATATTCTGAAAGGCATCAACAAAACTCTTTGCGTAATTTTCCAGAGCAGAATCAGTAAATAGTTCAATTCCATTCTTTCCTAAGAACCGTTTTGCCCCATTTTTGAAAGAAGCGGCATAGTTTTCAATTGGAAGAAACCTGCCAGCCGCACAAAGTCTTGCAATATGAGCAGGCACATTTTTTGTATGAGTTCGTCCCAACGAAAAAGAAAAATCCAGACCAGAGAAAATAACCGGAACATTTTGATTAGAACGAAGTTTTAGCGCGATATAAATAGAAGTTAACCCCACAGAGCCGAGAGGCGGAATCTGCAATGGAAAGAAATCCTTCTCAGAAAGATTTTTCAAGAAAAAAGCATCCGTAAATTCAGAAGAAAAATAGCATACATTTTTTGAATGACGCGTAACCTGAACCCTTGATGTCATGTCGGCGAACAGAAGAACACCTTCAAGGTCTGCACCAATATAAGCCTTTTCAATCGCCAGCTGACCTTCAACCGCACAGACACCATCGATTCTGATGCCATACGCTTTAAGAGCGGGAACAACGGCATCAACCGCTAGAACAAAGCATTTCTCAATCAAAGATTTCGGAACATGTTTCAGGGTTTCTTCAATACTCTCCCCTGCCCCAAAAAGAAAAATCGGCTGTTCAACTTTACCGGCATAATCATTAAAATCAATGGATTTAGGCAACTTTGCAAGATTCCGAAAAAGATTCCGTGAATACAGGCGGCCAAGTCTTGTAAGGGTAATCCTGTTTTTCCAGAATGATGCAATCGCATTCTGCGCCAGTGAAGCAGTTTTCAGGTAATCATCCTTGTGAAACCAGGTTCCGGCACTCATTTCCATAAAAATCGAACGGCGAAATGTAGATATATGCGGCAAGCAGATTTCAGAACTGTAATCACCATTTAAAATGTTGACAAGGTAATCATTGAATTTAAAAGGAAGCAAAGCAAGATTTTCAGGAATAAGTCCTTTGGAATGCAGTTTTTTAAATTCTTCAGACGCAAATTCATGCAATGCTTCATCATACTCAAAAGCAAGCACAAAACAATCTTCAGGAAGTTTTTTTAGGAGTGAATCCAGTCCAAGCCATAAAACAGGCGAGGCAGCAAGAATCAGTGTACCAGGTAAAATTTTAACAGAATCAATCATCCCCAAAACAGCACGCTCTGGGGCATATTTTGAATAGAGAAAGCGGCCTTTGTATGAAACAGAAAAGCCCCGCTCGGTCGAGACCAAACAGGGCTTTTCTGGAGCGCTTTGACGCTCCAAATCGTTATAAGTCAAACTGACTCCGCCTATCGTGACATAAACTTATTGAAGTAAACATCAGAGACATTATTTTCGATCTTAGAACTTGCAAGCAATGTTGACTGAGCACTGTTCTGGTCATAGTTAGAAACTTCTTCCAAAACCTTTGCAGCCCTGCCGTCATCAGCTTTTGCATTCTGAATTTCTTTGAGCTGGAATACAGTAACATAATTACCCAAAAGCATCGGCTCTGAGATTTCCTTTTCTTTCATTGAGAAAGCTTTTTCAAGGAATTCTTTGTTTGAGCTTGCATTTGCAAATGCCTGTGCAGAAGATGAATCAAGCTTATCAGCAAGAGAAACATCTCCGTAGTTCAAAGAGAATGCAGGAACAGTTACAAGTTCTGCACCAGCCTTAGTGGCAGCCTTCTCAAATCCATCGATTTTTGCAGAAGCAACAAACGCCTTAGCCTTTTCAGTGTAGTAATCTTCAATCATGCTCTGCTTGTTTGTAGTGATGTATTTCTTTACAGCATCAACAGTTGCAGAATCTTCGATATTTGAAGCAACCTTTTCACCAGTGCATTTGTAGATTGAATATCCAGTATTTGTCTTAACGATTTCGCTCAAAGAATCTTTTGCAAGAGCTGAGATTTTAGCGAAATCTTCTTCATTTGCAAGATTTTCTTTTACCTGATAAGCAAAACTTTCTTTTACTTTACCATTTCCGTCCGTGTAGTATTTTTCAGAATACTCAGAAACAGCATCATCAAAAGTAATTTCACCGTTTGTAAGCTGAGTAAGAATCTTCTTTGCCTGAGACTCTTCCTTAACAGTAATCATCGAAAGAGCATATGTATCGAACAATGAAATATTCTCAGAGGCAAACTTTTTGATTTCTGATTCAGGATAATCTGCCTTGCTGAAAGAAACAGTGTTGAAAGAACGCTTTTCGCCACCAAAAGCTGAAAGGAACTCGGTCTCTTTTTCACTTGTCTTGAGACCATAGAAAGTATAATCACCAAGTTTTGAAGAAGAACCGAACATATCATCACTAAAACGCTGCCAGACAAGCTGCTTTGAGATGTCACTCTTCAAAGATTCTTTGTCAGCATTTGAGATTTGATTGTAAAGTTTTGGATCATATTTTCCGTCTGCATTAAGGAAGTAAGGAAGCATGATTCTTGAAATTGCCTTTCCACTAGGCTTGTAACCAGACTTTCTGACAGAGTCCTTATATGTTGCCATCTGAACAGCAGAATTGAAAGCATAGCTGTAGATATAAAAATAAGCAGACTGATCGAGTTCAGCTCCCTGTCTCTGATAGTAATTTGTGTAGTTCTGAACGGCATTTGCAAAATCTGTGCCCGGTGCAAGTACAATGTCTTTTCCATCATACTTACCGAAAGAAATTCCATTTCCTTCACCGGTAACAGCACGAATAAGCTCCGTGCCAACTCCAAAAACAACAAAACAAATTACAGAAAGAATGAGAATGATTACTGAACCAACCCATAGCATTTTGTTTTTCATAAAACTTATCCTTATTTTATAATAATAGTGACAAATATTTTATCATTGTAATATTTTACTGTCAATGCAGCATTTCATCACAAAGATGAAGTTTAATAATTTTTCCTGAAAGAAGATTGAATGCTACTCCCCTTTCTTTATAGGAACAGACCCCAAATCAAGGACAAGGCTGTAACTCGGAGCGCAAGTATCAGTATTCCATGCCTTTGCAACGGCAAACATCTGTACGAAATAAGTATTGTCATAGCCGTCACTGAACCCACTGGAATTATAAAAATAGTCGGCATCCCCTTCTACAGGTTCAACATCCCGTGAACCGCCCTTGTTATCTTCATTATAGTCGAAAAAATCAAATGATTTTGAATTTCCGTTCCTATACGGAATATAGTATTCCCCACTGTATTTATAATCAAAACCAGTTTCACCATAAATACCAATACAAGCGACAAAATTATAACGATCACTGTCACCTGTAGCACCAGAACCGTCAAGATAATTCTTCAATCTGATTATAACACGCCGATTCTGACCATTATTAGGGATAAAAACGACACGACCAGTGTTCACACTCGTTCCAAGAGGTTGATATGTATATGTTTCTATCATTCTCGTAGCTGCTGCTGAACTGTTGGATGTCGTATTTACGGAAAGAATTGCGGAACGCTGTGATGTGAGACTTGAATAATTATTGTAGATTTTGTAATAGACTTCCGTACCGATAAACTGCTCTGGCTGACTTCGCTCTTCCGTGATGAAGGCAGAATACCAGGTCAAATAATCAGTACTTGTATAAAGTGGATCGTTTTGTGTGACGGTGGGTGCATCAAGACTCAAAACTTCTTCGAGTCCGCATGAAGAAACAAAAATACCGGCAATAAGGCAGAAAAATAAATTTGATAAATTTTTCATCTTAAAACCGGTATTTCTCATATAAAACTACTCGCTGATTTTTCCAGCAACTTTCAAAGAAATCAACTGAGACTGAGCCATCTGAGCCCAGCTTGATGTCGGATGAAGTTCAGAGAGTTTTTCGTAAGCAGCTTTTGCATCTTCGTATTTCTGAGCAGATTCGTTAACACGGCCGAGTGAAAAAAGCGCATGGTCAACAAGAAGGAAATCTTTGTCCTCAGATGCAGACTTGTAATAAGCAACTGCATTTTCTGTATCACCAAGATTTTCACTGCAAACAGCGGCATTGTAATAGCAGAGAGAAGCTGTATAAGCATTCTTTTTAACTTCAGCAGCCTTGAGCCATGCAGCACGAGCTTCTTCATAATTTTTCTGAGCAAATTTGATTTCTGCTACAAGCATGTTTGCTCGAAGACCTACAACACCACTTTTTCCAGAAAGTGAAGCAAGTTCTTCAAGAGCCTTTGTCTGTCGGGCAGCGATATCTTCTGCAGACAAATCTTTTTCTTCAGAAGAAACATTTGTAAGGTTATAAGAAATAGTGTCAATCTGCTCGATTCCGTTAGCGGTTGCCTTTGATTTTACAGTTGCAACAACCGCAACAGCAACGATTACAAGCACGACTACAGCTGCAACCGCAAAAACCAAGCCCTTTGATTTTTCAAGAGCACTGTTTAATGAAGTTGCAAGTGTTTCTTTTTCATTTTTATCAGCCATTTTTTTACTCCTAATTTTTTTAGCACTATATTTTAGCGTATATTCAACTCGTTAAGCAAGCGTGATACATAAGTTCTTTGGATTCCAAGAATTTTTCCTGCTTCAGTTTGATTCCAGGAAGTCTCATCCAAAATTTTCTTAAGATACGCCGTCTTAAAGCGATTTAATGCCGTTTTGAGGGTTTTATCTTCTCCGTCAGCAATTTCAGAAGCAATTGAAGAAAAATCATCGGAAGCATTTTTTGAAGAGGCCGAAGAAGAAATCAGGTTAATCCGCAAATCTTCTGCCTGAATTACAGGCGGCTTTCCCAAAACACATGCCCGTTCAATTGAGTTTTCAAGTTCACGAACATTTCCCGGCCAGTAATAATCATAAAGTGCACGAAGCGCCGTATTGGAGAAGCCTTCAAAGTTTTTCTTGGTTTCGCGACTGAATTTATCAAGGAAGAATGAAGCGAGTGGCTCAATATCATCCTTGCGCTCACGCAAAGGCGGAACATTGAGCGGCACTACATTCAGCCTGTAATACAAATCGCTTCGGAAAAGCCCGTCATTAACCATCTGCTCAAGATTACGATTTGTAGCGGCAACAACCCTTACATCAACACAAATTGTTTCATTTGAACCGACTCTTTCAAAGGTGTGCTCCTGCAAGACCCGCAAAAGTTTTGCCTGCAAATCAAGCGACAGTTCTCCAATCTCATCAAGGAAAATCGTTCCCCCATCACTTGCTTCAAAGCGGCCAATTCTGTCAGTAACAGCATCGGTGAACGCACCCTTTACATGACCAAAAAGTTCACTTTCAAGGAGCGCAGATGAAAGAGCCGCACAGTTCACACGAATAAAAGGCTTGTCACGGCGAGTGCTTTTTGTATGAAGCTGTTCCGCAAACAATTCCTTACCGACCCCGCTTTCTCCAGTTATCAGGATTGTCGTATTCGTTTTGGCGACTTCATCAATCACCCTGAGCAAATCGATAACAGATGCACTTCTGGCTACGAACGAGTGATACTCCGAACCGTTCTCAATTTTTGTTGAAAGAACAGAAATTTTATCTTTTGCCGAACGATAAGAATCAGCATTCGTATATGCAATTCCCGCCTGATCCGCAAGGCTTTCAAGGACAGCAAGATCATCATTATTAAAAGTAAGCATATCAGCCTTATTCAAAAGTTCTATTACACCGATACACTTTCCCTTAATTCGCATTGGAATTGCTATCATGTTGCGGCTGACATAGCCGGTTTTATTCTGAACCGTTGAAGAAAATCTAGG
Organism: uncultured Treponema sp.; assembly: GCF_946187725.1. Lineage (GTDB taxonomy): Bacteria > Spirochaetota > Spirochaetia > Treponematales > Treponemataceae > Treponema_D. The sequence goes on from NZ_CAMHSK010000024.1 coordinate 27,154, forward strand.
ATCAGAAGCGACATTGTTTAATATGAGGGATTTATTGTTTTCTACGACCCAGCCCGCGATTGAATTTTTCGTGACCGGAATATTTTTTGCCTCAGCACCTTTAGGACCAAGGGCCACTACAAAACGAAGCGAGCCGTCCCCCTTATTCAAAAGCAAAGAAGACGACTCGCAGTGAACAAGACGCATCGCCGATTCAAGAATATAAACCAGCAACGCATTTATGTCAGAATAATTTGAATTTATTCGACCATTGATTTCGATGAGTGTTTTAAGCTGTTCAAGACTGAGAGAATTTAAATCACTCATCGAATCACCAAACCAGCCGAAGAATTAGTTGTTTTTCTGAGATTTAATCATGTCGCCAAGAGTATAAGCACCTTCATCATCATTTTCTGCTGATGACATATACTGTGAAATCTCTTTACGAGCCTGAGCTTTTTTATACTCTTTTACAGAGAATGCAACCTTTTCCTTTTCAACGCTGACATCTACAACGAAGACATTGATTTTATCGCCGACATTGTATTTTTTAACAGCCTCTTCATAAGGAACTTCACGGTCATCGCTCAAGTTTGCCTTGTTAACAAGACCTTCGATTCCATCCGGAGCTTTTACGAATACACCAAAATCAGTGATTGATGTGATTTCGCCTTCCAAAGTTGAACCAGCCTTGTATTCCTCAGCAAATTTTTTCCATGGATTTTCTGTAAGCTGCTTAATTCCGACGCGGATTCGGCGGTTCTCTGAGTCAGCCTCAAGAACGACAACCTCAACTTCCTGATCGACTTTGAGCTCGCTTCCAGCATGCTTAACTTTCTTTGTCCAAGAAATATCTTCAGCGTGAAGGAATCCATCGATTCCGTCTTCAAGCTGAATGAAAGCACCAGCATTTGTAAGTTTTACAACTTTACCAGTAACTTTTGTTCCTTCTGGATATTTTTCTGAAATTGAATCCCAAGGATTTGCAGTTACCTGTTTAAGACCGAGAGAAACACGGCCAGCAGGAATATCGTAACCCAAAATCATACATTTGATTTTGTCGCCGATTTTTACCATGTCAGATGCTTTGTTAACTTTTTTAGTCCAGCTGAATTCAGAAATATGAGCCAAGCCCTCGATTCCCTCTTCAAGCTCGATAAATGCACCGAAGTCAGTAAGTTTTGTAACAGTACCTTCTACGATGTCATCAACATGATATTTGTCCTCGAAGTGTACCCAAGGATCTTCTGAGAAATGTTTGAGAGAAAGGTTGATTCGTTTTTCGTTCGGTTCAAGGCGGATAACCTTGAGCTCAACTTCCTGTCCCTTTTTAACAAAATCCTTAGGACGAGTAACATGACCCCAAGACATATCATTGATATGGAGAAGACCATCAAAGCCGCCCAAATCAATGAAAGCGCCGAAGCTTGTGAATGATTTTACAGTACCTTTTACGGTATCACCAATCTGCTTCTCAGCAAAGAACTTATCTCGTTCAGTATTAATCTGCTCTTCAAGATATTTGCGTCGATTAACAACAACATTCTGCTTGTTGTCAGAATACAATCGTTCAATATAGAACTTTGAAACAGTTCCAATGAGTTTAGAAGGGTTGTCTACCTTCTGGCTGTCAGACTGACTGATTGGAAGGAATGCGTGAATGTCGCCGCCGAGGTTGACATCATATCCACCTTTAACTTCTTTTTCGATTGTTCCTTCGATTGGAATCTTTTCGTCAAAATATTTGCGGAAATCTTTCCAAAGCTGTTTAGCCTGAGCTTTTGTATAAGAGATTTCCGGACCGTTGCGACCGTCTTTACGGATAACAACAACAGTAACTTTCTCACCGTCTTTTGGCAGTTTGCTTCCGAATTCCTGAACCGGGATTCGGCCTTCAGTTCTGTATCCGATATCGATGAATACATAGCCATCTGCCGTCTGAATTACAGTTCCATCTACAATCTGACCATCTTCAATGTTCAGGCCCTTGAGAGACTCTTCTAATTGTGTCTGGATTGCACCCTGATTCTGAGATTCATCCTTTTCCACTTCCATCTGTTCCATAGTCGTACCTTTATTTCTGAATTTTGCTTAATATTATCTCACAAACCTTGTCAATAGTCAAGGCGGAAGTATCGATATAGAAAGCATCTTCTGCTCTTTTGAGTGCACCTTCTTTTTTATTGCGGTCAATTTCATCTCGTTTGATGATTGCAGCCTTAACTTCTTCAAGAGTCATGTTTGAAACTCCCTGATCGAAGCGTCTCTGTGCCTGCACATCAATTGATGCATCAAGATAAAATTTGTAGTCCGCATTCGGGAAAACCACAGTCGTCATATCGCGGCCCTCACAAATAATGTCGAGGTGGTTCGTGATTTCCCGCATTCGCTCGTTCACAAGATGACGAATCTCTACGATAGAAGAAACCTGCGCTACGCGAGCAGACACGGCATCATCATGGAGATGAGATTCAACATCCTTACCGTTCAAAATAAGATGCGAATTTTCGTAGTCAAGGCTCTGTTTTTTACAAAATTCAACAACCGCACCTTCATCAGAAAGCTCAATATCAGTATCGTTCAGAGCCATTGTAAGCGCACGGTAAAAACTTCCGCTGTTCAAGTAAGTAATGTTAAGTTTCTTTGCAATCAAAGAAGCGATTGTAGATTTTCCGGTTCCTGCAGGACCGTCCATGGCGATAATCATATATTCCTCCTATATATTTTGCGCAAATCAACTTGCTGCCGCTGTTCCGTGGCTTGCTCACGCGCGGTGCTTTCACACTGGCTTCGCCACCACTCCATAGCGGAGCGGCATTTATTGTTCGTAAAGCTAATTCTTGCAGAGTTTCAAAAGTCCCTGCACTTCTTTGTCGGTCAAATCCCGGAATTCACCTGGTTCAAGTTCACCAAGCTCTATGTTACCGATGCGCACGCGACAGAGTTTTCGTATTGCCATACCGGCATTTTCGAACACACGGCGGATTTCGCGGTTTTTGCCTTCGACCAGTACAACCCTCATGCGGTGCGAGTTGAGTTCTTCGGCCAGTTTTGCCTTGTAAAACACGCCCTCGACGCGGATTCCTTTTTCAAAATCCTGAGCAAGAAAACGCGGCAATGGAAGAGAACTTTCTACGATATATTCCTTTTCGATTTCAGCACTCGGATGACTAAGACGGGCAGCAAAATCACCGTCATTTGTAAAGATAATTGCGCCATGACTGAACATATCAAGGCGACCAACATTGTAGAGCCGTTCGGTGTAAGACTCTTTGAGCAAATCAACAGCGCACGGTCTTCCCTTTTCATCAGACTGCGAACAGACATAGCCCAAAGGTTTATTCAAAAGAACATAACGCTTCTTCTCTTCAAGAGAAACAGGTTTTCCGTCAACGAGAACCTTGTCTTTGTCTGTAACCTTAGTGCCAAGTTCCGTAACGACGACACCATTTACGCTTACACGGCCATCGAGAATGATTTTTTCTGAAGCGCGGCGGCTTGCAACTCCACAATGAGCAAGAAAAGCCTGAAGCCTCTCTCCGTTTTTCTGATTTTGATTCTGATTATCGGGCAAGGACGAACCTCTCTTCTTCTTTTTCATCAAGTTGCGGAAGCTCTGCAATCGAGTTCAAACGGAAGAATTTCAAGAATTCCTTCGTCGTTCCGAATTCAACCGGGCGACCTGGTGTATCACGGCGCCCCACTTCTTTAATCAACTGACGCTCTATGAGCATACGAATCATGTTATCGGGAGAAACACCACGCAAGGCTTCGATTTCGGCCCTGGTAATCGGCTGCTTGTACGCAATGATTGAAAGAACTTCAAGAGCCGAACGAGAAAGCTTACCTTCGTTCTTGTTGCCGTATTTTTCTTTGAGGGTTTCCCAATATTCTTTTTTGGGAGTAAGGACATATCCGCCTGTAATTACGGAAAGTTCCACACCAGAGTTCGGCTCGCTGTATTTTTCTTTTAAGATTTCAAGACATTCAGTAATAACATCGCCAGAAAGCTGGGTGGCATTTGCAAGTGCCTCTGTGCTAAGCGGTTCACTTTCAAGGAACAAGACAGCCTCGACAAGCCCCGCTTCTTTTTCAAGATTTATATCCATAACTGAAGATGATTATAGTAAGAAAAAAGATTTTCAACAAGGCATAGCAAACTTCTGACATTATTGCTCAATCACTTCTGATTTTTCAACAGATTTCTGCCGCTCGAGCGAGCCTTCTATACACTTATGAAAGATTTCCATACAAACACGGGCATCATCTTCAGCACGATGAGCAGACTTAACTTCAATTTCAAACTGATTCGCCAAAAACTGAAGCGTCCAGTGTCCATTTTCCGGAAAAGTCCAGCGGGAAAAACGCAAAGTATCAATTGCCTTGTTCGCAAGTGGCGGCATTCTGATTCGTTCAAGTTCTGCATTTATAAACCACAAATCAAACTGTGCATTATGAGCAACAATTATTGAAGTTCCAATAAAATCAAGCAAATCACCGGCAATTTCATTGAATTCCTGCTTTCGAAACACCATTTCGTTTGTTATTCCCGTAAGTTCCTGACAAAAATGAGGAATAAGAATTCTGGGATTTACAAGAGTCGAAAAAGTAGAAATAACACCTGATTTATCAAATTTTACCGCACCGATTTCTATAATCCGGTCATCAGAAGGTTTTAGTCCGGTTGTCTCTGTATCAAGTGCACAAAAAACAGCCCCGGAATTTAACAGGCGGTTCATACGGCGATAATCAAACATTAAATGAAGATTTGATTTCATACAAACAAGAAGCAGAAACTGAAAAACGGAAAATTGAAAATCTTATCTCAAATTCTCAACTTTCCGTTTTCAGTTTAAAAATTATGCGTTTTCAAGGATTTTCTTGATATCTGCATTGATTGCTGCACAAACAGCGGCACTTTCAGCTTTTGCCTTGTCGAGACCGGCAGACGCGTCTGTGCGTGCGTTGATGTAGAACTTGATTTTCGGCTCTGTTCCAGAAGGACGAGCAGAAACGATTGTGCCCCCCTCAAGAATGAACTGAAGAACATTTGACTTCGGAAGAGTAATTGGCTTTTTCTCAGAAGGATTCTCAGGATTGAAAGAATAGCTTTCGCGAATATCTTTGATTTCGAGAACTTTCTTTCCGCCAAAAGTTTTTACGCCTTCTTTGCGGAGTTTTGTCATGATTCCAGCCATAACTTCTTTTCCTGCAGAACCAGGGAAGTACTGAGAAATTGAAACATCCTCAAAGTAGCCGTATTCTTTCCACATGTCATCAAGGTGCTCAAGAATTGACTTGCCTTTTGAAGCCCAGTAGAGAGTCATTTCAGCACACATAGCAGATGCAGAAACACCGTCTTTGTCCATGATTTCTTTTTCAAGTTTGTAGCCGTAGCTTTCCTCGAATCCGTAGACATAAGTTTCGTTTCCGCCTTTTTCGATTTCTTCTTCAACAGCAGCAATCCACTTGAAGCCTGTCAGACATTCGTGCATCTTAACGCCGTATTTTTTACAGATGTAATCACAGAACGGAGATGTAACGATAGAACGGATAGCAGCACTGTTTGCAGGAAGCTTGCCGAATTCTTTTCGAGAAAGAAGAACATACTCACAGAGCAATGCGCCCATCTGGTTTCCTGTTACGAGAACGAATTTTCCGTCCTTGTTAGGGAATGCACTTCCGAAGCGGTCAGCATCCGGGTCAGTTGCCATTACACAATCAGCCTTTTCTTTTTCGCCGAGTGCAAGTGCCATTTTGAGAGCTGGAGCTTCCTCTGGATTTGGTTTTTCAACAGTCGGGAATGCACCATTCGGTTCTCTCTGCTCTGGAACAGTGATAACATTGAGTCCCAAATCACCGAGAACTTTCTCAACATGCATTGCACCTGTTCCGTGAAGCGGTGTGTAAACGATTTTTACAGAAGATGCCTTTTCTTTGATAAGTTCCGGGCGGAAAAGCTGAGCCTTACACATTGCCCAGAATTTTTCATCAATCTCTTTGTCAATCAAAACAAGTTTGCCAGATTTGATTGCCTCTTCTTTTGAGACAGTTTTTACTTCTTTGACGGCATTAACTTCTTTGATGATTCCAGCATCATGCGGTTCAATAACCTGTGCACCGTTATCCCAATAAGCCTTGTAGCCATTGTACTGAGGAGGATTGTGAGAAGCTGTTACAACAACACCAGTCTGTGCACCAAGAGTGCGGATTGCAAATGAAAGCTCTGGAGTTGGGCGAAGACCTGTAAAGAGATAGGCCTTGATTCCGTTTGCAGCAAGGATAAGAGCTGTAGCTTCTGCGAAAACATCAGAATTTCTTCGAGAATCATAAGCAACAACGGCGCTCAAAGTTCCGTCTTTTGCCTTCTCTGGGAATGCCTTGATAACATAATTTGCGAGTCCCTGTGTAGCAAGATTGATTTCAAGTGTGTTCATGCGGTTTGTGCCGCCGCCCATGATTCCGCGCAAACCACCAGTTCCGAATTCGAGGCTCTGATAGAATCGGTCCTCAAGTTCTGCGAGAGCGTCTTTGTCGTCAGCCTTAGCGACAAGTTCCTCAACTTCCTTTCTAAATCGCTCGTCTTTTTCTTCAGCAATGTACTTTTTTGCACGAGCCAAGATTTCGTCTTTTTCCATTTGAATCTCCTTTTGGTTTTTCCACAGATTAACACAGATTTTCACAGATTAAAAATAAAATCCTCATGAATCTGCATAAATCCGAGTCTTTCTTCTTTATAGAATATATCTTTAGAACTATATCACAATTCAAGATTATTTGCCATTTTTTTAGCGAGATTTTTAGGAATTTTTTTAGAATGTTCGAAATGGGAGGCAGATATTCCGCTATTTTGCTTTCTTCATCTTCCAGCCGAGAGCATACAATATTGTCAAATATCCGCTCTGATAAAAGGCAGGCTGAACATTCTCGTTTTCGGAATCATAATTTTTGAAAATCCGCCCCAAAAGCAATAATCGGCTTTGCATAGCGCAATAAATCAGAAGTTTCATTTTCAGGGATTTTATCACTTTTAAGGGAGGCCCCTCCGACTATTTATAATGGAACAGCCATTTTTAGTCTATTCGTCCTAATTCTTTGTCTGTAATCAGTTTTTCATCAGTAAGGTGTTCTCGTAAATTCCACAGAGTAGAGTAATATCCTGCAAAAACAAAATTATTAGATACATATTTGTTATAGCGTATGAAAAACCGCATGAAAAATTCAGCAAGGTTCTTGCATACAAGATGAACGAAATAATTATTTAGGAGAAGTCTGATTGGAAAACGGACATGAAGGAACTTGCAGAGTTCTTTTAGAAGCTCTCGGTTTTCGCGGTCGATTAAGGAAAAATTTTCATATAAAAACTCTATTTTTGGTTTATAGGCTTCCTCGTCACCGGCATTTTTGCCCATATCCTGAGGCAACTTTGTCCCACTACAAAGGCACTGCATATATTCCAAAACAGGCATTAACTCATTCTTACTTATGACCATTTCTTTATGCTCGTAAATTACATCCCATGCATTACATTGTTCTTCGTGGTAAGCCCAGAACTGAATCGAGCCGTCTTTTAAAAGCTTAAATGTTAAATGACCATCTTCACGGCAGTAATCAAGCCGAACATGAACAAGCTTGCGTTGTGAAGGTTTACTGCACCTTGACACCCTTTTTATCTTCAGATATTCAAAAAAACTCATAACAATGCCTCCTAATATTCAGATTGTTTTTCGATACATATTAGACTTGTTCGGAAAACGCCAGCCGCTTTGCGACCGCAGTTTCCGCCCCCCTCTATTATATTATGTGACAGGAAGCAGCTTTTCCCCCAAGAAATTTAAATAATTTCTGAACAAAAATAAAATGTATTGAATTTTAAGGGAACGTAGCCATTTGTATTATTTTGATTATAGAATTCTATTATATCGTTCTTTTTTTTATTTCTTAAATTTATATCAGACTTTAACATGTCATCATCAGATGAATCGATTCGCACATCTGTTTCATCTAGCAGCCGATTACGGGAGTGCATTTCTGTTTCAGAACAGATTATTTTTTTTTCAACAGACATTCCAAAAAACGCCCTTATTTTTTCTTTGGAATAGGATTCAATATTATTTTTTAAGCCGTTCTGCCGTTTGCCCCATCTAGTAAGCGAAATATATGTCGCTGATATGGGATCCATTTCATCTAAAAATCTGGCCAGAATAAAGACCTTGCCATGTTCTTTAAGAATTCGCTTAAATTCAAATTTTGTCTGTTCCGGCAGAAACCAATGGAAAGCATGTGCAATAAAAATTATATCTATTGATTTTGAAGGTAATCCGGTTGCATCTGATGTCATGTTATAATATGAAACTGAATAAGGCAGTACAGAAGAAAATTTTTCTCTATGTAGCTCTACACCTTTTGTATCAGGTTCAACAATATATAGTTTTTTTATATCAAGTCCTGCATTCAGTATTACACTGGTAAATTTTCCACTGCCCGCTCCTACTTCAGCAATTTGCAGCTGCTTCTTTTCGGCAAAAAGTCTATGAACTTCTACAGCTGCCAATGGGGAATACTCACTTCTGACAGAATCATATTTATTTGAGCTGAAGAATCCTGTACCTAATGACATTCATCCTCCTTTGCAAGCCTTTCCAAATAAACTTTTAAAATTCCTTTTAAAAGTTTAAAGACCATTTCATCTTCCGAACCTCGCCTAAAAACTTTTAAGTCATATTTTCTGTTGTAAAAATAAAAGCGAGGATTAAAAATTCTCTTTTGCAATTTATCCTTGAAAGCATCCCAATTCTCAGGTTCTATATCTATGATTTCATCTTTGTCATTTTTGCAGACTTTAAATGGTTCTCCAAGTTCATAAATGTTCCTTCTTTTAGACTTGTCAAAAAGACTATGATTGTGAAAATAAAAGTCATAGTAAGCATCAAAATACGCATTTGAATCAATTTCTTTATCTTTATTCTTAAAAACAATAGGACTTTTATCAGGTTCTCCATCAGGACAGATAAAAACCGTAATGAACCCCAAGTCATTCAGCAAAAAACGAGTTCTCTCTATTAGAACCTCCTTGCCGCCTAGGTCACATAAATCATGAGTAACGGCACTCTGCCTTATTGCAATCTCTACGGCAAGATTACGTATATCCATGTCATGACCGCCATTCAAGAAACTTTCGTAATCACCTCGTGTATAAATAACATGTTCATTCAATGCGGCAAGCTCTCGTTTTTTTGCCTCTTTATTCGGATTATGGCGAGAAGATTTATTGTCATCGAAAATACGTTCATTTATCAAATAATCTGAGGCAATTATATGAATATCATCAATAGAAGTTTCAGGGCTATTATTTTCTGAATCAGGTTTTTCCTTATACAAATCAGCAATTTTTTTTATCAATGTTGATTTCCCAGAGGCTGGTAAACCATATAAAGTGAACCTTGGAAGATACACATTTTGAGATTTCAGATTTCGAAGAATTTTTCCGATTTCTTCTGTTTTCTCAGACATGCTGTATTCTTCTGAATCAATTATTTCTATGATTTTTAATGATGATTCCCGGTCTATGAATTTTGTGCTTATTGACTTTTCTTCGGGAATCATAATTTTTTCAAGTTCCAAAACTTCTTCTGGCAGAGATGCATTCTTTTCATAAACATTGTATTCAAAATAATCGCCACTTGAGTAAGAAAGATAGTTTTTGCCATTTAATTCAACAATAAGAGCATTTTCGGTTTCATTTTCGCCAAGCAGTTCAATATTTTCACTATTACAGTAATTTACAGATACGTTTAATTTTCCAAAATTATTATATTCCGAATTTTCGTAGGCATAAGTTTCATATACATATCTTTTTAAAACTTCAACTTGATTGCGCACAAACAAATCAAGCCGCTTTAAGCGTTCGTTTACCTCGATAGATTCTTTATCTGTAACCCCTTTGCCCCACCATTTCGGCTTTAAATTATCAGACATATCATCAGATGTAATCTCGTTGTTCGAAAGAAATTTTGAGATATTTATCGAAAGTCTGAATTTATACCCCAAATCAATTGCCTGGCGAAAAATATCAAACCACTTGAAATCAAAAAAATTCTTTGAGTTTTTGCTTCCAGAAAGATATATCTGAGCCTTAAAACTTTTTGATGCCTGTTTTTCTGCGGAATGTTTTTCACCAAGGCTTTCCGACAGTTTTGCATAAACCGCATTATTAAATTGATAGAACTTATTTATGGGTCTTCTAAAACCTGATGATAATTTGTCTAGAAGTTCTTCAACTGGAGTGTCTGGGAAAATATGAAATGCTTTAATCTTTTTATTTTCAATTTTCGGATCAATCTTTTCATTTGACACATAAACAAATGCAAATGTATCATTATAATTTTCATGCGATTCGACATATTTAGAAAAAGCTTCATATTTTTCTTTTACTTGTGTAACCGAATCTACTATAACTTCTTTTTCGCCTTGTTCCTCATTTAACCTAACTAGACCGGTAGCACATATTTGTGTAAATGAAAATTTATAATCAGTTTGTTTTGTTAGCGGTGCTAAAAAGACAGCTAGAGAAATGGATGTCAGATTTTTTTCCGTTTCCATTGGAAGTTTTTCTTTTATATTAATATCAGGTTTACTTTCATAACGAACAATATATTTTTGTACATTCCAGAATTCAGAAAAAGCTAAATAATGATTTGCATTATTCTTTTCATCATAAAATGAAATAGATTTATTTGAAATTTCATCAAATCTACTAATATATTCAGAATTTTTTGTTTCAAATTTGAAATCTAGAACATGAAATCCAGCTTTATCTTTCGTTAATATTATTCCCAAGATATTCATTTATTGCCTTATGTCTAAAAATAGAAATCTATATCTTCTGTATAAGAAATATCAAACTCTGTGATTGATTCAATATCTTTTATAAGAACTGAAAGTTCAATAATCGTTTCATTATGTGTAATGTTTGATTCATCTGCTTCTGCCAAATACACTTTATTTTCATTTGTAAAGAATACAATATACAAAGTACGTTTCTCTTCCAGGAATTGCTTCATGTTATGCGGATGGATACGTATTAAAGCTTTTTTTAGTTCTTTATTTCCTGGATATGAGAACCATTCCGACTGACAAATTGTAAAATCTTGTTTTGAAACATTTTCAGAACAAATACACAAAATACCTGAATCTTCTGACGCAGCTGCTGCACCAGCTAAAATTGAGGTATTGTTATGTTTGACATTTGTTTTCGTTGTTTTCCAGATTGTGCCATCTGGCAATCTTTCACTTGTTATACTTTCAATGATAGGTCTTACATTCGCATTTTTTTTTCGCTGACCATTTAGAATAGGATAGATTCTCTCTCTTTTCTTAATTTCTTTACAGTTAGTATTATAAACTTCCTGCCGCATCCACTCTGTAGCACGAATGAGAGCAAGGTTTTGAGTATAGAAGCTATCATTGAATTTTAGTGCTTTGAAAATCCATTCTGGACTTATAAACTCTGGAATTCTTACTCTGGAGAAAAAGTGTGCTATGTCATCATAAGAAACTCCGCGAATTTCATGTGCAAGTTCTATTTCTTTTTGTTCGTATTCATCAATAATTTCCAGATTTGATAAATCTACTCCTACAAATTCTGCAAGCCGTTTTAGCATTGCATCGTTTTCTATATCAATCATCTGTGACTCCTGTTATTATTATGTACTTGAGAATTAGTTTTTCCCATGAAAATTATTTCTTTTTTGGTAAACTTATTAATGCACCATCTATACATTTGCATAATAATTGCAAATCCTCAGGTGGTATATTATTTCTATTTGTTTTATTAGTTATTTTAGTTCTAAATGTCCTCAATCTATCTTTTATACGTTCACCGATTTGATGATTTTCTGTTGTTTGGATATTTTTCTTTACATCTCTTTTTCAACTCCCATTCAATATTTTTTAAGTCGTCCCTATCAGATAAATCAAATTTTCCTGAAAATACTAAAATAACCAATTCTCTTGCAATTGCATTCAGGTTTTCTTTATTCATACCAGGATGACTTCCACCGATTACTACATAATTAAGATACTTTGAAACCACTGTTTTTATTGTATATAAATCAACAAAATTATTGGATTCTTTACATTCCAATGAATCAACTAATGTACTTTCCGAATCTTTATTAATTGGTGTATATAAACTTTTTGGAATGTGCCCAAATTGAATATTGTCTATTAAATCTCTTAACCTTTTGTCATTCTGATATATTTTTTCATCTTTAAGGATTCTTTT
>NZ_CAMHSK010000025.1 GCF_946187725.1 uncultured Treponema sp.
CTAATGAAATATCCCCAGCTAATATCCCTAGCTCTAATGAAATATCCCCAGCTAATATCCCTAGCTCTAATGAAATATCCCCAGCATTAAGAAATAAAATTGCTGCTTTAGGAAAACGACAAAACAAAGAAATTGTAAAAAGTTTGATAATTGAATTATGTAAAGAATCACCTAAGACAAAGAAACAATTAGCGGAAATATTCCAAAGAGATGAAGAATATATGAAAAAATTTTATTTGTCAAAAATGGTTGGTGTAGAACTAGAACTTGCAATTCCGAATAATCCTACCGATCCGAATCAGGCATATAAGGCAAGATAATGTTACAAAAAGTTTTATAAATAATGGCTTGCTAGTAATCCAGCAAGCCGTTGTCATTTATATATTTTTCATTTCTTTTTCGCGTTTTAGCTGGCGGAGCTCAAGTTTTGAAGTTATATAGTTGTCTATGAACTTCTGATCTTCTTCTTCAAGACAGTCGTAACCTTTTAAGAGTCCAGGATGAGATTTAGCAAGGCCATAAATATGTGCATCAAAATCTTCCTGATGATATTCATCCTTTGTTAAAAGCCACTGAAGAGAAACTTTCAATTTATTTGCTATTTCGGGCAATACATTTTCTGGAAGATTTGCTTTTCCATTAACCCAATTTATTAAAACTTCATAATCGACAATATTACTCAAATATTTTTTATGCAGCGATTCTATATCATAGTCATAGTCTTCATTATTTTGGCGCAAAACTATTTCAATTCGGTATAAAATGTTTTTTCGACTGCATGGATTCTCGTCGTTATTAAATTCATTGGCATTTTCATACTGTTCGCCATATACCAGCCAATCCAAAGACACATTCATAAACTTAGCTACTTTTGCTACAAGTTCAATTGATGGCAAAACATTTTTAGCTTTCCAAGATGAAATTGTTGAATTCGGAATATCTACTAATACACAAAATTGACGACGGCTGATTTTCTTTTCTTTGAGATAATTTTCTAAAATTTCAACAAATTCTGCACTAGTTCGCATAAAAACCTTGACTTTGAGAAAAGATAGTAATATATTATTTATATGTACGAGTTTTAAGACAGTTGATTATAACTTGTACATAATTACTAATCAAAAACCTGTTAGGTCAGTGATTTGTAATGCTTGTAAAAACATTTTATCACAAAATGCTGTTTTTTTGAATATCCCGTCAAAGAAATAGCGAAGGAGTTGCTAATGCAAAACAATTTTGATTTGGAGTTGAAACAGATTCAGCTTCAAAATGAAAAACTTTTTCGAGAGCTTTCGGCTATCACTAAGATGCTTGAAAATCCATCAGAAAAAGTTTCATTCGAAAAGGAGTTCTACACAATTGAAGATTGTGCTGGACTTAAAGGTTGAGCTGCACTCAACACTTACAAGTGCAACCGCTTTCTTCTTCCAGGTTGTGGAAATCCAAAGTATTCAGTTTTCATTGCTGGCCGCTTAGCTTTCCCTCGCGATGAAGTTATGAAGTGGCTTAAAATCAGCGATGCAGACTACATCGATTATGCCAAAGAGTGCGGAGTAACCGTTGTACCTGAAAAGTACATTCGTCTTGCACAAAAGGCACGGCAAAAAGAGGGGGTGGCAGTATGACCTCAGAAACAAAAATGCGACTGAGCGGCAACTCAATCGCATGGGCAGGCAGTTTTGTAAACCATACTAAAACTAACCATAGTTCTACTTATATCAGAAAAGTATGTTTGTTTCTAGATACCGGGCCTTTCTATGGAATGTACTACAGGAGGACTTGTGAGCGAAACATACTGTTTTAATGCGGATACATCTGAGGGAAACTTTACAATCTTAAACAATACTTGTATCAGAGATTCAAGACTTTCATTAAAGGCAAAGGGGCTTCATACATACTTTATGTCGCTTCCGCCGAACTGGAGCCTTTATAAATCAGAGCTTGTAAAACACTGCAAGGATGGAATCGAATCCGTCAATTCAGCCTTAAAGGAACTGATTGAATACGGCTATGTTGAAATCACAGAGCAGAAAAGATCTGAGAACGGACGATTCTCAGGAAAGGCTTACGGATTTCATGCAAAACCCATAAAGAGCATTCCAGATAAGCTGTTGAAAGATGAAGATAATCCATCAGATGATGAACACCGTCACGGATTTCCCGCAACGGTAAAACCGTCAACGGAAAACCCGCTACTACTAACTACTAATAAACTAAATACTGATAAACAAAGAACTGAACTAACTAACCCGAAATCAGAAAAAGTTAGTGAGTCAGTTTTTGTAAATATCATAAAAGGTTTATTTGATGATGAATATTCCTTCGACAAGAACTTTGAAGCTGCTGTTCTAAAACATCTTGCAGATGCAGGTATCGAAGAGATAAATCTTGAGGCGTATCTGAAATATGTTTTTGAGCGTACAAAGCTTGGCAATGTTCAGAAGTCATTTGAAGGTTTGTTCAGAAAGCTTGCACTGGCTAATTCGATAATTCGGGATTTTAAGAATTCTTGTTTTAACAAAAAAGCCGAAGAAACGCAGAAATCTGAGCAGCATATCAAATACATTGACTGCCCGATTTGTTCTACCTGCTTCAAAGAATATGACTTCAGCTGTCCGACTTGTGGAGTTTCCGTAAAAGAAATCAAAGACCAGAGTCAAATTGATTTCATCGTGAAAAAGAAAATCTACGAAATGTCGGATGCTGAAAAAGCAGCTTATGAATCGGCCTGGAACGAATTGACTAAACAAGTGAAAGAGCGGACCGGTAGGCCGTTCCTGCTTGAAAACGAAAAAATCCAGTTCTGGAAAGAATATGGAATCTTAAACTAAATACTTGGGAGACTAAGATGAGATTTAATTTTACAAATACAATCAAGAATAAGATTAAGAACATTCAGAAAGCAGACCAGAAGAAAATCCTTAAAATCAAGGATATCGAATTGATTTCTGCGTTTGAGAAACTTCTGGCTATGGATGATACTGTCGTAAACGCAATGACAGAATCTATGAAAAACGAAGGCTTTAAGCCAGGGCATGAACTGCATATTTGGGCGCATGACGGAAATTACATCCTGATTGACGGCCATACGAGACGCTTTTGCGCAATTAAGGCTGGGCTTACCTCGGTTCCGTGTATTATCCATCATTTCAAAAGTATAACTGATGCGAGAGCTTTCGCTCTTAAGGAACAAATAACACGTCGGAACCTTTCCGGTGAGGCTCTTCTTCAGGCAGTAGCTAATTTTAATTTTGAAAAGGCAAAGGTAATTCTGGTGCTGAAAAAGGAAAAGCCAGCGAGATTATCGGTAAGCAGCTTGGAGTTTCTTCCAAGACTGTTGAGAAAGCCCGACTTGTACTCAAAGAGGCAAGTGAAGAGCAGAAGGAAGGCATTCGCAAAAATGAGCTTTCAATAAATCAGGTCTATAATCAGATTCGCGGTAAAGCCTCTGCAGAAAAGCCAGAAGTCAATCATCTAAAGTTTTCTGCAAAAGAAAAAGCCTTTGTCGATGGAATCCGTTATGCAATCACTCAAATAAACTCCGGCATCAGTCTCAAAGAATTGTATCATCAGACAGAAGAAACTTTCGATTATTCAAAGATGACCACCAGCCTGAAAGAAACAGACTTTTCAAAACTGTTTGAACAGACGGAAATAGAGCCATCATCAACACCCGCACCAGAGGAGGCATAGCTTATGGCAGATAAGAAATACGGTATTTTCCGAATTGAAAAGATAAAACTGTGTGATGGTGGCGAAGCAATGGGAAGACTGAAACATGCATATCGCGAATTCGAAAGCGATTCTTTTGATCCAGAACTCACGATAAAAAATCTTGCCTTTCAATATGATTCTGCGAAGGAAGTCATGAAGGCTTATAAAGAGCGGGTTAAGTCAATTACAACCGATAAATATAAGCCACCTAAAAATTCAGTCGGACTTTATGAATGCATCGTCACATCGACTGCTGGAGCTATTCCAGAGGAACGCGAACAGGAATTCTTTGAAAAGACTTACAAGCAGCTTTGCAAAACTTTTGGAGAAAAAAATGTGCTTGCGGGAACGGCTCACAGGGATGAAACAACGGTCCATACCCACTGGTTTATAACACCCATTTTTCTTACAACAAGTATTCTTCGCCGTACTCGTGTAGAAAAGAAGAACGGTACTTATCGAACAGTAACACAGCCGCAGCTTAATGCAACGCACTGGACCGGAAGCCCTGCTCTGATGAGTGAACTTCAAAACATTATGTGGGAAGGAATCTTCAAAGACTTTGGACTTGAGCGTGGAGAAATTGCGTTGACTCCCGACCGTACAAAGAAAAAGAAGAATGTCCGCTCAGATATCAAAAAGCGGGATGTTGCACTTGCTAGGAAGGAAAGAAATTTGCAGCAGATAGATGAAAAGCAAAAGAAGGAAGCTGAAAGACTTGAAGAACAGAGAAAAGCTCAGAACAAGCGGGATGATATTTTTCTTAAGGACAAAGTTGCTTTCAGAAAGGAAAAAGCTGATTTTGAAAAAGAGAAAGTCTCTGCAAGTCAGAATGCCGTGGAACAGTATGAGGAATACATGAAATCCCAAAAGCTGAATACGGCTGACATTCCACGGCTTCCAATTCCTGAAATGAAAGAAAATGTTTATGGCTATCATCTTAGAATCAGCCCTCTTTTTGATGCTGTAGCTTCAAAGGCTAAACAATTTTTTGAGCAGATAAAATATCTCAAAAAAAAGCATCAAGAAGAAATCCAAAAACTCAAGGAAGAACACAAGGCAGACTTAGAAACTGCAAAATCAAAGGCAGAATCTGAGAAGCAAACTGCGGTCAGAATTGCGGTTGAAAAGGCTGTTCTTGCTAAGGCAGCCGAAAAGGATGAGACCATCAATTCCTTGAAACTGGAAATCCAGAAGGAACGAGCTGAAAAGGAAAAATGGTACAACATCCTTTTTAAGAAGTTCACAATTAAAATTGGAGGACAACCA
The DNA here is from genome assembly GCF_946187725.1 of uncultured Treponema sp. Taxonomy (GTDB): domain Bacteria; phylum Spirochaetota; class Spirochaetia; order Treponematales; family Treponemataceae; genus Treponema_D. Next base: position 4,984 of record NZ_CAMHSK010000025.1, read on the forward strand.
GTTGAGATAAACAAAGGTGTAACCGATGCTTATATTGAAAAAAGCAATCAGTTAGCTGAATGGGAAAATCGAACAGGTGATGAACTTATAACACTTGGAACCAGTTATAAAAGATTCAATGTTCGAAGCTGGACTGATTACCTGAAGGCAAAATCAAGACAAAGAAGTATTGCCCAAGGTAGAGTTCGCTAAGTATTATGCCTGGCAAAGAGTTTTTGTAGTTTTCGCAAACTTCTTTGGCAGGTATTTTTGTTAGCGAAACATTTCGCTTTCTGAAAAAACAAGATTTTCGAAGAAAATCTCAGTGTTTGGCACCGTAGGTGAGCCGGTACGGTTCTATCAAACCGTAACTCATTACGGGATGATAGCAAGCCATCCCCCCTCCATTCGCCACAGGGGCAAAAAAGCCCCTTTTGGATTACCCCGCAGAAAAGACAACCTTTCCCGCACCCTATCCCTGAAAATCTTAAAAGCGAAAAGTTTCCCTTTCCCCGCTTTTAAGATTTTCAACAGCCCGTTTCACTCTGCTGTACCTCCGAGCACCGCCCAGCCGTTGCATCACTGCCAACATTCTGTTGGATTGACCAGACGTTTCACTTCTGGACTTGGAATAGAACTGATTTGCTGATTTTTTACGCCTCAATCGGAAAGCAATATATTTCCCATTGGAGGCGTAAGATGAATGAAATCTCTGAGAAAAAATCTGAAATCCTTAAATCATTAAACGAACAATTTAAATCTAAAATCTTTGAAATCGAACAAAATCGTCTGATTTTGAGGAATCAAATCTTACAATCAATCGAAAATCTCCCTGCTGAGAAAAAACTTCCCATCATAAAGATACTCGCTGACTTCGGAAAAGAATTTGATACAGAAATCCAAATTGAAAAATTCTTGACTGATACGATTCAAACCTTTTTTGAAAAAATGACGACTTATCTCTGTGGTGGAGACAAGCGACTTAGGGAATGTCTTTGGGAACTTGGTGACGAAGTTTTTCTGGATATAAAGAAAAACCTGGCTGAGTCCGGGCATGAAGATGCGTACAAACATATTGAAGAATTTCTCTTTACATTCGATGACATCGTGCGGCTTGATGACCGCGACATTCAGAAAGTCCTTCGTGAAGTCGATACTGCTGATTTGGTAAAAGCATTGGTTATTTCAAATGAAGAACTGAAAAATAAAATCTTAAAAAATATGTCAATCCGTGCGGGAGCAATGCTTACGGAGGACATAAAATATCTAGGAGGAGTGCCTCGCAGGGATTCTTTTATGGCGCGAAAAACGGTTGTAAATGCTATTTACAGGCTTGCAAAGTGCGGGGAAATTGTGATTCCCCATTTTGAAGGAGAGATTTTAGATGACTTATACTAAGCTCTGGTATTGTTCGGCCTATAAAAATATTTCTGGAGAGTGGAAAGAAATCCCGTCTGAGCTGGAAGATGAGCGTATTATTCCTCGTGAAATACAGAATGGTCGGATTCTTTGTCCGGTTCACTGTCTCTGGGAAGATTTTAAAGCGTCTGGGGAATTTGATATAACATGCTCCAGAGGACAAAAAATTCATGGACTTCTCGTACCCTATTGGTCTGCAGAAAATGTAAAATATTGGTGGGATACAAATGGCATTTTATTTCTCGATGATATTAGAAAAAACAGGCGAGTTTGGAAAGCAAAGAACTTTAATGAGGACAATTTTCCTCGATTCATGGTTTCACTTTCTGTTGATACATCTGAATGTTCTGCACTCATAAGAGAAAGAATCATTGATAATGATAAACTTCCTTCCATAAAATTAGGAAGTCTCGCTCTCACTAGAGTCCCAGAAAAACGCGAATACACCAGCGTATTCTTCCGCGGGAAATATGTCACCCACTCTGATTTCAGAAAATGCGTTCCTTTTAAGAAAAAAAAGATTTTTGAAAATCTGGACCGCAGATGGGGGGTAGGTTATCCAGACACTTTTGCCCCATGCATTTCATCTGAAATGGAACTGGCGGCAGAAAGACTTCTCGCTTCATATACAGGGAGAAAAATCCGTATAAACAAAAATTATTACAGGGGCTTTAAACTGCTTCTTGCCCTCGCAAACTATCCGTACGAGGCGAATATTTATGCTTTCAATATGTTCTTTGAACTTTATGGCGAGGCTAGACGGATTTTTTTAGATCGTGATAATCCTGACATTTACAATGAACTCTGCGATAAAATGAAGATAAAAAGTTTTCCAGCATTGAGAAAGTTTTTCGAAATAAAGCCCGGGATTCTATTGTGGTACAAATATCTTACGGATATGGGATTCCGTGACATAAATGTTATCATGGGTATCCTGAAAACCTGCTACGAGACAGATACGAGCTTTTTGAATAATATCAACGATTATATTCCGTTCACTGATAATGATGATTATTTTATCTTTTTCTGCCAGTATTCGATTCCGAAAAGGGGCGAGCGTGCGACATGGAAAGCCCTTAATCGTGAGCCGGATATGAATCATAAAGACAGAGAGGATGCTGCCAGAATCTTTGAGAAATATTTCAATGAGCTGAAAGATGAGGAGAAAGAGCAGGTTCTAAAAGAAGGTTTTACCCAGCGGACTCACGATATGCTTTCAAAGATTGCGCACAATATGGAGAATCCGAACATAGTTTTCAGTTACAGTTCTGCACAAAAGAGCCTTGAAGATAAGATTGACGGAGTTAAATTTCATCTCCCTGACGACAGCAGTGCCATGCATTCTCTTGGTTCTGTTATGCACAACTGCGTTTTCTCATATGTGGAATATGTTGAAAAAGGAGAGTCAACGATTGTTTATGCAACTTTCGGCCATAAATATGTGATGTGCATTGAAGTGGGCGAAAATGGCAATATAGTACAGGCTCGGGGAAATTATAATGAAACTCTTAAAGGACAGGCAAAAATCACATTCGAGAAGTGGTGTATAAAGCACGAGCTGGATTTCGATTCAGTTTACGATTATTGAAAAAGCAATATATTTTTGCGTAAAAGTTAGAGTAAAGAGGAGTTGCTTATGATGTATTTATATCCGCGTTCGATTATGGGATTTCCTGAAGAGGAAGTGGAAATTAGACTGTGCTATTTGTACAGTATTTTGTCAAAGACTCCGAATCCGCAGATAGATGAAGAGATGGTAAAAATGATTTTTGCATTTGCCAGAAGACTTGAAAAGACAGAGCGTTTGAGAAAAGTCCTTGATTTCCTCATTACAAAACTGTGGAACGATGACAAACTTAACCTTGTCCCGGAAGATGAGCGTGACAATACATGGAGTTTTAACAGTCGTTTTAAATATCATTTTTATGAGGATGAAGCTGTCGGTGACAAATTCAGTTGTTATAGGAGTAACAATGAAAATTATATAAATTTTTTACGCTGTATTTTTGCGGGTGGAATTTCTCTTCTTGCACGAATCCTTGAAAATGTTTTCTTCACAAGCCGGAAAGATTTTTCTTTTAAGCCTGTAAAAATGCCACAACGAATCAAAAAAGCCATGGAAAGTCTGACACTCACAAAATTCCTTGTTGATAGCGGTGCTCTTACCGAGAATCAGGCTTTTTTCCTCCAGGCGGTTTATCGTTTTAGCACTACCTCTGAATTCAGCGACTCTTTCAGCCGCTACAACTATGAGAATTCAGATATTTTTGAAAAGATTGGTCTTTCCGAAGAGCAGGTTGCATCTGTACGGGAGAATCTTGTGGTTGGAGTTTTGAACGGCTTTTTTGACAATGATCTTGATATTTCTAAACTTGCGATTGCATGTGTCAAAGCCCAGAGCCTTCAGCCATATTTCAATGATATGTCCCGTCCATTGAGCCTTGATGACGCATTTCCTATAGAGTCTTTTTCTATTAAAGAAGACGAAAGAAAACTCGTGGAGTCTTTCCTCAAAGGCGATGACAGCGCAAACATTCTTCTTTATGGGGCAGCTGGCAGCGGAAAGACTGAATTTGCGAAATCAATTGTAAAAGCGTGTGGAATGAATGCGATTCGTTTTAAAAACAGTTATGAGACTGAGAACAGCACTGAAGCAGCGATTTCTGCAATCAATTCGTGCCTTGCAATCAAGCGTAAGAATACTGTCTTCATAATTGACGAGGCGGAAAGCATTCTTGAAACAAAGCCTGTTGACGGATTGTTCGGTACAGTCTGCCGTAAAGCGTCTGTGAATAAAATTTTTGAGCGTTGCCAGAACAAGGTAATCTGGATTGTGAATTATACAAACAGAATGGACGACTCAACCAAGCGTCGTTTCACCTATTCTGTAAAATTCGACAAGATGAGCGAAAAAAATATGGAAGAAATTGCCCTCTCAAGGCTTTCAACGCTTCCTTGCTCGTCTAATCTTAAGAAAAGACTGCTTACCCTTTGCTCGAAATATGATGTTACGGGTGCATCCGTGGGTAATATGATGACAGTGATGAATTCATTAAATGAAAAGGACGAGGAAAAAATAGAGAATACAATCAAAAAAGTTCTCGAATCAAATTCGACCTTGCTTTACGGTCAGGCTAAAATGCGGGAGAAAACAAAATCGTCGTATGATATCTCTGTTTTGAATTCAACCGTTCCTGCTGAAGAAATCGTCGAGATGGTTGAGAACGCAAAAGCCTATGCCCAGAAAAATGATACCGGGGAAGAAGGAATCAGAATGCTCTTTTACGGACTCAGCGGAACTGGAAAGACGGAATTTGCCCGCTACATTTCGCAGAAGCTCGGTAAAAAAATACTGCTGAAACGAGCCTCAGATATAATCAGCAAATATGTCGGGGACACGGAAAAGAATATCAGCGAAGCTTTCAATGAGGCGGAGCAGAACGACATGATTCTCCTTTTTGATGAGGCAGATTCTTTCTTCCGTGACCGTGAACACGCTCAGTATGAATGGGAAATAACAAAGGTAAACGAGTTCCTTACGCAGATGGAAGAATTCAAGGGAATCCTTATTTGCACGACGAATCTCCGAAAGATAATGGATAAGGCCATGCTGCGCCGCTTCCACATCTGCACGGAATTCAAGGCGCTCAACCGGGACGGAATCGAAAAACTCCTGAAGCGCTATTTTCCTTCTATTATATTTAACGAAAAGCAGGTTGATTCGCTTGACCGCTATGACAGCGTGACACCGGGCGATTTCGGTTCGATTTCTGGCAGAGTGCGGTTTATGGCTCCAGCTAAAGTTACGGCGGATTACATCACAGGCGAACTGATTGAGCTTCAGAAAGAAAAAGACGGAAAATCCGGCAGCGTGATTGGTTTTGTTGCATAGAAGAATTTAGGGAGGTAAAAGAATGGCAGACAGAGATGAGGAACTTAAGGAATTGCTTTTGAACTACGGCGAGCATATTCTGGTTTCTGTTTATGACGGAGACCAGACCCACAAAAACCGCCGTAATACAAAGAGAGCAAGGATTCTTGAAAAAATCATAATTGAAAACGGATTTCCTTACAAGAAAATCGTGATAGACCTTCCGAACCGCGAGTCAGTGCATTATTTTGTCGTGTACGGAAACGAAGAAAAAATTAAGGCCGCACTAAACGAAGAGCCGAATCACTTCAAGCTGATGACTTTCTTTGATGACGAAAAATTCAGGGAGATTCTTGAAGAAACGGCATTTCACCATCCTGTCACGGCGAAGGAAAAAGAAGAGTGCAGGGCACGGCATGAAATCTTTCTTGAAAACCTGTATGAGCCGCCATCGTCCTGCGGGGGCTGGGATTATTATTCTAGTTACGGGGATTGTTCTTTCCATTACATAAAGAACAATCTTCACTGCTTTATTTTCCGGGTTCAGGAGAAAAATGCATTCAAAATTTCAATCGGAAGCACGAGGCCAATCGGAGTTTCTCTGGACACCTTATATGCAGACACATGGGAAGAGGCTTTCGAAAAGATGGCGGCGTGGACACTGCAGACCAGACTGAGCAGACGAAAGCAGGAAGGATGAAAAATGACAAAGACCGTTTACTACAATTATCTACGGACTCAAAGCGAGGAGACGATAAAAAATCTGTCGTTTCTGAGATTTGAGGGGCGGTATCAGAAAAACGATGACGGCTGGTACTATATTTACTTTGAAAAAGAAGGGGAGAAACTTATCGTTCCCCAGATTGGTGAAGTGACGAACAAATTTTTTCGAAATCTGGTTGGTGGCGAATTCCTTTCAGACACGAAAAGTGTCGCTCGGCATTTAACACATGGAACTTATTTTGCTGGCAAAAAAGCTCCGGGATGTTTTTCTGAGGCAATATCGTATAGCTTTAGATTGAAACAATTCTATAAGGAAAAAGGAATCTTATAATAGGAGCAGATATGGGAAGAAAATCAAAAAATCTTACTCAGGAAGAGATTGATGAACTCGTGAAGAAACCTCCGCAGGATGATAATATTGAAATTGATAGAAATAAAATTACACTTCTTTCGCAAGATGATATCGATGAGCTTTTAAAAGCTGTCGGGGATAGCATTGACGAGGAAGAAAAGAGTGGTGTTCGAAAGTGTCTCCTGAAAATTCTTGAAGCAATGGGAGAATATTCACATTGTCAAAGTGAAATCAGTTGGTTGTCTCCTGACCAAAGCGTATTCTCTGTTGAAGGCGAAGAAGAGCCTGAAACCTGGCCTGAGGAAGTTCTAAATGAAAATCATGATAAGATTTACAAGAACTTTGAGAAGATGAGAAAAATTCCAGGGCGGATTCTGCGGTTGAAGAGAGAACTTAAAAAACTTTTTGATGAAGAGCCGCTCACACCCGTTCAAGTAAAATTCGCTAATAAAGTCCTCGTCAACATTGCAAAAAGTTTGATTGAGAATTATGAGCTGAGTTATCATCTTAAAAGATTCCCGCACAAGGAACTTGAGGAAGTCATCAAAATCCATTTGGATTATATGGTTTCGCTCAAAGAACTCTTTCTTTTCCTGGAGAATGCAGAAAACAACCCACTTTTTTCAAACAAAGAACTTCGGGAAAAATGGTGGACTGAAAAAAGGGAAAATATGCTTGCTCTTCTGCAAGACATTGGAAGTGCTGAGGCTTATGAAAATGAAGAGGTTGCCACTTTGGGCACTCTTGGAAATTTTTCTGAACTTTCAACGGAATTTGATGAGAAAGAGAGGGCAAAGTGGGATATTTTCTTTGAAGGGAGAAAAACTACCTCGCCATATAAAAATTATTACCTCAACTCGCTTTTTGCTGGTAAAAAGAAAGTTTTTGGTCTGACCCGTGATGATATGTACTCGCTTATTTGTATGCCTTATCTGATTTATCACGGCGACAGGCGAGGAACCAAAGAGTTCATAAATTGCATTGAAAATAATGTGACTCGTGAAGTTGAATATGGAAATGAGCCTGATGATTTTGATAACGGATTTCTTGTTGAGGACGGAATGCTTATTAGCTGTGGCAAAAATATAACCGTAGCAAAGATTCCGCTTGGTGTAAAAGAGATTTCAAGCACAGCCTTTGTCGGATGTGATAAACTTTCTTCTATATATATGCCATCCAGCGTGCAGAAAATCGCCCCTTTTGCTTTTGAGGGGTGCAAGGCCAGTGAAATCTATTTTGAAGGAAGTGAGCGGGAGTGGAACGCTGTTGAAAAAGGTTACGGATGGAATCTTGGGATACTTCCCCCAGTCGTTCATTGCACGGATGCTGATTGTGACATCTCGCTTTTTATTGCGAACAAAGAGCTTATCCGCTGCGCAGAAAATGCAAGGTCTGTTTCAATTCCAGAAAATGTAACGGCGATTGGACATGGGGCTTTCTTTGATTGTGCAAAGATTGAAAAAATTGTGCTTCCGAAAAACATCAACAGAATTGGGGGCAGAGCTTTCACAAATTGTATTTCTCTCAAAGAAGTTATTCTTCCCGAAGAAATAGAAATAATAAATGAAGCGGCATTTGGTGGCTGCGAATCTCTCGAAAGTATAGCAATTCCAGAGGGCGTAGAAGAAATCGGGAGAAATGCGTTTTTAGGTTGCTTGAACTTAAAATCTGTGACTCTCCCGGAAAGCCTTGTTGAAATCGGACAGGATGCGTTTAGATTTTGCAGGAACTTGGAATCGCTCATAATTCCCAAAAATTTGACAGCCATAAAAAGGGATGCGTTTTATTCGTGCGGCATACCTTTAGGAATAAATGTGTCGGAAGAAAACGAGCATTTCTGCTCCGAGGATGGAATCCTATACAGCAAAGACAAAAAGCAGCTGATTTTTTGCCCGAATGAACACCCGGCAAAGGATTTTAAAATCCCCGAAACAACAGAAAAGATTTGCAGGAATGCGTTTGCTCATTGCAAGAATCTCGAATCTGTTTATATTCCTGCGACTGTCAAAATAATGGGGGACGATATTTTTGACGGTTGTGAAGAACTTAGGAGTGTATTATTGGAAGAAGGAATTGGGAAAATCCCTAGTGCGGCTTTCATACGATGCAGAAAACTTTCTTCTATTACTATACCATCAAGTGTTAAAGAAATCTGCTCGCTTGTTTTCTATAACTGTGACTCCTTAAAAGAAATAAGATTCGCAGGCACTCTTTCCGAATGGAATTCTGTTAAGCGAGACGACCATTATGAAAGCAACCTTCCTGTGAACAAAGTGATTTGCAGGGATGGTACAGGCATTTTCACTACAGAGGACGAGACAGAAGCTCTTTTAGAAGAAACGGATGAGCTTTTAGCAGATGTTAATAAAGATCTTTCGAAGGATGGGAAAAAAGGAAATGGCAAAAACAGATGATTTGATTTTTGGTGTGGCGACTGGAGATGCAATGGGCTTTCCGGTTCAGTTTTTTAAGCGGGAGCAGGCAAAGGCGGCGAATGTTACAAAAATGCTCGCTCATTGGACAGGCAATTATCCTGCTGGAAGTTGGAGCGATGACACAAGCCTTACCCTTGCCCTTGCAGACAGTCTTGGTGAGACCGGGAGCATTGATTATGACGATATCATGCGCCGTTTTTTGCTTTGGCTTGAAGGCGGAAGTTACACGCCCAAAGGAAAGACTTTTGACATCGGACAGACCTGTTTTAATGCAATCGAAAGATTCAAAAAGGGCGTACCGCCGTTAGAGTGTGGCGGGCAAAAAGAAAGAGAATGCGGAAACGGCTCTCTTATGAGAATCTCTCCGCTCGTGTTTTATATCCAGAAGAAATTCGGAGAAAGGGCGTTTGAAAATCCACAGGTTTTTGAGCTGATTCACAACGTATCCCGCCTGACTCACGCTCATCCGATTGCACTCCTAGGCTGTGATATTTTTGTCGCAATGCTTTTTTCTTTACTGAACGTAAGCAAAAAAGAAAAGGCTCTTTTGTTCGCTTATGAGAAAGCCCTCTCATTCGTTGAGCAAAATCCAGAATACAAAGAAGCATTCTCAAAATATGACCGGCTGCTTGCTCCTGATTTTTGTACGCTTCCCGAAGGAAAAATCGCCAGCACAGGCTATGTCGTGGACACGCTTGAAGCCGCCGTCTGGTGCTTTCTTACGACAGATTCTTATCGAGAATGTATTCTCAAAGTAGTGAATCTTGGCGGAGACACCGACTCGATTGGGGCTGTGGCAGGCGCGATGGCAGGTCTTTATTATGCAGATTCCCTGGAAAAAGGAATCCCAGAAGAATGGAAAGAGCTCCTTCAAAACAAGGAACTGATTATGAGCGTGGCGGAAAAACTGGCTGAATCGTAAAAGTTTACGATTCCAAAAAAAGCAATATATTTTCAAGTGCCTGCACAAATCGGGCAAATACATCACTTATAAGGAGTTTTGTATGAGAACAATCAAAGAAGTTATGGATTTGAGCGTGACGAACCTGGATTTTTCGGTTCGTTGCACGAACTGCATGAAGAACATGAATGTTTCAACATTGAGCGAGCTTACCGCAAAATCAAAGGCAGAAATCGCAAGTTCTCGGAATGTCGGGAAAAAGAGCCTCGAAGAAATCGAATCAAAGCTCTCTGAGTTTGGTCTTTGCTGGCAGATGACAGACCGGGACTGGCTCAACTGGGGAGTCTCTCATATTGAGTGGATTAAGCGGCACTAGGGGGAAAAAGTGGGGGCATTTAGCCCCCCCTTTGCATTAAGCAACATTTTATCTAGCTATCAGTATTCGATATTTTGCTTCGTTCTTATTTTCTTCTACGCACATGCCAAACAGAGCATTTACATCGTCGTGAAGATAAGGTTTGAGCTTATTAAAAGTATTGCGTATTTCGTTAAAGTAAATGTCACAATATTGAAAAATAAGCATTTCTTTGATTTTTGCTTGCCTTTGTTTTACAAAGCCTGATATTTCCGCTTCTGTATTTGATTCGAAATATTCCGCATGTTGGCTTTCAAATATATGTAAAAGGTCATATTTTTCAATATGAAAAATACTTTTCTTAAGGATATCATTAATCAGCATATTTATCTTGGCCCTTTCTTCTTCTTTGAATGATTTTTCAAATGAGTCAAGAAAGGCTTCAAAATTAATTGCTTCATTGTCTGCGTTCTCTGTAAAAGTTACACCAAAATTATCTATCAATTTTCTCTCCTCGATGCACTCTTATTCGAGATTGTAGACATTTAGCCCCCATTGCTTTAAGCAACATTTTTCAGATTTTTCTGAAGGACGCTCACAGCCTGTTTGTATATGTTGAAAGCCCACTGCTTTGTTTTGTTGTACATCGTTCCGATTTCGGCGAAGCTGTATTCTTTTTGGGGTTTGCCAAGACCGTGTTTAAGAATCACTATCTCGCGATTTATTTTCGGAAGATTACCGAGTACTTCCCAGACTTTTTGTTTCGTAAGTGAACGCAAAGCTTCCTCTTCCGGCGAAAAAATCCTGTCATCGCTTATGTGAGAGAGAAGATTTTCTTCATCATCAGAATCAGTGCAGGCATCAAGACTTAAAACTGTCGTCCTATTTTTGATAGCATCTGAAAGATTATGCCTGCTCTGGCGGATTGTGTAGCCGCAGTCATTGATTGCTTTTGGAATTGAGTTCAGAATATCCCACTTTGCGAAAGTGATGAATTTGATGTCTTTTTCGGCGCTGAATTTTCTGAGACTGTCTTCCAGGGCAAGATAACCATCAACAACAAGCTCATCGAGATCAAGCCCTTTGTTCTGGTATTTTTTTGCGATGGTTGTCACATAGCGGAGGTTTGAGCGAAAAAGAGTATCCTTCGCCTTTTTGTTTCCGTTTTTTGCAAGTTTGATGATTTTCTTTTCTTCTTCGCGGGAGAGTGGTGGCAGGGAAGCGGCACAGATTGTGCTGATTCCAGAATTAAAAGATGATGTGTGAAAATATGACATTACGTCCTCCTTTTAGCAACATTTACACCAGAAACTCTGGCGACCGCCGTGCAATAAGAGCCAAATCAAGCGGTCATTAAGTGTTATAAACTATTTATGTAAAGATTGTACGAACGAATGTAAAAACTTTCAAGTCCAAATTTTTGCCCAGTTTGCCCAGTCTTCATCCGACATGTCCAAAGTCAAACCTTTTCCAGCAAGGGCTTCAATAACACCTCTCACTGTTTTCGAATTATTAAGGTAAAGTGTGGGATGATCTAAGTTCTTTCTTGCAGTGAGCTCACCTACTGAAGTGATTCCGAGATGTTGCAGATAATTAGCACATCTTACGTTCAGAGACAGAATCTCAATAGGTGACTGTTTCATTTGATTGATAGCAGCTTGCGCTTCATTGTTTTCAGTTATTACAAATTCTTGATCTTTCATAAGTTAGATTATATTGCATTTTCCCAGGACCGTAAAATTTTACGATTACAAAATATGCAATATATTTTAGGTATCTGATTCACAAACTGAAGAAAGAACCGAACTATGGAAGTTGAAAAGATTTATGAAATAATGGGTATAAATTCAGACCTAAAAACAATACAAGATATTCTGGATGCCATAACAGAAAAATACGGAGCTTTTGCTTGTGATACCTGGAGATTTGCGAGTTCCAAAAGCATCTCAAAAAACGAGGTAAAAAATTATGTAAAGAAAATGTATATGGATTTTAACAATGACAGTTTTGAAAAATTCTACAGTCTTGGACTGGAATGTTTTCAATGAAAACGACCAAAAATACTTTGCTGTACGACGTAAAATACTTTTCTGAGTGACCATTTAATTAAATTTTACGCTCTAAGCAAAATGCAATATGTTTTTAACTGCCTGTGAATATCGGGCACTTAAATCATTTTTTGCAGGAGACTCTATGAGCGAAAGAAAACAACAGTATTCAGAAATGACAGAGGCGGAAAAAGAATCGATATTCAAAATCTGCAAGAAATTTGTCTGCCTCTTAGAAAAAGCAAGAAGACAAGGAATCCTTGCGATTGAAGAAAATCTGGATTCCTTGCACGAAGAAATAGGCGGTATCAACGGAATTTTTATGCAGAAACTCCTGTACTTTGTTGTTGACGGAACAGACGGAAACATCATCTCGTATATTGCGAATCATTATACGGATTCAACCTGTCAAAACGACTATGAGAGATTGTGCTTTGCGATAATCCAGGAAGGTACCCTCGCTCTGCAGAACGGCGACAATCCCCTGATACTTGCCGAACGCCTCACAAGCTATGTGGGACTGAGCGAATCGGATTCTTTTCTGGAACGGATTTATGAGAACTATGACAGGCGGAGGTAAGGAGAGCCTTTTTCTTTTACGATTCGCTGGTAAAGCGATATATTTTCATTAATGCAATTCATTGGAAAATATGCATTCCTATAGTATAATTAATGCAAAAACAGAAATATCTCGGGTAGGATAGAAAAATGGCAGTTTGCAGCAATTGTGGAGTCGAGCTTGAAGAAGGACAGAAGTTTTGCTTTGAATGTGGAACACCAGTTCCCCAGTCGAAGAAGTGCATAAAATGCGGGGCGGAGCTTGCCCTCAAAATGAAATTCTGCCCGGAATGTGGCACGAAGCAGGACGGAGAGCCAAAGGCAGTCAACTCAGACGGCCTTAACATGGGCAACGAGAATGTGATTGCGGGCGATGTAATCGGGCACAAAGAAGAGACCCATGTTGCTGGCAATGCCACGATTATCAAGAATGAAGACCAGACCAAGCAGGTCAAGAAATGCCATGTTTGTGGAAGCATCGTCCCAATTACCCAGGGCTTTGAATGCCCGGAATGCGGGCAGTTCACCTGTGATGACTGTTATGATGAAAAGCACGGAGTTTGTACCTCATGTGCCGAGAAAAAGTCAAAGGACAGTGTTGACCAGTACAAAAATGCCCTCAAAGAAGTGCTTGCGGACGGTCGAATCGAGCTTTCTGAGCGTAAACAACTCAATGCCCTGCAGCAAAAATTCGGGATCCCTTCGGAAGTTGCACGCAAACTCGAAAATGAGATGAAAAACGCCGGTGCGGAGGAAAAATCCCTCACGATATTCGAGGACAGAATCTATAACGAGGCAAATACTTGTTTTTATGATGATGGGAATGTAAAAAAGGCACTGGAACTTCTGGAGCCAGTCTATCAGAAGCACAAGCATGATGAAAAAATCCTTGATTTGTACCTGCCGGCTCTCGCAGAAGTTGATTCAGAAAAGGCACTTGAAATCACTGGCTCCCTAGAAATCGATGTTCTTTCTGCATACATAACGGAAATCAGTCTTGCGGTCAGGAACAGAGACTTTGACAAAGCGGAACTCAAAATAAAGCAGGCAATGCGTATGTGGCAGGGGAATGCCCTTGCGAACAGCTGGCGCGTAGCCTTCTATTACGCCATGTACAAGCATTTTTCCGACAAATCATTTTTTGATAAGGCAAAAGAAATAGCCGAGACTTTGGATGAGACTCAGAACGAGCTTGAATTAAGCTATGCCGTAAAAATGAAGGCCGTCCTTGCGGAAGAAGCGGGCGAGCCGAAACTGGATTTTAACAAGGAATTCTGCAAGGAAAACAACTTGTTCTGGCATATTATGTGCGTAAATCCAATTAGAATGATGAATTTAGAAGAATGTACCGTCGGTAAAGACAAGGACTGTGATTTTTCTTCTGTTCAGGAAGGTCTGGACTCTGTTATGGAAGGCGGAACTGTTCATGTAAAGCCAGGCATATATAAAGAGCATCTTGTTTTTGAAAAATCACTAAAACTTATTGGCTGTGCGGATTCTGTTAAAGACAAAGCATCAAAAGATTTGCCTATTATCGTGCTTGATTCTGAGAAATTCTGTGATTTGAAGGTTCCTGTTGAGATAGAAGGCCTTTGTTTTACCAACGATGAAGAAATAGATTTCTCAGATATGGGCGATTATGAATTTGATGATGCTGACGGTGGGGATTATGACGAAGATTACAGCCTTTGTTGCTTACGAGTTGAAAGTGATTCCGTCCTAAAAAACATCGCCGTCTTAGGCTCTGCATCTCATGGCATTATATTTGCTTCTGGAAAAGCAAAAGCGATGAATTTATTTATTTCGCAGAATGATACAGATGGTATCGTATGTGTGAATGATGCCGAACCTGAGATTTCAAACTGTGAGATTTCACATTGCTACGCTGGAATTGATGTTGTTGATAAATCATCTCCAGTTCTGACAGAATGCTTAATTAAATCCCGATTATGTATCTCAGAAAATTCAAAGCCTAGAATAAGTAACTGTGAAATTTCCGAGGAATACTATGATGGTATATATATTACTGGAAATTCTGAGCCTACAATAGAAAAATGTAAAATTCACAATGCGGGTGGAGTAGGAATTAGCATTAACTTAGAGGCAAAACCTCAGATAACAAATTGTAAAATTTTTAAGAATGATGAAGAAGGAATATATATTTCAGATTCTTCTGCGCCGCGAATAGAGAATTGTGAAATCTATGATAATAAACGAAATGGAATCTGGATTAGAAATAAAGCCGCACCAAAGATAATGAACTGTAAAATCCACGACAACAAAACAAAAGAAAAAAATTATCCTGGTGTTATTGTTGATGACGATTCAAAACCTCAGATTACAAAGTGTGAGATTTATAATCACCTTTCTTGTGGTATCTGGGTTCGAAAGAATGCAACTGGTATTTATGACGGCTGTAAAATACATGATAATGAAGAAACAAATGACAAGAGTTGGTACGATTCTGAACTCAGTATTAGAGACAATGCAAAACCTATAATAAAGAATTGTGAAATCTATAACGCTTGGTGGAATGGTATTTGTATTCGTAATAATGCTGCACCAAAAATAGAAAACTGCAAAATTCATGATGGAAAAGTTGAAGGAGATGGTAATGGTATTTCTATTAACGATGATTCAAATCCTCAAATTATAAAATGTGAGATTTACAATTTTGACGGATGCGGTATCCGCTCGGAGTGGTGGGGAAAAAATAGTTCAAAGCTTATTTGCGAAGGATGTAAAATCCATAGTTGTGGTACAGGCCTAGAACTTGCTGGAACAATAAAATCTTGCGAGATTTTTAAAAACAACACTGGAATTATCATGTATGAGGGTAGAATTGAAAATTGTAAAATTTATAATAATTCCAGTGGAATTGATAAACTAAATTATAAAACAATAATCAAGAATTCTGAAATATTTAATAATTCTTCTAGCGGAATTTACATTAATGATCGGGGGTTAAAAAAAGAACTTAATGCTGAGCCAGAGGTTTATATAGAGACATGTAAATTGTATAACAATGAATCTGGAATTTGGATTGAAAACTGTAAAGAATTCTCGATAGAAAATTGTGAAATCTATGATAACAAAAAAAAGGCCATAGATAATAAGACTTCAATTTTTATTGACACATCTTCATGCGAAATTTGGAACAATGGAGAGAATTAAGCGAAAATGGGAAAAAAGAAAACCTATACTGCTATTTGTGGTAAAGAAAGAAATACAACTTTGAAGATAATAACAAATTTCAGTAATACATAAAAGAACTGATTGTATGGAGTTATAAATGGCTAAAAATTGGATTTTTGATAGTGATTTTTCTTTTGCGGACGAGAAGTTTTCAAGAATATACAGATTTTTTGTAATTGAAGCTCCTGTAGATGAAAAAGTAAGCAGACGGGCTAAACATTTGGATGTGTTTAATAAAGCTTCCAGAAAAATAACAGATATTCTTAAAAAGAATATACCTTCTCTAAATAAAAACTGGAAAACCGTATTAGTTCGTGACAGGGACGAGATGGAAAAAATTGAACAAGATGTTAAAAACCTGTGCAAACAAAGCAAAATCTTGGATGAAGTCTCAGATAGAAAGGAAGTCTTTATCCATACAGATATGAAGAAAAATAAAACTAAGTCACTTATTTATTCGATTAGATGTGCCTTTGCACATGGAGCCTTTAGTAAAACGGAATTTTATGGGGAACAATATTATTTTTTTGAAAATAGAGACAAGGGAAAACTAAGAGGTCGGATAGTAGTTAAAGAGGACAACCTAATAAAAATTATTGATATTTTTGAAAATTTTGATAAATACCTTAAACCAATCCACAAAGGAGTAAAATAAATGCCATTTTATGCAAATGCCGTGCTGGAAAAAGCACGAAAGCAAGCACAGAAAAAACTCGCCGCAGAAGAAGCAGCCCGCAAAGCTGAGGAAGAAAGGCTCGCAAGAGAAAAAGCCGAACGCGAAGAAGCGGAGCGAAAGGCAGAAGAAGAGCGTATAGCAAAAGAAAAAGCGGAAAAAGAACGACTTGCTAAAGAAAAACATGAACTAGAAGCAAAATCTCAAAAAATCTTGGAAAATGAATCAGCGTATTCTTTAGAAGAGTTGCTGGAGGTTGAAAAGGTTTCTCATAATGCGCAGATTCAATTTTTCATCAGTGAAAGATACAGAAATCAAAAGAAAAGTGAAAAATCTTTTGAATGGGCAAAAAAAAGTGCGGATCAAAAGAATTATGACGGAATTGCTCGCTTGGGCTGGCATTATTTAAATGGCGAAGGTTGTGAAAAAGATGTTTCGAAAGGTTCTGAATTAATTCATGAATCCATCAAGTACGGGCAAAGTTCTTATGGCCAGAATACGCTTGGGTATATGAATGAGAATGGAATAGGTGTCGAGAAAAATTATTCAGATGCATTTTTCTGGTACAAAAAATCTGCCGAGCAAGGAAATCCGTATGCTCAATGGAATCTCGGGCGGCTATACGAGGAAGGGAAAGGAACGGAGCAAGATAGAGAAAAAGCAATTTACTGGTATGAAAAATCATCTGAGCAAGGAAATGAGTTTGCTAAGAGCAAACTTGAATCTTTGCAGAATAACACCGGTATAGATGTTGATTCATTTGATTTAGGTATTTAGATGAAGATTTTGACTTATTTAAACATAACTAATAGAAATTAGAGGAGAAAAAAAATGTCAGACGAAAAAGAATTCAAATATCATCTTATTCCTTGCCCGCACTGCAATCAGAGTGCAAGTTATCAGATGAGTTTGGGACGTGGTTGCTCAGCTTCTGTTTCCTGCAGATACTGTCATAAAACAATAAAAATTAGAACCAATATGAACGCTCAAATTGAGCGGATTGAAAAGGACTTTAACGGAGGAGTTACTATGAAAAAATGCCCTAACTGTGGAAAAGAACTTAAAGATACTGCCAAATTTTGTGGTAGTTGTGGAACAAAACTTGATGAGGTAAAGGCTACAAATCGTCCTGATGACGAGCGTGGTGTAAATGTTGCCTCATCATACATTCATTGGAATATTCTTCCTGGTCAGATTGCCGTAAAAATTGACGAACGCGATATTGCTTCCTACGGAAAAGTAAAAGGTCTTGTCGTACAGGATGGCGTAAAGGCTCTTTTCTTCGTGCAGGGAAAAATTGTGGCACAGCTTGAAGCGGGTCAATATGCTTTCAAAGATTATGCAAATGCTGTCGTAGAAGAAAAAGAAGAGAAGAAACGCTCTCTAATCGGCAACTTTTTTCACAATGTCGCTAATTTCTTCAAAGGTGGCGCTTCAGATATAATCAGAAAAACATATCAGGTCAGCATTGTACTTGTTCGTTCTACAGAGTTCCCGCTTTTGTTCAACTTTGAGAATGTGGAAACTGTCGGAATCCGAAGCAATGTCGGCATTCATCTTTTGGTAAAAGTTTCTAATATCAATGATTTTTACACGAATCAGCTTCTTGATAAGAAAATGCTCTGCTATGAGACTGTCGCAAAATCTCTCGAAAGCACAGTTCTTGCGGTTTTGAATGAAACCCTTTCTGGAACTGAGCCACAAAAGGTCTCAACAAAGGCAAATGATGTCCTTCTGGCATTACAAAATCGTATTTCGGAATTGTATCCGTATTTCTCAGCTTCAAAAATCATCAGTCTTACGGCCAGCCGTGAAGAACTGGAAAATATCCGAAAAATGCAGGAAGAACTATATATTTCGGAACTGGAGCTTACAGAACTTACAAAACGAAACAATTTCTTGAACCGTCTGCACGATGAAAACAATGCACAGACACTTGCCGAAGCTCGAAGCGAAACTGATTTCCAGGCCGCACTTGATAAGATTGACGAAGACCGTGAGCTTAACGAGGACGAACGGCTTAAATTCAGTCAGATGCTTGAAGCTCAGCGAATGATTCGCGAGGCAAAGACTGAGGATGAAGTTCAGGCTGGTATTCAGAAATACAAGAAGAGCGGGCTTCTTCGTGAGGAAGAAATTGAGAATATTCAGGCTCAAATTACACAGAATGCTTCTCTCCGTGATTTGACTTATGGTCAGGAACTTGTGCTCGCAACTCTCGCCAATGAAAAGGAACTCGACCGCCAGAAACTGCTGTGGGAGACCGAAATCGGCAATGCCCGTCTTCAGAATGAACTTGCTCAGGAACGAATGAGAGCGGAGTATCTGGACGAGCGGGAACGACAGAGAACTGCACTTGAAGCAGAAAAAGCAAGAACCGAACTTGAACTGCAAAAAGAGCGTATGGCTTCAAAACTTGATGTTCTTCGCCAGGCACAGGAAATCCGTCAGCAGCGTGAGCAGGCAGAACATGAGCGTCAGATGGAAGCAAACGCACAGAAAATCCTGCATGAAGAAGAGATGCGCCGAATGTTCCAGAACATGACAGCGGAGCAGATTCTTGTTGCAAATCCTAATATCACGCCAGAGGCAGCTAATGCAATGGCTGAAAAATTCAAGGCAGAACTTGCAGCGAGCCAGAATGACAAAACTGCTGAAATGGCAATGAAACAAAGTGAACAGATGCAGGCTTTCATGCAGCAGCAAATGGCTATGATGCGTGATGTAACTATGGCTGGCCTTGGTGCGAATGCACAAAATCAGGCACAACGTCTTTCTGACAAAGATGCGGAGATAAACCGTTTTGCCAACGGTGTGAATAATGCCGTAAACTCTGTTAGCAGTGCGCTTAAAAATCCTCAGACTGTTTATCAGACAGGAGCTTCGCCTATGACTCAATCAGCAAATGGGGCAAAATCACTTCTTACATGTCCGAACTGTGGAACGCCTCATGAAGAGGGAGCCTTGTTCTGTGAGAGTTGTGGCGGCTCACTGTAGGAGACTTTATGTTTTGTGAAGAATGTGGCGCACAACTTGAAGAGGGGATGCGTTTTTGCGAAAACTGCGGAGCTGTTGTTAATGGATCTGCAGAACCTTTCTCAAATTCTCAAAAATCTGAACCAGTAGAGAAAGGTGTTCTTCTTACACGGCTTTCAGTTCTTGCCTCACAGTTGTCTTGTTCAAAGCAAGAATTGTTTGAGGAAATAGGACGATACATTGAGTATAAGAAAACTCGTGGCATTCAGTATTCTCTGATGGATGTAGTCTCTTCTTCTGTTTCAGATGTTGTTTCTTTGCTAAAGAATTTGCGTTCTAAAAACGAATTCAAATATGTATTCATACTCGGAAATGAAAAGGTTATTGAAGTTTCCGAGTGGGAGAACAAAAGCGGGGATTCTGATTCATCAGTTACATCTGATTTGGCATACAGTTCGCTTAGCACATCATCGCCTTGGGAAATTCAAAAATATGATTTTGAGAATTTTTTGCTTGTTGGGCGGTTGCCTTCTTATGACGGAGAAATTTTTGAAGAATTCTGTGCATATTTTAAGAATGCAATGATTTCAGAAGAAAGTTTTGAAAAACTTAAAACTTATGGACTCAGTGCCGCAGTCTGGAAGCAGGAATCTGATTACGAGTACAGAAAAATTGCATCTTCAACAACGGATTCGTCTCCAGATATCACGCTCAATTCAGTTTCATCTCGTATTGATGCTGACAGTAACATTTTGTTCTTTAATCTTCACGGAAGTTCTGTAGCAAAATTTTGGTACGGACAACAAGGTTCTTCCTATCCAGAAGCGTTTTCTCCAGAAAATCTTTCTGCTCTTAAAAAGCCATATTTTTTGGGCGTTGAAGCCTGCTATGGAGCAAGATACATTGGAAATCTTGGTAAAACTGACAGCATCGTAGTTCAAGCAATGCAATCAGGTTGTATTGCTTTGCTAGGTTCGAGCAAAATCGCTTATGGCACACCAAATCCAACAGGAAGCTGTGCCGATTTGATGGTGGGTGAATTCCTTAAACAAATCTGTGCCGGAAAAACTGCCGGGAATTCTCATCTCGCAGGTATTCACAGGCTTTTTAACGAGTCCAAAGATTTTTCAGATACAGAGATAAAGACTTTGACAGAATTCTCTCTTTACGGAGACCCCAGTTCAAGTACTGGAAATCAAACAAAATTTGGTCAAAAATCGTTCTCTTCGCATTCATCTTTGTTAAGTTCTAGAATCGAACCGCATAATGCTAAATTTGTCGGACATGCACGAGGGCTTTATGTTCAAATTCCTGACATTCGTTCTCAAATAGAGATGAGTCTTTGCGAAGTAGATTCAAAAATTAAAGCGATAATAAATCGGCATGTGTATTCATTCCATAAAGAACTTGCCGGAATTGAACCAAAAACATACAAGTTTTCCAACCGTGAAATGTGGCAATCAATTTACACAAAACAAATCGGTGCAGTTGAAAAAACTGTAAAGGTTTATTTTGACAAGTACGGCACAATCAAAAAGGAGCTTGAATCAAAATGACAGAAGAAAATAAACAGCAGACAGAATCTTTGACAGGCATTGTGATTTTTAGAACCGCTGACAAAGGCTCAAAAAGCGAAAGCGAACAGCCATTCCTTAAAAAGGATGATGGAGATGAAATTCGTTTGTTCTATAAAGATTCAAATCCGTTTGAAAACAACTATTTGCTATCTTACAAAGAAAAAAGAGTAAAAGTAACCGGAAAAATGCACGATTCAATTTTTATTGTGGACTCAATAGATAAGATATAGGTTCACTTCCAAATTGATCAAAAACTTCACTAACACCATTAAATAACTTTTAGCTATTCTATTTCTCTATTTTGTTCATTCTCGATAAGCCTCATTTTCAGCAAGGAAACTACAGAGATAAAATTGGACTTGAAAATTTTACTATGTGACCCGTATAATAGCGCCGTCATCTTGTAAAACTAAACTGCGCAGAAGAAAAATTATGAGATTGCCTAGAAAATAGCGCAATGCTGAAAGCAAATATGCTAGCTGTTTGTTTCAGTATTTGGCTAGGAAAATATATTTAAGGAGAAAAACAATGATTTTTATAAAAGTTTTAGACAAATCGACAGGATTGGAAATCGGTACTGATGTAATGGATTTGGAATCATATACATGGCAATTAGAAACTGCAAAATGTTTTGAATTCATTGCAAAAAACAGAAAAAAATATGTTACTGGAAAATTTCTTGTGACAAATGATGTAGAAATCACAAAACTTAGTGATGATGAAACGACAATTGTTTTTAAGATTTCAAATTGTAAACTGCTTCTCATGAACATAAATCCAGAAAAGCAGTTTGACGATGCTGCAAACAGTCAGTGGATTTCATATCCTGAATAATAAGTTTACCAACTCTGTCATAACGATAAATCTATATGACAGAGTTGGAATTAATTATTGGAGCAATTGCAATTTCCGAATGAGTCTAATCCCATGAATTATATTTTCTCTGGATTTGTGTATATTATTCTTATATCAAAAAATCCAGGGGAACTTAAATTTGAAAAATTTTACGCTCCCGCAACAATGCAATACATTTTCTTTCCGAAGTATCAAGTTGCTTTGATACAAAAACTTCAGAAGGAGAATCGTATGAAAAAAATTATCATTTCAGCCTTTGCATTGGTTATGGTCTTGTTTGTGAGTTGTGGCAGCACAAGTTCACTCGGCAGGGAAGCGAAAAAGAATGGGCTTCCAAAATGGACTGATGCCCGGATTTTCAAGTCTTATCTTGCAGAAAGCTATGATTTGAAGATGCCGCAGGAAGGCGTGTTTGTGGTTGGTGTCGGATCAAGCATTGAGAGTGCAGAAACTGCAGGCCAGGGCGAGCTTTCAAAATACATCAACAACAGCACGAGTACATACGAAAAGCGAAATACCGACGGCAAAGGAAAGGAATCTTACAATCGAATCGATGTAAGCGTATCGGCCTCGCAGCTGAAAAACCTTCAGTGGATTGATAAAATTTCATCGGATATGATATACCGTCTCGGTTTCATTGAATACGGCGACCTTGAACAATGTCTGGGACTTTCGCACGAAGATTTCAATAATCTGGTAGACGAATATCGTTCCGGTTCATACTAATCAAAATCTTTTATCATCGGGTTTCTAGTTAGCCTCCGCTCGGAAATCCGATGAGCCTTTAACAAGTTTCTTTCCAACTCTCTATGATAAATTTGAATTTAGCGAAATCGAAATCATTTTTCTCTTGTTTCTCTATTTGTCTGGCCTTGTTATGTATTTCCTGCCAGTCAACAAAGGTATATGAACAATACGAGAGTTGCATTTATGAAGACTTTAAAATGCTTTCAAAATGTACAAAAGACTTCAATGAAGAAAAAACAACAAAAAAAGTCTACTCTTTTTATTCTGGTCAAGGAACTCTTACCCTTGAGACTCATTCCACAAAAATCACGGTAATAAGCGAGCCTGATTATAAATACATTGCTTATTCTTTTTTTGTTAAACCTTTTAGCATAGCTGGAGCTTCAACTGTAAGTCTTGGAAAATGCCTGTTTATTTCAGCTGGGATGTTTTTTTTGGCTGCTATTGATTATGTACCAGAAGTGGAAAAACCTTTGTTTGATTTCGAAGAAGATAAGAGAAAAATGATAGAGGCAAGGTGTGAAAACAAAATTAAGATGTATCCTGAGTTTCACAAGCCTTTTACGAAAAATCATATCATTGTAGAAAAAACTGTTTCTAAAATTTCTGCTTACAAGACAAAAGATGAAGAAACTGTTGTTATAAGTTATGAAAAGAACGAATATGACAACTCGATTTTTGTAAGTCGAGAAATCAAAAAAGATTACTATTCAACAGTTTATGTGATAAATCACGTTGGCAATGTAATAACGATACCAGTCTCTTTAGTTTCAGCTGTGTCGGGTATACTTGTGAATAAGGCATTTGTGAAATAAAACTGAATTTTAACTCAAAATACACAGAAACTTTAGTCTACTATACACTGTCATCTTGACCAATACCGCTATTTTCTGATATTATTAAATCCACTTCGGGCCATTAGCTCAGCGGTTAGAGCAGAGGACTCATAATCCTTTGGTCCTTGGTTCAAATCCAAGATGGCCCAGTATTTTCGAAACGAAGTGAGAAAATACATTCAAATCACTTCCTATAGGCCAAACGAGCGAAGCGCTGTATGGCCCGGTCTTTTCTTATTTCAGCAGACTTATCACAAAAATCCAGATAAAGGCACTTACGCAGATCATTTTTATGCCTGTTCCGAGCATAAAGCCTGTGAATGCACCGAAGGCGGCTCGTAATGCTTTGCCTGTGTCTTGTGAATCATGAATCATCTCGCCGATGAAAGCTCCGATGAACGGACCTAATATGATTAAAATCACGGTTGGAGCGAAAAGAATGCCGAAAATCAGGCCGATTGTGCTTCCCCATACACCGGCTTTGCTTCCTCCTGCTTTTTTGGTCATTAGCGAAGGAAAAATGTTGTCGGCGACGGTGATTAAAAGTGCAAAAAATCCCGTTATAATCAGCGTTGTTACGGAAATTTGAGAATGTGCTGAAAAATGAGCTGAAAGAAGTCCTGCCCAGGCTAAAGGGGGTCCCGGCAGAATCGGCAAAAATGTACCGATAAAACCAAGAAAGAGCAAAAATCCTGCAATAACTGCAAAAAAAATCGTGGGGTCAAAGCTCATGGCTTCCTCCTTTTATGAACCTTACAAATCCCACCACTGAGCTGCGCTTTGGTCTGCAAGCTGAATCAAAAGCACGAGCGGATTTTGAAGAAGGTTCGAATAATTGTATGTTTCCATCGGCGCCAGGTCAGAAAATCCCATGTGCCGGCTGATTGCCTCGATTACAGTGCGTCGTTTAAGAAGCTGCGGCATTGATTCTAAAAGAAGCAAAACTGATTCGTTTCCGTGCCCAAGATTGCGCAAATCTGACTTTGTTTTGTAGTATGGCTCGTATTTCCAGTTGCCGTTAAAATCCTTTGTTTTTTTACTTTCTGTGGCGTAAGTGCCGGCCTTGCAAAAATCATGTGCAAAACCCGATATAAAAACATCTTCTGCTGTGAAAGCAAATCGGTCACTGCGTTTTGAAATTGCGAAATTTGCGGCGAAACTTTCTGCAAATCGAAGTGCCTGAACTGCAACCAAAAGAGAATGTGCGGCAAGCCCACCTTTCACATTTCCATGAAATCTTGTGCTGGCAGGGCTTGTCCAAAAATCGTGCTCTTCCATCCAGTCTTTCAAGGCTGAAAGTGAAGCTTTGTCTTCTATTATGTAGTCAAGCATTTCGATTGATGTTTCTTTTACCAGCTCAGGGGAGAAAGTTCCGTCTTTTTGAATCGGCTGTTTTTGAATGAAGATGTCACGCAGCGCGTTTATCTGTTTTTTGAATTGTTCGTCAAGTTCGATATCGTATTCGTTCATTGTTTCTTTATTTTATGGGCGAAACTGCCGCAAGCGGCAGTCCGGGCTTTTCAGGGCTACGGCTTCCGCCTTCGAAACGGCCAGCCGTTTTTCGCTCAGTTTGCTTCGCAAACTGGCTCACCCTTACAATCCCTTTCGCATTGGTTACAGTGTGGCAATAGTTCTTTCGATTCGCTCAAGAGCGCGTTCTTTGCCCAAAACTGCAATAGAACCGATGAGCGGTGGAGAAACGCGGCTTCCTGTTACTGCCATACGAACTGGCATCATAAAATCACCGAGTTTGATACCGAGTTCTTCAGCCTTTGCTTTTGCGAAGTTCTCTGCACCTTCGTGGTCAAGCTCAAATACTTTTGCAACGAATTCTTTTGCGTTCTCAAGGACTTCTTTTGTTTTTGCCTGGTCGAGCTTTTTCGGAACAAGCTGCTCAACTGGAGGTACGGCTGGTTCTGTGAACATAAAGTGAACCATCTCCGCAGCCTCCGTGAGGAACTTAAGTCTCTCCTGAATGAGTGGCATGAGACCCATGAGTGTCTTTTTGACATCTGTGCTCGTCATGTTCATTGATTTGTCTACGCAGTATGGCTCGCCGTCTTCGCCCATTGCAACACCACTGAACTCTGGGCCAACATTTGGTTTTGGCTGTGGGTTCTCCGGGTTGATTTCAAGTCTTGCATCCCCTGTTCCTGTGATGAATGGAAGGGTCCACTTGTAAAGTTCTTCTGTTGAGAGCTGTCGGATATAGTTTGCGTTGTAGAATTCCAGCTTTTTGTAGTCGAATACAGCCGGAGCCTTGTTGAGGTGCTCAAGCTTGAATCTCTCTGCAAGTTCTGGAAGTGTATAGAAATCACGGCCTTCTTCGTAAGAACAGCCCAGCAAAGCAACATAGTTTACGATAGCCTGCGGAAGGTATCCTCGTGCACGGAACTCGTTGAGTGAAGTTGAGCCGTGTCGTTTTGAAAGCTTTTTGCCGTCAGAACCGTTTACCATAGGAAGATGGCAGAATTCAGGATGATCCCAGCCGAAAGCTCTGTACATCTGAACATGGAGCGGGGTAGAAGGAATCCATTCCTGAGCGCGCATTACATGGCTGACCTTCATCAAGTGGTCGTCAACGATGTTAGCCAAATGATATGTCGGGAAGCCGTCGCTTTTGAGCAAAACCGGGTCCGGGGAAATGTCTTCGTTTTTCCATGTGATGTCGCCCAGCAAGTGGTCATGGAAAGTTGTCTCTCCTTCAAGAGGCACTTTGAGGCGGATTACATAAGGTTTTCCGGCATCAAGATTTGCCTTGATTTCCTCTGGAGTGAGGTGACGGCAGTTTCGGTCGTAGCCCGGAGCCATTTTGTTCTCGGTCTGGATTTTTTTGATTCGCTCCAGTCGCTCAGCATCGCAGAAGCAGTAGTAAGCCTCGCCTTTGTCTACGAGTTCCTGTGCGTATTTTTTGTAAAGCTCAAATCTCTCTGACTGAACATAAGGACCGTATTCGCCGCCTTTTTCGCCGCCTTCGTCCCATTCAATTCCCAGCCATGCCATTGTATCGTAAAGATTTTTGACATATTTTTCATCGTATCGGGTGCGGTCTGTGTCTTCGAGACGGAGAATGAATTTTCCACCCTGGCTTCGTGCGTAAAGATAATTGAAAAGTGCAGTGCGAACGCCACCAATGTGCTGCATACCTGTTGGTGACGGTGCGTAACGAACGCGAACTTCTTTGTCTGACATAAAATTCCTCTATATAAATAAAAATTTCTTTTCAATTATAATGAATTGAATCGTAATGTTCCACAGTTTTTAAAAATATGAATAGATTCTGTACAGTTTTCAGATTTTTCATGTTATAATAGAAGTAATAGGAGATTATATATGGTCAAAAGACTTATGACAGTTTTGTTTTTGCTGGCTTTTACTGGAATAATTTTTGCACAACAGCAGAATCCAACTAAGGTCAACGGAGCTGAAGATGATAATTATCTTTGGTACGAGTTTAAGATTCAGCAGTTGCGCAGGCAAATGAAAGTTTATGCGTTCAAAACCGATGAGCAGAGAAATAACCGCACGGCTCAGCTTTTCAATGCTGCTGGCTGGGGTATGGGCCCAAATGAAACAATTACTGAATTCTATAATTTCCGTGCCGGCGAAAAAACAAGGATGTGGGATGCTGAACTTAAACCAATGATGAAAAAAGAAGGTTATAAATATGCGTTCACGACTTACCGCATAACCGACAAGGATTTAACAAAAATCTTTCTTTATACATTCTATTATGACAAAGATAAGGATGAGCTTTACATGCTGAAATCATCCAAATAAAAAAAAGCTGTTCGGAATGTTCCGGCTGAGAGCAGAGCATTTTCGAACAGCTTTTTTTGTGCTTTTTAGGCTTACTCGCCGAGCATCATTCGGTCATTGAGTTCGCCAACTGCATTGAATTTTGCAAGTAAATCTTCTACTTTAAGATTTTGTTTTTCTTCACCACGGACATCATAAACGATTCGACCTTTCATCATCATAATAAGGCGGTTTCCGTAGCGGATTGCATGCTTCATGTTGTGCGTGACCATGAATGCCGTGAGCTTATCCTGTTCAATAAATTTTTCTGTGAGCTCAAGGACTTTTGCTGCGGTTTTTGGGTCAAGTGCGGCTGTATGTTCGTCAAGAAGAAGCAGTTCTGGTTTTTTTAATGTTGCCATCAAAAGAGTGAGAGCCTGCCTTTGACCGCCTGAAAGAAGCCCGACTTTGCTTGTAAGCCGTGACTCAAGCCCCAGATCGAGCATTGCAAGTTTGTCTCTGTAAACAGCTTTTTCTTCTTTTTTAATTCCCCAGCGGAGTGTGCGGGTGCTGCCTCTTCGGAGAGCCATTGCAAGGTTCTCTTCGATTTCCATGTTTGCTGCAGTTCCTGTAAGCGGATCCTGAAAAACTCGTCCCAAAAAAGCTGCTCTTTTATATTCCGGCATTTGAGTAACATCGCGGCCGTTAAGTTTGATTGAGCCGGTGTCACATGAATGAACTCCCGCAATGAGATTGAGGAGCGTTGATTTACCTGCGCCGTTTCCGCCGATGATTGTTACAAAGTCACCGTCTTCAAGCGTGAGGTTTATGTCATGGAGGGCGCGTTTTTCTGTAATTGTTCCTGGATTGAAGGTCTTTGATACATGTGTTATTTCAAGCATTTTATTTTCCTTCCTTGATGACTGCTGATGCGACTTTCTTTTTGAGAATCTTCTTTTTTGCTACAGGAATTGCAAGTGCGATTACTACGATGATTGCCGTGAGCAGTTTGAGGTCGGATGATTTAAGGCCGAGCTGAAGAACGATTGCAATAATCAAGCGATAAACAACTGAGCCAAGAAGAATTGAAAGAAGCGTTACATAGAATGCAAAGCGCTTGTTGAACCATGCAAAAATGCTTTCGCCGAGAATGATAGAAGCAAGACCGATGACGATTGCACCTGTTCCCATTCCGACATCACCGTATCCCTGCTGCTGAGCTACAAGTGCACCCGAAAGAGCGATGAGACCGTTTGAAAGCATAAGTCCCATGAGCTTCATTTTATCGGTATCAACACCCATTGCGCGGACCATTTTTTCATTGTTGCCGGTTGCACGCAGACAAGAGCCGATTTCAGTACCACAGAACCAGTAAAGGAATGCAATCAGTGAAATGCCGAAGATGATTCCGATGATGAAGGAAGCGATGTTCGGAGTGATGTCAATTGCGTCCTGCATTTTTGTCATCATTGTATCAACACCGAGAAGCGGAGTGTTTGATTTTCCCATGATGCGGATGTTAATAGAATAAAGTGCAATCATCGAGAGAATTCCGGCAAGAATCTCATGAATTTTGAGCTTTGTGTGCATGAGACCTGTTGCAAGGCCTGCGATTAAGCCTGTAAAAAACGAGATAAAAACAGCGAGAAGAGGATTAACTCCCTTTGTTACCAGAATTGCACAAGTCGAGCCGCCGAGAGCAAACGAGCCGTCACATGTCATGTCTGCAATGTTAAGAATTCTGAAAGTGAGGTAAACGCCAAGCGTCATGATACCCCAAAGCAAGCCTTGTGCGACAGCTCCCTGTGCCGCACCTAAAATACTTATGATATTCATAATTCGCGTATTATATCATAGTACGATGATTATTTCTATATGTAGAAATGTTCTGATTGGCACATGCCGAAATTAATCCGTATGGCTTTTTTCATTTCCTTGCTGTAAACTGTACGCATGATTCAAAAATTGTTTGATTTTATCAAAAAATCTCCGAGCCAGTTCCATGCGGTTCAAAATATCGCGCATACCTTGTCAGAAAATAATTTTACTGAGCTTTTTGAATGTGAAAAATGGAACCTCGCGCCAGGCGGCAAATATTTTGTCAGGAGAAATTCTTCTTCTGTAATTGCTTTTTCTCTTCCAGACTCTGATTTTAATGCGGTCAGGCCGTTTTTGCTTTGTGCAAGTCATTCAGATTCTCCGTCGTTTAAGATTAAGGAAAATCCTGAAATAAAATCGGCCGGGGCTGTAGTCCTCAATGTCGAAAAATACGGCGGAATGCTTCTGAATCCCTGGTTTGACAGGCCTCTTTCTGTTGCCGGAAGGCTTGTTGTTCGTAATCGGAACGGCGGTAAATTTTCAGTAAAAGAGATTCTTGTTAGCATCGACCGTGATTTAGTGATGATTCCGAATCTTGCGATTCATTTTGACCGCGAAGCAAATGATGGGCGTAAAATCGATGTGCAGTCAGAAATCCGGCCCGTTCTTTCGCTTGATGAAAAGTCAAATCTTCTTTCGCTTATTGCAAAATCTGCATCTGTAGAAGAATCTGACATAATCTCTCATGATTTGTTCCTTTACAACCGTTCTGAGCCTTCTGTCTGGGGTGCGGAAAATGAGTTCATATCAGCTCCGAAACTGGATGATTTGGAATGTGCCTTTACGACTTTGCAGGGCTTTTTGCAGTCTGTAAAAAATGGCTCTGATTCAGCAGATTCCCATAAATCCATCCCTGTTTACTGCGTTTTTGATAACGAAGAAGTTGGAAGTTCAAGCCGTCAGGGCGCGGATTCAACTTTCCTGAGCGATACCCTGTCACGAATTTCTGAAAAACTAAACTGGAGTGGCGAAGATTTTAAGATTTCTCTGTCAAAAAGCATAATGCTGAGCGCAGACAATGCACATGCTGTTCATCCGAATTATGTTTCAAAGTCAGACCCTGTCAATCAGCCAAAAATCAACGGCGGAATCGTAATCAAATTCAATGCGGCTCAAAAATATACGAGTGATGCACTTTCATCAGCTTTGTTCAAGGAAATCTGCCGGGAAGAAGGCGTTCCTTTTCAGATTTTCACGAACAATTCAAATGTTGCCGGCGGCTCAACTTTGGGAAATATAAGCCAGAATCATGTTTCGATTCAGTGTCTTGATATCGGACTTCCTCAGTGGGCGATGCACTCTCCGTATGAGAGCGCGGGTGCCAAAGATGTTGAATTTATGATTCGTGCTGTCGAAAAGTTTTATTCTGCCTTGTAAAACGCGGCTTTTGATTTGAGTTTTGGACTGCCTTGGTTATGCTTCTGGCAGTTCTTCGACAATCTCTTCCATGTCGTCATCATGCTCGTCGTCTGCGACATATTCGACCGTATTCTTGCGTTTTGCGATAATCAGCGTGATGTCGTCCTCAAAAGGCTTGTATTCGGTGAATTCCTCAAGTTTTTCAAAAATAAGACCTGCGATTTCGTCAGTGTTGCGGGCATGATTCTTTTTTACAATGTCCTTGATAGGTTCAATTCCGAACTGCTCGAATTTTGAGTTTTGCGCCTCAGTAAGACCGTCTGTGTAAAGAATGAGAATATCGCCTGTTGACATGAAGAAATTTGAACGGGCGAATGATGTCATGATTCCCTTCATGCCGATTGCGCCGTAATGCTTTTTGCCGTCGTTGCCCCGAAGCTCGTAAATTTCCTTGTCA
Organism: uncultured Treponema sp.; assembly: GCF_946187725.1. Classification (GTDB taxonomy): domain Bacteria; phylum Spirochaetota; class Spirochaetia; order Treponematales; family Treponemataceae; genus Treponema_D. Next base: position 35,916 of record NZ_CAMHSK010000025.1, read on the forward strand.
TGTACGCTGAATTTGAGCGGATAGGGATGACCAGCATTGCCAAGTTCTACGCTGCATTTTCCAGAATCTTCAGTATCTGTAAAGCGGCAGAGAACGCCTGTCATGTAGTTGTCGATGTCGCCTTTCTCGGAAATAATCATATTGTTTATTTTTGTCAGTACATTGTCGATTGGTTCGCGCCGCCTGAAGCCTGTCTGGAAAACTCGTGAAATTATGTTCTTTGAAAGCATTGTGACAAGGCTTGCGGAAAGACCGTGACCTGAAACATCAAAAAGCGAAAGTCCGTTCAGAATATCATTAAAGCTGTAGTAATCGTAAAGGTCGCCTGAAACTTTTGCCTGCGGTGCGTAGCAGACCGAAATCTCCCAGCCTCTGAAATGCCTGTTCGGTTGCGGAAGGAAGTTTTTTTGTACGAGAGAAGCCATTTCAAGGTCTTTGTCAGAGCGTAGCTTGTCTTTTTCTAGTTTTTCGTTCAAAAGTGAAAGTTCATTGTTTGCGTCTTCAAGTTCCCTTGTGCGTTTTGCAACTTCCTCAAGAAGATGATTTGAAAGATTCTCGTTATTTCGGTAGATTCTTGCAAAAATCTGTGAAAGCATGACGATGAAGACAATGATTGTTCCCTGCCAGCCGAAAATCGTAAAATAGGGATATGCTTTTGTGTTGTCGATAAGCCGGATTATAAGATCTGTAGCAAGTCCGATTCCGAATGGCTGGAATCCTATGAAAAACTGTACGGTCCTGAGCCTTGTTTCTTTCTTTGAAAAATTTCTGACAAGCTCGTAAAGTCCAAGAAGAACCTGAAGTCCGACAAGAATCATCATTGCAGGTGAGATTTTAAGGAGAAAATCGTAGCTTGTTGCAAAAAGCGTGCATAAAATCTGTATTGCAAGAATTGAATCCCGTGCAATTCGGACGGGCAGCTGCATTTTAGATTTGAAAAAATCCGTCGCGAAAAGACCCGTGAGGTAGATTATGGTGTATCCTGGAATGCAGAGCGTAAATTTCGCAAAAATCAGATGTGAAATCATGCCTGTCGTGTAAGCCGGGAGCTCCGTTGCAAAGAAATAGGGCAGCAGGAACACGGCAGAAAAGTTCAGAAGTGCAAAATCACGGAAAGTCTTGAATTTTAGTATGCTCGCATAGAGACATATAAATAGAACAAAAGTGAAAACCATGATTCCAAAAAAGAGCATGTAGAGGCGGGCATTTATGAAATTTATCGATTCAAATTTTGAATATGCGAATCCCGTCGGCTGAATGAATGCGTGGCTGGAAATGCCGCTGTCTCCATAAACAAAAACTTTTATGAGGATTGTGTTTACGCCTTCCTGCTTGAGTATGTTGATTGGAAAACTGAAAAAATGTGCCTTGAACATGGTTGACTGCTCATGAGGCGGAAAAGCACCGTACTGGGAAATGAATGTGCCGTTGCACCAGACCTGTTCTGCAAAACGAAGGTGAGGAATTACGAGACCAAGAGACATGTTTTTGAGTGACTCAGGAATTTCAAAATCGGCCCGAATCCAAACATAGTGGCGGTCTTTGCCGAAAATCTTCATCAGGTTGTGCTCTGAGTGGTCTTCGAGTTTTTTGAAATTTGCGGCATTTTTCATTGCGTCACCGGGATTTGAATCAGCAGTTGATTCCCAGTAGTAAAAATCCCTTCCGAGGACGAGTTTTGGAGCATCAGGTTTGCCGCATGAACATAACATTACGGGAATCTGTGTAAGCAGAATGAGAAAACAGATAAAATTAGCTTTCGATAAAACCCGCATACTGACATTTTATCACGACATTGTCAAAAAAAGAATTTATTTTTTCAAATTTGAGTTATTTGCTGCCTGCGGGAATCCGCTTGTGCCGCTCTGATTAACGAATATTCTTCTTTATGATATGATTCATCAGTTATGAAAAGAATTTTATTTATTTGTCACGGAAACATCTGCCGTTCTCCAATGGCCGAAATGGTAATGAAACATTATGTAAAAAAGGCCGGTCTCGAAAAAGAATTTTACATTGATTCGGCTGCAACTGATTATGATGAAATCGGAAACGGAATGCACAGGGGAACGCGGCAAATTCTTTCGCAAAACGGAATCCCATACACTGACCACAGGGCAAGGCTCGTCACCCCTGATGATTACAATGACTATGATTTACTGATAATCATGGACGGTGAAAATGAGCGTCATTTGAGGCGGAGGGTAGGCGAAGACACAGAGCGCAAAGTTCATTATCTTCTTGAATACACTGGCGAAAACCGTGATGTCGCAGATCCCTGGTATACGGGCAATTTTGATGACACTTGGTATGATGTTACGCGCGGTTGTTCTGCCTTGCTTGCAAGTTTGAGAAGCTGATTTTAGTAATCTTTTCTGAAAAAAAACTTGACTTTTCATTTTTCATGGAATAACATCTTATTTATCAATATTTTTCAAAAAAGGAGTAAAAAATGAAAAAGATTATTGGTGCTTTGGCTGCTTGTGCAGCTCTTATGCTCGCAGTTAGCTGTACAACTGTAGCTCCAGGCTCATTCGATGCTGGTGCTGCTGCAAACACAAAACGCGGTGAAGCTTCTGGTATGTTCCTCTGTGGCATTCTTCCACTTCCATCTGCAGATGTTAGTATCTCAACAGCTGCTGCTAACGGCGGAATCAAAAAGATCGCTACTGTTGACCACAAAGTTTACAGCGTCCTCGGTATCTTGGTAACACGCACAACAATCGTTACTGGCGAGTAATTAATATCTTTTTACGCTAAAGCCGAAAGGAGCAATCCGAGTAGGCTTTTTTTTATCTCTTATGACTAAATCTAAATATCTTATTGCTTTCTTTTCCGTTTTACTTTCTTTTGTCTTTATTTCCTGTGAATCAAAATCACTTCCGTCTCTTTTGGGAAGCTGGGAAGCAGAAATTACATTGAAATCTGAACTTGGCTCAAAAGATACAGGTGAGAATGTTGATGCCTTTTTGTTCACAAAGCAGAAAATCACCCTTTCTTTTTCAGAAGGCGGTGTTTTTACAAAGCATATCGTGCAAAAGGTTGACCGTTTGGAATCAAATGTAGAATTTGATGATGTGGAAAATCCTGAAGCATATTTTGCGCAGTTTTTCAACAAGGATTTGACATTTGACGGTGAGTACAGTCAGAAAAAATCTTATCTTTTCTTTACAATTGAGACTGTTCGTGAAGGTGAAGACGAAGCTCTTTCATATATGGACTATTTCGTTAAAGATCCTTCAATTGGAGATGATGAAAGCAGCTCATCTTATGAAGTAAAAGACGGAGTTCTTGTTATTGACGGTGTGAATTTCAAAAAAATATTGTAAATTTTGCAATTTTTCTATTCATGCTATTGACTAAAACGCGTCTTTTGTTTAAAGTATCATACATTCAGCAATGAACACATGGGCTATTAGCTCAGTAGGTAGAGCACCGCCCTTTT
>NZ_CAMHSK010000026.1 GCF_946187725.1 uncultured Treponema sp.
GTGTATAAAGCAGTTTTTTACTATTCCTTTACAGCACCAACGGAAACACCGCGGATAATGTATCGGGAAAGGAAAAGATATACGATTACCAGCGGAATGATTGCCAGACAGATAAACATATAAACTTGTCCCATGTCGAACTTCTGATAGTCTGCGCTTCGGAGCTGAGCAATCAGAATAGGAATTGTTTTCTTCATTTTGCTGTTGATTACAAGAGCCGGAATGAAGTAGTTGTTCCAAGAGCCGACGAAAGCGAAGATTGCCTGTACAGCGATTGCCGGTTTCATGAGCGGAATGACGATTGTATTGAAAATCCTGAATTCAGGACAACCGTCGATTCGGGCAGCCTCAACGATTGAATAAGAAAGTGAGGCCGTCATCGCCTGATACATATAGAAGAATACGACAGGTGAAGCGATTGCCGGGATGAAAAGTGCTAAAAGCGAGTCATACATGCCGACTTTGATAAGCAACTGAATGAAACCAAGGGAAGAAACCTGAGTCGGAATCATCATAATCGCAAGGATTACTTTGAATGCCGTGTTTTTACCCTTGAAGTTGTACATATAGATTCCGTATGCGGTCATTGCCGAGAAGTATGTTGTAAGAAGAGCCGACATGAACGAAACGAAAACGCTGTTGAACAAAGCCCGGACAATCGGAGTATTCGGATTTGAAACGAGATTTCTCAAATTTTCGAAGAAGAATGAGCCGAAGAAGGCAGAGAAACCTTTCTGAATCTGAGCATGGCTTCGTGTTGAGTTGACCAGAAGAATGAAGAACGGAAAGAGCGATGCCACGGTCAGTATGAAAAGAAATGTGTAGCACAGGTTTCTTTTGATAAAGGTGAATTTTGTCTGAATCATTTTCGACCTCCGGTCATGTTCTTATATTTTTTCATGGTCATTGAGTAAATTGTAAAGCTGAAGATACTTGTAAGGAAGAAGGTGATAACCGAAACTGCACCGGCCATACCGTAGTTCTTGCTGGCAAGATGTTTGTTCAAGTACATGATGAGGGTCATGCTTGTTCGGTTCGGGTTTCCTTCACCGTTGGTCAAAATCTGAGGAACATCGAACATCTGAATACCACCGATAAGGCTTGTAATCAGAACATAGATGAAGATTGGCATGAGCATTGGCATGGTGATTTTGAAGAATACCTGCAATGGGTTTGCGCCGTCGATTTTTGCAGCTTCAAAGATGCTGTCATCGATTCCCATGATTCCTGCCATGAGAAGGATTGTCGTGTTTCCGTACCACATGAGGAAGTTCATTGCGGCGACAAGTCCGCGTGTCCAGCTTACTGAACTGAGGAAGCGGATGTTTGATTCTGCAAGACCGATTCTGACCAAGATGCTGTTTGCCGGGCCGTTGTCTGAAAAGAGAGTGAAGAACAACATAGCGAAAGCAGAAGCCATAATCAGGTTCGGCATGTAAATTACAGTCTTAAAGAACTGCTGTGCTTTGATGCGAAGGTCGGTGTTTGTGAACCAAACCGAAAGAATCAATGCGATTACAATCTGAGGAATGAAACCTGCCATCCAGATGATGAAAGTGTTTCCGATGTAGTGAAGGATGTCGCTCTGGAAAACCTTTACGAAGTTTGCCAATCCGACAAAACGAGGTCCAATCTGCTGGAGTCCCTGTCTGTAATTTTCAAAGAAACTGTTTGCAAAAGTTGAAATTAGAGGGATTAGCGAGAATATCGTGAATACGATAAAGAAAGGCGCGATAAAGAAGTATCCCCATCTGTTGAAATCATAACCCCTGCGTTTTTTTAAGGTTTTTGATGTATCCGTTTTATTCATAGTTAATCCTCTCTGATTTGTCAGGAAATGGGCTGTCTGATGGGGCAGCCGCATTCCTTTTTTGACAATTTATTTTTTCAAGTTTGGATAAAGCTCAAGAACTGATGTGTAGAAGTTGTTCCATGCTGTATCAAGGTCGATTTTGCCGTCGAAGTAGTCTTTCATTGAAGACTGGATTTTCTCTGACATACCCTGGTCATACATAGAGACTCTGCTCTTGTCGATGCTTGTTGCTGAATCAAGGAAGAATTTGATGTGGTTCTGTCCGCCCAAGAACGGGTTCTGATAGTCGCTTACAGCGATTGCTTCCATTGCAGGAACATTGTTTGTGAAGTCACCTGATTTCTCAGCGATTTCAGTCATAACAGTTGTGTCGCAAGTGAGTGTTCGAAGGATGTCGCGGATAATCTCGATGTTGTCAGAGCCTTTTGCACCACAAATCCATGTTCCGCCCCAAGAGAAGCCCTGTGGACCTTTACAGAATGCCCAGTCGCCATAAGAGCCGTTGCCGATTTCGTGTGGAGCGTTCTGGTCGTCGAGAGAGCCAGGAGCCATAACGAAGTCGATGAACCATGCCGGTCCGAAGTAACCGAAGACTTTTCCTTTTGCGCCCATGCCCTGTGAGCTTTCTGGTGACCAGAGAGAAGCCTTGTTGTTGTATCCTTTGTCAGTGAATTCTTTTGTCTGTGCAATCCAAGCCTTAATCTGCGGATCGATTACGATTGTGTCGTTTACTACCCAAGGATTCTTCATGTTGTCGCTGTATACGCGGAATGCATCATCATAGCCAGAGAGCATGAAATATCCTTTTGCCTTTGCATCTTTTGCAACTGCATTGAATTTATCCCAGTCTGAAAGTGCCTTTCCGACCTCAACAGGATCATCTGTTCCCAAAACAGCTTTTGCGATTGAGCGGCGATAGATGTATCCGCCCGGACAAGCCTGCCATGTAAGGCCCTTGAGGTTTCCGTTTGAATCGGTAACGATGTCTTTAGTATATTTGTACTGATTTTTGATGTCGTCGTTTGTGATTCCGATGTCTTTGATTACATCGAGAGTGAAGTCAGTGTTTACATATTTGAGAGCGTAGTCAGCTTCAACAAGGAAGAGGTCAACTTTTTCATCCTGTGAAACTTCATCCTGACGCAACAATGCTTCGTCAAGTTTCTGCTGGTAAGCACCGCCCTGGCTTGGAGTGATGACCCAGTTGACTTTTACATCTTCCGGGAGTTTTGAAGCGTAGTAGGTGTTGAATCTGTCCTGGAATTCTTCGTTCCAGACATAGATATTCAAAACTTTTCCTGAACCAGCAGCTTTCTTTTCATTACAGCCGTTCAGTGCAACAAGTGATGCAAGCGCGAGCGCTGCGATAACGATTTTTTTCATACTTTTTTCCTCCTTGTATGAGCCGTCGTTTACTACAACCTTTTCGTATTTTATACTACTGCCGAACCGTTTGAAAAAATATCAATTAATTTGGAATAATAACAAAAAATTGGATAATTTTTAGTGGTGTTTCGGCAGACATGATATATAATATATTTATAACTATATATTTCTTCGTGCAGGATGTCAAAGAAAAAATGGAAATTCAGAACGAGCTTGCAAAAGTCGAGTTTAAGAACCGGGAATATCTCATCAATCACATCTCTTATGACAGGGAGATGGCTTTTTACCAGAGTATCGGCAACGGTGATATGGAAGAGATGAAACGGCTTTTTATGCCGCTGAATGTCGAAGGTTATGGAAAGCTCAGTGACAATCCTCTCCGAAATCTCAAATATCATCTTATTATTACCGTTGCAATGATTACGCGCTATGTCATTGAGGCAGGCCTCGAAATGGAAGCCGCCTACAATCTCAGTGACATTTATATCCGCAAAATCGATGTCTGTAATGATGAAGACAGCATCCGCGGAATCCATGAAGAATTATGCGAAGCCTATGTAAAGCGAATGCAGGCCTGTAAAAAGCGTTGTCTTTATTCAAAGCCGGTTTCGCACTGTATTGATTTTATTTATGACAATCTTCACGACAAAATTTCCCTTGAAGATTTAGCCGAAGCCTCTGGCGTAAGTTCTTCGTATATTTCAAAGCTTTTCCATTCAGAAGTCGGAATCACGATTGCGCAGTACATCCAGAAAAAGAAAATCGAAGCGGCTAAAAATCTTCTGCTGTTCACCGAATATTCAATCAGTGATATTTCAAATTACCTTCAGTTCAGCACAGAAAGCTATTTCATCAGCGTTTTCAGGAAATTTTGCGGTGTAACTCCCAAAAAGTTCCGTGAAGTGCATTTCCGCTCAAATCTTCCGCACGCCGAAGGCGCAATGGAACCCTAGAATGATTGATTTTGAGCCACAAATTTTCAATCCTCCACGGCTGATGATTGCCGCTCCGTCCAGCTCGTCCGGCAAGACGACTCTCACCTGTGCGCTTCTCCGTCTCCTTCAAAAATGCGGCAAGGTGCCGGTTTCGTTCAAGTGCGGCCCTGATTTTATCGATCCCATGTTTCATCAGCGTGTGCTGAATCTAAATTCCTGCAATCTTGACAGTTTTTTCTGCACTGATGAGCAGGTTCGCTTGCTGTTCAAAAACTGCTTTCTTGAGGCTGGTGCCGATTGCGCCGTAATTGAGGGCGTGATGGGGCTTTTTGACGGGCTTGCAGGAAAATCGCTCACCGCTTCAAGCTATGATATTGCTAAAATCACTGAAACGCCGATTCTGCTTGTGATTGACTGTACAGGCTTGAGCCGTTCCGTCGTTCCGCTCGTAAAAGGATTTTTGGATTATGACAGGCAAAATTCGAGCGGGGCAGGCAATCTGATAAAGGGCGTTTTTTTGAACAAGGCTTCAAAATCGCAGTTTGAGCTTCTAAAGCCACAGATTGAAGAAGAATGTGGAGTCAGAGTTTGCGGCTATCTTCAAAAAAATACGGAAAGTGTGTGGCAAAGCCGTCATTTAGGCCTGATTCTTCCATCAGAGATTAAGGCTTTGCATGACCAAATCGAAGTGACGGCAAATCTTCTTTCTGATACCCTTGATTTTTCGATTCTTGAAGATTTTATGCACGCAACTCTTCCATTGACCGTGCCTTGTGATTCTAAGAAATCCAATCAACTCAAGTCAAAAGTGATTGCCGTTGCCCGCGATGAGGCCTTTTGCTTTTATTACCGCGAAAATCTTCGTCTGCTTGAAGAAGCGGGTGCTCACCTCAAATTCTTTTCACCGTTGCATGATTCGTCTCTTCCGTCTGATGCGAAAGGAATTCTTCTTGGCGGCGGATATCCTGAACTTCATGCGTCATGCTTGCAGGAAAACGCTTCGATGCGGGCTTCAATAAAATCAGCCGTCAAAAACGGAATTTCTCTTCTTGCTGAATGCGGCGGATTCATGTACCTGCAAAACAAAATCAGCTGTTCGGTAAGTGAAGAATCTTCTTTTGAAATGTGCGGCGCACTGGAAGGGGAATGCCGCAACACAGGAAAATTAGTTCGCTTCGGTTATGCGGATTTTTCTTCAAATTCAATCGTTCCTGGTGCCAAAAACGGATTCTCTGTAAAAGGGCACGAATTTCACTATTTTGACAGCACGAATAACGGCTCGGCTTTTACGGCTCAAAAACCTCTTTCACAGCGAAGCTGGCAGTGCATGGTTCAAAGTGAGAAAATGCTTGCAGGTTTCCCTCATCTGTATTACCGTTCATGTCCTGATTTGTGCGACTGGTTTTTAAAATCATGTGAGGAAGGCTAGCTTAATGAGAGTGCATATCATATCTTTTACGGAAAACGGCTTTTCTCTGGCAAAAAAGATTCAAAATCTTCTATATAATAGTGGTGATATTGATGCCGAATCTTTCTTTGAGGATTTTTCTGAAATCACTGCTGCCTGCGTTGCTTCTCTGGCTGAGCCTTCATTGAATCTTTCTGAATGGGTAAAAACGCATTTTATAAAAGGAAACTGCCTTGTTTTTGTCGGTGCGGCCGGGATTGCCGTTCGCTCAATTGCGCCGTTCATAAAGGACAAAACTTCTGATGCTGCCGTTATCGTAATCGATGAAAAAGCGAATTTCGTGATTCCGATTCTTTCAGGGCATATCGGTGGTGCAAACCGAATTTCACGGCTCATTGCAGAAAAACTTGGCGCAAAGTCCGTGATTACGACCGCAAGTGATGTGAACAATCTTCCTGCAATTGACGAATTTGCGGCCAAAAACAATCTCATTATAAACGACATGAAAAAGGCTAAGGATTTTGCCGCGAAAATGTGTCATCTTCATTCGGGGCATGATAGTCAATCTGAGGGTGGTGATGACTCAAATCCCCGGTTTACAGTGTCAGTATATATCAAAAATGATATACTAAATTTGATTCCCAAGAGCGTGATTCTTGGTGTCGGCTGTAAAAATGGAAAATCGCCTGAAGAATTTGAAAAATTCATTCTGGAAGCGCTTGCCTCTCAAAAAATTGATTTTCGTGCCGTAGAAAAACTTGCTTCAATCGATTTGAAAAAAGACGAAGATGCGATTCTCTGTTTTGCAAAAAAATATGCGCTTTCTTTTGAGAGTTTTTCCGCAGAAGATTTGAATAAAATTCCGCAGGAAGTCAGCCATTCGGATTTTGTGTCAAAAATCACTGGCACGGATAATGTGTGCGAACGCTCTGTTTTTGCCGCAGGAGCAGACAATCTTATTATGCCGAAAATCTGTCGTGACGGAATGACGCTTGCAATCGGAGAGCGAAAAATCGAAATAAATCTGCCGCAAGGTCTAAAGGAGTGCCTTTTATGAAAAGTGGAATCCTTCAGGTAGTTGGAATCGGTCCGGGAAATTATGATATGATGACCGTTCAATGTGTAAAAGCGTTGAAAGATTGTGACTGTATTATCGGGTATGATGTTTATATCGATCTTGTGAAAGAGCATTTTCCTGACAAAGAATTCAAATCCACTCCGATGCGGAAAGAAGAAGAAAGGTGCCGTCTGGCAGTCGAAGAAGCGCTTTCGGGTAAAAATGTTGCCCTGATTTGTTCAGGCGATGCTGGCGTGTATGGAATGAGCGGACTGGCCTTTGAAATCGCCGCCGAATATGAAGCCTCTCGCCCGGATGAAAAGATTCAGATTTCTGTAATCCCTGGAATTACGGCTGCGTTGAGCGGTTCGGCTCTTTTGGGGGCCCCGTTGATTCATGATTTTGCCGTAATCAGTTTGAGCGATTTGATGACTCCGTGGGAAAAAATCGAAAAAAGACTGGATTTGGCTTCGAAAGCGGATTTTTGCGTGGTTCTTTACAATCCGATGAGCCACAAACGAAAGGACTATCTTTTTAAGGCCTGCCAGATTATGGCCAAAAATATCAGCGAAACGACTCCCTGTGCCTATGTGAAAAATATCGGTCGGAAAGGCGAGGAGTTCAAAATCCTTACTTTAAAAGAGCTTTCTGTGAGTGAACTGGATATGTTCTGTACGGTTTTTATCGGGAACAGTCAGACAAAAATCATTGAGGTGAATGGACAGAAACAGCTTGTTACGCCGAGGGGCTATGTGTTTGAGAGGGGCGAAAAATGAATGTCTTTATCTTTGCGGGAACAACAGAGGGGCGCTCGCTTGCTGAAATCATCTCAAAAAACAAAATCAACTGTACCGTAAGTGCGGCAACTGAATATGGGGCGAATCTTCTCCCTCGCGGCGAAAATATTGAAATCTTGTGCGGAAGAATGGATTGTGCTCAAATGGCAGAAAAACTTGAAAAAAAGGACTATGCCTTTGTAATCGATGCGACACACCCTTTTGCGGATAAAGCTTCTGAAGAAATAAAAAAGGCTTGTGAACTTACAAAAACTGAATATCTCAGGCTTGCACGGAACACGGATTGTCCTTCGGAAGTGGATGCGCTTTTTGACAGTCTTAGTGAAGCGGCGCAATGGCTTGAAGGGAAGAGCGGCAGGATTTTTGTTACGACTGGAAGTAAAGAGTTGCCTCTTCTGGCGCAAAAAATTTCTGATAAAAATCGGATTTTTGCTCGCGTGCTCCCGACTGCAGAAAGCCTTGAAATCTGTATGAAGGCCGGAATCCCGCAGGGGCAGATTATCGCAATGCAGGGGCCGTTTTCTGAAAAGATGAATGAAGTCCAGTTTGAAGAGAGTGGGGCGGAAATTCTTCTGACAAAAGAAAGCGGCGCGGCGGGTGGATTTTACGAAAAAATCGATGCGGCCGAAAAACTCGGAATGAAGATTGTTGTGATACGGAACCCGGAAAAGCATGGTGATTCGGAAAATTCCAGTGCGCATACAGTCGAAGAAATTCTTGAAAAAATCGGGATTCAGAACGCTTGTTCTGACCTTAAAGGCAAGGCCTCTTCTGCGCAGAAAAACAGAGCTATTTCGCTTGTTGGAATCGGCATGGGAAATGAAAATCTTTTCACGCAGAAAATGCGGGCAATTTTGTCTGAAGCGGACATAATTTTTGGTGCGGCTCGAATTCTCAAATCTGTCGAAAATTTGAAATCAGGCAAATGCCGCCTTGAAGAGCGTTATGAAGCCTCTAAAATCGCGGACTTCCTTAAAAATCACCCGGAATTCATGCGGCCTGTCGTTGTGCTTTCTGGTGACACAGGTTTCTTTAGCGGGGCGCCAAAATTCTTTGAGGAAGAGTTTTTTAAGGATTACGAGATTCAGGTTGAGAGCGGAATTTCTTCGCCACAATATCTTGCTTCAAGACTTGGAAAGCCATGGCAGAAATGGAAATTCCTTTCGCTTCATGGAGCAAAATGCAATTATATAGAAGAAATTCGTCGAAATTCGGCATGTTTTTTCATTCTTTCGGGTGCGGATGATTTGAAAATGCTTGGGGAGAAACTTGAGCTTGCCGTTCAGAATGGAATTCTGTCTTCTGTGAAGTGCTATATTGGTTCTAATCTTTCTTATGATGTCGAAAAAATCATACAGATTTCGCTGAAGGAAATGCAAAATTTCTCTGGAATCAAAAAGTCGCTGCATGTCCTGCTTGTTGAAAACGAAAATGCCGTGTCTGAGGGCGGACTTCCGCTTCTTGAAGACAGTGATTTTACTCGGACTGAGGAAATCCCGATGACGAAAAAGGAAATCCGTCAGTTGACGCTGTGTGCGCTCGGTCTTTCAAAATCAGCGGTTTTCTATGACATCGGCTCAGGGACAGGTTCGGTTTCGGTTGAGGCAGCAAGAATTGCCTTTGAGGGGCAGGTTTATGCTGTCGAGCGGAAAAAAGACGCGTTTATGCTCACGAAGGAAAATGTTCAGAAATTCTGCCTTGAAAATGTGACCTGCATTCATGCGGAGGCCAGTGATTTCCTTGACGATGAGGCGGTTCCATCCCCGACCCATGCTTTTATTGGCGGAAGCGGCAAAAATCTTTCTGAAATCATAAGGCTGCTTCTAAAAAAGAATCCGTCGGTCAGGATTGCGGCAAATTTCGTAAGCCTTGAGGGTTTTTGTGAAATGCAGGCGATTTTGAAAAATCTTGAGGAAAATCATGAAATTTGCGCTCCGGAAATCAAGCAGGTTTCCGTGAATCGCGTCCAGAGGGCGGGTGAGTTTCATCTGATGAAGGCTCAAAATCCGGTCTGGATAGTCAGTTTTTCTGGTGCGCAAAATGGCTAGCGTTATTCGGCACTTTCATAGATTTTATTTGTGATTTTTTACTATGTATGTTAAACTGTAATTAAACAGGGTAACTGGAAGGGGAGCATGTTTTCTATCAGGCAGATTCTCAAAAATGGTATCCACGGCATTAGAAATTTTCTCGGTTTACAAGGGTACAGCAGTTATTATAAGCATTATATTGATATAGATAATGCCCGGTCAGCAGTAATCATTTCAATCATTGTGATGATTCTGGAACTTTACATGATGGGCTATGTGTTCCTGCATATTCTGCTTGATTCTCGGCTCCGCACTTTTTATTGGATTGTCCAGCATCTTTCCGCTTATGTAATTCTTTTTACCGGCGGTCTCGTCCTGTTTCTCTTTTCAAACAATTTCTTGAAAGGCAAAACGCAAAATCGTGTTATGGGCAAAGTCATAATGATTCTTTTTGCGCTTTTGTGTCTGGCATTCGGTTCGTATATTTCGTTTCTTGACTATATCAAGGGCGAGCACATTCTCACATTCGTTGCGATGGAAATCCTCATCATGGGGCTTATGATTTGGCGCCCGGCCGTTTCCATCCCGTTGATTACAGGTTCATTCCTTTTTTTCTTTTACCTGTGTAATGCCAGAGTTCCTGCTTCTTATGCCACAAAAGTCAATCTTTTTATTGTCTGGCTTGCAATCGTAATCACTACGACAAGCCGCTTTCATCAGAAGACCCTCGAAGCTAAAAAGGCCGAGCACATCGAAAATGTCAACGCCTATCTGGGAGATGCTGCTGCCACAGATGAGGCTACCGGTATCGGAAACATGCTTTCGTTCCGAAATCGGGTCGCCGAAATCCGCAATACCGACAAAGAAGAATTCCTTTCCAGAATTTTCCTTTTTCTTGATGTCACGAATTTCAAGAGCTATAACGAAAGGCATGGTTTTGATGAAGGAACCAGCTTTTTGGGCAGGCTTGCGCATACGATTCAATACACTTTCATTGAAGACATTGTTGCCCGCTTCTCCGATGACCATTTCGTGATTTTCGCAAAACGCGACGGATTTGAGGAAAAAATTGATTCCGTACGAAAAAAAGTCATTGCCGCAGACAATGAAGTCAAACTCGGATTAAAAGTCGGTTCGTACATTCCAGAAGATGTCACTTGTCACACAAACACTGCTTGTGATTTTGCGCGCCATGCCTGTGAAAGCATAATCAAAAAATATGATGTCGATTACTGCGAATACACAACGGCGAGTGCAGAAGATTTTGCAAGAAAACAGTACATCATTAACAATATCGATAAGGCGCTTGCAGAAGGATACATTCAAATCTATTATCAGCCTGTCGTATTTGCCAAAAACAGGGAATTGTGCGGATTCGAGGCACTTGCCCGCTGGATTGATCCAAAGTATGGATTCATGCCGCCGTACACTTTCATTTCAGTTCTTGAAGAATATAGGCAGATTCATAAACTCGACGCATACATGCTTAAAATGATATGCGATGATATTGTCAATGCACCTGCAAAAAATGTGCCTGTTCTTTCGGTTTCAGTCAATTTTTCACGCCTTGATTTTGATCTTATGGACATAGAAAAACTGCTCGAAGAAAATGTCGAAAAGCGCGGTATCGATAAAAAACTGATTCACATTGAAGTGACCGAAAGTGCGCTCGCGCAGAATGACACAAATCTTCAGGACACATTGCATCGTCTTAAAGATAAGAATTATTCCCTCTGGCTTGACGATTTTGGTTCAGGCTATTCTGGTTTGAATATTCTCAAAGAATATGAATTTGATGTCATGAAAATCGACATGGCGTTTTTGAAGAATTTTTCTAATACACCGAAAACCCGTCCAATCCTTAAGAACATCATTTCGCTTGCAAACGACATCGGCATGCACACTCTTTCAGAAGGTGTTGAAACAGAAGAAGCCTTTGAGTTCCTTCGCTCAATCGGCTGCGAACGAATTCAAGGGTATCTCTTTGGGCGGCCAATGCCAAAAACTGAAGTAATGGAAAAAATGCGCAACGGCGAATTATTGCTTCCGAAGAAAGAGAAATAATTGATAATCCAAATGCCGAGTTGCGATTAGTGATTATGCCTTAAAAAGTTCTTCTGGAACAGCTTCGGCCATAGCTTTGTATGCCTCTTCGCTTGGATGCAGGTGGTCTCCGCTGTCAAAGCCGTCGGCAAAGGCTTCTGGCTTGTCTGGATTTCTGACAGCCTTATCAAAATCTACGCAGCCGTCAAATTCAGGGCATGTTCTGAGCCAGTCGTTGAATTCATTCCTGAGTTCGTTGCGGAAAGGTGCGTAGGTTCTCCAGCCAAAAATCGGGAGAAGAGTGCCTGACCAGACTTTGATTCCGAGCTTTTTCGCGTGTGAAATGTAAATCTCTTCTACGCCTTTTTCAAGCTCCTGTGCGGTCGGTAAATCTGACCATGGGCGGAATTTATTTACCTCAACACCGACCGGATGAATGATGTCGTTGATTCCATGCTGAATGATTACTGCCGAAGCACCCGCGACTTGCATTTCAATCGGGAAGCGGGTTGCGCCTTTGAGGCCATAAGCTGCGTAGGTGATGCAGTCGTATTGCCTTAGGATTCTTGTTCCGCAGACGGCTCGCCGGATAATCGCGACATTGCGGAATCCCTTGACCCATGCTTTTTGAGCAAGATGGTCTGGCCATGATTGAGCCGTAATTGAGTCACCGAAGCAGACAAGGGCATGATTCTTTTCTTCGGTAAAAACATCAACTGTATTCAAAAAGTAAAACCAGTTTGTGCTTCGGCTTAAATCGTTCGGAAAATCTTTTTTTTCTGCAAAATCACCATAAGCGTACTGACCTTTGGAAAGCGGGCCAGTTACAAGCGTTCCGGCATTCATCTGGGTAAAGCCTTCGAAATACATGGAAACTTCGATTGTTTGTCCGGCTTCAACTGGGAATGAGATTTCGTCCGAAGTGATTTCCATGCCGGCCGGAATTGAAAGCTCGGTGTTACCGTTCAGCGTGATTTTGACAGGCTTGTAATCTTCGTTTTTAACAGTGACAAAGGCCCGTGTGATTTTGACTTCTTCGGTTCCCGTAAGATTTGAAAAATGAAAGCGTAATTTGCTGCCTGAAAAAACGACACGGATGGGGTAGCGGAGCGTTAAATCCTTTGAGTAAATGGCTTCCTTTCGGTCTGTGATGGAAGTCGCGTTCCCCCAGCAGGCAACCCATTTTGTAAAAGACAAATCAGACATTTCAATCTCCAAATTCAGAGTATAATTTCGTACATTATGCAGAATTTTCAGAGAAATTTGAATCAGTTTTTTGATTTTCAGAGCGTACATGTTATAATGTTTTAGTTAAGGAATATAATTTGGAAAAAGCAGCTTTAGTTAAAAACATCAAGGCCTCAAAAGGGGAATGTCCGGCTGATTTAGTAATCAAAAACTGTCAGTTCGTTAATGTATTTTCTTCACAGATAACAAGAACAGATATTTATCATCTTTATGACCGTGGTGCAATTGCTCCTGGCTATAGGGCGGATATCGTTCTGGTAAATAATTTAAAGGATTTTGAGACAAAGAAAGTCTTCATCAAAGGCGAGCTTGTCGCAGAAGGATGGAGCCATTGCGATTACGATTGCTTAATAAGCGACAAAATGTTATTTATTTTGCTTTTTAGCATTGACAAGTAACTGATTATGACTTATGCTTAGTTTAGTGACGATATGTTACTTAAAGAGGTGATGATATGCTTGGAAATTTTTCTTATTCAAATCCGACAAAACTTTATTTTGGCGAGAATGCGCTGGATTTTTTGGATTCAGAGCTTCCTAAATATGGTAAAAAGATTCTTTTGACTTACGGCGGCGGCTCTATCAAGAAGAACGGCATTTATGATGCGGTGGTGGCTGCTCTCAAAAAGAACGGAAAGGAAATTGTGGAGCTTTGTGGCGTTATGCCGAACCCGACGAGCGAAAAGCTGATTGAAGGCTGCAAACTTGCCCGTGCGGAAAATGTTGATTTTATTCTGGCTGTTGGCGGCGGTTCTACTATTGATTATGCAAAAGGTGTTGCTGTGGGCGCATGGTATGAGGGTGACCCGTGGGAAAAATTCTACCTCAAAATGGAAAATCCTGAGAACAAAATCCTTCCGCTGGGCGCAGTGCTCACGATGGTCGGAACGGGCAGTGAGATGAACGGCGGTTCTGTCATCACAAATCATGCGCAGAAGCTTAAAATCGGTCATGTCTTTGGTGAAGAAGTGTTCCCTAAGTTCGCAGTTTTGAATCCTCGTTTTACTTTCAGCGTTCCTAAGCGACAGATGGTTGCGGGAATTTACGATATTTTCAATCACATATGCGAGCAGTATTTTTCGGGCAGTGACGACAGCGCGAGTGACTATCTTGCAGAAGGGCTTATGCGCTCGGTCATTCACGCTTCACGGATTGCGGTCAAAAATCCCGAAGACTACGAGGCTCGAAGCAATTTGATGTGGGATGCGACATGGGCTTTGAACACGCTGATTGGAAAGGGTAAGAGCGAGGACTGGATGGTTCACATGATTGGCCAGGCAGTCGGCGCGTACACTGATGCAACTCACGGAATGACATTGAGTGCGGTGAGTCTTGCATATTACAAAACACAGATGGAAGCGGGGTTGGCAAAATTTGTTCGTTTTGCAAAGAATGTGTGGGATGTCCGCGCGGAAGGAAAATCCGACAAGGCTGTGGCAGAAGAAGGCCTTAATGCGATGAAGGCGTGGATGCAGGAAATCGGCGTTTCGCTTTCGCTTAAAGAGCTTGGCGTAACACCGGATATGTTTGAAGGAATTGCGAGCGCGACATTCATCCTCAACGGCGGGTATAAGGTGCTTACAAAGGATGAGGTTATTCAGGTGCTGAAGGAGAGTTTGTAATTTATAAATCGGGAGTTCTGTCACTTTTCTGAAAATCCTTTCATCTTCATTTCATCTCGCCTTAATGTTCCAAATAACAAGTTGTTGTATCGTAAAATCATAAGAATATGGGCGCAACCCTTCGGGTCGGGTGTTCCGTGGCTCACTAACGCTCGGTGCTCACGCACTGGCTACGCCACCACTCCATACCCTTGCGCAACTCTTCTGGAGGCATTTTATGAAATTTTTACGAAACAACTTTCTTACAGCGATGTTGCTTTCGCTTGTAGTTCCGGCATTTTCCGCGACAAAATACAGCACAAATCCCGATGAGTGCGTTGACGGCGTTTGCTTTGTTCCCCAGTATGCAGACGACGGCCGGGAAAATTACGCGATTGTCTCACCGGTCGGCTATCACGATGTTCCGATGATTAAGCAGGCAAAACGGCTCGACACCCTCAAAGGAAAGACAATCGGTCTTGTGGGCGGCTCTTTTATGGCAGTCACAACGCACAACGAGCTTAAACGCTGCATCGAAAAAGAATTCCCCACGGCAAAAATCTACATGTTCGATGACATTGGTCAGGCAGGGCCGTATTCGGTTTTCGGTCAGACCGAAAAAACAAAGGCTTTTCAGGAAAAGCTCAAAGAACTTAAAGTTGATGCCGTAATCGTTGGAAACTGTGGCTGCGGACTTTGCACCACAAAAGAGACAGGCGATTCTATTGCCGCTGAATATATCGGGATTCCGACTGTGACCGTTGCCGCTCCAACTTTCGTGGCACAAGTTCATTCCACAGGCGTAAACCGTGGCGTTCCCGTCCTGCGCACGGCTGAATACCCCGGTGCTTTTGCTTCACATTCAACAGACGAACTCAAGAAAAATGCCCGCGAAGTCCTGTGGCCTCAGATTAAGACCGCCCTCACAACTCAGATTACAAAAGAAGAAATCGCAAGATACGCGCCCGAAGGAAAGCGTCCTGCCGACGAAATCATCTATTACGGAAACTACGATGAGATTCAGGAATATATGCGGATAAACGGCTGGACTGACGGTCTGCCCGTTGTTCCGCCGACAGACGAAGCAATTCAGGAGTATCTGAAATTCACAGGGTTTAAGGGAAGTGATGTTCTGGGAATTTTTGCGCTCGCTTACCGGGAATGTTCGGTTTACACGGTGGCTGCAAATGCGGTTATGGCAGGTGTCCCGCCTGAGTTCATGCCGATTTGTATCGCATTCGTGCAGGGAATGAACAACGGCGAATGGCGAAAACCGCTTGCAAGCACTCACAGCTGGACTCCGTTTGCATGGCTCAACGGCCCGCTTGCCCGCCAGCTCGGAATCGACAATCAGCAGGGAATGATCAGCGAAAAGGCAAACAAAGCCCTCGGCCGCTTCATCGACCTTGCAATGCTCAATATCGGTGGCTACTATGTCAAAGAAAACCGCATGGGTTCTTTCGGCTACCTCACGCCGTTCACATTCAGCGAAGATGATGAGGCCTGCGTTAAAATCGGCTGGAAGCCTTACCATGTTCAGCAGGGATTTGACCTCAACGCAAACACAATCACGGCAGGTAGCGCGCTCGCATGGGGAAACAACATCACGCCTGCGACCGATGATGCCGAAAAAATCATGAATCTCATGGCATTCGACATCACCGAAAAACAGCAGAACGGACTTGGAAACACAAAAGCTCAGGTTCCGCGCACTGTTTTTATCACGGAATATGTGGCAAAAGACCTTGCAAAAGACTACAAGACCAAATCAGATTTAGAAGACGCACTGATTGAAACAGCCCGCCGCCCGCTCGCACTGCGCACTTACGCTCATTACTGGGCAAACACTGGAAGCCAGCAGTACAAACGGCGTACTTTTGACGAGCACTACGAAATGCTCAAAAAAGACGATGAAGAGCAGGCAAAGCTCACACCCACGCCCGAATGGTACAAGCCGATTATCGATGAAAAGGAAATAATGACCATCGCCACGATGAACAAAGGCGACACAGCTTTCCTCGTCACAGGCGACGCAAACCGTAACAAAGTGCAGGTCATGCCCGGCGGCGGTTTCGTCACCACGGAAATCAAGCTCCCTAAAAATTGGAACGAGCTTGTGGCTCCGCTTGGTTACGAGCCGATTGAAAACTTTTATCTGAAAGCAAACTTCAACAAGGATGAAGGAAAAAAGGCTGCCACGACAAATAAAAGCAAGAAACAGCCGACTGCCGGAAAAACGCCCAAACAGCCGAAAAAACCGGTAACACCGAAGAATAAGTAACAAAGTCACAGACTAAAGTGAATTCTGTGGTAGAATAAAAACAATAGGAGTAACCACTATGAAAAAATTACTTACACTTATCGCACTTCTTGCCATCACAACGCTTTCATTCGCACAGAAAGCGGGCGACAAAATCTCATTCACTGCGACAGATTTGAACGGTGCTGCCGTCACAAGCGAGATTTTCGCAAAAAACAAAGTGACCATGCTGAACATCTGGGGAACTTTCTGCGGACCGTGCATCCGCGAAATGCCGGACCTTGCAAAAGTCAGCGAAGCGAACAAATTGAACGGCGTTGAAGTCGTCGGAATCGTGATTGACATCCTTGACCGCAAAGGAAATGTCGACTCGCGCATAAAATCCAGCGGCGAAGCAATCATCAAGCAGACAGGCGCGAACTACACGCACATCGTTCCGAATCCCGAAATGTTTGGCGGTCTTCTCAAAGGCATTCAGGCCGTTCCAACGACGATTTTCGTGGACTCAAACGGGAAGCAGATTGGCGAGGCATATCTAGGTTCTCGCAGCCAGAAAGACTGGCAAAAGATTATCGATGAGATTTTAAAGAAATGAAACTGAGCGACAAAAAACGCAGAATCATCGCAATTATTTCACTCTGTCTCGGAATTGCCCTCGTGATTGCGGGCATTTTCCGTGGCGAGGCGGAGACTGTCTTCAACAAAGCCACCCGAATCTGCATGGAATGTATCGGAATAGGCTGAAATTGAAGCCAAGTCTCAGGAAAGAAAGTGACAGCTGAAATTTGTCATGCTATACTTTTGACATTATGAACACAATGAAACGCTTTTTATTCTTGACCGCAATAGCGGCTGTTATACAGTTTTCTTTTTTTGGCTGCGCAAGCAGTAGCAAGGTCTCTCAGAAAAGCGAGGAGCTTCTTCCGCGCGTTGAGCGTGTCGCCGATTTTCATGAGCGGTATTCTCTTGAGCGCGTCGTGGTTTTAAGCCGGCATAACATCCGCTCTCCGCTTTCGGGAAATGGCTCGGCTCTTTCAAAGCTTACTCCGCACCAGTGGTTTAACTGGACATCGGCTCCTTCAGAGCTTTCTCTCCGCGGTGGTGTGCTTGAAACTGTTATGGGGCAGTACTTCAGAAAATGGCTTGAAAGTGAAAAGCTGATTCCAGAAAACTATATTCCAAAAAACGGCGAAATGCGATTTTATGCCAATTCGATGCAGCGGACAATCGCAACGGCACAGTATTTTTCAAGCGGAATGCTTCCGGTTGCCAATGTTCAGATTGAGCACAAATATCTTCCAAGCAAGATGGATGCAGTTTTTACTCCTCAGATTACGCACATCGACGATGCGTTTGAAAAAAAAGCCCGAAACGATATTGAAAATCTTGGTGGCAACGGCGGCCTTAACGCGCTGTGCAAAACGCTCCTTCCTGCCTATGCCGTTCTTGAAAAAACGCTTGATTTTGACCAGTCTGCATATGCCCAGGAAAATTCCTTCAATCATTTCAAATATGATGACACGGAGATTATTCTTAAAGAAAACAACGAACCTAGCATGAAAGGCTCCCTCAAAACGGCAACTTCCGCTAGTGACGCGCTTGTTTTGCAGTATTATGAGGAGCCGGATGTCAAGAAGGCTGCTTTCGGGCACAAGCTTTCAGAACATGACTGGGAGCTGATTGCAAGCATAAAGGATGTGTATGGCGATGTGCTTTTTACCGCACCTTCTGTTGCAAAACAATGTGCCAGCCCGCTGCTTTCAGTCATAAAAGAAGAGCTTACGGTTCCAGAGCGGAAATTTTCATTTTTGTGCGGACACGATTCAAATATTGGAAGCGTGCTTGCCTCTCTTGATGTAGAGTCCTATGAGCTTCCATGTGCTATCGAAAAGAAAACGCCGATTGGCTCCAAAGTGGTTATCTCAGTCTGGAAGGACAAGAGCGGGGCAGAATTTGCAGAACTTACGCTTGTTTATCAGACCGTTGCTCAGTTACGAAGCATGGAACTTCTGACGCTTGAAAATCCGCCTGCCGTGTATAGCCTTTCTCTAACCGGGCTTTCAAAAAACGGCGACGGCTTGTATTTGTTGCCCGAAGTGACAGAAAGATGTGCTCAGGCAGTACAGTAACTCTCATATGAATAACAAAAGAAAACATCATTCCCGCATTCGTCTCATAATTCAGGCTTGTTTTGCCGCACTTTCAAACGGCTACATCAAAGGCTTTGCGAACGGCAAGATTTTTGATGGCAGCTCGAAATTCGTCTGCGTTCCGGGGATGAACTGCTATTCCTGTCCGGGTGCTCTTTGTGCGTGCCCGATTGGCTCATTGCAGGCAACGCTCAATGCCCGCGAATACCGCATTTCAATGTACATCGTGGGACTGCTCGTTGTTTTCGGAACGCTTCTCGGCCGGTTTGTGTGCGGATTTTTGTGTCCGTTCGGTCTTGTTCAGGATTTGCTTTTTAAGATTCCGTTCGTCAAGAAAATCCGCCGTTTGCCAGGTGAAAAGCTCTTGCGCTGGCTCCGTTTCGTCTTCTTGGGTGTTTTCGTTATAATCTTGCCGATGTTCGTTATCGACATTACTGGTCTGGGCGAGCCGTGGTTCTGCAAGTGGATTTGCCCAGTCGGCACTCTTGAAGGCGGAATACCGCTCGTGCTTTTGAACAATGCGATGCGCGGTGCTGCGGGCTTTATCTTCCGTTGGAAGCTCGCAATCCTCATAATCACGCTTATTTCTTCTATTGTAATATACCGTCCGTTCTGCCGGTATGTCTGTCCGCTCGGTGCGATTTACGGAATCTTCAATAAAATCTCGTTTTATCGCTTCAAAATTGACGGTGAAAAATGCACGAAATGCGGTGCGTGTCAGAAAATCTGCAAGCTCGATATACCTATTTACGAAAAACCGAACTCAATGGACTGCATCCGTTGCGGCGATTGCAAGGCGGGCTGCCCGCATGGGGCAATATGCGTTGGTTTCACAGAAAAAAAAGCGCTCGACATGAAAGATACAATCAGAATCTGAACGGGGAGTGGAATTCTACATCGGAATTATAATTCCGCCAAAGTACTCTGCGTTTCCCTTGCTATCGGTCAGAACGAAACTTCTTAGGGTCAGGAGTGCGTAATTGCCATCTGCTTTTCTGGCTCTGTAAACTAAAGGGTGAGACATATCTGCAGTGCCGCACAAAGCAGCCTCCATAATATTTCTATATGCTTTAAGGTCGTCTGGATGAACTTTTTCCTGCCATAATTCATTGGCATGATACATATATTCTGATTTCATGCCAAAATCGTCTACCAGAGGAAGTGCCCATCTTGAATAATCATAATGCATGTCACAAAGGAAGACATAACCGCCACCGCTGACTGTACACAAACCTCCAAAAAGAGCATCCAGTATACGCCTTCTTTCAGGAGTGATTTGCTTTTTATTATCAAGATTTCCGAAAGACTGTTTCTGATTCGTGGATTTTACTTCTTTTTTATTTTCATACATGGCTTTATCGGCTCGTTCAAAAACCTTTGAAAAATCATCATCTGATTCAGGTTCATAAACTGCCATACCGCATGCAACAACAGGACCTGAGCGGGAGCGTTTGTTTATAAAAGATTCTTCTTTGAGATTTTCAAGAAGGGCTTCCCTGTTCTCATAGTCAGTGTCAGTCAGAATTATGACAAATTCATCACCACCAATCCTGAAAATCGGGCTGTGGGCAAAAATATCACATAGCATTCGGCTCGTTCTTTGGATGGCTTCATCACCATAGCTATGACCGCGAGTGTCGTTTATGAGCTTTAAATCGTTCATATCGCACATGATAATTCCGAAATGGTAATCCTTAACGCCTTTTTCCAGCTTGTGCTGTATGGATTCAGAAAGCTCCTTAAAAGCATTTTTGTTGCGGACGCCCGTCAGCTCGTCAAACCGTGCCATTCGCTTTTCAGATTCAAGAATTTTCTTGAAAACTTCATTTTTATGGAACTCTTCTTCAATATTTTCAAGACAACAGAGTACATGCTCCTTATCCTGACACAAGAATACGGAATACCGCATGTGAATGTATTTGCCGCCTATATGCACTCGATAAATTACAGAAAAGGATTTGCTGTTAGCTATTTGTTCCTGCGTTAATTCTTTATCGAATGTCTGATTAAATTTGTCTAAATCATTCTGATGGATAAAGGTTTCCGCGCATTTTTTTAAATCAGAAAAAAAGTCATCACCATAAAAGGGAAAACCATTTTTTTCCATAACTTTCATAGATACGAGATTTGTGTAATGTCCTGTGTTTATATCAACATAATAAACACAGTCATAATGTTCAATCAGAGTAACGGCAACCTGACTGAAACCTTCTTTCGTTTTATCCATATTATTTTAATTTTACTACTGAAATTTCCAGAAAGCAATCTATTTATAAAATCTTCTGAAAACTATTGAAGTTGATTGAGAATAGGAGATAGAATCAAGGTGAGTAAAAATGAAATTTAGTCAAAAAATAATTCTGAAAAACGGAAAGGACGCATATCTCAGGAATGGTGAAGCCTCTGATGGAAAAGCGGTTTTTGATGTCTTTAATCTTACCCATGAAGAGACCGATTTTCTGCTTTCTTATTCTGATGAAAATAGTTATAACGCTGAGCAGGAAGCAGCCTTTCTGGATGAAAAAGCTAAAAGTGATAACGAAATAGAAATTGTTGCGCTTGTAGACGGAAAGATTGTAGGAACAGCTGGTTTTGAAAGGGTAGGAACAAAATATAAGGTTCGTCATCGCGCTGAATTTGGAATCAGCATCGCAAAAGATTATTGGGGACTTGGATTAGGCAGGGCATTAACTTCTGCCTGTATTCAATGTGCAAGAGAAGCTGGTTTCGCCCAGTTGGAGCTGGATGTTGTGGCAGACAATAAGCGTGCAATATCTATGTATAAAAGCTTAGGATTTACGGAATTTGGCCGAAATCCTAAAGGCTTTAATTCCAGATTCTGCGGATTCCAGGAACTTGTTTATATGCGGCTTGGGTTATAGTTCCCTAGGAAAGAATCACGCCGGCGTATTCATATCCTGCTTCTTCAACGGCAGTTTTGATTACGCTTTCGTCGACTTCTTTTGAAGTTTCGAGCGTGACTGTGCCAGATTCATGTGATGCTACGGCAGATTTTACACCGTCGAGCGCTTCGAGTGCTTTTTTGACATGCATTTCGCAATGTCCGCACATCATTCCTTTTACTGAGATTTTCATGTTTGACTCCTTGACTGTCGTGTTATGGCGACCGTCTGATATTAGATTTCCCGTTACGGGATTTTTTACTTTTTTATCGTGCCTTGAATCGTGTGTTTTTAAGAAATTCAGGTGCAGGGCATTTGAGACAACGCAGAAGCTTGAAAGTCCCATCGCGGCAGCACCGAACATCGGATTCAATGTCCATCCGAAAGCGGCAATATAGCATCCGGCGGCAAGCGGAATTCCAATCACATTGTAGAAGAATGCCCAGAAAAGATTTTCGTGAATGTTTTTGATTACAGCTCGTGAAAGTCTGATTGCGGCACTTACATCACGAAGGCTTCCTTTCATCAAAACAACATCCGCGGCATCAATTGCGATGTCGGTTCCCGCTCCGATTGCAATTCCCAAATCTGCACGAGTGAGGGAAGGAGCGTCATTGATTCCGTCTCCGACCATTGCAACTTTTCCGCTTTCCATCAGTTTTCGGATAACGGCTTCTTTTCCGTCTGGCAGAAGTCCTGCAGCAACTTCATCTACTCCGGCAAGGGCTGCAATTGCGCGGGCAGTGATTTCATTGTCACCAGTGAGCATTACTGTGTGGATTCCCATGTTTTTAAGCTCTGTGATTGCCTGTGCCGAATCTTCTTTGATTGTGTCCGAAACAGCGATAATCCCAAGAAGTTCGCTTCCTTTTGCAAAGAGAACAGGTGTTTTGCCCTGTGATGATAATGCTTCGATTTGAGCATGAACTTGTGCCGGAAGAATAGCACCGTTTTCTTCTATATAGAGTGTATTTCCTCCGTAGATTTTCGCATTGCCTGATTCTTCAAGTTTTGCTGAAAGTCCGTTCCCTGCTTTGATTTCAAAAGCTGTTGTGTCCAGAAGCTTGATTTTATTAGTTTCTGCATATGAAACAATTGCCTTTGAAATCGGGTGTTCACTCTTTGCTTCAAGGGCATAAGCGGCTTCGAGCAAATCATTTTTTTCAGCATCGTTGAGAGGAATTACATCAGTAACCTGCATGATTCCGGTTGTGACAGTGCCGGTCTTGTCGAGGGCGACAATCTGAGTTTTTCCGGCCATTTCCTGAGCAGCGGCCGTCTTAAACAGAATTCCTGATTTTGCGCCAATTCCGTTTCCGACCATAATTGCAACCGGGGTCGCAAGTCCAAGCGCACACGGACAGCTAATAACTAGAACGGAAACTGCGCGTGCAACCGCATAGCCCACGCTCTGACCTGCAAGCAACCACACAACAAATGTAACTGCCGCAATTCCGATTACAGCCGGAACGAACACGCCTGAAACCTTATCGGCAATTTTTGCAATCGGGGCCTTTGTGGCGGCGGCATCGCTTATCATGCGGATAATTCCTGCAAGGGTAGTGTCTTCACCAACACGGGTGGCCTCGCATACAAGATAGCCCGAAGTGTTTATTGTTGCCGCTGAAACCCTGCTTCCCGCCTGTTTTTCAACAGGAAGACTTTCACCTGTGAGCGCAGATTCGTTTACTGCACTTTCACCTTCAAGAACAATTCCGTCCACTGGAATGCTGTCGCCCGGCCGTACCGCAAATCTGTCTCCAGTCCGAACTTCTTCGATTGGCACAGTTTTTTCTTTTCGTCCGCTTCCATCCTCTTCAATCAGAACCGCGGTTTTAGGCGAGATTTTCATGAGAGATTTTAATGCGTCCGTTGTTTTTCCTTTTGACTTCGCTTCAAGCATTTTTCCAACGGTAATCAGCGTGAGAATCATGGCGGCGGATTCAAAATAAAATTGATTCATGTAATACATGATTTTTTCAGAATCCCCCGAAAGAACCTCTCCGCTCATCGCAAAGAGAGCAGCCACACTGTATGCAAAAGAAGCCCCTGAACCAAGTGCCACAAGACTGTCCATGTTCGGTGATTTGTGAATCAGACCCTTAAATCCGCTTATAAAGAATTTCTGATTAATCACTAAAATAAATGCCGAAATCAAAAGCTCGTACAAGCCCATCGCAACATGATTTCCGTCAAGAAAAGCGGGTAGAGGCCAGTTCCACATCATGTGCCCCATCGAAACATACATAAGAGGGATTAAAAGCACCACCGATGCGATAAGACGCTTTTTCATTTTTGGAGTTTCAGTGTCTTTAAGCTCATCTTCGTATGCGGCGCTTCCGCTTTTGCTCGTAGCCCGATTTGTTCCATTCTTTGAACCGGCTGCGGCGCCACGCACACCTTTAAGAGACGCCCCATATCCCGCATCTTCCACCGCTTTAATCACTTCGAAAGGTGCCACTTCACCTTCCACGCCCATCGAATTTGTAAGCAGGCTCACCGCACAGGATTTTACTCCTTCTAGAGCACCAACAGCTTTTTCCACGCGCGCCACACATGCCGCACAGCTCATTCCAGTAACATTATATTGTTCCATAATTCGTCCTCAAAAAATCACTTCATCAGTTTTTGCAAAGTAACGACAAATTCATCAATAACGCTGTCATCCCCCTTGCGGATTCCTTCTGCAACACAAGTTTTCATGTGGTTTGCGAGAAGCACCTTGTTAAAGCTGTTCAAGGCTGAAGTAATTGCCGAAACCTGAATCAGAATATCGGTGCAGTACGCGTCGTTTTCGAGCATTCCTTCAATGCCGCGCACCTGACCTTCAATTCGTTTGAGACGGTTCATCAAATCTTTGTATTCTTTATCATCACGCTCCTTGTGTTTTCCAGAGCAATATGGGCATGAATCAGACATGTTAGTCTCCTTGTTCATATAAGACTTACAGTATACCCTAGTGGGGTATGTCAGACAATGAAAATATATACCCTATCGGGGTATGTGTCTAGAGGGGAGTGGGTTAAAAAGAAGTAAAAATCACACTACAGGTTCATTCACTTGTAAAATCAGTCCGAATATAGTAATATAAAAAGACTGGAGGTAGATATGATTACGAATGTTCAAGAATGTATTAAACCTATTTCTTATGTAAAGACAAATGCTGCCGATATGATGAATTTTGTAAATGACCGGAAGGAACCACTTATTATTACACAAAATGGAGAATCTCGTGCAGTGTTGATGGATGTTGAATCTTATCAGGAAATGAAAAATGCCTTCAATCTGCTGAAAATAATTCAGTTTTCTGAAATGGATGTCCGTGCTGGAAAAACTAAAGCAGCATCAGAAGTCTTTTCAAATTTGAGAAGGAAATACAATCTTGGAAATTAACGAAGTAGTTGTTTCTCAATTTGCCGAAGATGATTTGAATGAAATCGTAGAATATTATTTTTCCCTAAACCAAAATTATGTTTCGAAGGTAATTTCTGAATTTGAATCGAATGTAATGTCATTAAAAGAGCATCCTAAAAGCGGAAGAATAGTTCCTGAATTAGATAAACAGGGAATTTCTCAATATCGGGAATTGATTCAAGGAAATTATAGAATAGTTTATGAAATTTCAGATGATAAAATTATTGTTCATACGATAATTGACGGCAGAAGGAATTTTGAAGATTTAATAATTTCAAAATTATCTCGCTATTATGGAAAAATAAACTAACAAATACGCTGGAAACCATACAATATGGAGGAAGGTAATATGAGAGATCACTACGATTTTTCAAAGGGAATAAAAAACCCTTATGCAGACAGGCTTGAGAAGAGATGTATGAAAACATAATGGACGCTCCTTATAAAATGATTGTCCATCTTCTAAGACCTAACGATGAGACTGAATGCTTAAAGCATTCCTACCCGGTGCCAGTAATGACAGAATATCAAAAATTAACTGAATCACCAATGAGGGGAGTAAAAGAGGGCTAATTCTACTGATGATGTGGAAAAAACTTGAAGTTAATTCAGCCGCAATTCTTCTTAATTTCTTCCAGAAGCACCTTTGCTGGCTTGGACAGCTCCCTGTCTTTCTTCCATGCAAGATACACCTCACTGTAAATCGGTGGCTCCAGCGGAACAAAACAAAGCGGGCTTTCTTCCGTGGTGCTGGTAATTCCTTCAAGGCTGATGCACGAGCAGATTCCTTCATCAGTAAAAATTGAAGCATTATACAAAAGATTATAAGTTCCAATCAGATTATATTTTTCTATTGAACCGCCGAACCAGTCCAAAAGTTCGCGGTTTTTTATTGCTTGAGCGGAAAACAAAAAAGGCTCGTAATGCTCCAGTAGATTTTCTTTTTTTATCGACTTGTATTTGGCGAGCGGATTGTCCTTGCGTGTGATAAGTCCCCAGCGGTCCTTCCGTGGAAGCGTAATGTGATTGTATTTTTCGACGCTCTTAAAGCCGATGAAAACGCCGAAGTCGCACAAGCCACGGTCTAGCCGTTCACAAATCACGCTCGCATCTGAGCTGAAAAGGCTTACCTCAATCTTCGGATGACTTTCCCTGATTTTCTTGAAGGCATCCGCAACGCTGAAAAGCGATTTTGTCTCCCCAGCCCCGATATAAATTTTACCCGAAATCTGCGAAGAATCAGTCCGAAACTCTTCGATTGATTTTTCAGAAAGTTCCATAATCTGCACCGCATAATTGTAAAAGCGCACGCCCTCATCAGTCAGAATGAATTTTCGGTTCTGACGGTTCCGCTCAAAAAGCTGAACGCCAAGCTCGTCCTCAAGCTCGATTATCTGCCGAGAGAGGGTCGGTTGCGTGATATGAATGATTTCCGCCGCCCGTGAGATATTCTGTTCCTGTGCGATTGTGATGAAGTATTTTAGTACACGAAGTTCCATACCTAAAGTGTAACACAGGCCTTTTCTGGAAGTCTATGCCTAAAAAGCATAATTATTTATAAAAACAAAGTATTTGATATAAGACTCCGCTCATTGTATTCTAAAAACATCACGGAGGTATTCTATGAAGAAATCTTTTAAACTTCTTTGTGCCACAGCAATCGCTTTGGCTTCACTTTCAAATGGATTCGCCAAAGATGCGAAAAACGGGGTAAAAATGGAAAAACTTAAGCTTGAGAAAAAATGGGACAAAACTTTCGCCTTGTCTGACAAAGTTAGCCACAAAAAGGTCACATTCACAAATCATTTTGGAATCACGCTCGCCGCTGATATGTACACACCAAAGACTGCCCCTGCCGGCGGAAAATATGCCGCAATCGCAGTTTCAGGACCTTTCGGTGCGGTAAAAGAACAGGCAAGCGGATTGTATGCGCACGAAATGGCAAAACGAGGCTACCTCACCATCGCATTCGACCCTTCTTTCACTGGCGAATCAGGCGGACAGCCACGCTACATGAACAGCCCCGACATCAACACAGAGGATTTCCAGGCAGCGGTAGACTATCTCTCGAACCTTCCGAATGTTGACCCGGAGAAAATCGGAATCATCGGAATCTGCGGATGGGGCGGAATGGCTCTGAATGTGGCTGGAATCGACACTCGCATCAAGGCGACTGCCGTAATGACAATGTACGACATGAGCCGTATCGCAAACAAAGGCTACTTCGACGAAAACGACAATGAGGAATCCCGCTACCAGGCAAGAGTCGCCGTAAACAAAGCCCGCACGGAAAGCTTTGCAAATGGCAACTACCCCACAGCAGGCGGACTTCCAGAACAGCGCCCCGAAGGAGACACGTTCTTCAGCCAGTACTGGGACTACTACAAAACCGGCCGCGGCTACCACCCCCGCTCACTCAACTCAAACATGGGCTGGGCAAGCACCGCATCAACAAGTCTTATGAACACCAGCCTTCTGACATACTCCAACGAAATCCGCTCGGCTGTCCTCATCGTCCACGGCGAAAAAGCTCACAGCCGCTACATGGGCGAGACTGCTTACAACGACATGATTAAGGGCAGCAAGTTCACGGCAAACAAAGAGCTTTTAATCGTGCCGAACGCAACTCACTGCGACCTGTACGACGGCGGAAACGGCAACTTCATTCCGTGGGATAAATTGCAGAGCTTCTTTGAGACTAATTTGAAATAACAGGGCGCCACCCTCGTGCTGGTTTCGACAAGCGCAACCGGCACGAGGGTCGGGCTTTTCGGGGTTCCGTGCTAACCGCACTCCATTCCTTCGGAACGGCTACGCCGCCCCTGCAATCCCTGGCGTATGAAAGTAGAACGGCGGAGCGTATTTTAAGAGAATCTAGATTTAAAAAATTAACATTTTTTTTACAATGTTCTATTGACATTACAACAAAGCTGCTGTATATTTATAGTTGTAAGGCGAAAAGAACAACTACTTACAAGAGAGTCTGCCGTTGTGCAGAAGAACATTTCAATTTGGGGATGGACACCCCACAAGGAGTTACACATGAAGGTAGCAGTAATTTGTTCAAACGGAAAAGTTGGAAAACTGGTTGTAAAAGAAGCTTTGGCAGCTGGTTTTGATGTTACAGGATTTGCACGCGGAGAAAACAAAAGCGATGCAAAAAACTTTGTTCAGAAAGATATTTTTGCAATCACAAAAGAAGATATTGCAGGTTTCGATGCTGTTGTAGATGCCTTTGGTGCATGGACAGAAGCAGAGCTCCCTAATCATGGAAAGTCACTCAACCATCTTTGCGATTTGCTCGCTGGAACAAAAACTCGTCTTTTAATTGTTGGTGGTGCAGGAAGCCTTTATGTGAACAAGGAGCATACAGCAACCGTTTCTGATGGTCCTGATTTCCCGGATATCTTTAAGCCTCTTGCAAATGCTATGGCAGCTGCCCTAAAAGATTTGCGTAAGCGCAATGACGTTCAGTGGACATACATCAGCCCGGCAGGAGACTTCCAGGCAGACGCACCAAAGACAGGCAAGTGGATCTGGGGTGGTGAAGAACTTACCCTCAATTCAAAAGGCGAAAGCATCATCAGTTATGCAGATTATGCCGCAGCTATGGTTGAAGAAATCAAGAACGGCAAGAATATTCAGAAGAGAATTTCTCTTGTAAGAGAATAATATAATTAGGGCGCGTGCAGGCAAAGCAGGAAGTGCAGTATGACACAAAGAGAACGAAGGGAATTTTTAATCAGATATCTTTTTCAAGAAAAACCTGAGTATAAGGACATCGAACTTCCTTGCTCTGATGATGAGCAGAAGTATCTTTTTCGCTCTCTTGTGAATGTTCGTCCTCCTGTTCCTGCAAGCGAAGAGTTTATACGCGTTCAGAATGAATACCTGGCCGAAGAAAATCGTTCGCGAGGGATTACGGACATCGCTGATTTGTCACCTCTTGTGGGCGACCTTTATCTTTGGCGTGGTGATATCACTACACTCAAAGTTGACGCAATCGTAAATGCGGCAAACAGCGGAATGACTGGCTGTTGGCATCCAAATCACTCCTGCATAGACAACTGCATTCACACATTTGCGGGCATTCAGCTCCGGGCCGTGTGTGCGGACATCATGCAAAAGCAGGGGCATGAAGAGCCGACCGGACAGGCAAAAATCACTCCGGCCTTCAATCTTCCGAGCAAATATGTAATTCATACTGTCGGCCCGATTGTGGGAGAAAAACTCACCCAGGCTGATTGCGACTTACTTGCTTCATGCTATAAGAGTTGTCTCAACCTTGCAAAAGAAAAGGGATGCCAATCAATTGCCTTCTGCTGTATATCAACAGGAGTGTTCCGTTTTCCTGCAGACAGGGCCGCAGAAATTGCTGTAGAAACAGTGCAGGAATGGAAGAATCAGACCGGTGATAAAATTAAGGTTGTGTTCAATGTTTTCAGTGAGAAAGATGAGATAATTTACAGGAGGGTTTTGAATGAAAGAAATTGAAAAATTAAAATCAGCACTATCTGAATGTGATACTCTCGTCATTGGAGCGGGTTCAGGGCTTTCAACAGCAGCAGGTCTGACTTACAGTGGAGAGCGGTTCCAGAAATATTTTTTTGATTTTGCAGAAGCCTTTGGAATCCGTGACATCTATTCCGGTGGATTTTATCCTTTCCCAAATGAGGAGACTCTCTGGGCATGGTGGGCTCGTCACATTTATTTCAACCGCTATATCAATCCTCCAAAAAAGGTTTATGACGATTTGCTTTCTCTTGTGAGCGGAAAAGATTATTTTGTAATTACAACAAACGTTGATCATCAGTTTCAGCGTGCAGGTTTTGACAAGAAGCGGCTTTTTTATACTCAGGGCGACTATGGATTGTTTCAGACTGTTGACGGGAAAAACGGCAAAACCTATGACAACGAAGAGTGGGTAATGAAGGCTATTGAAGCCCAGGGATTTGTACTTGATTCAAACGGAATCTTTCAGGTGCCGGAAAGTGGCAGCTTGAAAATGCAGATTCCGTCTGAGCTGATTCCAAAATGTCCGGATTATGGAAGCCGCCTTACAATGAATCTTCGTGCAGATGATACCTTTGTTGAAGATGAAGGCTGGCATAAGGCAGCTAAACGCTATCAGAATTTTTTGAAGACAAGAGGGGCTGCAGCCGGTGGAAAAATTCTCTTTCTTGAACTTGGAGTAGGGGCAAATACACCTGTAATCATAAAATATCCTTTCTGGCAGATGACAGCTCAGAATCCGAATGCGACTTATGCCTGTCTGAACTTTGGTGAGGCTGTTGCACCAAAGGAAATTGCGAGTCGTTCAATCTGTATAAATGACGACATTGGCGAAATTCTAAAGAAAATGGTAAAATAGCCTTATGAAAATCAGTGTTCGTTTTACAGCGGCTGTGCATACACTTTTATGTATTCAGTATTTTGAAAAAGACATGCGCGTTACTTCGGAATTCATTTCTGCAAGCACCGGCGTAAATTCTGTAATTATAAGAAAGATTCTCCTTCAGCTGCAGAAGGCAGGACTTGTTGAAACTGCTGCAGGCGTTGGCGGTTCTCATCTTGCCCGTACACCAGAAAAAATCACCTTGCTTGATATTTACAACGCAATCAACGAAGGCGAAGAAGAACGCGAGGTTTTCAATTTTCACCCGAATCCGAATAACAACTGTCCTGTGGGAAGCAAGATTCATCTCGTGCTTGACCCGGCTTTGGCTTCGGCACAGAAAGCCATGGAAGATGAAATGCAGAAAACATCGCTTGCGGATTTACTGAAGAAAATATAAGGAATAAAATCCCTACGACTCATTCACCAGCTTGCCGGTCATGTGTTCGATTGTCAGTACAAAACACTGAACGCGGCTCAAGGCGTTGGCGAGTTCCTTTTCAAGATATTCTGGATCATCCGTAAACTTCTGAACAAGATGAGTGCAGATTTCTTTTGCCTGTTCGATATCAGTAATCAGCTCAATCTTACCAAAAGCAATAACACTGTTGATATTCAAAGCCCATTCGCCTTCTTTTTTGAAGCCCTGGTCCATAACGCAGAAACTTGCCTTATTGCAGTTTTTGATTGCATCAATTTTGTGGCCTTCTTTTGCCCCGTGGAAATAAAGTTTTCCGTCTTTTTCATTGTAGTAGTGACTGAGCGGAATCCCATAAGGATATCCGTCATCGCCGATTAAAGAAAGGATTCCCCGCTTTTCTGTTTTGAGGATTTCGATGCATTTCTCGTTTGGAATCTGCTGCTTGAATCTTCGCATTGGTCTGAACATAATGACGCTCCTTGCCTTATTTCTTAAAAATCAGGCCGAAAATTGAACGAACAATTGGCCCTGCAACTAAAAGCTGCCAGAAAGTTGCCATCGGATAGTTTAAAGCTGTGGTCTGGAGCCATATTGAAATCATTTCTTTCTGAAAACCGCCCTTGAAAAGAATTGTAGCGGCAAGACTCATGAGCGGACACATCAGCCAGATAGAACATATTGAAATCGAAAGGATGATGAAAACAGGATTTACAGCCTTCACATCAAACTTAGAAAAAGTGATTTTCTTGGCGATTGGACCCACAATAAAGAAATCAAGGACGAAAGCGACCGGCGCCATAATCGGCAGTTCGTGGAAAGCCAGCAAAAACACTGAATTAGTCATTCCGCCCGTTGCGAGTGCAATGTTGTAACAAATCATTGCATAAACCATAACAAATACCATCAGAATGGTAAAAAGAATTTCCTGTCCCAAAGATTTTGGCATACGAAACTCCAGAATATAAATGTGATTGCATTATAACTGCGCAAAGACCTTGCGCATGAGCATAGAAAGGTGCGGAAATCCGCTCTTAATAAGATTAGGCAATCTATTGAAAAGTGAGATTATCTTAGCAGATTTTGAAAGTTTGTGTAAGACATTTAGCTACAAAATCACAGCAAGATGAAAGCAGGGTCAACAGTATTGCCTGAACTAATAAATTAAACAATCATTGACAACGCCGTTCGGCTAAATTATACTTAAAACGAATAAATAAAGCCGAACGACTTATTGATGAAGACAAACCTACTGTAAAGTCAGGTTATACACCTCTGTCTATTGAAGAAATCAGGGCGCTTGCTAAAGAAGGTGCAAGTAAATCAGCTGAAATAGTTGTTAAAAGCCATCTTTCTCTGACTGGAGCATCTGGAAAAGTCGGATTGTATTATGATGAAGCTTCTGGTAAATGGTATAAACCAGACGTTTTGATAGAAATTTTGACGATGTTTCACGCATAATTGGCGGATTGAAAAGTCCATAATGCCGTTTTTAACTACATAATTGGAAATACTGACAATCATATAAAGAACAGCTCTCTTATTTACAGCAAAGATTTATCGTCAATTCGTCTGGCACCGTTTTATGACATTATATGCAGCAGGCGCGTGTGCCCGTTAAGGAGGACATAAACAAATGATGGAAATCAAAAAGACTACTGACAAAGATATTGATGCTCTTATGGAAATAAGGCTCGAAATGCTTAGAATCGTGAACAATTTAAAAGAAAATGAGAACTTCAGTAACGATTTGATTGAATATAGCCGGGAATATTTTCTAAATGGCGCTCAGACGACTGTTTTTGCAATGGACGGAAAGCAAATTGCAGGATGCGCAACACTGAGCTACATTACTATTATGCCGACATTTTCACATCCGACAGGAAAGCGTGCGCATCTCATGAATGTCTACACCAGAGCCCAATTCCGAAGGCAAGGCGTTGGAAAAATGATGGTTCAGTTTTTGATTGACGAGGCAAAAAATCGCGGCGTAACAGAAATCAGCCTTGATGCAACAGAAATGGGACATCCGCTTTATAAAAGTCTGGGATTCAAAGACAATGCTGAAGGAATGATTCTGTCCATTTAACCTTATGCAATAAAACCGGAGGGCGCATGGCAACAACAAAAGAATATCATGATTATGTAATGGAATGTACAAGGAACTGAAATAAAAACAATAGTGTAGTGTAAAAAAAAATTGTATTATAGCGTTATATTGGTCGACAGAAGACAGATTATAGAAAGTAAATATACATCACAAATTGTCCTTTTCTAACTTCGTAAAGTTCACCTTGGAGTTCTGCCATTTGTCCTGTAAGGTGCTGAATATCGAATGGATTACGTAAGGAAAGAAAATTGCCTTGAACAGCGGAATTTTTCAAATGGAGAATATCATGATTCGGAATTTCTTCGTTGGGATGCTGAAACAAGTTATGTATGACAGGTGAAGTAAAAATCGGGCATAAAATTTTTTCTTTGATAAACTCATCCTGCTTTTCCATAATTGCCAGCTTGCGATGGATTTTTTCATCACGTAAATCTTCTTCGGTAATGCGGTCTAGTATTGGGGCAGAAATTCCGTTTGCAGAAAGAAAAGCCCTTACATCATCTTTTTGCAAAAACACGAACACAGAGTTGTGATTTACGCCATCCCACATCGGCAAGTCGTACAAATATGGCTCGCCGGTGTGTTTTGAAAGAAATGCGAGATTTGAGATTCGAGTTTTTTGTTTTATGACAAACTCACCATTTTTCACTTTTTTGTTCCTGCGGTGCGCTTTACGGTTGCTTTATCGTTTGAACCGTCATCTGTGATTTTAACAGACTTTTCTACTTTTATAAAATGTTTCACTTTGCAATTAATGTCTATTGTGTTTTCAAGCGTGATTGAAGCATTCCCCGATGCGCAGATTCCGCTGTGAATTTTTGTATCTTTTAAATCATAATCACCTTGTTCAGGTTTTATGCCAAAATGACAGGAATCAAACTCAAGTGAAGCAGAATCTTTAACATAAACAACATATTCTTCACTTGGACTGTTATAGAAATAGCAGTTATTGAACTTCGCGTTTGCATTTTCCGAAACAAAGAGTTTTCCCACAGTATCATCTGCCATGGGAATGTAACCGCTTTCTTCTGCTTCGTGAAAGAAACTGATGTTTGTGAATTCTGCAACTGCATTTCTTTCTAATTTGCAATGGCCTTTTTCATTATCATAAACTTTAGATTCTTCGCCGATAATTTTCAGTTTTGCATTGCTCGTCACAAAAAATCCAAGCTGGTTTTCATAAGACTCGAATGATTCAATTTCTGCGACAGCATCATCTTGTACGCAAAGCCCTCCGAACTCACCATGATTTTCCGTAAGCAAGATTTCTTCGGCATGCAGTTTAGCTTTTTCTGCAACGA
Organism: uncultured Treponema sp.; assembly: GCF_946187725.1. GTDB lineage: Bacteria > Spirochaetota > Spirochaetia > Treponematales > Treponemataceae > Treponema_D. The sequence continues at coordinate 34,269 of NZ_CAMHSK010000026.1, forward strand.
CGATACCTTCTTCTTTATTGCTGACACAACACGCCAAACCTGCATGAAGATTCGAAGCTCCCCAAACTTCAATTCCACCGCCACCATTATTGCGTGAATCAATATTATCTACTGTAAGACAAGCCTGTTCATCAAGAATAAGAGCTGTGTATGTGTTTTCATTAAGATAAATCTGTTTTAGATTTGCAGTTGCTTTTTCATATATGCCAAAACCATTTCCAAAATTGAAACGTGCACATATTTTCCCCGAGAGTGCTTTTTCTGCGTTTATCTTGCCGTTCAAGCAGACTCCCTGCAGCATATTGCAGTCGGCATAAAGACCTGTTTCATTTTCAGATTCGCTGTCTGGCAAAAAGATTTTTCCGTTACAGTGGATTCCCCATGCTCTGAACGAATAAGAAAATGAATTCTGCAAAAGTCCGCGTTCGTTTATAGGGGTAAAACTAACTTCTGCCCCACCCTTTACTACAAGATTCGTAAACTGATTTTTGACAGCATATACACAAGAAAATTCCGCCTTGTCAGCGACAACAATTCCGTTTGACGGCGAACCTGCAACACAAACCTTACGGAGCACCACCCCATCAGATTCTATACGCAAAAGTGCGTTATCAAGCTCATTTTCTGCAATTTCGTAGAGCTTATCCCGTTCGTGATTACTTGAATATTCTTCAAATTCTTCCATATATTTCTGATGAAGCTTGTAGGCCCTTTCGCGCTTTTCCGTGTTTTTGTCGCTCACAAGCTGATACGGTATGACTTCGCTCTGTATGCGGTTTTTGTGTTTTTCGTAAAATTTTTCGCCGATAAAAACGATTCCTTCAAGCGTTGCCGCACCACTTATGACGATAGGTTCATTTTTAGGAACAACGATAATCGTTTTTAAATTTGCAAGAGAATCATCCTTGTCCGAAAATCCTTTACCCTGTAGCGTGATTTTTGATTCTATTGAAAAAGAACCTTTATAAACGCTAGCTTCAAGTTTGAGAATGCCGTTTTCGGGGGTGGAATCTATGAGTTCTTGGAGATTTTGGGGTTGAGATTCATTGATGTTGTTGTCTGATTTTTCGTTCGTCATGAGCAGTTTCCTTTATTCTTTCAAACCCTTTGCAACCGCATAAAAAATCATCAGATAAAGCAAAAACAAAATGCCTGTGATGACAATGTACGGAGCCTGCTTGAAGCCTTTGAAGGCAAAAAGCAAATGTTCAGCGAGCGAAAGCACAAAGAATACGAGCGAAAGTGCCTTTATGTTCGCACTCCCACGCCCGAACGACACCGCAAAAAGCCCGAAAAGCGTGAGGAAAAGGAATCCTCCGCCGCCGAATGTCAGAAACAGGTTCGATGTTCCCGCGTAAAATCCGTAGCCAGCAAGGGCTGCAATGCCGAGTGAAATTAAAAGCACAATCCAATTTATTTTCATAAGAACTCCTTACAATGCTGGTGGCACAGGCGGAATCGGTGGAACTGGCGGAGTTGCCTGCCCGAAAATAGCAGAAAGCTCCGGCACATTCCCTGCCGCCATCCAGTTTGCCATGCCTGCTTTCCAGACAAGACTTTCTCGCGTGAGCTGGCCATTTGCCGCCATCTGAGAAAGCGTTGCAAGTTGATAGGGTCCTGTGCTCTGTCCGTTTACAGCAACATTGTAGCCATCTTGCTTTGGTGGCGGCGGTGGAACTTGCTGATTCAGTCCGCCCAGAGCGTTGTTCATCATTCCTGCAACATTCCGACCGATTGCTCCGCCCATTGCCATTCCGGCCATCATGCTTGCGGGGTTAAAGCCACCCCCATTTCCGAGATTTACGCCAAGACCGCCAGCCGCTCCCATTTTTCCAAGTGCTTCAGCACCCGCAAGTCCCACTCGTGTCGCCTGGTCAATCTGATGAGCCGCAAGGTTCGCACTTTCTGTTCCTAGACGGGCCGCACGCTGGTATTCGTCCATATTGATGTCTGCCATGCGCTCCATCTGATGAATGCTGATTGCGCTCTTTGCTTTTTCCTGGTCGCTGATAATATCCGTGGTGACAGCCTTAAGCTCACGGTAGCCTTCGCTTTCCTTATCAAGCTCAATGTCGCTTACATCAACCGAAGTGACAGTAACTCCAAATTCATTCGACAGACGGGCTTGCAGAGCAGATGTCAAAGTATTGCTTACTTCAAAATTTTTTCTTTCTAAATGAATGACTGGAATCCCCAAATCAAAAGGAATGTTTGCTACGATTGATTTTGCATAATTGCAGACCGCATCACGAATCTGGAGCTTGAAAGCTTCCAAATCAAAATCAATGAGCCTGTGAAGCTTTATGAATTCCTTGTAATCCTTAATTCTGAAATTGATTGAACCTCGGACTGCAACAGGAACCGTAAAGTTTGTATTTCGTGCGTCAGCTACATCAAAAAACGGAACTCCGAATTTTACCTGAATGATTCCCGCAAGATTGATGAAGTAGATTTCCGCCTGAAAAGGACTTGCCCCGCCGAATGCCGCCCCAACTATAGAAGAAAGCACAGGAAAGTTTGCTGTCTTAATCGTCTGGTCAAAAGGTCCTTCGATATAGTCCTGCATTGCACCGCTTTTCTGAGGATAAACAAAAACCGCAACCTCGCCGTCCTTTACACGTAAAGAAGAGCCGTAGCGGATTGCGTTTTCTTTTTTGGTTGAGTTTGCATCAACGGCTCCAGCTGGCCGCCACTTCCAGATAAGGTATGTCGGCTCGTCACAGCGGATAACATCCATTAAGCCGCCTTCATTTTTTTTGTTGAATATGCCCATTTGTTTTTCTCCTTGATTATTTAATATATATATCGTCCCAAGTAACCTCGCGCTTTTCAGCCTCTTCTCTGCTTTTTCCAGCCGCTAATAAATCTGCTTTTAATGTTTCATTCTTGACAGTTAGGATAAATCCTATTTTTATTCTACAGGTTTTAGCATTCATAATATTTGCGATTGCCATCTTATATCTTTTTGTAGGATGCTTTCCATTAATAGTCATCTTTAAAATTTGAAAAAAAGAAAAATAAGCATCTTTTAGCATTAAAGCATCGCCAAATCCTGAAATTTCAGCGATAAAAGGACAGTCTTGTGTTTCTATATCAGATTTTATAGATATAAATACATCATTAAAATAACCTCCATTCCAATGCAACTTTGTTGTACAATCTTTGGCATTCCATTTTTTCATAGCCAAGAAATCCTTATATTGTTTTTCAACCTCAGCTTTTATGTCGCCTTGTGCAACCAGTTGTCCTGAAATTCTAGGAAGCTCATCACCTGTGTCATCCCCATAATAAAGAGTTATTCCGTTACCGCCAATTTTAAAATATTTGGATGCATCTCCCATTAAAGTGACATTTTCAGCAGGAATAAATGTCTCTTTAGGAATTTTTATAAATCCGCCAGTAATACTTATATGAGCAAATATCAATGAAACAACAATAATTGCAGCTGCACCAGTAATTGCGGCAATTATACCGGTTTTCATTTTCTTTGCTTTTGCTGTTGCCGAATCAACTTCTTTTTGAATCATCGCAACTTTTGCAAGTCCGTCTGGGTCGGAAGCAAGTGCTATTTTTGCTTTCATAGAAAGCTGATTTAACTTTGCTCTCCAAATTTCATTTTGGCGGGCATTTCTTTTACCTTCGGCTGTAAATGGATTTACATTTGTTTTTATTAAAGAAGCCGCAAGCACATAGAATTCGAGGATTGATTCCTTTGTGTTTGGAACAACATAATTTTCAATCAGATTTTGCATATCTTCTTCTGAATACAAATCTGTAAGTCTTTCAAAAAAATCTTTTACAGATTCATTCACACGATTATCATTAAGCTCATGCCCACAACTAGGACAAATACTTGTAAAACTCTGCAATTCAGCTCCACAATTCGGACACTTTTTAATAGTGCCGACATATTCCATTTCTCTTGCCATATTATTTTCCTCCTGTTATGGCTTTATTCTTGGTTTGATTTCCTTTTCCAATTACACAGTTCCCAAACGGCTACGGAATCATAACCTTGTGATTTTGCAAAATTAGAAAAAGCATTTATTATGAATTCATATTTTTTTATTTTTGAAATATCGTTTGTCCACTTTATTTTATTTTTTCCTGTGATACCTAGAGTGGATTTTAAATTTTCATATTCTGTTTTATCGCTTTCCAAAGATTCTAAATTGATACTGTCAACTGGTAAATGTGGCGGTTCGCAAATCCAGCCAGCACACCAATAGTATTTGCACATCATATTGAGAAGTTTCTGACATTTTCCGATGTCGAGTTCTTCCCCTTCGTCTTTAGAAAAGTCTTGAAGCAATTGAATATTATTTATATGCGTAATGG
>NZ_CAMHSK010000027.1 GCF_946187725.1 uncultured Treponema sp.
AAGCTTGTGGTCGCTGATTCAAGCCGTTCCAGCAAAACGATTTGTCTTGCGGTCACTCCGGCTTTAAAGGCTTATGGGCTTTCCGGGCGGAGCAGGCTTTTTGAGGTAGAGGCTAAGGCTCGTGAAATCAAACGGCAGACTGGGAAGGAACTGGAATACATCACGGCTCCTCCCCGCATGGCTCTTTACATTCAGTATTCTGCGCGAATTTACAACATCTATCTCAAATATTTTTCTCCTGATGACATTCATGTTTATTCTATTGATGAAGTCTTTATTGATGCAACCTCATACCTTACGCTTTACAAAACTGATGCCCACTCCCTTGCGATTAAAGTCATAAAAAACATTCTCTCTGAAACTGGAATCACGGCAACGGCGGGGATTGCGCCAAATCTTTACCTTTGTAAAATTGCGATGGATATTGTGGCGAAGCATATTCCGGCGGATGAAGACGGCGTGCGAATCGCTGAGCTTGACGAGATGACTTACCGAAAAAATCTTTGGAATCACACGCCTCTCACTGACTTCTGGCGGATTGGCAAGGGAACTGCGCGCCGTCTGGAGAAAAAATTCATCTTCACTATGGGAGATATCGCCCGCACTTCGCTCAGGAATCCCAATCTTCTTTATGATGAGTTTGGAATTGATGCGGAAATTCTTATTGACCACGCATGGGGGTACGAGAATGTGGGCATGAAGGACATCAAGAGCTACAAAAGCACTGCGAAATCGCTCACCAGCGGTCAGGTTCTCCAGCGTCCTTATTCTTTTGAAGAAGGAAAAATCATCATCAGGGAGATGGCGGAACTTTTGGCATTGGATTTGTTTGAAAAGAATCTCGTTACAAGCACGGTGACTCTTCAGGTCGGTTATGATATCGAAGGAATCCCTGAAAATTTTGACGGAGAGTTTGTAAAAGACTTTTACGGCAGGATTGTTCCCAAGCCCGCTCACGGTTCAATTTTTGTGGGCGATGACACCAATTCTTCAAAAGCAATAACGGAAGGATTTGTGAGTCTTTATGAGCGCATCGTGAATCCTGCTTTGAAGGTCAGGCGATTCAATATTTCGGCAAACGGAATCAAAAATCAGTCGGAAAGGGAAGCAAGTCTTTTTGACGATATCGAAGAAAATATTTCTGACAAAAAAGAAGAGAGCCTGCAACAAGCTCGGCTTGCAATCATCAAAAAATTCGGGAAAAATGCGATTCTAAAAGGAACGAACTTGCAGGAAAGCGCAATGACTATCGAAAGAAACAAACAGATTGGAGGTCACAAGGCATGAAAAATTACGATGACATCATCAATACAAAGTGGCCACCAGAAAAACCGGATTTTAATCACCCGAGAATGCCTGTAAGTCAGCGGGCAAAAATCTTTCTTCCGTTCGCAGCTTTGACAGGTTATGAAAAGGCTCTCGAAGAAACCCTTAAAGCCGAAATCGAAAGCATGGAAGAAAAACCGGGTGAAAAATTCGAGTGAAACCTTTACAAAAGCGAAAATGTTTTTTCTAAAGAATCGAAATCGTGTTATAATGAATAGCAAAGCAAACTGATTTATTTAAAGGGAAAAATATGAGCGAAAACGGAAACAAAAAACTTGAATGGAAGCGGGAAAGCGAGAAAAAGTTGTTGGAGACGGTTGTTTTTACCGTGAATGAAACGACTTCGATTTCTCCTAAGGGCGATGTGGGGCATTATGTGATTATGGATGCTCCTGATTGGGTAATTGTTGTTCCTGAAATTGACGGAAAGTTTTTGATGGTGAAGCAGTGGCGGCACGGAAACAATACCCTGAGCATTGAATTTCCTGGTGGTGTCATCAATCGCGGTGAAAAGCCCGAAGATGCGGCAAGGCGTGAAATGGAAGAGGAAACCGGATACAAGACTGGTAAACTGACTTATCTGGGATGTGCGAATCCTAATCCGGCTCTCATGAAAAACCGCGTTCATTTTTTTGCGGCAGAGGATTTGGAATCGGTTGGGAAACAAAATCTTGATGAAGATGAATTTGTGGAATATATGCTGATTCCGTGTGAAGAAGTGTATTCAAAGATTGGAAGTGAAGAATATCCCCATGCACTGATGATGAGTGCTCTGTTAAAATACAAGCTTTTTAAAGAATAAAAGCCGTGTCAAAGAAAAAGCCCTTTCCTGAAAGCTTTTTGGATTGCTGTTTCGGAAAGGGCTTTGTTTTTAGCGGTTAGCTGAATACGGATCGTATTTTTTGGAAGGATTATAAACGCCTTCTCTGTATTCTCCGGTGATGCTTGGAATCTTCATCTTCATGCCTGGAAGAATGAGGTTCGGATCATTCGGCTTCGGCATGTTTGATTTATTTGCCTGATAAAGATTTTCCCAAAGCAAAGGGTTGTCATAAACATAAGGCCGACCTGAAATATTCCAGTAACAGTCTTTTGTTTCGGCCCACGGGCGTACAACATAGAATTCAGGAAGAGGAGTGATTTCCCTGATGTCTGCAAGGGCATCAAGAACCTGTCGGGCAAATGCTGTGGCAGAAATATAATCTTCTCCATTATAGGCTTCCTGTGCACTTGCAAATGCTTTTTGTGCAGAAGAGTAAGCCATCGGAAAATTCCGCTCTGCGTTTATGCTTTTTGCGTAATCAAGCTTTTTGGAAGCCTGTTTCATTACTGTATCACAGTCAGCCTTTGCGAGCATTTTCTTTACGAATTCTTCTGAAAGGCGGGCATTTTCTTCTGCTTTTGCAGCATATTCTTCTGCAAGAATATATTCGCCGGCATCAAGCGCATTCTGTGCTTTGCGGGTGTATTCATCTGCAAGTTTCTGATATGTATTGTTTTTGTAACTTGCGGAAAAAGCAGAAATTGAGATGAAAATCAGCGGTATTATTGATAAAAACTTTTTCATTTTACATCTCCTTGAATGGCATCAGCTGCATCATTGATTGCTTTATCGATTGCGGCTGCGGCTTTTGCTTCATCACTGCTTTCAACATCGATTACGGCGTCTTCCGGATTTGCAAAATTATCTGATTCGAGAAGAACGGCATCTTCTTTTTCGATTCCTGCAACTTCGTTTTCAAGAGGAGCAATTGTATCTGCTTCTTTTGTGTAGTTTTCTGCTTCAGCAACGCGCTTTTTGGCTCGCTCGATTGCGGCCTGTGCTGCGGCACGCTTTTCTGCAATCAGTTCATAGAGTTTTGTGAATGCGTTTTTTGCAGAACGATAGCCTTTGTATGCACCTTCAAGATCTTTTGAAGCGAAAGATGAATCAGCCTTTTTGAAAGTTGCTGATGCTTCGGCATATTCTGTTTTTTTAGCAACGCCGGCTTTTACGCTGTCAGCATTCTTTTTTGCTTCAAGTGCGGCAGAGCGTTCAGTTTTTGCCATTTCGCCAAGTTTTTTAAGAAGAAGAGCAGAATAAGCACTGAGAGCCTTGTCTGCATTTTCGCGCATACCGTTTCCGTTTTCTGAAGCCTCAAAGTCAGAGAGTGCTTTTTCTGCATCAGCATCTGCAAGACCGAATTCGTCAGCTTTAAGCTTCATTTCTTTTGCGAGAGATGCAGTAGCGAGAGCCTCGTAACGAACGATGACTTCTTTGATTTTTTCAGAATGGTCGGCAGTCGGATTTGCCTTGATTTCAGCCTTTACAGATTCATAGAATTTGTCATCTGCGGAAAGGACATCACGGAAATACTTTTCTGCACCAGCTTCGATTGCCTTTGCGCGAGCAGAATCGGCTTGTGCAAGAAGTGCTTCATTTGCCTGAGAAAAATCTTCTGCCGGTGGTTGTGGTTCCGGCTCAGGTTCTGGAGTTGGCTCTTCAACGACAGGAGCCGGTTCTTCAGCTTTTGGTGGTTCTGGCTCGACAGTAGGAGTAGAACCGCAGGAAATAAATGGAATAATTGAAGCAGCACAAATTAATGTAAATAGATACCTTTTCACTTATGCCTCCTATTTTTAATTCATCGGTATTTTAAATACTATTATAAAGTAGAAACCAATCATAAGCAATAAATATAAAGCGTCTTGTTTAGGGATTTTTCAGTGATTTTTGACATTTCAAAAAAACTCGTGCATTTCGTGAAGGCTGGGGGTATACTGAATTAGAGGAACTTCCAACAATCGAAGTTCCAGTTTAAGGAGTTTTTTATGGCAGAAAATTTTACTTATGATTTTATTGGCGAACACCTGACTGTAGCTCCAGGAAGCGGCGGCTGGAATCTTGAACTTAACAAAATTTCATGGAATGGTAAGCCTGCGAAGTATGACCTCAGAAGCTGGTCGGCTGACCATCAAAAAATGGGAAAAGGATTAACGCTCACTGCAGAAGAGCTCAAAAATTTGCGTGATTTGCTTAATTCTATTGAAATTTCGTGAATTGACTAGAATTCGTATTTTGCAGAACGGGCACCATTTTTCATTACAATTTCATAAATAAGAACTGAAAGCTGTGTGTCCTGCAAAACTGAACCTGATGAGCGGATTTCTGTGTCACAGGTGGCTATTGAAGCAAGAATGGCCGCGCACTGACCGAAATTCCATACCCGTGAAGCACGGGCGTACTGATTGCGTGAAGTCTTGCTCGAAAAGCCTTTTGTTTTTAAGGCGAAATCGTCTAAATATGCTCCTCCGGCATGAATTGAATGCCAAAGTTCAAGTTTTCTGAAGCATGATGAAAGTCCTGCGAGAATCATGACAGGGCTGTTATTTTTGGTGAGAAGAATTTTTTGAAGGATGGAAAGTGCGTTCTCCAGTCTGGTTGAAGGAGACTCGCTTGGATTTGCCATTGAATCAAAGAGCGTAAATGCTGATTCTTCACGGTTATGTGCCAGAATCTGCTCGACATCATCAGAAGTGATTAAATGCCCCTTTGGAAAACAAAGGAAGAATCTGTCACACTCTGTGCGAAGTGCCTCTGTGTTATTTTCCGTAAGCTCAAGGATTGAATCAAGTGCATCGCTTTCTGCTGAGTAACCGTTTTTGCGAAGATAGTTTTGAAGCCATGAACCAAGGCGGCTTTCATCGATTGCCCAGAAAATCTGCTTGTGCTCTTTGGGAACAAGTTTGTCGAGCTTTGAATCTACCGATATTTCATCTGAAACAAGTATCAGACAAGATGATTCTTTTGCACCTTTTAGCCAGGATGCTATAAGCTCTATTTCGTCCTTTTTTTTGACAAGTTCGGCTTCCCGCAAGACAACACAAGTTGCTGGAACAAAAAGAGATTCTGTCTGCAATTTTGCGATGATGTCTTCGATTTTGCCATCTTTTGAATCAGAAGCATAAATAAGATAGCTGTCAATATCGCCATATTTTTTTACAAGAGAATCTTTTATTGCCTCGACCTGTTCGTTTCGATTTCCGATTTCAGGTCCTGTGTAAAGGTAAATTGGAGAAGCCATGCCCGTCAAAAATCAGCACTTATAATGCAGAGAAACTAGTATGTGCGGACGATATTTGAAAGGATTCCAACGATTGTAACTTCTGTTGAGTAAATCGGCTGGAAAGCTGAATTTTCTGGCTGCAAGCGAACTCTGTCAGCTTCTTTGTAGAAGCGTTTGAGAGTGATTGCGTTATCGATGACTGCAACAACAATCTGTCCGTCAACAGCCGTCTGTGCCTGCTCGACAACAGCCAAATCTCCTTCAAGAATTCCTGCTTCAATCATGCTCTGACCACGGACACGAAGTGCAAAATAGCTTTTTCCTGGTCGGACAAAAGGTTCTGTCAGATTTACATATCCGTCGAGATTTTCTTCACAGAGAAGCGGCTTTCCTGCAGCTACGGTACCCAAAAGCGGAACTCTGCTTACGAAAGTTTCTGGTCGTGAATTTGCACCTGAAATAACGCTGAGAGAGCGTGCTCTTTTTTGAGTCTGAGCCAAAAAACCTTTTTTCTGCAATGCACCGATATGGTCTTGAACAGCACGAAGAGAAATACCAAAATGTTCACCGATTTCGCGGACTGTAGGCGGGTAGTTATTTTCTTTTGTAAAACCCGATATGAAATCTAAAACTTCCTGCTGTCGTTCTGTAATCTGTTTCATAAAATCTCCTGTGATGGATTTCTGTTAGTCTTCTTCAAATTTGCTTTCGAAAAGCTGGACGATAGCTTCTACAGCTGCCGCTTCATCTTCACCATCGGCACGGAGAATAAGCTGTGTATTGTAACCTGCAGCCATTGTAATCACACCCATGATTGATTTTGCATTAACAGATGCAGAATCTTTTTCGATTGTGATTTCTGATGAAAATTTGTTTGCCGTCTGTGCAATAAGAGCGGCAGGGCGGGCATGAATTCCAGCCCTGTTAAGAACTGTTAAAAATTTCTCTGTCATAAAATATTCTCCATTTAAACTATGTGCCTTATTTTGATTCCGCTGATGCGGACAATAATTCCCCGAAAGGTAACTTACTAGTATGAATCGTCGATTCCGTAGTAAGTATTTTGGACTTCACCAGTTTCAATCCATTTAAGGATGTTCTGGTTGAAATCGCGTGCTGAATTGTAGCCACGGAACTTCAATCGTTCGTTCATGGCAGCAGCTTCGATAATGATTGGCAGGTTTCGTCCAGGTTTTACCGGGATTTCGATAGTCGGAACCCGTACGCCAAGAAAATCAAGCGTTTCCATGTTATTGCCAACACGGTCGTAAACCTTTGCGTTATCCCACTCTTCAAGACGAATGACCAGCTGAATTTCTTTTTGTTCGCGGATTGAACCGACACCATACATTTGTGCGATGTTGATGATGCCTAAACCACGGATTTCCATGTGGTGACTGATGAGCTTATTTGCTCCCTGACCTAAGATGGAATTGCCGTTTACGCAGCGAATTTCAACAATGTCGTCTGCAACAAGACGATGACCGCGTTCTACAAGTTCCAAAGCACATTCTGACTTACCAACGCCTGAATGACCTGTGAGCAGAATGCCGATACCATAGACTTCGACCAGAACTCCGTGAAGTGTTTTTTTGGGTGCGAACACATTTGAGAAAACACGGAGCAAACGAAGTTGAAATTCGGTTATTTCAAGCTCTGTTTTTAAAACTGCACAACCAGATGCTTCGGCAAGATTGATAAAATCGTCTGATGGAATGATGTTGCGCGCAAAAATTACACATGGAATTCCGTACTCAAACATCTGCGCAAGAGACTGTGTGTTATTTTCATCATAAAGCTTTTTGAGATAAGCACTTTCTGTAGCACCGAACAACTGAACGCAACCACGGGCAAAAGAATCAAAAAAACCTGTAAGAGCAAGACCCGGACGATTTACTTCAGGTGCCGTGATAACATTGGACAGACTGGCACGACCGCCAATACACTTGAGGTGCAGCTGACTGTGTTCAGGAAGTTCCATATCGAGCAAATCCAATACGGTAAAGACTTTATCTGCCATGTATAGCACTATACATTTTGTAAGCAAAAATTGCAAGCAAATTTGCTAAAAAACCACACATTTTTAACAAAAAAGCCCCGCGTAGTGCGAGGCTGAAAAAACTCAATTTTTAACGGAAGGTGTTCTTAAAACTGAAGTTCCCGAACATCTCTATTTTTTTTCTTGAATTTTGTCTTTTTCTTTCTTGACTTTTGTATCAAGAACATCCATAAGTTTGTTTAATCCGGCTCCAAAGTCGAAATCTTCAGAAGCAACATGTCCCTGTGCTCCCCACTTGAAATTTACTGTACAGTCGAAACTATATGCTTTGTCGTGCTTTACGCGAAGAATCAAATCTACGATTAAATCATCAGCATAGCTGATTCGTGAAAGTTTTTTCTCAATCATATCAGATTGTTTTTCTTCAAATACAAAGCCGACGGCCGAAACTGATTTAGTCATTTTAAAGCTCCTTTTATAGAAGATATTTTGCCACGAACTTACGACGAAGCTCTTCAAACGGCGGAGAATTAATCTCTCTTGAATTAAGTATACTACGGAATTTCAAATTCGTAAAATTTTTTCGATTATTTTAATTTTTTTTTTCATAGAGATTGCCGAAAAGTGATTTTTTTTTCAAATAAATAATAAACGCTGGAAAAAGGCGTAACTTAAAACAATGGAGTTGAATATGACAATCTATTCTTTTTCACCTTTTGGATACGAAGGGGCACTGGTCACAGTTGAGGTCGATTTGCGACGAGGAATTCCGGCTGTGGATATTGTTGGACTGGCAGATGGAGCTGTCAAGGAATCACGCGAAAGGATGAAGTCTGCAATCCGGAATTCGGGTTTTGATTTTCCGATGGAGCGGGTTCTGATTTCTCTTGCACCTGCTGATTTAAAAAAGGAAGGCTCAGGGTTTGATTTGGCTCTTGCGCTTGCCGTTCTTGTCGCGCAGAAAAATTATCGGGAAGGTGGCGGCTCGGATTCAGACGAAAAAAGTCTTCTGGATGAGCCTGTACTTGTTCTTGGTGAGCTTGAACTTTCTGGAGCATTAAGGCCCGTTCGTGCAATTCATGCGGCTGTCAGTTCTGCGCTTCAGGCTGGAATCACGAAATGTATTGTCGCGGGCGCAAATGCGGCTGAAGCTCGTGAAGTTGCGGGCGTAAAAGTCTACGGAGCAGAGAATCTTGAGGAAGCATTTTCTGCGCTTTTTAAGCCTGAACTTTTTACAGGGAAAAATGATGCTGACGACCGTTTTTTTATTCCAAAAGGCAGCGTAAATGTGAACGGTGTGCTTTTTCCGGAAGAAGACCCGAATCTTGAATTTGCGGAAATCGTGAGTCAGGAAAAACTTGTGCGCGCTCTTCAGATTGCGGCAGCCGGAGGGCACAACATTCTCGCATACGGACCACCTGGCTGTGGAAAAACTCTCGCGATGAGCAGATTCCCTGCACTCCTGCCTTTGCTTACGGTGGAAGAAGCTCAAAGCACGACAAGAATTCACTCGATAGCGGGGCTTTTGCGGCCTGACGAACCGCTTGTGCGAATTCCTGCGTTCAGAATGCCTCATCAGACTTCTTCAATTGAGGGCATGTGCGGTGGCGGGCACCAGTCGCGGCCAGGAGAAATTTCACTGGCTCATAACGGTGTCATTTTTCTGGACGAAGCGGCGGAATTCAAGACATCGGTGCTTCAAATGCTTCGCGTTCCGATTGAGACTGGATTCATAACAATCAGCAGGGCGGGAAGAACTACGGTTTATCCGGCTCAGTTTCAGCTGCTTGTTGCAACAAATCCCTGTCCGTGCGGAAATTACGGAAGTTCCAATAAAATATGCCTCTGTTCGATGAAAAGCGTTGAGCTGTACTGGCGGAAATTTTCAGGCCCTCTTCTTGATAGAATCGACATACGGGTTCAGGTGGACAATCCCTCAGAAAGTGTTACCGTTGTGCAAAAAACGCAGCGGCATCCATGCGAAATCTGCACGGAACAAATTAACTGTTCATCTTGCGAAAAAATTCAAAATCTTGGTGAAGAATCTGTGGAAAACAGGCACTCAACTTTTGAGCTTAGAAAAGCTGTGGCGGACGCGGTTTTGATTCAGCGTGAACGGCAGGGAAAAAAGAACGCAAGGCTTTCTCCTCATGAAGTTTTGGAATTCTGTCAGTTTGGAAAAAAAGAGCAGGCGATTTTAGACAGTGCGATTTGCAACCATGATTTTTCTCAGCGTGCGATAAGCTCGATATTGAAAATTGCCCGTACGATTGCAGACATGGAAAAATCACCCAAGATTTGCGGAGAGCATCTTACGGAAGCGATTTCATTGAGATGTGATTCGGGGCCGCTTGATTTGTTTAATAATATGGGGGAGTAAAAAAAAAGAACTCGCTGATTAAAGGCAAGTTCTTAAACTACCGGGTCTGAGACTCGAACTCAGACGCCCGTGAAGGCAACAGATTTTGAGTCTGTAGTGTCTACCATTTCACCAACCCGGCAAGTAAACAGATTATAGCAAAAAACGAGAGATTAAATCAAGTCTTTTATGGTATAATTTTGGAAAAAATATGGATTACACAAATAAAAAACCGGAAGAAGTATTAAAATCTGTTTTTGGATACGATTCCTTCCGTCTTTTGCAAAAAGATATTATTACGAATGTCCTTTCTGGCAAAGATACGCTTGCAATTATGCCTACAGGTGGCGGCAAGTCTCTTTGTTATCAGATTCCTGCGCTGATTTTTGAAGGGCTCACGGTTGTTGTTTCGCCACTGATTTCGCTCATGCAGGACCAGGTTGCGGGCTTGAATGCGATGGGCGTGAATGCGGTCTTTTTGAATTCCACGGTCGAATGGGAAGATTATAAGGATTCAATGAATTCTATTCGTCGTGGTGAAACTAAAATCGTCTATGTTTCGCCAGAAGGCCTTATGACTCCAAAAATCAATGATTTGCTCCATGACCCGCGTGTGACGGTCAGTTGCATTACGATTGATGAAGCTCATTGTGTTTCTGAATGGGGGCATGATTTCCGACCTGATTACCTCGAAATATCTTCACTTCGCTCTCAGTTTAAAAATGCGGTTTTTCTGGCACTTACGGCAACCGCAACGCCTCATGTTCGCGAAGACATAATTCAGAATCTCAAATTAAAAAATCCGGCCGTTTTGATTTCAAGCTTTGACCGTCCGAACATTTTCCTCGATGTCAGACCGAAGAGCCGAAATGCACTTGAACAGGTTGTTGAGTGCATCCGCCGTCATCTGGATGAAAGCGGAATCATTTATTGCTTTTCAAAAAAACAGGTGGACACTCTCACAGAACAGCTTGATGAGCTTGGTTATTCTGTTCTAAATTACCACGCGGGCTTGCAGGATGCGGTGCGTGCTGACCATCAGAATAAATTCCTCCGTGACCAGGTTCAAATCATGGTTGCGACGCTTGCCTTTGGAATGGGAATTGATAAGCCGAATGTGCGTTTTGTAATTCATTACGACATGCCGAAATCTCTCGAACAATATTATCAGGAAATTGGGCGGGCAGGGCGTGATGGACTGGCAAGTGAGGCGCTTTTGCTTTATTCTGCGGGTGACATTCATAAAATCCGTTATTTTTTTGAGGAAGCCGCTGACAAGGAGCGTTGCGAGAAACTGCTTCAAGGGATGATTTCTTATGCGACCGGGCGGTCTTGCAGGCGAAAACTTCTTCTTTCATATTTTGGTGAATCTTATGTAAAAAACGCTGATGAAAAATCTTCTGAAAGTGGGGGCCGATGCTGTGATTTGTGTGAGTCTGGGCCTCTCCCTGAAATGGACATGACGATTCCTTCTCAAAAATTGATGAGTTGTATCATTCGGACTGGTTCAAGATTTGGTGCGGCCTATGTGATTGATGTTTTGCTCGGCTCTCGTGGCAAGCGAATCCTCGAAAACAAGCACAATATGGTTTCTACCTGGGGAATTGGCCGTGAACTCGACAAAAATCAGTGGCATGAGCTTGTAAATCTTCTGATTGAAAAGAATTTTGTAACAAAGTACGGGGATTACAATATTCTTCTATTAACTAATGATGGTCTTGCTGCCCTTAAAAACCGTGATAAAATCCTGCTGCCCTTTAATATGCCGCGTGGCAGGGCTTCGGAAAGCATGAATCTTGAAGCGGAAACTGCGTTTTCTCCAAAATATCGTGCAGGATGCGGTGCGGGCGGCGGGCTGATGTTCCCAAAACCCGAAAAGAAATCAGGATTTGTCCTTCATAAAAAGGAAGTTGACTTTGGTGATGATGAAGAGGCAAAGCGGATTCAGAATGCGCTGAAAAAATGGCGTAAACGCAAGGCTGAAGAAATGAATGTTCCGCCTTACATTATTTTTGGTGACAGAACGCTGAACGATATTGCATTCAAAAAGCCGCATACTGAAAGTGAATTGTACGATGTGAACGGTCTTGGCGAAAAGAAAGTTGAAAAATTTGGTACGGAAATCCTTGAGATTGTTGGGGAGGAGTAAGAAGTAGATTTTTTCAGACGAATTCAAAAAATCATTGTGGTTTTGACGAGCATGGCATATAATAGAAGATAAGTATGGCAATTATTACTGTATCAAGACAACTTGCTTCTCTCGGTGATGAAATCAGTGCAAAAATCGCGGAACGGCTGGGCTATAAGTTTTTCGGCAAAAAAGAAATCGAAAAGCGCATCGTGGAACTTGGATTTCCTGCTTCAAAACTTGCCAAATTTGATGAAGGTAAGATGGGATTTCTGGCCGGGCTCACGCGTGGAAGAGACGAATATTTAAATTATCTTTTGACCGCGATTCTTGAAGCAGCTTCTGAAAATAATTGCGTAATTGTCGGGCGTGGTTCTTTCATAATCCTCAAAGATTTGGAAAATCATATTTCATGCAGGTTCATGGCTGATGAAAAGCTGAGGGCAGAGCGTCTTCAAAAAGAGCTTTCATGTACGCGAAAAACTGCCATTAAAAAATTGGTGGCAAGTGAATCTCTTCAGAAGAGTTTCCACAAGGGCTTCTTCAATTTTGACATTCAAGATCCCACCATGTTTGACATGCTCGTAAACACAGGCAAACTAGATGTTGATGCCATTGCCTCTTCGGTTATTACGCTTGCAAAAGAGCATATTACTCCCGAAAAAGATTTGGAAGGCCAGAAGAAAATCGATGAGCTTCTAATCGGTCAGCGAATTGTTGACATCCTCATTTTTCTCTACAATCTTGACATCAGTTTCCTCAGAACTTCAATCGAAGGTAAAAAACTTACGCTTCATGGTATGGCAGAAAAAAAGTCTGTCGTCGAAAAAGCCCTTACTATTGTCTCGGCGGAGCTTCCTACTTATGAAGTCAAATCTGCAATCAGCGTAACTCACGATTTTAAGGCTTACCGTTAATGAATCCAGTTTTTTTATCTGACGGAGAAATATTTTTAGGGCTTCCAAAAAGTTTTGTGTCTATGTGTGCGGCATTTTTCTGTGTCTTTACGCTCGGATTTTCATTTTCCTGTCTTGTAAAACTTTTTATTCCGTCTAAAAAAAATGCAAAATCTTCTTTTGGTAAGGGAAAGTCGTCTTCGTTCTCTTTCATGTGCGTTTTTCTGACTTTTGCCGCTATTTTTTACACTATACTGATTTTTTTGACTTCTTCACTTTTACCGCCGCCACTCCTGCTTAAACTTCATGTTTCGCACGGCTTTTCGGAACTTTCATTTTATCTGATTTTTTTGACTGTCTTTCTGACAGGGGTTTTAATTCAGCTTTCACCGAAGATTTTTCTTTCCTTTTTTCTGCTTGCGTATGCTTTTTTAACTGTGTTTACTTCGATTAAATTGAAATCTTTTCTTGGGCCGCAAAATAATCTTATCCCGGTAAAAATCGACGAAAATTCATTCACTGTTGCCGGGAAATCTTTCGACAAAAATGAAGTGAGTGCTCTGACTCTTTGCGCTTATACGCTTCCTGACAGCTTTTTTCTTCCATTAAAACGGAACTGGTTCTTTATTTCTGAAATTCATGACAGTGCTGAGCTTCCGGCTCCTGCTTTCTACTTCCGCGATTATCTTTTAAAACGAAAGGCCACTCCTGTTTCGATTGAACTTCCTTCCGAAACGATTTATCCAAGTCTTTTTTCCGTGAGAATCTCATTTCCTAATGGTAAGGTTTTTTGTGCGCTTGACCGTGACTTGTGATAGTTTAAATAGAAATGATTTATCGGTTTACTTTTTCTTCTTAAAAAACTATACTTGTATCTAATGAAAGTCTCTAATCGTTTTACGCTTGTACGGGCACTTTTTGCGCCTGTTTTCTATTTGATTTTTAATCTGCCGGTCTGGCTCAATTCACATATCCTCGGAATCATCTCTGCATGTATCATGATACCGCTTCTTGCCGTTGTGGAACTAACTGACTATTGGGACGGTCACTATGCCCGCAAGAACAACGAAGTCAGCGATTTTGGAAAGCTTTTTGATCCTTTTGCTGATGTTATTCTGAACCTCACTGTCTTCATTTGTGCAGTATCAGCGGGCTATATGCCAATGATTCTTTTTGTGCTCATTTTGTATCGTGAATTATCTCAGAGCTTTTTGCGCACGATTGCCCTCAAAAAGGGCGTTGCCATCGCTGCCAGAAAGGGCGGTAAGCTCAAGACTGTTTTTTACATCATTTCAGGATTTTTCTTTCTCACACTTGAAAGCTATACAAGATTCGCATTTCCGTTCATTCCAGAAGTCGTGGACACAATCATTAAAACCGCTCTTCGCTGGTCAACTTTCTCACTTTTCATCGTTTGTGTTGGCCTAAGCTGGGGGTCTTTTGCTGATTACATCAAATCATTTTATTCACTTGTAAAAGACAGCGACTAGTTTTTATTTACGGCCACTTCTGTTAAATCCCAAGCTTTCTGATTTTTGCATCATCCAGTTTGATGAACAGGTTCTTTTCGTTTGTGGGAAGAACCGTTCCTTTGGGGGCATTTTTTGCCCTGCGAAGATGCTTTACCTGAGTGTAGTACAAGTCCGCGCTGCCGTTTTTGCGTGCCTTTGAGAAATATACGGCAAGATTTCCTGCATAGAGAAGAATTTCAAGAGGAACTGTTTTTCCGGGGCGATTCTTTATGAATACATAGCCGCCGTGATAATCTCGTACATGAAGCCACATGTCCGCACCTTTTACAGTGTGACGAAGCAACTCGTCGTTTTCAGTGGCATCGCGGCCAACTATGATTTGCCAGCCGTCAATTAAAAAATCAAGGCCTGGATGCGACTTCTTTTCCTGCTGCTTTGGTTTCTGCGTTTTACGAAGAATCTGCTCCAGTTTGATTGGATTTTTTTCTGTGATTATATGCTGATATTGTTTTTCAAGCTCTTCGAGTGATTTTTCTGCCGCTTCAATGTCATATTCCAGATTTTCAAGACCGCTCGTTTGCTTTTTGTAGGTTTCGTAATAAGAAGCCGCATTTTCCTGTGCAGATTTTTTGGGATCAATCTTGATGCAGATTTTCTTTCCTGTTTCAAAGTCTTCGCATTCAAGAAAATTTGAGCTTCCGTCGAGCTTGTATCCGTAGGAAAGAATCAAATCGCCCTGATGTTTATATTGGACTGCATTTTTGAAAGATTCGCGTTTTTCCTTGAGTCTTTGAAGGGCTGCTTCCTGCCTGCTTTTGTGAGATTCGTACCATTTTTCGGCCTGTTCCAAAAGGGATTCCAGTGAACTTTGCGCGGCATTTTCTGAATAGTACAAGTCAACTTTCTGATTGAAGGACAAATTTGGATAATCAGGATGGCTTTGTACATAGGCTTCAGTAGTTTCTGCAAATTCCCGGACAGGAAATTCCTTGTCAGTCGGTTTGCTTTCTGGAAGAATAAGCTTTTCGCCAGTCTTTTCGCCTTTTGCGGGTCTTCGGTAGAAAGAATCGAGAATCACATCGTCTTTGTCGCAAAGAAAAATATTCGCTGCATTTGACCATAATCTTATATAGAGCGTGAAAAAATCATCGCCATCTTCGTCTTGCAGGGATTTTGCTTTTTTGGCGGCGTGTTGCTGGGCTTGCGGCATAACATAAATCGTGCCGGCTTTTTCGAGTTCGATTTTAACAATTCGGTCTTTTTCAATCTGCTTGCATGAAATGATTCTTGCGCCTTTGATTTTTGATTTGAGCATTTCGTTGAATCGAAGCGGTTTTTCGTTCTTGGTGATTTTGCGTCTTGTTTCGCAGATTCGGCATTCACCTGCCGCAAGTGAAATGAAAACTGTTTTCGGTTCGCCCGGTTTGTATGTATAGAGTGCAATTGATGCGAAATTTGGCTGAACAATTTCCTGTACGAAGCTGCCCGTTAAATCAAGTTCCGAGAGTATCAAGTCAATTTCATTGCAATTTAAGCTCATTTTTTGCCCTTTTGAGGAATCAGACGGTTCCCCTTTACTTTATTCTATAATCATAATACATTTTTCTTATGAAGAAAATATTTTCTCTCTTTGTTTTTTTTATTTCGCTTTTTTCAGCTTCCGCAATGAGTGATTTTTCAAACAGAACCTTTTGCATGGGGCTTTCTTTTCCAAATATGAAGCATGATTACCGCATCGATGGGATGGACGCGGTAACATTGAATGGAATCGGCTTGAATTTTAATGTCCGCCGCATGAAAGATGAAATGAAACTTGGAATTTTCCTCGATACCGACATTTTTATGCCTATTTCCAAAACAATCGTCGTTAATGAACAGAACATGACGACTTCAAAGATTACCGATTATGAGTTTTTTTTTGGGATTGATGCACTTGCGGGAATTTATACCGTGCTTTTTCGTGATGCTTCGCTGAATTTCCCGGTGGGGCTTGGCTTTCATCTTGACGGATTTATCAGCAAAGAAAAATATGATGACATTATAATCAAGGAATCAGTTTATACGCTTGGTGCAGGGCTTTGGCTTAATCTGGAAATTAATGTTTCAAAAAGATTTGGCGTCTATCTTGGTTCAAAATTCATTTATGATTTTTATTATAAGATGAATAACAAGTCAGCAATCACCACAGTTCAGTCGGGAAATTGCAGGTGTTTTTCTGCAATCCCGACAGCAGGTGTTTTGTGGAGATTTTAGTTAAGTACTGATTAACAGTTGATGAGATTCAGCACTTAAACTGCATCCGGCAAAATTGAACCAGGAACAACTGTTTGAGCATTGAGGGATGCACAGTGAGTGCCAGCTTTGAGAGCTGATTCCAGATTCTGATTTTTGATGTAATCATGCAAAAATCCTGCCGCAAATGAATCACCACAAGCCGTTGTGTTTACAACATTTGAGGCAAGTTCAATTGGAACGCGGATAGATTTGCCCTTTTCGGCTGCAATCGTGTCTTTTTTGCCGCGTGTTACGACGATTATGTTTTGCAATTCTGCGCTTTTTTTCGCGACTGCTGATTCAAGCTCTTCTTCGCTCAAAAGCAAATTGCCGAAGGTCTGACAGAATTCTTCTTCGTTAATCTTTATGATTTGCGGTGTACAGACTTTGAGAGTGCCGAGAAGGTCATTGCCCCTGAAGTCTGCAAGAATGATTTTACCGGCTTTGTGAGCAACTTCGCAGATTCGTGAACAGATATTTGCTGACCATGCAGCTGGCCTGCTTCCTGCAAAGAGAAGCGCATCAAAAGATGACATGTATTTTCGAACGAATTCGAGTAATTTGAGTTCAGCTTCGGCTCCGGCGATATGGGCCAAATCCTGCTGCTCATCGGCTACAAGTTCTGTGGTTGTGCCCTTTTTGCAGTCAAGGAGAGTCCAGCATTCACGCGTGCTTCCTTCGATGTAAATTGGAGTGACATATAAATCGCTGTCGTTTGAGGCTAAAAGCATGAAGCGTTCGGCATTTACATTGCCGACTGGGCAGAGCGCGACTGAACAGCCCGGTTCAAGCTGATTCAAAACCCGCGCTGCATTCAGTGCTTTTCCGCTGGCATCTTCACGCCAGTTTCTTGAGCGGTTAACATTTTCGGGCAAAAACGAATCAAATTTTATTGTGCGTTGAATTGTTGCACTAAGGCAAACACAAAGAATTTTCATTGCATAAGTATGAAGAATTTGCTTGATTTTGACAAGCACAGAAATCAGTCTGAAATATCCGTATCGAACTGAACTTGCACATCGTAGTCAGGGAATGCTTCACGAACATCGGTGACAACATGATTGAACATGGTCTTCATATCCGGCGACTCGAAAGAAACGATAATGTCAAAGCGCATGATTTTTTCGGTTTCGTCGACAAAAAATCCGTGCATTTGAAGAATGTCCTTGTGCTCATGAACGATTTTTGCGACTTTTGAGCGAATTTCCGCTGCGGAATTCTGTTTTGTGTTTACGCTGTAAACGCCGACTGCCGCCATCATTACACCGTGTTTTTCATAGACTAGCCGTGTGATTTTTCGCGTAACAACATCGATTTTGTCTGCCGTCCATGTGTCAGGAACTTCAATGTGAACTGAGCCCAAATGCCTGTCTGGACCGTAATCATTCAAAACCAGGTCGTATGCGCCGCGAATTTCCGGGTCAACGGAAGAGATTGTCCTTTTTATTGCATGCGAAACATCGCCATTGATTCGTTCACCCAAAATTTTGCTGAGGGTTTCCCGGAGCGTTTCAAAACCTGATTTTATGATTGCAAAAGCGATGATTATACCGAGCCATGCTTCAAGCGAAATGCCCCAAAATAAGAAGACAGCAGCCGCAATCAAAGTTGAAAGCGAAATGACTGAATCCATGAGTGCATCCTGACCACTTGCAATGAGGGAATCTGAATTCACGCGCTTGCCTGTGGATTTTACAAAGAGACCAAGCGCAATTTTGACTACAACAGCAGTTGCAACGATGAAAAGCGTCACCGGCTGGTAGTCAGGTGTTCGAGGAGTTATGATTTTCTTGATAGATTCAACAAGAGCCGTAGTACCTGCATATAAGATGATGACCGCAATCACCATTGCTGAAAGATATTCTGCCCGGCCGTGTCCAAAAGGATGCTTTTTATCGGCTGGTTTCAATGCCAGTTTTGTACCAATTATGGTAACTACTGAAGAAAGTGCATCGGTAAGGTTGTTGACTGCATCCAACACAATTGCAATTGAATGTGAGAGAAGCCCGACGAATGCTTTGAAGGAAGCCAGAGCAATATTCGCGATTATTCCAAGTATGCTTGTCCTGACGATGATTTTTTCACGATTCTGCTTCATTTTTTTAATCCTAGAAAATTTTGAATTTATATGAAAGATTGATGTCGAACCAGCTTGCACCAGCTCCGCCATCTGCATTGTCTGATTTATTATAGTTTGACTCGTAGTTTGATTTGTAATAATCGTCACCGCGAAGCTGCCTCATGTAGAGATAGCTTGTGTTCAGCGAGATGGAATGGCGCTCGTTAAAGCTGTAAGTCAGCCCGAAATTAAATTTGAATGCGCCCAGAAAATCAACCGTCAAATCTGCAAAATCAGTTTTTGTGACCAAATGTGCATCATAAGAAACGGCATAGATGTATGGTGTAAAGAAAAATCCTGCATTAACGCTAAGGGAATTTGATTCTGTTTTTAAGCCTTCTGGGAGCGGCATTGTAAGCGAAAAATCGCTGCCGAGCCAGAAATAGTAAGTAAGCCGCTGATAGATTATGACCCGTCCAGAAAGTCGCTGAACGGTTTGATTTTCTTTGTCATCATAGCGGGAATAATATTTCCCTTCGATTGCAGAAGATTTGCCGTACCAGGCAGTGCCGCCTTCTCCGGTGAATTTGATGTTGTTGTAATCGAAGGCAATTGTCGGTCTGATGCAGAAATTTGCGCTTGTATTGAAAATGTTGTAGCCGATTTTAAGACCGAAACTTATGTCGTAGTCCAGGTGATTGTCGCTTTCAGAATAGTTCGTTTTGTACTGATAGTTCTGCGCATTTGCTGTTCCGACATTCTGCCAATCTGAGTCAATCATTTGACCAGAATCACCTGGAATTCCGCAAGTCAAATGAGTCTCGGCGAAAAGGCTTTTCCAATTGCCGTGAAGCTTTAGTCCGTAATACAGTTCCGGCTTTAATTCCCAGTTCAATTCACTGAGCTTGTCGTCATCATAATCGCATTTTTGAATGAAGACATATTCATCAAGCTGACCGTATTTAAGTCCAAACAGTGGCTCCACCGAAAGCGAAAAATGTGCTGGCTTTTCGCCTGCTGAGTTTTCTTCTATTATTGTGTCTGTTACTTCCTGAGAGAAAAAATTGCTGACGAATAAGCCGGATAGACAAAGGATTAAGATAGATTTTTTCATAATTTAGCCTGTTGAATTGAATCTTTGCTCTTAAGCGCCAAGCGGGTCGACTCCGAAGATGTTGCTCAACTGTTTACGGGTGGCATCCATGTCTTTGGGGTAGGGCGCGGTAAAAGAGACTTCCTCACCGGTTTTGGGATGCTTTAGCGTAAGATGATATGCGTGAAGTGCAAGACGATTTAAAAGCGGCCGTTCCTGAGTTTCATCACCGTTCCAGCGCTTTTTGATTTCGGAAAGAAGAACTGGATGTTGATTGCCAGAATAAAGCGGGTCACAGACGATTGAAATGCCAAGAGACTGAAGGTGCGCACGAATCTGGTGTGTGCGGCCTGTGAGCGGGCGTGCTTCAATCCATGAGTATGGCCCGCAGTTGCCGAAATTTTTGAATTCTGTAATGGCGATTTTGCCGTATTTTTGATTTAAAACAGTGCGGTGGCGTGCGTCTCCGTCAACGAGAAGCTTTGAATCGACTCTTTTTGTTTCCCATAGCGGATGACCCAGAACGAGTGCATGATAAATCTTTTTGACTTCGCGTTTTTCAAACTGCATTGAGAGATTTCTGTGAGATTCTGGATTTTTGGCATAAATGACGCAGCCAGAAGTGTCTTTATCGATTCGATGGACTGCATAGAGCTTGCCGAATTCTTTTTCGGCTTCCAAATCAAGGCGGGGAGCATCCTCATCATAGCGGTCAGCGGCAATCAAAAGCCCCGACCGCTTGTTGAGAACGACAATATCTTCATCATTGTAAATAACTGTATAGTCTGGTGTAATTTTCATCAGAAAGATTATATCACATTTAATGAAGTATGTTTAGCTATTTAGCCAGCGGCTTAGGCATTACTCCTGTGAAGTAATTTCCTTGTAGAATTCACTGTAATCCTTGCGTTTTTCTTTGGTGAACTGAATTGCAGTGCGCGGATGCTGATTCAAAACGCCTGTCATGAGATACTGCAAATCGTAGCCCCATGCAACACCCGACTCTTTAAGCGGATTCATCTGTTCTTCAACGAATTTGATTACTGGGAAGAGCTTGTATTTCGGGTTCTTCAGGAATCCCAAAAGCAGTTCCATTGCACAGTTACCGGCACCACGACCCATTGAGGCATAAGTTGCATCAAGGTAGTCAACCCCGTCACCAACTGCTTCAATTGTGTTTGCGAAAGCGAGGCGCTGATTATCGTGAGCGTGAATACCGAGTTTTTTACCGTATTTTGTGGCGAATTCACCGTAGAGATCGGCAATTCGTGCAATCTGTTCCGGGTAAAGTGCTCCGTAGCTGTCAACGATGTAAATTACATCTGCAGGAGAGCGGCCAATCAAATCGAGGGCGACTTTTAAATCTGATTCCTGCGAATTTGAGATGGCCATGATATTGCAGCTGACTTCATAACCTTTGTTTTTTGCATCTTCAATCATGTCGATTGCGCCTGGCATCTGGTGAAGGTAAGTCGCAACCCGAATCAAATCGACCGGGCTGTTTGCCTTTTCCTGAATGTCCTGCTTGTAATTACAGCGTCCGACATCTGCCATAATAGCGATTTTCAAATCTGTGTTGTTATCATCGACAATGCTTCGGATATAATCATCTTCAGAGAACTTGCACGGACCGAATTTTGAAGTTTCGAACATTTCTTTGTCGGCGCGATAGCCAAATTCCATATAATCAACGCCGGCTTTTACATTTGCTTCATAAAGAGACTTTGCAAATCCTTCCGGGAAATAAAAATCATTTACCAGGCCGCCGTCTCGCAAAGTAGCATCAACAACTTTAATGCTCGGTCTGAAATCCATCAATTTGGAAAGTTCTTTCATTTTTAACTCCTGTTCTTCTTGTTACTATCTATAGTATCATAAAGAACAAAGTTTGAAAAGAGCTTTCCAATTTCTTAGTCCAGAGAGCGTACAAGGCTTTTGCTGAATTCATGCCCCAAACATTTCCCTCGACTTTTCGCCTGATTTTTACTATCTTAATGATATGGAATTTCTTGAACTTAACGATATAACTTTTACATACCCCGCCGTTGAGGGTGACTTAGACGAAAACGGAAATCAGATTGAGCCAAAGCCAGTTTTTGAGCATTTTTCGGCAAAACTGCCTGCCGGATTCGTGAGCTTTGTCGGTCAGAACGGCTGTGGTAAAACTACTCTCATGCTTTTGGCAAGCGGGCGGCTCACACCTCAGAGCGGCACTGTTTCTCTTTTAGGCAAAAATCCTGCCACTCTCAATGATGAGCAGAAAAATCTTCTTGCTTCGGTCATTTATCAGAACATGGAATTTGAAACCGAAGATAAAGTGAGCGAGCTTCTTTCGTATGTTTATCAGAACGGAGCTTTAAAAGGTTCAGCCCAGGCGATTCGTGATGGCGGCAAAGACCTTCTTTCAGAGGTAATCGAAGTTTTTGAGCTTAAAGATGTTCTTGACCACGCGCTCACCCATTTGAGCAAAGGCGAAATTCAGCGTGTTCTTCTTGCATTCGGAATTTTGTACGGAAGCGAATCGCTTTTTATGGACGAGCCGCTTTTTGCGATGGAGCCTCATCAAAAAGAAACAGCCCTTGCTTACCTCAAGGAATTTGTTCACAAAACATGGAAGTCAATCTACATCTCGATGCATGAGCTTGATTTGACCAAAAAGTATGCCGATCAGGTTTTGCTTTTCTATCCTAACCGCGACATGGCTTTGGGCACCCCCGAAGAAGTCCTCACCCGCGACGAAGTCGAAAAGGCGTATGGAGTTCCGTATGCGATGCTCAAAGACCACGAAAATCTGAGCCGTGAATATTTGAATTCTTTGAATAAAAAAGAAGAAAAATAGGCGCGAATCAACTGTCTACGGGCTATCCGCCCTTACGCTTTCGCTACATTGCCGTGCCGGTTTCGGCTTTGCTCAACCAGCACGGCAACGCTTCGCGGGGCTACTATCCCGCGCGGGCATTAGCGGATGTCTTTAATGTCTGCGCCCAGGTTTTTGAGGATTTCTTCTACATCCTCTTTGTTAATACCGATGATTTTGAATGTGATAATTCGCTTGCTCACATCGCTGCCGTCAGCAGTAATGAACGAAACGATTTTGCCTTTCTTTTCTGCGATTGCCGAACTGATTTTGGCCAGTTCACCGCAATTGTCGCTTACCTCTACAGATGCACGGACACCTTCATATTTGAATCCGAACATATCGACCATAGCCTTGAACAAATCTGTTTTTGTAAGAATTCCCGCAAGAACTTCACCGTCAAGAACGATTACGCTTGAAATGCTGTTTTCGGCCATGAGTTTTGCAGCTTCTTCAATGGTAGCGTCTTTCTGAATCGTAATCGGCTTTTTTTTCATTACTTTTTCGGCGGTCATCTTTGAGATGAGATAGCTCAATTCATAAATATCGAGACTTGTCGCCTCAGAAGGCATTGTTTTTTTGATGTCAGTTTTTGTGATTACGCCCACAAGATTTCCTGAATCATCAAGAACCGGCATTTTCCCGATTTTCTCTCTGTCCATTGTATTTTTGATATTTGAGATAAGCTCTTTAGGGTTCGTGTAAACCGGATTTTTAGTCATAAAGTCGCGTACAATCATAAATTCCTCCTCGTTTATATCTCATACATGATAGCACACATTTTGGGATTTCAATAGATTTTTTTATGACAAGAGCCATTTCCACATAGGAACAACGCTTACTCTAATGCCGTTATAGTCAAGTTCTGCTTCTTCACTGTTGCTCAAAACAAGGCATTTTGCTTCTGGAATGAACTTCCGTAATTTTGCAAACGCATTAAGCTCACGCTCTTTTGTATCAAGATTATCCAGTGCATTGTAACAAACCTGAATCGCAAGATTTTGCTCAGGCAGATAAAAGTCTATCTCAACATTGCTTTCAAAATAATAGACATTTTCCGTTCCGTATCTTCGGGCTAATTCAACGGCAACAAGATTTTCGAGCTGGGCAGTTTCAGAATTTATCGTAAGAAGACCGAGCAAGCCTGTGTCCATAAAATAGTATTTTGGAGCAGTTTCTTTTTCCACAAGTTTTGCCGCATAATTCTGAATCGCAAAAAGCAGATATGCGTCGGTAATATATCCCATATAATTGATTACGGTCTGTTTTCCGATTGCCGAACCCGCACTTTTCAATATATTCGTAAGCCGTGAGAAAGAAAGAGCATTCATAACAGATTCCGCGACTTTTTTAAGAATCAGGCGGAGCGCAAAATCATTGGTGATGTTATTTCTTGTAAGAATGTCGCCGACATAAATCGTCTGATAAATGCTGCCTAAATATTCGCGTTTGTTTCGAATTTCTGTAAGTTCCGGGAAGGCCCCATATTTCACATACTGCTCGTAGATTTTGAAGACATCAGCCTTGTCAGAAGTACTCATTGCCCTTGTGTAATCTTTTTCTTTTCCAAGTGCACGGAGATACTCTGAAAACGAATACGGAAAAATCTGCACGACCATAAACCTGCCGCCAAGAGTTGATGCAATTTCACGGCTCAGCATTTTACTGTTGCTTCCCGTGATGTTTACCCGGTATTTCATATCCGCAAGCCGCCGCACGAATTTTTCCCAGCCCGCGACATTGTGAATCTCGTCCAAAAAGATATAAGGCTTTTTATCTTTGCCGGCCATTTCAAGACCGATTTCGAGCATTGTGTTCAAATCCGCAGTTTCCGTTTCCAAAAGCCGCTCGTCCTCAAAATTTACATAAAGGATTTCGTTAAGAGGCACCCCAGATTCCTGAAGCTTTTTTATCTGCTGATATAGCATGTATGACTTCCCGGTTCGCCTTATTCCAACAAAGCAATAATTGACATTTTCTTCCAGCTCATAGGCACGCAGAATTCCAGGATTGGAGAGATACATTTCTTTCTGGTCGATGAGTATTTCTTTTAGGAAATCTCTGTTCATAAACAGCCCCTTGTCTTGCCGACAAGACAATTATAAGCTGTTTTTGTTCTATGCACAAGACAAAATTGACATATTTTTGTTCTATGAGTAAGACAAAAATACCGTGGC
This sequence comes from uncultured Treponema sp., assembly GCF_946187725.1. Classification (GTDB taxonomy): domain Bacteria; phylum Spirochaetota; class Spirochaetia; order Treponematales; family Treponemataceae; genus Treponema_D. The sequence goes on from NZ_CAMHSK010000027.1 coordinate 24,687, forward strand.
AGTTACTTCACCTGTGCGTTAACGCACTAAAAACTATGCGTGCACACTATTACATTTGCATCAATGCAGAATAATTTAAATTGTGTTCCCTTGCATAAGTAATAAAATCTTTTTCTTCTTTTGTTACGCGGATTTGAAATTTAAGCGGCAACGCAAATTTCTGTTTTCGTCCTGCATTTTCTCTTGCTCCACCATGTCCGAATTTTTTCTCATAGGAGGCAAGTCCGGAGCGTTTCATATATTCTTTTTCAGAAATTATTTTTTCATCTGGAGAAATTTCAGATTCTAATTTTTTGAAAACATAACCTTCTGAATCTTTTACAAAAACATACTTCATAATTATAAGATAAAAAGAGCACTTGAAATTGTCAACAATTTCAAGATGAACATTGCATAGTACCTCCCCCGCGCACCCGTGCGTTAACGCACTAAAAACTGTGCGTGCACACTAACACGCTTTTTTTGAAATGTGGTAGTTTTCTTTGCATAAAGGGGCGTATGCCTTTTACAAAAACAAAAAAGAGGTTTTATTATGAAAAAACTTTTCAAAACATTGGCTGCACTCGCAGTAGTTGCAGCACTGGGATTTGGTTTCGTTTCGTGTGGAGATCCAGAAGATGACAATGACGGAAATCCTGGAAGCGGCGCAATTCCAACAGAAGGAATTGCAGAGCGTTTTAAGGATGTGAAATACTCTCACAGTTCAGAAGAAGAGGCGATAGCAAAAGTAGAGAATGATGAACGGGAAACGTCAAGCTATGGATGGAGCGAGAGGTTTATATATTTTTATGAAAACGGTACTTATATTCTTTTCCATCATGACTGTACGTACTCAAAATTCTTGACAGCTGGTAAAGTCGAAAAATCGTCAGATAAAACAATTGTGGAAGAGAAAGGTACATACAAACTGACTGGCACTTTTGATTCTGGCTCGATTGAATTTACGGCAACACATACAGTTAACCCTTTCAATGAGAAATTGGTTGAAGTTGGTACACAATATTCTGAAACAGAAACAATAGAAAATGGAAAATTTTCTACCTATAATAGATATATGGGCTATGGGAACTTTGAGAAACAATAGCAACTAGCCATTTTCTTCACATTCACAGGCTGTCATTCGGGCAGCCTGTATTTTTATAATTCCCAAAAGGAAGCAAAAAAATGTATAATCTTTCCATGTGCTATTCTGCAAATAGAATCCCCGTTTCTCCAATAAACACAATCCTCTTCTGTGTGATTGCACAAATCATAAACCTTGCAGCCGCTTATATTTTCGGTGATATGCTTCATGTTCCGCTTTTTCTGGACACAATCGGCACGGTGGCGGTCGTTTTTTATGCAGGTCTTGTGCCGTCTCTTTTGGTTGCTGGCCTTTATAATGTCTTCCGTGTTTTACTCATGGTCGCAATGGGGAATCCTGCCTATCCCTGGGATATGATGTACGCCCTCTGCGGTCTTGCAATCGTTTTTTGCACATGGGTTTTCATCTATAAAAACTCAAATTTCAGGGGCGGAACGCTTCTTACTGTCCTTTACCTTCTTTTGATTGTGCTTGTTTCATCATTTGCTTCAAGCCTGATTGGTGCGGGAATTGAAACTTCCCAGCGAATCATCTTTCACAATCAGATTTATTCAAATCCCGTAACGCTTTTTGTTCAGGCCTTTCTTGGCGGCAATTTTGGTCTTTTTCTTGCCTGTTTTATCACGCGAATTCCTGTCACAGTCCTTGACCGCTTAATCTGCACTTTTGCGGGCTGGTGCTTGTACCTGCTCTTAAAAAAATGCTCATTCCGTGCTAAAATGAATTATGACTAATCTTTTTACCATTCCCAATCTTGCTGATGATGCCAATGCTTTGTACGGCATTGTTCAGACTTTCATCCTCTTTTTTATTATTCTGGCAATCGTGTTTTTTGTAGCCCTTGTTGCGATTATTGCAGTCCTAATCAAAATGCGGCTTGTAAACGACAATCAGAAGGAAACCGCCGAATATGCCTCTCATGTACTTGACGCTCAGGAAGAAGAGCGTTCACGAATTTCTGCCGAACTTCATGACACCGTGGCTCAGGACTTAAAGGCGGCCGTTACTTTTGTAGAAAACAACAAGCCTGCTTCTGAGACTAGAGACCTTCTTTTAAACTGCATTAAACAAATCCGCTCGATGTGCTATTCGCTCGTTCCGCCGGAGCTTTCGGGGCAGTCACTTTCTTCTGCACTACATGCTTTGTGCTATAATTTCAAGAATAAAACAGGCCTTGAAGTTGCTTTTTTCTTTAAGGACGAAACTTCACGCCTTTTGGACTCCGACTCGCTTTCAGATTTGCAGAAACTGAGCATTTACCGAATCGTGCAGGAATCGCTTACAAATATCCAGAAACACGCCGGTTTGTGTGAGGTTTCAGTTTTCGCACGAAAAGAGCATAAAAATGAACGGGGTGGGCTATACCTATATATAGAGGATGACGGCAGGGGCTTTACTCCCGAAAATCTTTTGACATCGGATAAACCTTCTCACTTCGGTTTAAAGGGAATGAAAATGCGTGCGGCTCAGACGGGTGGCACGCTTTCTGTTTTTTCTGAACCAGGCCTTGGCACAAGGATTCTGCTTTTTATTCCAATTGGAGTTTTTGAAAAATGAAGAAGACTTTTTTTGTCGTAGAAGACCACAGCCTCATGAGGCAGGGAATCACGGGCTTTCTTGCAGAACATTCTGATTTTGAATGTATTGGTTACGCTTCAAATTCCACGGATTTTTTTGATGCAATGCAGGCTTTGGGCGAAAAAACACTTCCCGCCGTTTTGATTACTGATTTGAACATCGAAGGCAGCGTAGAGAAGGGGCTTTCTTTGATTAAAAATTGCCGCTCAGAATTTCCAACTGTAAGAATTGTGGTGTATTCCATGCATTCAGCCGGCGGAATTGTTGGTGCGGCTTTTGAAGCGGGCTGTGACGGCTTTGTTTCCAAAATGAGCGACGAAGTGGAACTTAAAAACGCACTGGAATCTGCCGTTTTGGGAAAGCGTTATGTTGATCCGCAGATTGCACCGAATCTTGTGCTTTTTGAAATGACTCTATCCAAATTCAGTATGCGCGAAAACGAAATTCTCCGCATGATTTTGCAGAACAAGTCCAATGTTCAGATTGCAGAAGAGCTTGGAATCAACAAGCGCACCGTCGAAAACTGCATCAGCCGCATTTACAACAAGACAGGTTTTTCAACCCACAAAGAGCTGATTGCAAGTTTCGGCAGCGGTGAGTTTTAAAATTTGGGCGCTCCGGCTTCGCCGTCGGGGGTTCCGCCCTTCGCTGACGCTCATTGCCAGTGAACTGGCAACTTCGGGGCTTCATCCCCTAGCGCTTATCCACCCAGGTACGCTTTTTTTACAGCCTCATCGTGAATCATTTCTTCAGAATTTCCAGAAGAAGCGACTTCTCCGGTTTCGAGGATGTAGACGCGGTTTGCGATGCTCATTGCCTTGAAAGCGTTCTGCTCAACAAGAAGAATCGTTGTTCCTTCCTTGTTGATTTTCTGTACGATGTCAAAAATTTCATCAACGAGGATTGGTGCAAGACCCATGCTCGGTTCATCAAGCAAAAGAAGTTCCGGTTTTGACATGAGACCGCGCCCCATTGCAAGCATCTGCTGTTCACCGCCAGAAAGGGTTCCAGCCGCCTGCTTGAGTCGTTCTTTTAGTCGCGGAAACAGTTCGTAAACATGCTCCAAATCGGCCTTGATTCCGGCTTTGTCTTTTCGAAGGTATGCACCCATTTCAAGATTTTCTTTTACCGTGAGGTTTGAGAACACGCGGCGGCCTTCCGGAACATGAATAAGCCCCGCCTTTACGATTTTATCAGGACTGAGATTGGTGATGTCTTCGCCTTTAAAAATGACCGATCCGCTCTGTTTTTTAATCAGATTAGAAATTGAATGAAGTGTAGTTGTTTTTCCTGCACCGTTTGCTCCAATCAGTGAGATGATTTCGCCTTTTTTAACATCAAAGCTGATTCCTTTGAGAGCCAGAATCGAGCCATAAGATACTTTCAAATCTTTTACATTTAACATGATTTCTGCCATTATTTCCCTCCATTAAAACGCTCCGCGGCTCAGGCATAGCCTTCGCCGAGACTCGCTAAAAACGCTTCCAAGCGTTTTTCCCTGCTTACGCGGGGCGCTCACTACCAAGGTATGCTTTTATAACTTCTGGGTTCTGCTGGATTTCTTCTGGTTTGCCGGTTGCAAGGACTCGGCCGTAGTTCAATACATAAAGCCGTTCGCAGATTCCCATGACGAGCTTCATGTCGTGCTCAATCAAGAGGATTGTGAGGTGGAATTCCTTGCGGATAAAGGAAATAAGTTCCATCAGTTCTTTTGTTTCCTGAGGGTTCATGCCCGCTGCAGGTTCGTCCAAAAGTAAGATTTGCGGCTGACTTGCCAAAGCACGGCATATTTCAAGCTTTCTCTGCTCACCGTAAGGAAGATTTTTTGCAAGTTCGCCCTCTTTTTCGCGAAGTCCGAAAAGTTTGAGCAGATTCCGAACCCTGTTTGTCATCATAAGTTCGTCTTTGCGGAATTTTGGCGTTCTGAACAAAATGTGGAGCGGATTTGCCTTTCGCTGCGCGTGCATTGCAATTCGAACATTGTCCGCTACGGTAAGATTTCCGAACAGACGGATATTCTGGAAAGTTCGCGCGATTCCGATATTGTTCAGCTGTGCCGGAGACATTTTATTGACAATATGGAGTTTTGAATTTTTGTCATTGTATATAATCTGCCCGCTTGTCGGCGTATAAACACCAGAGAGCATGTTGAAAACGGTTGTCTTGCCTGCTCCGTTCGGTCCGATTAATCCGACAAGTTCACCCTTATAAAGTTCCATGTTCAAATCGCTGACAGCGCGCAATCCGCCGAAAACGATGGAAAGGTCAGTAGCTTTTAAGATGGTTCTGTTTTCGCTCATTTACCGACTCCTTCTGTTGGTTCAGCTTTTGAAAGCTTTTTTGCTTTTATCTTTTTAATCAGCCCCGGAATTCCGTCCCAGCACTTGATGAATGAAAGTTCCTTCATGCCGAGCAAGCCTTGTGGTCGGAAAAGCATTACGAGAATCAATACGACCGGGTACAAAAGCAGTCGGTAGTTCTGAAGGAATCGCAGGAATTCCTGCAAATAGGTGAGAACGAATGCCGCAATGACCGAGCCTGTGATTGAGCCCATTCCGCCTAAAACTACGAAAATGAGCGCGTTGATTGAGTTGTTGAATGAAGCAAGTTCCGGCTTGATGAGACCGATGAACGGTGCGTAGAGTGCACCACCGATTCCGCCGATGAAAGCCGCAACGACAAAGCCAATCATCTTGTACTTGAATACGCTGACACCGTTTGAATTTGCCGCAATTTCATCTTCGCGAACGGCCATGATTGCCCGTCCGTAGCTTGAGCGAAGGAAGTTCTGAAGGAACACGATGATTAAAACCAGCATGCCGATGATTACGAGGTAAGAAAGGCTTGCACCCCAGTCCAAACTGTCGCGCAGGAACGAATATTTGAAGCTTTTACCGTTCGGACCGCCTGTAACTTCTTTTAAGTTGACGAGTACGACACGGATAATTTCACCGAAGGCAAGCGTTACAATTGCAAGATAATCGCCTTCGAGTTTGAGGGTTGGGAATCCAATCAAAAATCCGAAAATTGCCGCAACAATCGGAGCAACAAACATTGCCAATGGAAGAGGAAGGCCCAAGTCCTGTGCAAGAATCATCGTTATGTAAGCGCCGACTGCCTCAAAAGCACACTGACCGAGGGTGAGCTGGCCTGTGATTCCGCTGACTACGTTTACTGAAATCGCCATAATCGCGTTGATTCCGGCGAGCGTTATTACATAAGCCGTGTATGCATTGATGATATTTGCCCGAATCAAAAGAAAAGGCACAAAAATCGCAAATGCGGCGATTCCTGTTAAAATCAAAGTATTTCTTGTCTGAATGTTTTTCATGTCTGCCGCTCCTTAAACCTTAACTCTTGTTCGTTTTCCCAAAAGACCGGCCGGTTTTACAAGAAGAATCAGAATCAAAATACAGTATGAGATTGCATCTGCGTACTGAGGAGCCGGGAAGTATGCTTTGACCATTGTTTCTGCGATTCCAAGAATTACGCCGCCGACCATTGCGCCCGGAATTGAACCGATTCCGCCAAGAACGGCCGCAACGAATGCTTTGAGACCTGGAATATAGCCCATCATCGGGTCAATCTGAGGATAAGCAGTTGCATAAAGAACACCGCCCGCACCGGCCAGAACAGAGCCGATTACGAAGGTGAGCGTGATGATTCGGTTGACATTGATGCCCATGAGACTTGATGCACCCAAATCGAATGAGACGGCCTGCATTGCCTTGCCGACCTTTGTGTAATTTACTATATAATTGAGGATAAGCATGAGAACTGCACCGAGCACAATTACGACAATCTGAATGTTTGAGATTGAAACAAGTCCGAAGGTGAAGTTCATTGTTTCCATTGTTGGGTACTGCCGCGGATTTGGACCGACAAAAGGCAGAATTCGCATTACATTTTGCAAAATCAACTCGATTGCAATAGCGGTAATCAAGGAATTAAGTCGAGGAGCAGAGCGAAGCGGGCGGTAAGCGACTCTTTCAATGATAATGATTAAAAACGCACAAGTGACCATTGCCGCAAGAAAAGCAAATGTCATGCCGAGAGGTGTTGCTCCCAATGCACAAAGAACGAAATAGCCTGCGTAAGCTCCAATCATCATTACATCACCGTGAGCAAAGTTAATGAGCTTTACGATTCCATAAACCATTGTGTAGCCAAGAGCTATCAGTGCATAAATGCTACCAAGTGATAGACCGTTTATGAACTGCTGAACGAAAATAGAGGCAGAATTCAAAGTGTCCCCCTGATAAAACTTTTTTCTCCATTGTATTGTAGTTTAAAACAAAAACACCCGCAAGACACGAAAGATTTTTTCTCTCGCATCATTGCGGGTGTTTTGCGGTAGCGCTGGTAGCACCGAAGTACCGCGAAGCGGTATGAGCGCTAGCGAAGTGCGGACATAGCGACCTGCCGCCAGGCAGGTACCGCCCGAATCCTAAGGATTAACTGTTGTGTTGTAAACAGTTGTAAGTTTTCCGTCTTCGCCTTTTACAAGCTCAACGATAACAGCACCTTTGACAGGGTTGTGTTTTTCATTGAATGTAAGGTGACCTGTAACATAGTCGCCGTTTGTTGCTTCAAGGGCTGTGCGGACTTTTTCTGAATCAGCTGAACCTGCTTTGAGGATTGCGTCACGAATCATGTAGATTGCATCGTATCCCAAAGCTGCGAATGAAGTTGGTGTGAGATTGTATTTTGCTTTGTAGTTCTTAACAAAATTCTGTACTTTTGGCTCTGTTGAGTCAGCAGCGTAGTGATTTGAGTAGAAGCCGTTCAAAACTTCATCACCTGCGTTCTCTGTAAGACCGTCCCATCCGTCTGCACCAACGATTGGAGTGTTGATTCCCTGAGCGCGAAGCTGTTTTACGATGAGTGCAACTGTTGAGTAATAATCCGGGAGATATACTACATCAGGATTTGCGTTCTTGATTTTTGTGAGCTGTGCGTTGAAATCTTTGTCGCCAGTTGAATAGCTTTCCAAAGAAACGATTGAACCGCCAGCCTTTTCGAATGCTGCACGGAAGTTTTCTGTAAGACCTACAGAATAGTCGTTTCCGATGTCATAAAGAATTGCCGCATTTTTTGCACCAAGATTTTCAGCAGCGAATTTTCCGCCGACTGTTCCCTGGAACGGGTCATCATAACATGCACGGAAGATATAGTTGCCTGCATCAGTCAAAGCTGGAGCTGTAGCAGCCGGTGCGACCTGAACGATTTTCTGAGCCTGAGCGAGCGGAGTGATTGCGATTGCACAGCCAGAAGTGAGTGAACCGACGATGAGTTTTACGCCGTCTTTTGTTACGAGCTTTTTGTAAGCTGATACTGATTTTTCTGGCTGACCTTCGTCATCTTCTGCGATAAGTTCAATGAGCTGGCCGTTTACGCCACCTTCTGCATTGATTTCATTGATTGCAAGCTCTACACCGTTCTTGCAGTCACCACCATATACAGCATAATTTCCTGAGAGTGGACCGATTGAGCCAATCTTGATAGCAGAACTTTTTGAGTTGCATCCTGCGAGAGCCAATGTAACAGCAGAAATTGCTGTCATGACTTTTAACATTTTCATTTTGTGCCTCCACACATTTTTCAAATTAAGATTGATTTTAATGAAAATGGAGGCCTTTGTCGATAAGGCGAAAATTTGGCGCAAATCAACTGTCGGCCGCTGTTCCGCAGCTTGCTAACGCGCGGTGCCTTCGGCACTGGCTTCGCCACTGCTCCATAGCGGTGCGGCCTTTTCTTACTTCAAAAGCTTGTAGTCACTGATTACGATGGTACCGCTTTGTGAAACCGGGAATGCGGCATCAGCTGATTCAGTTTCGAGCGTGCCTTTGAGTTCCAGATGACTTCCCTGTAAAGCGAGGATTTCTTCTATATTATGGTTCGTAGTTTCGTCTACTTCCATGAGATAGATTTTGCCGTCATCAGCTTCAAAAGCCGGCGTTGCAAAGGGTGCATTACCGTAATAATTGATGTGGCCGGTAAAAGTTTCTGTTTCGGGGGCTTTTCCGCCAAAAGAGAAAGCGAGTGAGCCTGTAAGAAGAAATGCGAAAGCTGAAATCATAAAAGTCTTTTTTTTCATTTTGTGTTCCTGCCTGTTATGTCCGTTTTATTCGATGATGATGTAAGTTTTCTGTGCATTATCAATGTCGCTCGTGTTGAATTTGAGCGTGATTGTTGAAGAATTAGCTGTGCCGACCTTTACGAGTGTGAATCCATACGGTCTCAAATCCTGCTGTGCATTGTAGCCGAAATAAACCGGGCCATCATAAGAGTAGAATGATGAGATTTTACCGCTTGCACCTGATTTTCTGAAACTATTGTATGAATCCGTAAGAACATTATTCAGAGTCCACAAATCGATTGCTTCAAGCGGATAACTGTAGCCGTTTGAAGAATATTTTGTCTGTGTAAGCTTTTTGTTGAATCCATAGTTTGATTCCTGGAATAGACATGCTGCCGTGTAATACTTTAGCATTTCGCTTATACTTGTGCCCGAAGCGGCTGTAATTGAAGCAATGTCAACATAGTCATTTGTGGCGATTTTATTGATGAAGTCAACACCGCCGTAAGTGCGTGCTGCCCATGCGCCGAAAGCGTAATTGTTTGCATAAGAATAGTAAACATCGTAAGTGCCGCTTTCTTTATATTCAAGGCCTGTGTCATAGTAGTGACGGCAGAACATCGGAAGTCGCTGGAAAGGGCTGTCATCATCTGTGAAGTTTGAATTATTTGCTTCGAGATAGTCCTTCATGATGTCTTCGCAGAGCATTGACTTCATTTCGTTGTACCATGAACCTGACTGGAGAGTTGTTTTTGAGGTTTTGAAGGTTTTTTCGAAGGTTTTCATTGTCTTTACGCCGAAATCAACCATGTGCTGGAATTCGTGCGCAAGGGTTGAATAGACGGTAGCCGTTTCATTTGCGGTATAGTAAGCGTCGATGTAGAAATATTTGCCTTTGTTTGAATATGCGGCAACACCTTTAGCGTAGTCAGCATAGTAGTCTTTTGCGTAAAAATAACCGAGGGTGCCGCCGTTTGGTTTTTCGCCGTTGTAGTCATTTGCGATGTCATAAACGACGATGTTGACCATTTTGCCTGTGTTGCTGTAATCGCTCATGTCGTTGATATATCTTGCCTGATAAAGAATTTTGTCTGATTCTTCTCCGAAAACTTTTCGTACCATTGGATAGATTTTGTCAAAATTGTCCGCAACGCTTTGAGCGATTGAGGCATTGATTTTTTCTCCGCTTGCACTGCCTTGTGTCCAATATGTAGATTCATTGCCTGTTCCGATTACCCAGACATAGCAGTATTCTCCTTTTGCACGGAGAGTAGCTGTTTTTGCCTCATATTTTGACATTGATGAATTTACATCGATGTAGATTGATTTTGTGGTCGAATTGACGACAGGATTGATTTGTGTAACTGCTTTTGAAGGTGCGGGGCCTGCTGCAAGTGAGCGGTTTGCAAGTTCACTGAAATCAAGCCGTGAATTCAATGTGGCCGAAAGACAGCCTTCGTAATGCTCGCCGCTCGCACTTCTTGTGAACCAGCCCAAAATCGTGTTGATAAGGTTGCCGCCAGAAGAAGATGATGCAGTCGCGTTACCGGTGGCTGTTGTAAGCCCGCTTACAGAAGAAACTGCCCGTGTGTACTTTGCGGAAATGCCTGTTTTTGTAGGATTTGTTTTGGTCATCCAGATGGTTTTGCCAGAAGAAAGACCAGAAATTGAAATCTGTGCCGTGGTTGGTGAAACTTCGATTATGTTTGGCGAAGCCGATGCTGAATATTCTTCAGATTTTGTGCCACTTGCTGTTACGAGGTCACCGCTATGGCTTGAAAAGAGGCTGTCATCGGTGAGGCCGCAGCCGGAAAATGCTAAAACTGAAAGAGAAAGTGATGCGAGAATTATTTTTTTCATATAAACTCCAGGTGCAAGGGATTGTAGTGGCGGCTTCAGCCGTTCTGTAGTGAGCGTAGCGAACGAAAGAATGGAGTGCGGTTAGCACGCAACCACGGAAAGCCCGACCCGAAGCGGCTTTGCCGCGTAGGGATGCACCCAAATATTATACTTCAATTTTTTGCAAATTTCATGTATATTTTTTGAAACTATGAATATTTGTCTTTTTACACCTGAAGAAATCAATGCACCGCTTGCGAAAAATGATGAGCGCGCAAAACATATCATAAAAGTTCTCCATAAAAATCCCGGTGATTCTTTTGATGCGGGAATTATTGGTGGAGCGGCTGGAATTGCCACGATTACGGCGATTTCTGATGATGGCGAAATTTCCTTTTCGTTTGAGCCAAAGTCTGCGGGCAAAAAATTGTATCCTCTCACGCTGATTATCGGGTTTCCGCGACCGATTCAGTTGCGGCGGCTTTTGCGTGATGTTGCGGGGCTTGGCGTGCAGAAAGTGATTTTGTGCGGCACTGATTTAACCGAAAAGTCTTACCTTGATTCAAATGTCGTTTCTGACGGAACAGCGTATCAGATGCTTTTGGATGGAACGGCTCAGGCGGCGAGCACTCATGTTCCGGTTCTTGAAGTTGCGCGTTCCCTTGACGAACTATTCGAGCGGAAAACGGAAAGTGTTTCTGAATGGGAAATGGCTTCGAAAATTGCCTTAGATAATAGAAGATTTTCGTGCTCTTTGCATGAATTTCTGGCGCACGAGGCGGCTCATTCGGTCGTTGCGGCAATCGGCAGTGAACGGGGCTGGACTGAGCGCGAACGGGATTTGCTTGAAAATGCAGGTTTCTCTCTCTGCTCGATGGGAAAGCGGATTCTTCGTACGGAAACGGCGGCAACGGTCGCGAGTTCGATAATCCTTGATTCTATGGGGTTCTTGAACTGATGAATAAAAAAAGCGTTTCTCTGCTTTCGGCTTCGGGGCTTCTGCTTGCGGCTGCTGTCTGGGGCTTTGCCTTCGTTATCGTAAAAGACAGCCTTGACTACATCGGTGCCGTATGGATGCTGGCCTTCAGATTCACGATTGCGGCTTTTGCCCTGGCACTTCTTTACTGTAAAAAGCTCAAAATGCTCACCAGACGAGCGTGGATTCATGGCGGAATTCTTGGATTCTATCTGTTTACGGCGTATCTTGTGCAGACAATCGGATGTAAATATACGACCGCTGGAAAAAATGCCTTTCTGACTACGATTTATGTCTTTTTTGTGCCGCTCTTTCTGTGGATTCAGACGAAAAAACGCCCTGCATGGTATGTCTTTGTTTGTGCCCTTATGTCGATTACGGGAATCGGGTTGCTTGCACTTGGAACGAGTGACGGCGGAAATGTGAATATTGGCGATGTGCTCACGCTGATTTGCGGAATTTTTTACGCACTCCACATCATTTTTACGGCAAAATATAATGAAGAGCATGACCCGATTTTGCTCACGGTGCTTCAATTTTTGTTCGCTTCGATTTTTTCATGGATTTGTGCGCCGCTTTTTGACGGTAGATTTCCTTTGGAGCAGATTCAAAATCCGCGGGTCATTGTTTCGATGCTTTATCTGGGATTGTTTTCAACGATGCTTGCTTTTGTCCTTCAGAATGTGGGATTGAAATATCTGCCCTCGGCACTTGCATCACTTTTGCTTTCATTTGAGAGTGTTTTTGGCGTAATTTTCAGCACGATTGTTCTTGGCGAAAAACTTACTTTGCGAATGGGAGCTGGCTGTACGCTGATTTTTGCGGCGGTCGTTCTTGCACAGACACTCCCTGAAATATTAAAAAAGGGCCTTGATGAAAAGCCCTCTTCAACTGAAAACTGATTTTTAGTCTCTGGTCAATTTAATTTCGAAGTCCACGCTGCCTGCAAGCGGAATGATGACTTTCTGCTGCTTGTAGGAGTCGTTTTCATCACCGTCAATATCTGTCAGAACGAGGCTGTAAGTGCCTTTGTAAAGATCATTTCAAAATGTGCAGATTTTATGTTTTGTTGACGCTACAATGTTTTTGGGATAAGATATTTTTACTTTTTGCAAGTGCCCTTAATGGTCAATTAACTCATAGCGAACGGCACTGCGTAGAGTGCTTCCGCGTTCAAAGCACAGCTTTGAACGAGACTCGCCTAAAAACTTGTCTCACAAGTTTTTTCGCCTGCGGCGACCGGCTCCCTACCTTCACACGGCGGAGACTCTTGCAAGTGCCCTTAATGGTCGATTAGCTCAGTGGTAGAGCGCTACCTTCACACGGTAGATGTCACTAGTTCAATCCTAGTATCGACCATTAAGGGCATTTTTTTGTCTGTGCAGGTATTGCTTTTAAAAACAAGAGACCGCCCTCGATTGAGAGCGGTCTTTGCTGTTTATGCAGCTATTTGGCTTAGCGGAGCAAGCTCAATACAGACTGTGACTGCTGGTTTGCCTGAGCGATCATAGCTGTTCCTGCCTGCTGGAGGACCTGGTTCTTTGTGAAGTCTACCATTTCCTTAGCCATATCAGTATCACGGATGCGTGACTCAGAAGCCTGGAGGTTCTCAGCACCGATGTCGAGGCCGACTACTGTCTTCTCGAGGCGGTTCTGGTAAGCACCCAAGTCAGCGCGCTGTTTGTTAATCTTTTTGAGAGCTTCGTCCAAAGTTCCGATTGCGCGGTTAGCATCTTCTGGAGTCTCGAGAGTCATAATCTCTTCGTTTCCAACATTGCGGAGACCCAAAGCACCAGCTGTCATTGTGCCGATGAAAGCCTGAACGCGCTGATCCATATTTGCACCAACATGGAACCACATAGAAGCTGTAACAGAGTTTTCACCTGTTGAGCGAGCGAAGCGACCAGTCAACATATTCATACCGTTGAACTGAGCCTGTGAAGCGATTCGGTCAACCTCAGCGATGAGTGC
>NZ_CAMHSK010000028.1 GCF_946187725.1 uncultured Treponema sp.
GTCTGTAAGGATTTTACAGCAGCTAAAGGTGATTCAGGATATATGGAAATATCCTGGATATAACTTTGAAAAACTTGAAGGAACAAATCAGTATTCCATGCGTCTTGACAGGACATGGCGGCTGATTATGGAAATTGATTGGACTAATGATGAAAAAACAGTCGGAATCATTGGTCTTGAAGATTTAACTCATCACTATCAGTGATGGAAGGTACATATTATGAATGCAAAAGAATTAAAGCCATTTTACAATGTTGGTCCTGGTGATTTTATTTTGGACTTTTTGGATTCACTTGGATGGACGCAGGCAGATTTAGCGGAAGTAACGGGATTCAGTGCAAAATCAATCAATCTTCTCATTAATAACAAACAGGGAATTACTCCTGATACAGCCGTTACTTTGGAAAAAGTTTTTGGCTCGCCGGCTGATTTTTGGATTGAAGTTGATGCAAAATATCAGATTCGAAAGAGGGAAGAGCAGAATTCTGAAAAGAACGAACTGACTGCAAAAAAGGCAATGCTTCGAAAATATATGCCTGTTGCAGAAATGAAGAAGAAGGGCTGGTTTTTGTATGATATAGATACTCTTGAAGGAATAGAAAAGGAATGTCTGCGCGTGTTTAATCAGAAATCCATTCCTGAAGAAGAATATAACAAAGATTATAAATTCTGTGCACGGCAGACCAGGTTTGATTATGACTATACCTTGTGGTACAGCAAAACTTGGTTTGAATATGCAAAACTGCATGCTGCAACTTTTGAACTTCCAGCTTACAATAAAGAAAAGCTAAAGAAAATTGCGGAGAATCTTTTTTCATATACTTTAAAAACAAATGGCGTAACGGAATTAATCAATGATTTAGCATCATGTGGGGTCGGTTTCTTCGTTTTAAGTCATTTGCAAAAAACTTATCTTGATGGAGCTGCTTTTATCTGTAATAAGAATCCCTTTGTAGTTTATACCTGTCGCTATGACAGAATCGATAACTTCTGGTTTGTTGCTGCCCATGAAATTGCTCATATTCTAAGTCACTATGATTTTTTGAATGAACCGATTCTAGATAATCTGGATGAAAAAGCAGAAACAGAAAGGGAAGTACAGGCTGATTCTTTTGCAGGAAATTATTTAAATCAGGATAAGGTTATCGAAGCCGGAAAGCAATACGGAAAATATTTGAATTCTTCGAGACTCAGTCTTATAAGTGAGCAGTCACAGGTTTCTATTCCTGTGGCTCTTGGAATGTTGCAGCATTTTGGTTTATTGGACTGGCGGCAGTTTGCAAAATATAAAGAACATGTTAGGGACATTATACCTGAAGAACTTATTAAGGGATAAGCAACTGTTCGGAATTTCCGAATAGTTCCCCCGGCACTTGTTCCGCCCTTGCTCTTTCCTCGAAAAAATCTTATCCTTATACTGTATGAAAGGTCTATCAATAAAAGCTCAAAGATTGCTTACTCAGGATGCCCAGACTGAAGGGCGTAATTCATCTCTTCCAGAGCTTCTTCCAGAACATGTGCTTCTTGCCATCCTCAAAAATGGCGACAATATGGCTTACAGTGCGCTTAAAGTTCTCAATATAAATGTTCTATCATTTCAGCTCTTAATCGAGCAGACACTCTCTAGTTTGCCGCGTGTGACTGGTACTCAAAGTTTTTCGGCACTTTCTCCTTCACGAAGGCTCCGCACGCTTCTTGATGTGGCGGTTATTGAGTCTCGTTCTCTTAGAAGTGACTATGTTGGTACGGAGCATCTTCTTCTTTCTGCAATCCGTGAAGAAAATTCGGCTGCATTCAGATTTTTCCAGAGAGCATCCATTTCACTCGATACAGTTCGCAATGTAATCCGAGATTTGCTTAATGAAAATGGCGGTGAAGACCAAAATTCGGGCGAAAATCGGGAACCAGAATTTGCAAATGCACGGAATAATGAGCAGCCAAATCCGAAGAAAAAATCATTTCTGGACGAATTCAGCCGCGATTTGACAGACCTTGCCAAAAAGGGCGAGCTTGATCCTGTAATCGGGCGTACTACAGAAATTGACCGTGTGCTTCAGATTTTGAGCCGTCGTACAAAGAATAATCCGATTCTTGTCGGTGAGCCAGGGGTCGGAAAAACTTCGGTTGCAGAAGGACTTGCTCAACGAATTGCAAGCGGTGAAGTTCCATACAATCTGCTTCAAAAGCGTGTCCTTCTTCTTGATATCACGGCGATGGTTGCGGGAACAAAATATCGCGGTGATTTTGAAGAGCGAATGAAGCGAATGATGAAGGAAGTCAAAGAATCTGGCAACATCATTCTTTTTATCGATGAACTTCACATGATTATCGGGGCAGGAAGTCCTGACGGTACAATGGATGCAAGCAACATCTTAAAACCGGCTCTTTCTCGTGGTGAATTGCAGCTTGTTGGTGCAACGACTTTCAAAGAATATCGAAAGTACATTGAAAAAGATTCTGCTCTTGCCCGAAGATTCCAGCTTGTCAGAATTGATGAGCCTTCAAATGACGAAACGATTCAGATTCTTAACGGCTTAAAGCCAAAATACGAAGAATTTCACAATGTAACTTATGATGATGGCGCGATTGAGGCAATCGTCAAACTTTCATCAAGGTATATTCCAGAAAAATATCAGCCGGATAAGGCAATTGATTTGCTGGACGAAGCCGGAAGTGCAAAAAAAATCACTTCAGAAAGCAGGCCCGCTGAGCTTGCGGAACTTGAGAAGTCTATCGAAGATTTGAGTCATGAAAAAGAAGCTCTCGTCGCAAATCAGGATTATGAAAGGGCTGCAATGATTCGTGACAAGGTTCGCGATTTAAAGCAAAAGCTCGATGATTTCAACAATTACTGGAAAAATAATGCTGTTTCTGTCCGAAAACATGTCACAGTTGCTGACATTGCAAAAATCATCTCGGAAATGACCGGAATTCCTGCACAGCAGCTTGATTCTGCGGAAAGCGGCCGTCTTTTGGACATGGAAAAGGAGATTCACAAGGATGTAATAGGGCAGGACGAGGCTGTAAAATATCTTTCAAGTGCAATCAGGCGAAGTCGTGCCGGAGTTTCAAGTCCAGACAGACCACTTGGCTCTTTCATTTTCCTTGGACCAACTGGAGTCGGAAAAACCCAGTTGGCAAAGGCGATGGCAAAATTCCTTTTTGGTACGGAAGATGCTTTAATCCGAATCGACATGTCTGACTTCATGGAAAAACATACTTCAAGCCGCTTAGTTGGTTCAGCTCCTGGTTATGTTGGCTACGAAGAGGGCGGTATGCTCACAAACAAGGTTCTCCAAAAACCTTATTCAGTAGTTCTTTTTGATGAGATTGAAAAGGCTCATAATGAAGTATTCAATCTTCTTCTTCAGATTTTGGAAGAAGGTGAACTTTCAGATAACCTCGGTCATACTGTCAATTTCAGAAACACAGTCATAATCATGACAAGTAACGCGGGTGCCCGTAGCATCACTGCTGATAAAAAGCTTGGTTTTGCTCAGCTTGATGACGGTTTTTTGCCACCTTCTGAAATCAAAGCAAATGCGATGGAAGAACTCAAGAGAATCATGGCTCCAGAATTGATTAACCGAATCGATGATATAGTTGTGTTTAATCCTCTCAAGCGTGAAGAAATTTCAAAAATTCTTGACATTCAGATTGCTGAATTGGAAACTCGCCTTTCCGAAAAGAACATTCATCTGCTGCTCAAACCAAAGGCCCGCGACTATCTTCTTGACCACGGATATGAACCGAGCATGGGGGCGCGCCCAATGAGAAGACTGATTCAGAACGAAATCGAAGACCAGCTCGCGAATTTAATTCTTGGCGGTAAAATTAACGAGAGCGGGGAAGTTGAAGTCACTTTTGAAAAGGAAAAACTTTTGGTCAAGCCGGCAAAAGTAAAAGCAAAAACTGAAAAAATAACTTTTTAGAAGAATATGAGAAAATTGTTTCCTTATTGCAATTATTTGTGCTATAATAGCTAATAAGATTCTCATTGCAGAAGACTACGGAGAGATTTTCTCCATGAACACCTACAGGGTGAGCTTAAAAGGAGTACTTTTATGACAGTCACAAAAACACAGAATGATACAAGTGTTACATTAAGCGTTGAAGGTCGTCTTGACACGATTACATCGCCAGATTTAGAAAAAGAAATTGCGACAATCTCGGATGCAAATGAACTTACAATTGATTTTGCAAAACTTGATTACATTTCTTCTGCTGGTCTTCGTGTTTTGCTTTCTACACACAAGAGTTTCGCTAAAAAAGGCGGAATGACAATCATCAATGTAAGTGAGACTGTACTTGATATTTTCGATGTCACAGGTTTCAAAGACATTCTGAATATCAAATAGTTTTCTCTCAGGAGATTTTATGAAATCTGACATCTGTAAACTTTCTCAGGACAAAGAAAGCCTTGCTTTAATTTTGGCAGAAACAGAAAAGGCTGCTGCCTATAACAATCTAGAAAAAAAAGAAACTGGTCGTCTCAGACTCCTTGCAGAAGAACTTGTCGGCATGCTTCCAGAACTTTTGTCTTTCAGTATAGGAGAATTCTGGGTTGAAAGTAATGACGGGGCTTTTGAGTTGCACACTTCGCTTACACCTGATGCTTCTATGACTTCAGAAAGGCGTGAAAAGGTTCTTGCTGTTTCAAGTTCAGGAAAAAACGCTGCTGCCACAGGTATCATGAATAAAATCCGTCTTGCGGCTGAATTCATGATGCTTGATTATGTTGAAAATACATCTGCGGTTGCTATGAGCCATGAATTTTATGAAATGGGTATGACAGCTATCCCTGTTTTCAGTTCTGTTTCATGGTCACTTGATGCATATCGCAAAAGTTCAGAGCAGAATTCTGACAATGAAAAGTGGGATGAACTTGAAAAATCAATCATCGCAAACATTGCTGACGATGTTGTTGTCGGTGTTCAAGGCAAAAAAGTCGATATAATCGTAAAAAAAACATTTAAAAAATAAATAAAGGAAATTAAAATGAACAAAGCACTTGAAATTCTAAAAGAACGCGGATTTTTCGCACAGTGCACTGATGAGCAGGGCTTGTCTGACTTGATGGACAAAGGTCCTGTCACTTTTTATGTAGGTTGTGACCCAACAGGTCCAAGCCTCCATATCGGGCACATGGTTCCATTTTTTGCACTTCGTCATTTGCGTAAGGCAGGACACATTGGAATCGCATTGATTGGTGGTGGAACGGCAAGAATCGGTGATCCTTCTGGCAAGACTGAAATGCGTAAGATGATTACTTATGAGCAGATTGACCAGAATGTTGAGACAATCAAAGCTCAGCTTGATAAATTTATCGGTTTCGACGGTAAGACTGCTTTTTCTGCAAACAACAAAGACTGGCTTGCAGACCTAAATTATATCGATTTCTTGCGCGACATAGGCTCATGCTTCTCTGTAAATAAAATGCTTTCTTTTGAAGCTTACAAGCAGCGTCTTGAGCGCGGACTTTCTTTCATTGAATTCAACTACCAGCTTTTGCAGAGCTACGACTATCTTTGTCTTCACCAGAAGCATAATGTTCAGCTTCAGATTGGTGGAGACGACCAGTGGGGCAACATTACAGCCGGAGTTGATCTTATCCGAAGAAAACTTGGTGGAACAGAAGAACTTAACGCTGCTCATAATGTATTCGGTCTTACTTTCCCTCTCATTACGCGAAGTGACGGTAAAAAGATGGGCAAGACCGAAAAAGGTGCAATTTTCCTTGATGAGTCAATGACAAGTGTTTATGACTTCTTCCAGTACTGGCGAAATGTTGCAGATCCAGATGTTGAAAAATTCTTCAAACTCTTCACATTCCTTGAAATTCCTGAAATTAAAGAGATTTGTGCGGGCGACATCAATGCGGCAAAAGAGCGCCTTGCATACGAAGTCACAAAAGAGATTCACGGCGAAGAAAAGGCTAAATCTGCGCTTGCAGGTGCAAAGGCTGCATTTAGTGGTGAAGGTGACAAAACACAGATGCCAACTGTTGAAGTAGCAAAGGCAGACCTTGATGCAGGACTTGGTGTTCTTGCCTTGTTTGTAAAAGCAGGTCTATGTGCTTCAAACGGTGATGCGCGTCGTCTCATTCAGGGTAACGGGGCTTCTTTGAACGGAGAAAGCCTTTCTGATCCAACACTCAAATTGACTGCTTCAAATCTTGATAAAGATGGCGAGATGGTCTTGCGTGCAGGAAAGAAAAAGTTCTGCCGTGTAGTTTTCAAGTAATAAGCAAAACGGATTAACGATATATTTGAATGCATAAAAAAAAGGCTTGCGTTTCATCATTGAAGTGAAGAGCAAGCCCTTTTTGTTTTTAAGTGATTGTTTACAGAGTATTTAACAAGAACTGTTTAAGAAGTTTTTTCCAAGCTTCTTTACCACCTGTCAGATCATCAATCTTAGTATAAGAGCTTCCGTTTGTGATTGCTGCCGGTGCCTTTGGATGTATAGACTGTGTGCTTGTGTCCCGCAAAGGTGCCTTTGACCAGTAAATCGCAGCCCATTCTGCACGACTTCCTTTGAAAGACAAGTCTTCAAGAGATTCGGCCTTGCTTTTGGTGAATGTTTTGGTTGTATAAGTTCCTGTTGCTAAGCCAAGACTTTTGACTTCTGCCTTTGCAAAAAGAACCATTGTGATTCCAGGCTCACATGTAAAATCAGATTTTAAATTTGAAGAACCTGATGTACCTGTAAGAGTGGTGTCGTTGTAAATAATTGAAAGATACAAATTGCTTGCTCCATCACCGTCCCAGTCTATCGGCATTTCACACCATGTGTTTGACGGTGCGAGAGATTCCAGATCTTCTGACGAACAAGATGTAACTAAACTTGAAGTCAAGAGCAAAACTGCTGCTGTAACAATCGTGAAAATCTTTTTCATTTTTTGATTTCTCCTGAAAAAATACCCCCTCATATTTTGAGGGGATATATGTTTTAGAACTGATATTTTGCGCTCAACTCAAAGAAGGCCTTGTCATGGTTCTCTGAATCAGCAGTGAAGTTGTAGAATTCGCCGTTTTCGTTGTTGCTGTAGATGTATGCGCCGCGTGCTGAAAGGATAAGTCCCTCGCTGACATTGTAAGCAATTTTTGGAACTACTACAAATTCTTTGCATTCGATTCCGTAGATGCCCTGAGCTTCAACAGTGAGCTTTTCGTTGAGGAATTTATCAGAAAGGAGTGCAATGACTTTGTTTCTGATGTATTTTCCATCTGAATTATAATCAACATCTGTTGCTTTCAAAGCCTGTGGTAAATCTTCAATTTCATTGTTTTTGAGGACGAATGATCCTGTTTCCTGAACATTCAAGTTGAGGTTGTGGATTGGAAGATCGATATCAAATCCTACTACCCAAGCAAGTGAGTTGTTGTGAACATAAGGATCTGTTCCGTCAAAGTCTTCTGTGAGATTATATGCAACTTCCCATCGTGTGTTGAGTTTCCATACAACGAAAGCAGCTTCCAAACCGAAGACCTGCAACTGGTCGTACTGCAAGAATTTGTCATCTTCTTCGATTGTTCCGCCAGCGAGATATTTCTGAAGATACGGAGTAAGTTTTGCATAATTGAAAGACGGCTGTTTATAGTGACCATAGTAGTAGCTTGTACCCCAGTCAATTCCTGCTACAGTTCCTGTGAAGCGCAATCCAGCCTGTCCATATCGAAGAGAGTAGGTGTCAGGATAGAATGAATCAGGATCAAGTGAAGAGGCGGCGTTAAGTGCTGTGAGGTAATTAACAGCGGCTTCACGATATGCTGCTGTAACATCATCACTTGTTGCGAAAGTAGTACCAAGTTCTTTGTTTACATTCGCAATTATTCCGTCATATGCTCCCTTTTTTGTTTGTTCTGCAACTTGTGCGCTGATATATGCGGTCTTGGCATTGTTGAAGGCATCCTGAGCGGCAGTATAATTCTTGTAATAATCGTTTGTAGTATCATTAGCGTCAATTGCACCACCCTCAACAGCTGTCTGATATGCTACTGCAGCTGTCTGATATGCGGTTCCTGCTGCGGTAACATTAGCCTGTGTTGTTCCGAGTGCTGTGCTTGCAGCAAGCCATTCTGCGTATGCAGCATTTACAGCACCGGTTCCTGCTGCAAGAGTTGCAAATTTACCGTAAGCTACAGGAAGCAAACCTGTATTCGGATCTGCAACAAGATTTGTCACTGTATTTGTGATTTTTGTTGATGCAGCTGGTACCAGTTTTCCGTTTGCAGCAAAGCGGTCTGGGGTCATCCATGGGGTGTAAACTGCATCAAGTTTGATGTTGTAATCCCATGAAATGTTTGCTGTAGCCTTAAACATTACTTCGCCAAGACGACGGTCGATGTAATCCGGAAAAATGAAGTCTGTGTAATCATTTGCGTTGAAGTTATCAAGAACATGAACTTTGTCGCCTTTGCCCCATACTTCCTTGAGTTTACCGGCTTTGAGCTGGAAACGACCTTCTTTGAAACTTCCGCTTGCAGAAACTTCATCGATTACATCTTCCGGATGATCCTGAAGTGTTGCTGCATCAAGCTTGACTTTGAGGTTTCCGTTTGTGTAGTCACCATCATAGTTGAGCTCAAGATTTGCATAGGCTGTCGCATCCATTTCTGTTTTGCTCAAGTCGTAAGCACTTTTGTAAGCCTTTGTGTCATAATTTGTATCATTATTTTCTGCTCCAATCCAGGCACGGGTTTCTGCACCAACTTCGCCTGTGATTGTGACAGCTGAAGAAGATGATTCTTCGTACGAATCTGAACCAAAATCATCTCCGCCGGCAAAATCAAAATCCTGTGCAAAACTGAATGAAGCAAGCGATAGGGCTGCCATTGTAAATAAAACCTTTTTCATTGTTAACTCCTATTTTGTAATTCCTCGTTATTTTGCTTTTCCTGTTGAGAGGAACTGCTGAGTGAAATAGTTAGGTGAAATTCCCGCATCCATGACAGGATTCTTTACTTCCAGGGTAGTGTAGCGGCCAGTGATGTTATTTACTACGCGAGCCTTCATACGCATTGCATATTTTTTACCTGTTTTTGAAGTAAGATACATCCAGTCATCTGTGGTGTAAACCTTCATGATTCTGTTGTGGTCTTTTTTGTCGTAGTAGTCAATCTTTGCAGGAAGGTATGATTCTTTGTCGATGTACTGAATGCGGTACGAATATTCAACCTCTGACTTCTTGAAAGGTGTCGATTTGATTTTCCAGCAATTGTATGTTTTGCCGCTCGGAACTGTAACCGTTTCGTTCTCTGAGAGCATTTCATGCTTGTCATCGTCAACATTGCGGATTGCCATGTCGTTATAAGTGAACTCACATCCTACGAACTGCTTGTATCGCTCGCCCATAGGAATTCGGCGTACCTGACGAAGTTTTGGCTGATAAATCCAACGGTCATCTTCACGGCCATTTTTTTCCATCTGGAGAACGCGAGTGTCCTTTACTTTTGGTGGTCCTTTGATGTCGAATACAGTCTGAACGAGTCCGTTTACTTCACGGCCATACTGATACATCGGCATTGGTTCCTGAGAACCGTCTTTCTCAATGTTTGTGAGCTGCATGAGAGCCTGAGATGTATCTGGTACATCAAGCGTAGACTGCTTTTTGATAATGTCATAGGCATCATCTGCAAATGCCATAGTTCCGAAAGCAAACGCAAAAGATGCAAAGACAAATTTCTTTAAAAGTTTCATAAATACTCCTTATATTATGGGAATGTTTTACCCTAATTTAATGATTCTAACACAGAATTTTTGAGATTTCAAATTCTTTTTTTAAACTTAATTGAAATCTTTTGAGAAAGTTAAATTACGGCTTATTTTTCCGCAATGCTATTCTTCATCTTCCTCCTTCAAAATTTCTTCGAGAGTCTGAAGCAGTCCACGGAGAGGGATAAGCGCTTCTTTTAGTCTGAGTCTGTAGAAAATCTGAGTTCCGTGCTTGACTGGCTCAACAATTCCTACATCTTTAAGGACTTTTAAATGATGA
Organism: uncultured Treponema sp.; assembly: GCF_946187725.1. Taxonomy (GTDB): domain Bacteria; phylum Spirochaetota; class Spirochaetia; order Treponematales; family Treponemataceae; genus Treponema_D. The sequence continues at coordinate 9,998 of NZ_CAMHSK010000028.1, forward strand.
GAAATGGCAGGTCGTGAGAGAATCGATTTACCAGCCAGATCCGCAACATTGATTCCTTCTTTGCCGGCAAACGCCAGATCAAGACAAAGTTTTTGCCTTGTGGCATCACCGAGTGCGTTGAATGTCTGTATGCAGGTACGAAATTCTTCGCGTGCCTGCTCCATTTTTTCGGGGTCTATCATTTTCACCACCTTTCTGCTTAAAAATAACTTGACAGAGCCTCAATCCGTTGTTATATTAGGTTTATCAGTTTAATTCTTTGAACGGATTATAAACGATTCGTTCCCATTTTGCAAGTAAATTTTTATTTTGGGAGGATTCCTATGATTAAAAAAATGCTGAAAGCTTCCTGGCTCATCATTATTGCGAGCCTTGCTGTAACAGTGTTTTTTGGATGGCAGCTCCGCACAATCTCTATTGAGAATACAGTGCGAATGTACATGCCGCAGAGTTCAGAATCTTATCAGCGTATGCTCAAGGCTGAAGAAGATTTCGGAAGTATGATGGTACTCGGAATTTCCTTGGAAACTTCGGGCGATACAATTATTACACCTGAGTACATTCAGATTGTTCAGAACATCACTGAGCAGGTTGACAGTGTTCCTTATGTTGAAAGCATTGATTCTCTTTCAAACATTGACTTCGTAGTAGGTGAGGACGGCGGTCTAAAAGCTTCAAGCCTTATTGGCGGAGATGATTACACTGGTTCAGCAAAGGACATGGCACTGATTAAGCAGCGTCTCATCGACTGGCAGGAAATGTACAACCGCGTAATCATCACGGATGACGGCAAAACTACCCAAATCATGATTACGCTTGAGCCAAAAGACGAAAACGGAGAAATGCTCAATTCAAAACGCCAGATGTCTTCATTGCACGAAATTCAGAAAATCTGTGAAGAGGCTATCAAAGATTCTGACCTTGAAGTCCGATATTTCGGTGACCCGGTTTTGAGTGATGACGGTTACAATTTCATGATTTCCGACCTTCTCATTTTGATTCCGTTTGTTGCACTTGTAGTACTTCTTTCGCTTTATTTCTCTTTCCACACATGGAGCGGTACAATTCTTCCATTAATTACAGTTTTGATGTCTACAATCTGGTCTGTCGGCATCATGTGTATGCTTCATATCACATTTACAATTATTGGAAGCGTAATTCCGGTTTGTCTCGTAGCCTGTGGTTCTGCATACGGAATTCATGTACTTACTCATTATTACATTGCTCTTGATAAGGTTGAAGGCGAACTTACAAAAGAAAAGCACGCTGAAGTAATTGAATACGGTCTCAAAGATGTCTGGGTCGCAGTCGTTCTTGCTGGCGTTACTACAGTGGCAGGTTTCATCTCAAATATTACAAGTCCGATTATGCCTCTCAAATCATTCTCTGTATTTGCTGCGGCCGGCGTTGTATTCTCTCTTCTTCTTTCAATGACTTTGATACCATGTCTTCTTTATGTTACTCCGCTCAAATATGTCGGAAGACACAAAGACCGCAAAAATCGAATTTCAACAAAAATCCGCATCAGACTCGAAAAACAGCTTAAAAGACGCTACGGTCGTTCTGCAGAAGAGGCAACTTCATCAACATTGTATTCTATATATCACTTCTTCTCAGGCACAAAACCTCGTCTCATCGTTTCGACAGCAGTTATCATTCTGGCAGCTGTTATCGGATTCAAAATGCTCATCGTTGATACGGCTCTGGTCAACTACTTCCCGAAGGATTCAAAATTCCGTCAGGACATCACTTATGTAGATGAGCATCTTGCCGGTTCAAACACACTCTATTTGATTATCAGCGGTGAAGAAAAAGAAGCGGCCGAAAATGAAGCCGTAAGCGAAAATTCTACCGCAGATGACATTGCAAGTGATTTTGATTTCTCTGATTCGTCTGATTCTGTTGCTGATGATTTCGATTTCGGTTCTACAGAATCTGATTTTGACTTCGGAGATTCAGGTGATGACTTTGGCTTTGACACTGCTGATTCAAGTGAATCTGAGGCTCGAAAAGAATACTACATGCTTACCAATCCTGAGATTCTTGTCGCCGTTGACGGATTGCAGGAATATATTCTTTCACGACATGAAGGAATCGGTAAGATTGTTTCTTTCACGACCTTCATCAAGCGAATGAATCAGGTTATGAACGCACCTGTAAACGATGACGAACGGCTTTCTGCTCATATTTCTGTACAGGAAATGCTCGAAAAACTCCATTCGGCATACACTGCAGCAGGCGGAAAGGATGCAAGCGTACAGGACATCGTTCTTGAACTTGAGCGCCAGATTAACTTCAACGGACTTGATTACTACGAGATTCCTTATGATGTTGCAAAATATCCTGTTTCGAACCGCGAAGAACTTGGAGATTTGGTTACACAGTACCTTTACCTTCTTTCAAGCGAGCAGATTCAGCGATTTGCAAACAATATGACTATGCCGACAGCAATCAGGGCACAGGTCCAGCTTCGTACTCATTCAACTGCTGACACCGCTAAAATCATCGCGGATGCTCAGAATTATGCGGCAAAGCACTTCCCGGAAGGCTACAAGCTTGAAGCTACAGGAAACGGTGAAATGGAATATATGATGACCAAAATGGTCGTTGACAGCCAGACAACAAGTATCGCACTTTCACTTGTCATGGTATTCCTGATTATCTCACTTTCATTCAAATCACCGTGGGCAGGCATCATTGGTGCAATTCCGCTTGGATTAACGATTTTGCTCAACTTCATGGTTATGGGCTATTTTGGAATCGCACTTGACCTCTGTACAAGCATCATCGCGAGCGTTGCAATCGGTGTCGGAATTGACTACACGATTCACTTTATGGAAACCTACCGTGCTCAGCGCGCCTTGACTGACGACCTTGAAAAAGTCACAAAAGACACCTTCAAGACTAGCGGCAAGGGAATCCTTACAAACGCAATCGCAGTCGGACTCGGCTTCTGTGTTCTGCTTCTGTCACGATTCATCATTCTCCGATATATCGGTGCATTGGTTGCAGTCGTAATGTTCACAAGTTCGGCACTTTCAATGACTGTAATTCCTGGCCTTCTTAATGCCTTCGATCCAAAATTCATGTGGTCTAAGGAACAGAAAGAAGCCTATAGCAAAAAACTTAAAGAAGAAAAGTAAATTAATTTGTAACCTTAGTTTGGTTAGTTAGTTTAATTATTTGAACGGATTTGGAAAGCGTGCTTTCAATCTGAATAAATTAAGGAAGCGGCTCAGGCATAGCCTTCGCTGAGACTCGCTAAAAACCTGTCTCACAGGTTTTTGCCCTGCTTCGCAGTGCCGCTCCCTAGGAGGTATTACTATGAAAATGACAAAAAAACTTACCGCTTTGGCTCTTGCTCTCGTAATGGGAACATCTGCATTCGCTCTCGACGGAACAGAAATCATGACTAAAGTCTATGACCGACAGAAACCAGACTTCTCTAAGGCTTCAGTTAAGCTCACACTCGCAAAGAACGGAAAAGTTGAGGAAGAACGAAATGTCGGCGAATACGGCCGCTGCAAAAACAATCTTTCTGATGTAGTTATGATTTTCCTTTCACCAGCTTCTGTAAAAGATACTCGCTTCCTTGCAAAAGAGAATGAGGGTAAAGACGATGACAAATGGATTTACCTTCCATCACTCAAATCAACACGCCGTGTAGCAGCAAGCGATGGCTCAAAGGCATTCGTTGGCACAGATTTCTCTTACGATGATATGAGCAGCCGCAAGGTTGAAGAAGACACACACGAACTTCTCAAAGAGAGCGAGGACAAGGGTAACTTCAAGGATTTGTATGTTGTAAAATCAACTCCAAAAGACCCAAAATCAAGCCAGTATTCTTACAGAATCTCATACATCACAAAAGATGCATGGATCCCGACTTACATCGAGCTTTATGACAAAAAAGGAAAGCTCCTCAAAGTAAATGAGATCAAAGCAATCAACAAGATGCCAGGAACCAACAACCGCGTTTACAATGTTCCGATGGAGAATGTCATGACAAATGTTCAGACAGGTCACTCTTCAACAATCAAGATGGTAAACATCACAGTTGATAAGCCGCTCCCGGACCGCTACTTCACAACAGACTTCTTGAACACTGGTAAATAACGAAGTCAAAATTACATCCATGTAATTCAGAGTTTGCCCCGCAGAAAGCACGAAAACGAAGGTGCTTTCTGCGGGGCTTTTTTTGTTTTTGGACATGAATTACTTTTTTTGATATAATTCCTGCATGAAAAAAATTAAGGCGATTCTTTTTGATATGGACGGCGTGCTTCTTGATACAGAATCTGTTTGTAAAATTTGCTGGTATCGTGCCGCCGAAGAATGTGGACTTGAAAACATCCAGAAGATTTTCATGGAGTGTGTCGGTTGCAACAGGGGAGACACCATAAGGCTCCTTTCAAAATACTTTCCCAGCGAAAAAGAAGCCTTTGACTTTCGCGAGCGAACATCTGAACTTTTTGATGTGATAGAAAAAGAAGAGGGCCTGAAAAAAATGCCTTTCGTGATTGACTGTCTTGAACGACTTCAAAAATCTGGTTTCCGGCTCGCTGTGGCAAGTTCAACACGGGCAATAAGAGTTCATCCGCAGTTAAAAAATGCCGGAATCTTTGATTATTTTGAGACTTTGACCACTGGTGACATGGTAACTCATTCCAAGCCTGACCCGGAAATCTATCTAAAATCAGCAGAATCACTTGGACTTAAACCAGAAGAATGTGTTGCCATTGAGGACAGCCCTAACGGTGTCCGTTCTGCTTTTTCTGCTGGAATCAAATGCATAATGGTGCCTGATTTAATTCCTCCGGATGACGAAATGAAGCAAAAATGCTGGAAAATATTTTCAAATCTAAAAGAAACCGCTGAATTTTTGTGTGCAGAGTAACAGGCGGGCAGTGCGGATTAAGCGCGGTAAGTGTTAATCATCACTTCCATTAAAATCTAAAAACGATGCTTGCACGGCTCTTACATCTGTGGTTAAATATTATAAAGAGGATTTTATGAAAACATCTATAGCATGTATCGCTTTTGACGGCGAAAAAATTTTAATTGCCCACAGAAATCCCACTGGTCAGATGGGAAATCGCTGGGAATTTCCTGGCGGTAAAGTAGAAGATGGCGAAACTGAAGAAAATGCGATAGTCCGAGAATTTGAAGAAGAATTTGGTGTAAAAGTTCGCGTCGGTGAAAAAATTTGCGAAACCTTCTTTATGCACAACGGTCAGCAGATTGCCCTTCATGCTTACGAAATCACCGTTCCTCATGATGGAATTGCTCAAAAATATACGCTTACAGAGCATACTGAATACAAATGGGCTTTCCCGGCCGAAATTCCAACGCTTTCATTTGTTGATTCCGACATGCTGATTTATCCTGATGTCGTGAAGTGGGTAGCAGGAAAAAAATGATTTGCTTTAACAAAAAAATCATCAATTCAGTAATTTTATCATCAATCCTCTTTCTTGCTTCCTGCAGCAAAAATAACGCTCAGCTTGAACTTCAAAGCCTGTCTCCTTCAGAACTTTCTCCCAGAATCGAGTGGGCTTTAATTGCAGATCCGTATGTTGCCTGTAGAAAAGATGCAAGCTATGAGTCGGCGACAATCTCTTCATTCAGAAAAGGCGAAATCCATGAAATCAAGGGGAACCGCACTGTTGTTGTCGATGAAGAAACCAAAGAACTCTGGTACGCCATTGAAGACGGATGGATTCCTTCTTATTCTGTAAAAGTCTATTCAAACAAGCTTAAAGCCGAAGCTGCCAAAAAAGAACTGAAATAATAATACTTTTCTTATAATACAAAGGAAAAATTTCACAAAAAGAATATCTCATGATAGAATAGAAAGATGTCTCTCCTTATTAGAGAATTTATTCTACAATGCAAGAGGTGCTTTCTATGAAAAAACTAATCCGCGTCGTCGCATTGACGATGATGTTCCTTCCCGCCTTGAATTTTGTTTCATGCTCCAGTGACAGTAGTGATTCGAAAACTGAAGTCACAAAATCGGATATCAACACTCCTGAATCCGAAAAACAAGATGGAAAAAAAGATGAAAATGAGAATCCGTCTGGTGACCAGGAGGGAAAAACCGACGAAACCGATAAGCCAAACGGCGACAATTCCGGGGAATCAGGTCAACAGGGTGAAGAAATTTCAAATGAACCCAAAACTTTGGCTTTAGATAATACTGATTCTGCATTTGCCGTTCCAGAGATTAATAAAAGTGGTTTCACAATTACATTTGATAAGGATTCAGGACAGAATGAACCTGCCGCGTTTGGCGATGGAATAAGGCTTTATGCAAGTAACAAAATAACTGTTACGCCTCTTGCTGATTCGACAATGACAAAAATCGTTTTTGTTGAGTCTAGTAATCAGAAAAAAGGCACTTTGTCGGTTTCAACAGGTACTATAACCCAGCCAACAGGAACCGCAGAAAATGAAGTTACATGGGAAGGAGCAACTTCTTCTCCTCTTGTTATAACAGTTGGTTCAACAGGTCAGTTCCGCTTCAAATCAATTGCGATTACATATAAAGGCGGAATAACACCTCCTTCTGATGATGATTCTGGCAATCAGCAGGGCGGTGGAAGCAGTGGGTCCGGCGAACAGGACTTAACTGGTGATGAGCAAATTGAACTTCCAGAAAATACATCTTTTACTCCAGGAGATGCTCATACAACAGGTTTCAATGAAAATTCCGCTTTGTATTTAGGAAATCCGACAGGAGCCGCTACAAATGTGACTCTCGAAAACAATTACTTGATGCAGAAAATGACATTTGCACTTTCTTACAATAATACGACTCACAATCCAAACTGGGTAAGCTGGCATTTGTGTAAAGATGACATGGGCGGCTTACCCAGAGCAAGTTTTACAGCGGATACAGCACTTCCAGATGGCTGGTATCGGGTAACGGATAATGATTACAAATCTGCTACATTTAATGGATATGGTATGACCCGTGGCCATATGTGTCCGAATATGGATAGAAATAAGGATGAGACAATTCAGAAAGAAGTATTCCTTATGACAAATATGGTTCCACAGACTGCAAATAACAATAATACAGTCTGGGCTGGGCTTGAAACTCAGGAAGTCGAATGGGCAAATCAAGGCAAAGAACTTTATATAATCTGCGGCCCATATGGAATTGGCGGAACCTATCATCGCACTTCGGTAAATTTCATCGGAACTGTCTATGGAAAATCAACAAGGCTCAACTATATTTCCATTACAAATCCTAATAATGCCTCTGATCCGGGAATTGTTGTTCCTGCTACAACATGGCGCGTTGTTCTTATTATGGACGAAGGTACCGATGATTTAACTCGTATTACAGAAGAAAATACTACTGCAATCGCAATTAACTTGCCAAATACTTACGAGTGCAAATATACATCAACAGGCGCTCAAAAAAACTGGAAAGATTACATCTGCACAATCGACGAAATCGAGGCGCTTACAGGCTATGATTTCTTCGCAAATCTTCCTGATGATGTTGAGAATGTAATTGAGGCAAAACGCTATCAGGAATAGGGCGCACAGGAAATTGCAAAAAAGCAAATTCCCAAAACTTTGAAAATGTGGCATAATATTCTGATATGAATAAATCAAAAATGCTCACATTTGTTTTTGCAGGCGGCGGAACGGGTGGTCACATTTATCCCGGTCTTGCCGTTGCTCAGGAACTTCGTTCTATTGCAGAAAACAATAATCAGGAAATAAAGATTGTCTGGCTTGGAAATTCCACCGGCATGGACAGGGTTTTGGTTGAAAAATCAGGTTCTGTTGACGGTTTTGAAGGGATTCCAAGCGGAAAGCTCCGCAGATACTTTTCTTTCAAGAATTTCACAGATTTTTTCAAGATTTTTGCAGGTTTCGTTAAGTCATTTTTTATTCTATTAAAGTTAAAACCTACCGTACTTTTTTCCAAAGGTGGTTTTGTAAGTGTTCCTCCGTGTATGGCTGCAAAATTGCTCCGAATTCCAGTTTTCACTCATGAGTGTGATTTTACTCCTGGACTTGCAACTAAAATCAATTCACGCTTTGCTTCAAAAATCCTCATATCTTACGAAGAAACAAAAAGATATCTGGGACCTGCAAAGGCAAAAAAAGCTGTCGTCACGGGCAATCCTGTCCGTCCTGTTTTCTATTCACCAGATCCAGAAAATGGAAGAGCCTTTCTTTTTGACGGACGCAGTGACTACGACAGCGAAAAACCAGTTCTTCTTGTTTTAGGCGGAAGTCTTGGTGCTCATCAGATTAATGAGCTTGTTGCTTCAAATTTGGACTGGCTGACAGAGCGTTTCAATGTGGTTCATCAGTGCGGTGCAAAGGATGCAGATCTAATGCCCAAAAATCATGACGGTTATTTCCTTCATCCGTTCATTTACAATGAAATGTGCGATGTCATAGCCTGTGCGGACATTGTTTTGAGCCGTGCGGGGGCAAATTCAATCTGGGAATGCTCTGTTCTCGGGAAGCCTATGGTATTGATTCCTTTGTGCGGTTCTGGCACTCGCGGCGATCAGGTAGATAATGCGCGATTCTTTGAAGAAAAGGGGGCTGCAATCGTTCTTCTGGGGGAATATGCAGACAGCGACTATCTGAAGTCAGCTCTTGATAAAATGAACGAAACCACTTACCGTATGAATGCAGCACTTGCGTCAAAATCTCTTTCAGAAGGAAAGTGTCCTGCACGCAAAATTGCAGAAATCGTTTGGGAGGAAAAATGACATTTACTTTTATAGACATCGTTTTTTTGATTATTATTGCGGCTTTTGCCATTATGGCGATGATTCACGGTTTCATTCAGGAACTTTTTGGTAAAATCGCAGTGATTGCTGGTGTTGTTGCAGGATTTTACTTCTGCGGTCTTCTTGCACCGCATATTTCAAAAATCATAAAGATTCCAGCTGTTGATGTGGTTCTTGCTTTTATACTGGTTTTTATTACCGCTTTCCTTCTTGTAAAAATCGTGCAAATTATTATCAGTACAATCTTTTCTGGCGAAATCTTAAAAAGTCTTGACCGGGTTTTGGGGCTTGCCTTCGGTGCAATTGAAGGCCTTCTTATTGTCAGCTGTATTTTAATCGTACTTAAAGCCCAGGTTTGGTTTGATTTTGATTCGCTTACAGATTCCAGCACAATTTACAGGATTTTAGCACCATATCTTTCTTCCCCAATCAATTACATTCGGGGGATGCTTGCCTGATGTTTGACAATCTTCTGTATCAGAATGCTTCGTCTCTTCTGCGTGAAGACATTCTTAATGGCCGTTTGCCGGGAGCAATTCTTCTTGCAGGACCTGTTTCAAGTGGTAAACTCACCTGTGCTCTTGAAATTGCACGAATTCTTTCCTGTTCTGGCCATAATCAATACAATCAAAGAGGGCACTGGCTTTGTGACTGTCCATCCTGCAAAAAGAACAAGGAACTTTCAAATACAAATGTGCTTCTTGCAGGGCCTCGTGACTGCTCTCTAGAAATTCTTGCGGCAAAAAAAGCTTTCATTCAGGCCTCATTTGACAATTCGAGTTTTCTTCCTGCCGTACGCTATCTTTTTATCCGTTCCGTGCGTAAATTGACGATGCGTTTTTCTCAAATCCTCTGGGAAGGCGATGACAAGCTTTCAAAGATTGCACCTGTCGCAGCGGCAATCGATGAACAAATGGAAAAGCTTAATCCAGACAAGGATTTACCAGATTCAGATAAACTCGAAAAAATCTGTGATGACATTGTAAAAAACTGTGAAAAACTTGAATCCGGTTTTATGTATGATTCGCTTCCAGTCAATCAAATTCGCCGGGCTTCTGTCTGGGCTCATTTAAAATCTGTTTCCGGCAAAAAAATCTTCATAATTGAAAATGCAGACCGTATGCTTGAAAGTGTGAGAAATGCCTTGCTGAAAATCCTCGAAGAACCGCCGGAAGACATGGTTTTTATCCTCACGACCTCAAACAGGGGCGCTGTGATGCCAACAATCCTTTCCCGTGTAAGGACTTACAATTTTACAGAACGCTCGTTGCCTCAGCAGCAGGAAGTCGTAAACAGGGTTTTCCATGCTCGTGGGGGAGATGAAAAGCTTCTCATAAATGATTATCTTCAGCTTTTCCTTCCTGTAAAGCCTGCTGAAATCAAAAAAAATGCCGATTCCTATTTTAATTTTTTAATGAACGGTCAGATTCCTATGGCAGATGCAGTCGTTAAAGAATGTAATGGATTTGAACCTCGATTCCTTCTTAAAATTTTTCTTACAGGAATCATGGAAACGGCACGCGGCTCGGATTTTTCTCCAGCCAGAAGTGAAGTCTGCTCAAAAATCGTGGATTTTGTGCGTGAATGTTACAATGGCGTAATAATTTTCAATCAGTCACCTGTTGCAGCAATCGAACGCCTTTCCCGTGATTTATCGAGCGTTAAACGAGAACTGTCTTTGTAAAATACTTCTTTTGACGACATATCTTTTTTGTGGTATAACTTTTGATTATGGAAGAAAAAAAATACATACGCCCGACTTGGGACGAATACTTTATGGAAGTCGCCCGCACTGTTGCCAAAAGAGCGACCTGTGATCGTGGTAGAAGCGGCTGCGTAATTGCACGCGACAATCAGATTCTTGTTACTGGTTATGTCGGAAGTCCTGCAGGTTTACCACATTGTGATGAAGCAGGGCACTTAATGAAAAAAATGCTCCACACTGACGGCTCAATAACTCAACACTGTGTCCGTACTGTACACGCTGAGCAAAATGCCATCTGTCAGGCCGCAAAACGAGGAATTTCAATCGATGGCGGAACCGTCTATTGCAAGATGACTCCATGCCGTACCTGTGCAATGCTCATAATCAACTGTGGAATTAAACGGGTAGTTTGTGAAAAACATTATCATGATGAAAGTGACAGCCTTGAAATGTTCAAAGAAGCAGGAATAAAAATCGAGCACCTGGAAGACGAAGTTCAGAAATACAGTGATATGTAGGAAAAAAGTTCCTCACAGAGTTTTAGAGAGCAGAGAGAGAGTTGAATAAAAAATAAACCACAGATTAAACAGATTAAGAAATATATAATCTGTGCCATCTGTGGTTAAAAAATCTCTGTGCGCTCTGTGAGAAATTTATTACAGATTTTCAAGCAACCATGTCTTGAAATCGTCGTAGCTGTTTTCCATTGGAATTGCCTTGTCTTCAAGTTTCATAACTTTTTCGAGGCGATCCGGAATCAATGGAGACTGACCGATTGCTTTATGAACTGTGGCGCCGAATTTTGCAGGATGAGCTGTTTCAAGGATGATACCGACAGCTTCTTTGTTGATTACTTTGTCAGCCCATGACGGAAGATTTGGTGTAAGACCTGGCTTTGTAAAGTCGTTCTTTGTACCATTTTTGAGAGCTTCCATTCCACCGTGTCGGATATCGCTCCATGCTTTCCAGCCTACAGCTCCATGCGGATCAATTGTATATCCAGTCTTTGAGAAACAGTTTTTGATTGAATCGATGATACCATCATTGTCGAGCCAATATGAAGCAAAAAGCGTACGAACTTGTTCCAGAGAATACATTGACTGAATTCTTTCGTAATTGCTTGGTGCTCCGACATCCATTGCATTTGCATAGGTTTCAACTGAAGGACGAGCTTTATAATCTCCTGTTGCAATCCAATCTGGAATTGTGCGGTTTGAGTTTGTTGCGGCAACAAAACCTGTGATTGGCGCACCCATTTCGCGGGCAATCAAGCCTGATGTAAGGTTGCCAAAGTTTCCACTCGGAACTATACAGATAATTGCAGGATTTTCAATTTTGTTGTCTGCCCAAGAGCGTGAACGCACTGCAAGGCTTGAATACATATAATAGAAGCTCTGTGGCAAAAGTCGTGAAATATTGATTGAATTAGCTGATGAAAGGCGGAGTTTTGAACGAAGCTCATTGTCCGTGAAAGCTGTTTTTACGAGCTTCTGACAATCATCAAAGGTACCCTTTACTTTGAGGGCACGAACATTACCATCGAATGTTGAAAGCTGTTTTTCCTGAAGCGGGGAAATTTTTCCTTCCGGATACAAAATTGTGACATCAAGACCTGGAACATTGTGGAATGCAGAACCAACTGCAGAACCTGTATCACCGCTTGTAGCGACGAGGATATGAAGTGGTGTAGACTCATTTCTGTTGAAATAAGACATCGTGCGTGCCATGAATCTTGCACCGAAATCTTTAAATGCACATGTCGGACCATGGAAAAGTTCAAGAATGTATGAAACTTTATCAACAGGCACTACCGGAGCTGTGAACGGGTAGGCATCGGCAATAATTGCCTTGAGGTCTGAATCGGGGATTTCACCCTCAACGAACGGTTTTGCCATTTCAAAAGCAATATCCCTGAAAGATGGTTCAGGAGTTTTGTTGATGAAACTTGCCGGCAACTTTGGAAATGAAGTCGGAATGTACAATCCGCCCGTCTTTTCGTTCATTCCGTTCATAACGGCAGTCTTAAAATCAGTCTTTACAGATTTGTCTCTTGTGTCTGTGTAAATCATATTTATCCTCGTTTTATGATAGTCTAGATTCCGTATTTTATTTCGTGAGCAATCTGCTCAGCAATCGTTTTTCTTGCGTTTGCAAGTGCATTCCAGTCATTTTTATCAGTGACCGAAACCGTTTTTTCGGTTTTGAATGTAATTTTACCGTCTTTTAAATCCATTGATTTAACCAATGCTGTAAGGGTATAAGTGAAGCCTTCATCAGTTTTTTCGCATGAATCAATTTTGACAGTTCCGAATACAATCATTGATGAAGAAACAGCTTTTGACCTTGAAAGGATTTTTGACTCATCACCTGAGATAACTGCATCAGAAACATCAGCAGGAGCATTACCGATTCTAGTAAAACCAAGCTTCATCAATGTCATGAGAAGATTAGAAGAAGAAATCGGATTTGATGTAATCGCACGGCCATTCTGATTAAAATCAACAAGAGCGATAAGACCACCAGAACTCTTCATATTTGTCTGAACTGCAAACGGAGCCTTGACTGTATGTTCATCTTTGAGAGCCGAGATTTTTGCAATCTCAATGTTACTCGCATCTTCGAGCACGGGAACCAGAAGGCTTTCAACAGCAGAATCGATTTTTGGGAAGAAAGAAATTTCTGAATTGAAAGAATACTCCGGAACTGGCGGAAGGAATTCTGCGAGTCCTTCAGAATTTGTAGTAATTACAGTTTCTGTGAATTCAACAGTTCCAGAATCATCTGAATTGCCAGTTTTTCTTGATGAAGGATAAACGACTGAAAGCTCAAAGGATTCGAGCGGTTCACCAGCTTCATTTGAAACCTTAACGACATAAGGACTTGTGAAAATCTTTCCTTTGACGGTTTCTTTTGGAGTTGCTGTAAGACTCAAATTGATTCCATGAACTTTTTGATAATAAACTTCTGAAGCACTTGGAGCGGCGGTTTCTGTTATGGCAGCAACGGATTCCTTGAGCTTTTCATTTTCGTTAACATTTGTTTTAGGGGTTGAAGCACATGAAAGAATCATGCCTGTGCCGATTGTAATAAAAATCCCCTTATACATGGCTGACTTCATAAATTCCTCGATTTTTTAGCACTTTATAAGATAAAAGTCATATTCACTTTATTATAAGGAAAAAGAAGATGTTCTACAAGCAGATTTTTTTTACTTTTTGTTTTTCCTTGCATAATATAATACAAATTTATAGAATAAAGATATGAGACCGACAATTGCGAAAATCTATATGGAAAACCTTCGGCACAATCTGAAGCTAATTCGTTCAAAAATAAATAAAGAAGCAAAAATGTGCGTTGCCATTAAGGCCGATGCTTATGGGCATGGTGCAGTTCCTTGTGCAAAGGCAGCACTTGAGTGTGGGGCGGATTATTTTGCCGTCGCCGCAATCAGTGAAGGAATTCAACTTCGTGAAGCAGGAATCAAGTGTCCGATTTTGGTTTTAAGCCTCTGTTCACCTGATGAAATGGATGATTTGGTTCAAAACGATTTGACTCCACTGGCATTCGATGAAGAATATATTACGGGGATTGCGGTTTCCTGCCTCAGACTTGGCAAAAAAGACTATCCGGTGCATCTTGCTGTTGATACGGGAATGGGAAGAATCGGCTGTCTGCCAGAAGAATCCGCTTTTTACGCCAAAATGATTGAAGATACAAAAGTCCTTAAACTGGGCGGCATGTGCACTCATTTTTCTGTCGGCGACTCCCTGGATGCAGACGACATAGAATACACTAAAAAACAGTTTGAGAGATTTTTGTTCGCGATTGATAATGTCAAAAAGCTCGGAATTGATCCGGGAATTCGTCACTGTGCGAACTCGGCCCTTACACTCAATAATCCGGAAATGCATTTGGACATGTGCCGTCCTGGAATTATCTGTTACGGTTATTATCCCGGTGATCTGGTAAAAGAATATTTTTCAAAAAAAGGTGAAAAAATAGATCTTAAACCTGTCATGGCACTTGTTTCAAAAGTCGTGGCCATCAGAAAATTTGGAGTCGGACATTCAATTTCTTATGGAAGAACCTGGACATCCTCGCGCGAAACAGACATCGGCGTACTTCCGATTGGATATGATGACGGACTTTTCAGACGATTCAATCAAACTCATGAAGAGGGTGGTGGACTGAAAGTTGCAATTGACGGAAAACCGTATCCTGTCCGCGGAAGAATCTGCATGGATCAGTGCATGATAGATTTAGGAAAATCAAGCGAAGTTAAAAGATGGGATGAAGCTGTGATTTTCGGACCAGAAAACAGCGGAGCATTGCAAAGTGCAGAAGAAATTGCCAGAAACACAAATACAATTTCCTACGAAATAACCTGCGGAATATCAAAACGAGTTCCCAGAGTCTACATCGAATAAATCATGCAGGGAAATTATAATGCGGAAAAAAGAACTTATAATTGAGCAGCAAAAAGATTTTATTCAGGAAGTAAAAGAGAAGATTTCTGATTTAATAAACAAAATTGATAAATCAGAAATTGAATCAATTCTTCTTTCCGGGAGTGTATCTCGAGGTGATTTTTTCCCCCGCCAAAAAGAAAACGGTGAATATGACGGAATGGCAGACCTGATTGTTATGAGAAAAAAGGGGAGCAATATATCCGCTGAAGATATTTTTGGGCCCGATCTCAATCCGCCGATTCCATATCACTGTATAAAAACCGGCTCTTTATGGATTGCTATTTTATTTACAGATTTCATAGACACAGACAACTTCTCTCATTTTGACGAAGCCCGGAAGTTTTCAGTGCTTGAATCGCAAATTTTATATGATCCGAACAATTCATATCGAAGAGAGCTTGGAAGAATAAATCAATTCGTTAAGGGCGATTTGCAGAAACATCTTAATGATTCTTTGGGGTATATTCATTATCTTATTTCAAATTACAAGAAAGACCGATGGTTGCGCCGTGAAGCCTTTGTCCAATTGCACGAGAATCTGAACACTGCAATTCGTGCCGGAGTGCGTGCCTTGTTTTATCTGAACGGATTTTATTCTCCAGCAGAGGACAGGGCGCTTTATTATTCCTACAGCCTTCCAAAACTTCCAGAAAATTATGCAGAACTAATCTCACAAGTCTGCAATCAAAATACCGATTCAGAAGAAGATTATTTCAGGCGAGAGAAAGTCTTTATGGAAAAAATTGTTGCCTTCATAGAGCAAATACAATTGTCAAAAATAAAAATGGCGAAGTTTCTTCCTGTGATTTGAACTTTTCTGAAGATTTGAATTCTTTTAACCAAGAATACATAAAATATACTTCCGAAGTTGCAGAGACTTGCATCGACAGAGATTTATCCGATGAGAATATGGTAATAGGAACATCTGCCATTATCATTTCAGTTTCATCACACACAGATGGATGGGTCTCACGCAGGAAAATTTTTGAGCAGGCTTCAAAATGAGATCGATTCTTTGAAATAATATCAAATTGATTAAAAAATCTGATGTTTCAACGGTCTTTGTAGCCTAGTAGGGTGGTAAATTGACGCTTACGCTTACGCAAAGAAAATGCATTTTCGCGCTCTATTGGTCGACAGAACACATATTATAAAAAGTAAAATGAATTACAAACACGGTCCAATCCGAAAGTCAAGGGGCAAAATCACCGCCCCAAAATCCAAGTAAATTTCAGGAATTAGACCTTGATGCCTTCTTTTCAATCAAACGGTCACGCTGGGAAATCAGCTGGGCGTTTACAAGTGCGATTTTTTCATACAGTTCAAAATATGAAATTGAATTATCGCTTGCGCTGCTCATGTTTTCTTCTGGACTCAGAATCTTTTCTTTGAACCGTGCGTTGATTGCAATCATCTCTGAATGCTTTTTCATATTTTCGAGAGAGGACTGATAAGCTTCATTTATCTCGCTTGTCCATCCTGTAATATCAGGTTTTGCAAGTGTCCTGATTTTATGAATAGAGACAATTTCCCAAATTTTCTTTCCGAAAAACTCTTCGATTGCGTTTCTAAAAGGCCGGTCTTTCTGGAACAGAAGTTTTGCCTCAACCCTTGTTCCATCATTTTTATCAATATTGAAGTTGCATAATGAATCCGCATTCAAGAAAGGCTTGGCAATCTCGGAGTCAAAAAAGGCCTTCACCTCTTCCGCTGAACATTTAAAGGTATAAATGTATTCATTTCCCCATAAGCCCGTGCTGAGTGACTCACGACGACGCTGGTTTGTTACAGGGAAAATGAATGCCTTTTGAATCTGAATTGACGGAGGAAGATGTTTGTTCAATGAATTGATAAAGTCCACTTCAGAAACATTTTCATAAAGGACAGTTGAGGCAATTTCAGCATCAGAAGAAATTCCAAGTGAAAGAGTCGAAGCAAATTCAAGCCGGGGAAGCGGATTAAATCCCGTTGTATAAATAACAGGAAGTGCACATTTAAGGAAGGCTCTGTTGAAGAATTCTACCTGCGAAAGATGCGAAATGTACTCACCACCATTTTTCTTTGTAAATTCAAAGATTACGCGATACATAACAGGGATATTCCATTCTGGGTAGACAGAATTATCAGCCATCTGTGCACTTTTCTGCAATTCCTGAGGTTTATTATCGATATTGACGCAAGTCTTATTATTGCACACACCGCATCTATGATCGCAGTTCGGAGCACATTTTGGAGTCAGTTCTTCCCTTTCGTTTTTATCCCATTCTTTTTTGTAAAAGTTTTTTGCAACCCCAAGGGAAACATTATCCCAAGGTAGAATTTCATCTTTATTTCGTTCCCTGAGAATCGATGCTTTTACATCAAAATCTGCTTCCTCAAATGCAGATTCCCAATGCTTTAGGTTTTCTTTGAGGTGATTTTCCCAAGCATCAAGTCGTGCTCCCTTTTTATAAGCTGAAAGAATCACTGCCCCTGCCCGCTTATCTCCACGGGAAAGAAGCCCTTCCAGATAAGAAGTATTGATGTCATGTGTACCGACATGAAATTTCCCTCTTGGAAGATGCTCGCGTATATATGAGAGTTTTTTATCCGATTCTTCAGGAGAAATCTGCCTTACCCATTGATAAGCTGTATGTGGCTTAGGGATGAAGGTTCCGACATTGACATTGCATTGAATTCGTGTTTTATTCTGCAAATCAAGCATAAAATCAACGATTGCCTTTTCTTCAGTAAGCTCATCAGTTTCAGGAAACGGAAGACCGACCATAAAATAAAATTTTGCTTTGTTCCAGCCCCATTTTTTTGCATCAAGAATCACATCAACAAGATGCTGTGCATAAACTTCTTTGTTGAGCCTGAGCTGCCATGCTTCTTCCGGAGTTTCAACGGCAAATGTCAAGCCGGATTTACGAACTTCCGAGAGTTTTTCCAGCAAAGGAAGCGAAAAACTGTTTACCTTTAGCGATGGAAGCTGAAAAGAAACATTCTGCCGCTTGTACCGTTCATTCAAATCATCAAGAAGATTTTCGATATCAGGATAATCAGCAGATGAAAGCGATGTCAGTGAAATTTCACGGTATCCGGCTTCATTTACGAGTTTATCAACATCATCAAAAATAAGCTGTTTTTCTTTTGCACGCTGCGGACGATAATAAACGCCTGCATGACAGAAACGGCAACCATTCGGGCAACCTCGCATAATCTCGACTACACCATGGTCCTGAACAGGTTTTACATTCGGAAGAGGCATATACGATGGAATTGACGGAACTTTTCCAAAATCAGACCAGACTGCACGGCGGGCAACACAATGTCCGACAGTTTCATCGCTCATATTTTCAGTCCATACGCTCGGATGTCTGGCAAAATGTGACAAAATTTCAGAACGAGATGCTCCGTTTTTCTTCATGGCCGCACATTCTTCTATCAGCTCGAACATTCCGCCCTCAGCTTCACCGATGAATACTGCGTCAAAAAAATCTGAAAATGGTGCTGGATTTGTCGCTCCACATCCGCCGGCAATCACTATCGGATCATTTTCACCACGCTCTTTTTTAAGAAGCGGAATTTTTCCTAAATCAAGGATTGAAAGCACGCCGGTAATTCCTAGCTCATATCCGATTGAAAAACCAATCATATCAAGCTCATTCAAAGGCATTCCTGTCTCAAGTGTATAAAGCGGAGATGAATGTTTTTTTAGGAGAGCCTCAAAATCAGTTTCAACAGCAAAAACTCTCTCACAACGGATATCTTTTTTTTGATTCAAACCATTGTAGATTATTTTGATTGCCTGATTGGCCATTCCGATTGTGTAAACATCAGGAAATGCGACGCAAAAATTAAACAAATCGTCAGTTTGAGAGTGAGTTTTTACTATTTGACCATATTCACCGCCTGTATAGGCAGACGGATTCTGTACCGAACAGAGTTCATTTCCAAAAAGTTCAAGTGGATTAATAAGATTCATAAAGTTCCTTTTTTATTGGCAGTCACGCTCTTTTTTGCAGTAGACTTCAAATGTATCACCTAAACCGAAGAAGTGGCTTGCTCCTGAATAAAGTGCAAATTTGAGGCTTGTAGATTTCTGTCCTTTTAAGTTAGGGAATCGCTCAGGATGATGCCCTGTTGAGACGATTTTGCAGACTTTGAAGCCATATTTTTTTAGGATTGATGCAGCCCTTCCCGGTTCCCACAGCGTGTAATGGTCACTCGGAGAATTCTGGAAAAATGATTGTGTGCTGAACCTTCCTGAAACACCAGCCGCAGATGGCGTTGAGAACGCAAAGATTCCACCGTTTTTGAGGATTTTTGAAACCCCCTTTAGAACGGAATCCAAATCCTGAAAATGCTCAATTACATACCACATTGTAACTGCATCAAAATTCTTAACGCCAAATTCAGTTGCAGGATCAAAATCTGGGAATTTTGCACTTGTTGCCGGATAATGCAAGGTATTCTGAACATAGTCTACGGCTTCCTTAGATACATCTGTTCCGAAGACCTGCCAGCCGGCATCATTTGCAGCGTCAAGGTAAGGGCCAAATGCGCAGCCTACATCAAGTACGGAAGGAGTAACTGCCTTGTGATTTCCGCGATAAAGCATGTCTATCACGCTTGTACGGCGGACGCACTGCTTCTTAATATGCTTAAAATCATCAAGATAAGTCTTTCCGTATTGTTTTTTATAGTCCTCAAAAAAGTAAGACGAATTGTAATTCTTATCAACTGCACGAGTCCATGACATGTAAAGCATTCCGCAGGTTTTGCATCGTCTGAAAGTGTGAAGAGCCGTCCTTGCAACAATCGGATTTTCGGTCGAGGATTCTTCGTCACGGCAAACAGGGCAAGCAACCCGTTTTCCTTCAGAAAGAGACTTTACGAATTGAGCCAATCCTTTTTTGCCCGCACCGTCTTTTGTAAAAGGAGAATCAGGATAGAGGGCTTGAGTATCCTTTAGTAATCTTACCGCACTTTCAGCGTTAATCTGACTCTGCGAAAGACATGAAAAATTGTATTTTTGAGCAAGATTTACATGAAGCGGTGTTGTTCCAAGCAAAATAACGCCACAGCCGGCAGCCAACGCCTCAAATGCCGTAAATCCATAATGTGTGACCACGACATCATAATCATACAATCGTTCTTTTAGATTATGAACAGGCTGAATGAATTTAATTTTTTTATGCAGCTCTTCCGGAACCCTTAAAAGAGATTCTTCAGGATTCTGCACTATCGCAGTAATTTTTTTGCCTGAAAACTCAGAAAGGCCTTTCAAAAACGCAATTGCAGACGGAACGACAAGATCAGCCGGATCTTCACCGCCAACCGTAATCAATATGCTCTTAATTTCGTCAATGCTTTCAGGGCGTTTGGCAGTTCTTTTGTGTTCTGGAAGTGATACAAAAGACGGGTCTGAAATATTTGCAGGGCGTTCAAGTCCGTACGACGGAATGATGTCCAAAAGACAATCACACAAATCTGCATTTAGAGAACCTTCGTCAATCGCAATAATTGGAGCCGCTTTAGAAAGACTTTGAGCAAGTTCCCGGTCCAAAGTAAAGGCATCGGTCACAATCAGTTCATACTCGCCCTTCTCTGGCAGACGGCTTACAATCTGATTGTCTTTAAGACCATTTTTCTTTGCATTTTCGAGAAGTTCTTCGATTTCTTCAAGACCTGCATCTTCTGGAATATAAACATTTGCGCCGATTTCGAGGGCAATTTGCAGACAGCGACGTAAATGACCGGTTCCTTTGCCCTTTTTAACGCACGGAACTGTAAGAATCGGTTTGTAAAGTTCAGGACTTTCAAGTGCCTGCAAAATCTCTTCAGTTGTATAAGGTTCTTTTACAGGATTTTTTTCGGTTTTATCACCTGAAATGAGTTTTACGATGGACTCAGCTTTCTTAAAATCAGCACTTGTGTCAATCGTCGTGCGGAGATTTGGAAAATTCCATCGTTTAGGAGCCGGAACAAAGAGAGCCTTGAATCTTTCAGGATGATTATAAAGTGCCGGCCCAACATGCTCATGATCGTAAGCAAGATTCGTAAAAGCACGGGCTTTTAAAAGCGATGCCGCCTTAAACATTTCGATTCCACTTCCGTGAGGCAAACCTGTATATGTAATGTAATCAAAATCTTCTGATGCAGAACGCTTTTCAAATTCCTCAACAAGCGATTGAGCGGCCTCATAAAAAAGGAACGGATTGTCAGCTGTGGCACGGAGAACGACATCTGCATTTGTTTCTTCGATAAGATTGCAGTAACGGGCAAGAACATCTTCAAGACTGCCCTTAAATATTTTAAATCCATTTCGCTCACAGACAGGCAATAGTTCATCAAAAGAAGCTTCATCTGTTGCGACATAATAATCATCTGCCTTTACTTTCTTCATTGCCGCAAGAGTCCAGTCCAGGACCGTCTTTCCGCCCAAAGTTTTTAATGCTTTTCCCGGCAAACGAGTTGATGAAAGTCTGCATTGAACTGCAATAATTGTCATCTATTACCCCCAGTTCTCGACCAAATCGAGAGCATCCCTTTTAAAACGATATTTATTCTCCATAACCCATTCTCTGGCTTCTTTAAATCTGGCTCGCGCTTCAAAAAAACCGCATGAAGAGCTGCCCCAGAATGCAAAGAAAGAAGAAAGCGGAATTGAGCCATGGTCCGCATAAAAACGCGGAACGAGATTTTTTAAATAAAAGCGGTTTGAAAATTGATTCGCGCCGTTGTCAAGAACCGGAATTTCCGTACCATACGAGAGGCTGAAAGCTGTTGAAAAAATAATTTTTTCGCCCCAAAGCCATGAACGGAACGCAAAATCAAGATTCTGCCAGTATTTAGAATGAATTGTATAATCAAAGCCGCCAAGGTCAATAAATTTTCTTCGGCTGTACAAACCTATGTTATCAAAAGGAAAGAGATTTGCCACTCCGTCAGAAACAACAGAAGTTGAAAGCACATTGAGACAAGCCTTTCTGATTGATGGAGAAAACAGCACGGGAAAAGAAAAATTGTCTTTACCCAAAAGCCTCGGTGTAATGCAAAAGGTCCCGGATTCTGTCAATTTTGCTGCAAGAGTCGGTGTGAGGATATCAGAGGTAAAATCAAGCGAATCCCGGAGTACAAGCACATAATCTGAAGAGCTTTCAGCAACACCGATATTTATAAGGTCACCCTCTGTAGTGGCATCAAGAGGAATCACAATCTTTACAAACGGAAATTTCCGCGAAAAGTCCTCGATGCTGTAATTATTCGGGTCTGCTTCAATCGAGATAATTTCAGAAAAACCGCACCTCATCAGATTTTCAATCATTTTTGAACGATATGACGACCAGCCCTTGTTGATTAAGATTGCGGCGACACTCATTTTGATGTTAGGAACGCTTTCCTTGCCACCGAGAACCGTCAGGCTGATTTGATGCTCATTAAAAATTGAAGGTATAGGATTCATCGCAGATACTACAATTATCGGTATAATTCTGGCTCAAATGGCTCTCAAGGATTTTCTGGAAGCTGCCCCACACTTTTTCGATTCCGTCAGAAAGAATGTTACCTGCATTTTCGCCAAAAGAAAGCTGAAAGCAGAAAGGAACAGAACCGTCAGCAAGAATAGTCATGTCGCGTCGAAGATGCCAGCATGGAAGACGGTTTACAGGAGAAAGATCCGCAGATTTTAAATCCGGCAAAACCTGGCAGACTGAATTATATTTTTGAATAATCAACTGTCCATGAGAAGGATTTTCTTTTGCGTTCCAGAAACGATAGAAGGCCTCAAGCTGATTTTCGTTGGTTTTCATACGCATAAACTGCGGATAAACATGTCCTTCAAAGTATTTTTCAAGAATTTGAACAGAAAGAATGGCTTTGTCAAAGTCAGATTCGGCACAATTGTGAATAGAGGCATACATTGATTTTTCAACTGAATCCAGATAAACAATCCAGTTGACCTCAACATTACGGGAAGAAGCAAGCGAAGAAATTTTTGAGGCAAGTTCTTCATTTACAAGCTGACCATCCGTTTCGATTAAAAGCTGAATTTTGTGATTTTCATCATTCAGATTAATCACCTGACTTGCAAAATCAAGGAAATCCGCATGAAGCAGAGGTTCACCAAAAGCAGAAAGAGAAATAGCCGCATTTTCAGAAAAATCCGCAATCTGGGAAAGAATTTTTTTGAAATCCTCAGGAGACATGAATTCTTTGCCGCATGGATTTTTCCCTATAGATTCCAGCGAATAGCAATACTTGTGATTATAGCGGGATGAAATCTGAATGTTGTAAAAAGCAGGAACAGTCTGCATTACAGAAACGGTTTTAGCTGCAAGATTCGAAAGTGCATAAGGCTCGCGAAGGTCTGTATTTTGAGCAAGGGCCGCCTCAAAGAGATTTTTGCATGCGAGAAAGTTGATTTTACTGCTTGTCTCAAAATTAAATCTAAGCAAACGATAATCTTCATCAGCAATCAAAGTTTCGATTTCAAAGGAATTTATGTCGCCTTTCATGACTGAGAAAATCGCTTCCCTGTCGATGAGTTTTTCGCCTTCGGATTTTAAATTTGAAAGAGCAAGCTCTGAAAGAATTGAAGCCGTACCAGTCTCAATAAGTTCAGGTGTAAGTCCATAAGGAAAGCCGTCTGCAAAGGAATACTCTGCGGCGTACTTTTCGTGCATTTCGATTAAATCACGAGTAAGTTTTTCGTTGAGAAAAGGTGTATCGGCATAAGAGACAATCGCACTCTGAGCATCATGCTTTTTGAGGACAGATGAAATTTCTGAAATAAAAAGTGCTTTTGTCCATGAATCTCTGGTTACAAGCTCGACTTTCGGATTTGAAGATACGACAGATGAAAGCTCTGACTCAATTTGAGAAGATTTTTTTGTGAAAAGAATTATTTTTTCGCTAAAAAGCCCTGCCCAGTCCAGGACGCGCTCGAATGCTGATTTTTTATCAAAAACTTTCTCAAAAGCGTGAACAGTCAAGTCCCCGCCATAAAGAATCACCAGATTTTTCATTTGCTTGTATTTTAACAAGTTTTCATGAAAATGGGAAGAATAAGTTTTTTTTACTTTCTTTGACCGAAAATCGCGGTTCCGATTCTTACGATTGTTGAGCCTTCCTCAATCGCAATTTCGTAATCACCGCTCATTCCCATTGAAAGTTCGCACAGGTCGAGGTTTGGATATGATTTCTGGAATTTTTCCCGAAGTTCCCGCAAAGTGACAAAAGACTTTCTCACAAGATTTTTGTCTTCTGTGAACGGAGCCATCGTCATGAATCCCTTCGGAGTTATGTGCGGAAAATCACCGTCTGAACAGCGTTTTATGACCTCGTTCAAATCTTCTTCAGAAGTAAAGCCAGCCTTGCTTTCTTCGCCTGTATGGACTTCAAAAAAGATTTCTATCTTTTTGTTGATTTTTGCAGCCTGTTTTTCAATTTCTTCAAGCAGTTCGATTCTGTCAACGCTTTCGATGCAGCTTGCGATTCTTACCGCTTCCTTGACCTTGTTACGCTGCAAGCTTCCGATTACATGGAGGTCGCAGTTTATGCCCTTTGAGCGGATTTCATCAAATTTTGACGCCGCTTCCTGAATCCTGTTTTCTCCAAAAAGAGACTGCCCCGCTTCCACGGCCTCAATCACGCTTTCTGCCGGATGAAATTTACTCACGGCAACAAGACGGACGCTGTTTTCAGGCCGCCCTGCACTTTTTTCAATTTCGCGTATGTTCGAGAGAATTTTTTGTAAGTTTTCTGCTATGCCTGACATATTTTTCCTTATTTAAAAATCTTAGTGATTTCTTTTTTGTAAAGTTTGTTGATTTTGTGGCGCATCAGCTCCTGCTTTGCGTTGATTTCCTTATTAAGTTCAAAACTCTGCTTCAGAAGCACGAATTTAAAGATTCGTTCGCAGGTACGGAAGCCTGTCTTTGCATTGTCGAGCATATCGATTTCAGAACGGAAAAGATTCTGAATTTCGCTTGTTTCCAAAAGACTTTCGTAAGTGTCGTAAACGATGTTGTTTTCTTCGGCATAAGAAAGAACATTGCTCTGGTCAGGTACAATCAAAGCACCGACATATTTCTGATCCTGGCCGACAACAACAGTTCGCTCAACATAAGGACTTGCATTGATTGCCTTTTCGATAACCTGAGGCTCGATGTTTTCGCCACCCAAAAGAACGATTGTATCCTTTGCACGACCGACGATTTTAAGTTCGTTGTCGCATGAAATCATTCCGAGATCGCCGGTGTTGAGCCAGCCGTCCTTGTCGATGATTGCCTGTGTCAAATCATCCCGTTTGTAATAGCCTTTCATAATCTGACGGCCCTTAACGAGAATCAAACCGCGTTTTCCTGGCTTGAGAGGCTTTGTATCGGCAATCTGACCGTCTTTTTCGGCAACAATCTTGAGGTCGAAACTTGGGAAAATCCAGCCGACATTGTTGTTTCGCGGGCGTTTTGAATTTCGTACGGAAATTACAGGAGCCGTTTCCGTCATGCCGTAACCTTCGAGCAGGCGGAATCCGATTGCATTGAAAAAATCCTCTGTCTCAGGCTGGAGTGCGCCGCCGCCGGAAATTGCAGCACGGAATTTTCCTCCGAATTTCTGACGAAGCCGTTTGAACACAAGCTGTTCGCCCAAAAAATGTGACGGCCATAAAAACACAAATGGGAAAAATCCCGTTACATAATCGATGATTCTCGGATACCAGTGATATCGGCATTTTAAGCCCAAAAAGCGTGCCTTTGACTTGTAATACCATTTTCCGAGAAGAACCGAATATTTGAATACGAGACGGTTGAGCGCACTCTGTTTTTTGATTTCGCGGAATATGCCCTGAGCAACAGATTCCCAAAGACGGGGAACGGCATTCATCCACTGAGGCTGAACAAGCTGCATATCCGAGAGCATGACCGAAGCGACAGGCTTAGAATAAGCAAAGCCGCCTTCCAGAGTGACGACCATATAACAGAAAGCTCGTTCAAAACTGTGCCAGATTGGAAGAACCGTGAGCCACAAGTCACCTGCCTGCATAAGGCCCAAGACACTACGGCAAACTTCGCACTGAGCAAGGTAATTGTCGTGAGTGAGCTGAACGCCTTTTGGTGTGCCGGTCGTACCCGAAGTGAAAATTATTGTTGCAACATCATCTTTTGAGATTTCTTCCATGCCTTTTTCAACAGCCTGCCACTCTTCTTTTGTGATGGCAGTTCCTTCAGATTCAAGCATGGAATAGTAAATTACTTCGATTCCCTTTGATTTTGCATCTTCGAGAGTCTTTTCATCAGCATGGTCATAAAGGATTGCTTTTTTTAAGGTTGGAACTTCTTCGATATTTTCAAGGACTTTTTCAAGCTGGCGTGCGTTTTCAAAGAAAGAAATTTCTGCTTCGACAAAATTGAGGATAAAGCGCATCTCAACGCCCATCGAGTCACATCCACGGGGAACATCGATTGCACCAAGTGAAAGGAGCGCAAAGTCCGTGATAAGCCATTCACGCCTGTTATCACTCATGAGACCGATGCGGTCACCCTTTTTTACTCCGAGCTTTTTGAGCGTTGCGGCCATTTCAATCACATGCTGATAGACCTGAGAATAGCTGTAACGGACGAACATTCCGCTTTTATTTTTTACGGCCTGCAATGTAAGATGCGGGCATTTATTCACTTTATTTTTAAAAAGAAGCGGGAGATTTGAACCAAGATTTTTCTCAAATTTCGACAAGTCCATGAGGGCACTCCGATTTTTTTTAATATGACCTCATTATGACATTTTTTGTCTTTTTGTCAAGTTGGCGGCTAGTGACAGCTACATGCTAGTGAATGAAATATTGTGCGGCAAAAGCAATCAGAGAACAGCATACGGCAACTGGGAAAAGCCCTGCCCCCAAAAATGAAAGAATTATTCCAAAGATAAGGGCTGCCAGTCCTGCAAAAGGCGATTCCGTTGCATGAATAATCGCTGGAAAAGTCATAACGGAAAGCGTTACATAAGGCACATAGTACAAAAACGAGCGGATAAAGCGATTTTTGATTGGTTTGCGGATAAGAGTAAGCGGCAAAACGCGAATCAGATAAGAGACAGCAAAAGCTGTGAAAATGTAGATATAAATGTTTCCAGACATAATCAGTTACTTTCCATTTTTAGTCGTCGTTTTCTATTGGTTTCAAATAAGCCAGAACGGCTGAAATCACCACTGTAAGTATTATTGTCCTGTTTCCGTCTGAAA
The DNA here is from genome assembly GCF_946187725.1 of uncultured Treponema sp. GTDB lineage: Bacteria > Spirochaetota > Spirochaetia > Treponematales > Treponemataceae > Treponema_D. The sequence continues at coordinate 37,169 of NZ_CAMHSK010000028.1, forward strand.
GAAGCTTCAGATAAGGAAGAACAGAAAAAGCGAAACTGAGGGCAAAACTTACAATTATTGCAAGGGCAACCGTCATGTTCTTTTTTGCTGCCGGAATTATGATTGCAAGGAACATTCCATAAAGGGCAACGGATAAAGCATCCACAACAGATGGCGGAAGAATGTTTCCGGCAATGATTCCAAGAGAAGTTCCTATACTCCAGAGCGGAACTGCAACAGCCATTGCTCCATAGTTATAAAACGGATTAAGGGAGCCTTTTTGTGCTATCGAAACGCCAAAAATTTCGTCCGTGATTCCAAATGCGACGAAAAAACGATGAATAAAAGGGGTTTCAGATGAAAAACGCTGACTCAAGGCACAACTCATCAAAAGATATCGGGCATTAACTACAAAAGTGATTAAAGCAACCTCGATATAAGTTACAACCTGTTCAATTGAAGTGAAAAGCGCATACTCACCGGCAGAAGCAAGATTAAAGAAACTGGCGATAAAGCCTTGAAATGCGTTCAGGCCCGCACGCCTGGCAACGATTCCAAGTGAAAAAGAAACTGCAAAATATCCAAGACCGATAGGAATTCCTGCGGCAATGCCGTTTAAGAAAGCAGATTTATTATTCATAACACAAATAAAAAAATCCCTGCTTACGACAGGGATTTTTAGCCACAACGGGAGTCGAACCCGTCTCTCCGCCTTGAGAGGGCGGCGAACTAAACCGATATTCGA
>NZ_CAMHSK010000029.1 GCF_946187725.1 uncultured Treponema sp.
TGACCGCAAGACAAATCGTTTTGCTGGAACGGCTTGAATCAGCGACCACAAGCTTAGTCGTGAGAGGATTAAGACAACGCTCCCGACATTCGACAGAGGCATAAAAGGATTTCAGGTCAATGGCGATATAGGTTTTGGCTTCGGACATGGGGGATAGTATAGCATATTTTTGGTTAGTGGTGTAAGAAAACGAGCGTTCAAATAACTCCAAGAACTACGGGCGTTACCCTACGGTCGCATCGCTCCCTTCGGGGCAGGCTTTCCGCGAGCACTTTCGTTGTCGTGCTCGTTTGGGTTCCGTGCTATCGCACTCCATTGCCTACGCCAACGGCTTACGCCGCCCCGCTAAGCAACGAAGTTGCAACGCATCCTTAACGCAGAACTCGCGAGGACAAAAAAAATAGGACGCCGCCATAGCTTCGTCCTTGCAAAAACAATGTGTTTTTCAGTAGTGGTTATAATATACTGTGCATTTTTTGATTTGTCAAATAAAAAATCAATACCATGCTTTAACCAAGTCAGAGATAAAATTGTAAGTTGTCTTTATCACATCATTCAAATCATAATATTCCTTGTGACGAAGCATACGATGAAAGAATAGATTTTTGATTTCGAGGCTTCGCTTTTTAAACATATTCCCAGAAATAACATCCTTGTACACAAATAATAATGTTGAAAACTCCAAGACAAAGCGATTTGAGAGCTTTTTTAATCTTGATTTATTCATACCAGGAAGCTTTGAAATAGTTACTGCAAGTTTTGTTGATGTATACGCAATTTTTGAAATCAAATCCGCAAGCAAACAATTGTTATGAGCCGCCGCATTTCTTAAACTCTTAATATTATTCAACATTTTACAAGAGAAATCTGATTTAGTCTTTGTATATTCTTCATAGAAGAATCTGTAAAAATATAAAAAATCTCCAAAAGTAAGAAACTCTAGCAAAACCCAAACAGGACAATCCTTGAAGTCTGTTATCTTTTTTGTCAGAGAATCAATCGTAAAATACTTGCCAAGAAGATTTGCAGTATAAGCAGAATTTGCAGTTTGTTCAATTTTGCTGACGATTTTTGCATTCCGAGACAAAAACGCAGAAACAACAGCATAACCGCCAATTAAATTATTCTCTTCAATATTTTTCAAAAGACGAACTTTTAAGGCATGTTCTATATCGATTGTCATTTTCAGAATCAAATAGCGAAGATGCATATCAATAGAAGATAAATCCACAAGATAAGCAAAATCGAGATTCTGATATTTTCCTTTGTTTTTGCCTGCAGGATTTTTCTCATAATTTTTTCGGTAAGAAGCGATACGCAAAAAATTATTTATATCAGATAGATAATGTTCTGCTTCCTTTTCGGTGATTTGAGTAAAAGTTATGCCTCTTTCGTCCCGCATCTTACAAACAAGCTCGTGGGCAGAGTGTTTTGGCTTATTACTTCGGTTTGACATGTTGAAAGCATAGCTGAAATACAAATCTGCTTCAAGTTTTGAGCTCCTTGACACGAAGAATTCATTTTTGCAAAAAAATCCTGCCCGATTGAGCAGGATAAAAGACAGATATTTTATTTAGGTTTCCCACCAGTTACAATTTAATACAATTACATTTTTTCATAACTAACTACTTCGCTTTAGTATGCCTCTACTTCTTTAAAGCTCTTCAAATTTGACAATGGAACATTTTGAACAATATGCTTTATGGAAGTTTTGTCACCTGTCTTGTATTCATAATAAGCAATTTCATCTTCAGTAGGTAATCTAAAACCGTCAGAAGATTCGTCAATAAATCTAACAATCTCTCCAGGACGATTTATTGTTCTTGAGAAATAATAATATGGAGTATGCCCAGAAGCAATGCTTAGTCTTGTGAAAAAATCATACCCATATTGTTCATGCGACACTTTCTCATTTATAGCTGAATCATCTTTTTCTGTTTTCTGCCTTGTCAAATAATCATAAATATCTAAGCAGAATTCATAATTGACTTCATACAAAAGATTCTCAGAAAGTGGCTCTGTACTGATATAAAAATCTCCAACTGTTATGTATTCGCTGGTATGATTCTTAAAATCCCTTTTTTCAAATGTACCACCTTCCACAAAAATCATTTTTGGAAGAAGTTTCTGGATTCTTTCATTTTCTTTTTTTATCGATTCAGCCATTTTTGAATAATCAGCATCAGAAATTGTCCTGCACAAAAATAAATAGCCGTAAGTCTTGTCACCGGTCCTGCCATAGCCAAATCTTGTAACGCGATGAGTATTTTCATAATGTTTAGCCTTTGGACTACTAGGAGCGGTAAAATCTTGCGCATATATATCCGTTGAATCCGAAAACCAGTTCCAGCAAAGATACAAATTACGATCATCACTTCGTCCAGTGGATTCTATTCGAATATTAAGCGGATTTGATACAGGGACAATATCTTCATTAGAATCTTCCATTACACGGTCAGCACCGCCATAATAAGCCTTTTCAAATTCTATTTCTGTCGGTAATCGATAACCATTTGCAGAAAAATCGCAAACGATAGAATCATCTATTTCGTCGTTACTTGTTTTATTCTCAAACCACTTTTTTGTATCAGTATTACCCTTAAAACTATAACATGGAGTCAATTTATGCTTAATACTTAACTCATTACAGAAAGCAAAGGCCTTTACAAACCCGAATTTTTGTCTTTGGATGGAAGGATTTTTTTCACCACGAAGAGCATCATACAATCCGGCTGTTACAGGAGACCTACTAATAGCAAAAGCTGGATGGTTTACAAAAATACTATCGCCTTTTTTTTCTTTTGAAACAAAAGTCGTACTAGAATAATCGTAACCTTCATAATATTCATCTTTCATTCGGAATGTCTCGAAAGTTCCCGCTTGAAACGGAATCATCTCAATATTTTTTACATCAGAAATGCTTTTTTCCATGACAGCTTTTTGAGTCTTAGCATCTTTAGAAAGAGCTTTTCCTCTGCCACTAAAAGGAATAAAAGCCAAAAACAATCCCCCGATAAAAAATAAAATTTGAGTTCCATATAGGGCATTAAATTTCTCAATCGCTAATCCCACGATTCCGCCTGTAGAAGAGATAAAAACGTCACCTACAAAGTCTCGTATAAACTTTCCTATTTTGAAACCAACAAAACTGAATATAACGCCAAAAATATAGGTAAGAAAGGCATATCCAAAACCAATTCCTAATTTTCCAATCATAATTGCAGGAATAAAGGAAAAAATTAGAGAAAAAATGAGTGTTACCATAGACTAAATCTCCTAAATATAACGCCAATAGCGATATATAGTACCACTCTATTAAAGTTTTGTTGAAAAGTCAATCTATTAGTGTAATTAGATTTAAGCCAATGGGGTAATTATTTATGGAAGAGATTGATGTACGAAATATTTTGGCAAAGAATCTTAAAAAACTAAGAAAACAAAAAGGTCTTTCACAATTAAAACTCTCAAATGAAATACAGATGGCTTTCACATTCATCAATGACATTGAAAACTGCAAGAAATGGGTTTCACCAGAAACGCTCGCCCGCTTTGCAAGTTTTTTCGATGTTCCAATCTCAACATTTTTCATTGACGAAAATGAAAGTGATAAAAATGAAGTCTCTGATTTGTTTATAAATACAATTTGTGATGAAGTCGTTAAGACAATAAAAGATGTACGGAAAAGATTTGATTAAAAATAACCTCGCCGCAAGCAAAGTCACTCACAGCGAGGTTTAAGGGGGCGTTACGGGGGATTATCCCCCGTAGAAGGGGTAGGCGGAAATGGCGAAGCCATTGTAGCCGTAGGGGGAGCGGTTCAGGCACAGCCTTCACCGAGACTCGCCTAGAAACTCGTCTCACGAGTTTCTTCGCCTAACGGCGACCGGCTCCCTATCCCCCTTCCCAACTTCTAACTCCTCACTCCTAATTCCTAACTATTGAAATACCTTACACCCGCCCTGAACAGGTTCTGGCATGAGCTTGCTTCCTTGTTGCAGGCGATGTTCTTAATCAAATCCTCTGTGTAGCCGCCTATGCCGACTGTTCGTTCTGAGTGGCCCATCTTTCCGAGGACGAGACCGTCCGGGCTTGTGAGGCCTTCGATTGCGAATGCTGAGCCGTTCGGGTTTTCTGGTTCGAGCATTGTCGGTTTGCCGTTTTCATCGCAGTACTGGCTGTAGACCTGTCCTTTTTCGAAAAGTTCTTTTGCAAGCTGCTCTGAGATGAAGATTTTGCCTTCACCGTGGCTTACCGGAATGTAATGCGGGCGTCCTTCCAAAACTGATTCGTCCAGTGCCCACGGGCTTGCGGCGCTCACCATGCGGGTCCAGACTACGCGGCTGATGTGGCGGTGGATGTCGTTGAAGGTGAGGGTCGGTGTGTCTTCGCTTGGTTCGGTGATTTTTCCGTATGGAACGAGGCCTGTCTTAATCAAAGCCTGGAAGCCGTTACAGATACCGAGGACGAGGTTTTTCTTTTCGAGGTGAGATGTGATTGCGTCGGCGATTCGTTTTTCGCGGATTACGTTTGCAATGAATTTTCCTGAACCGTCCGGCTCGTCACCGGCAGAGAAGCCACCTGCGAATGCTACAATCTGTGCCTGCTCGATTTCTGCCTTGAATGCGGCGAGTGACTCTTCCAGGTCTTTTGGTGTTCTGTTTTTGAAGACGAGGATGTGTGAGTCAGCTCCTGCGAGGTTGAATGCGCGTGCCATGTCGTATTCACAGTTTGTGCCCGGGAATACAGGAACGATTACGCGTGGTTTTGCCTTGCTTGAATCGATTGTTGTGAATGTAGCGATTTTTGAGCGTGCGTCTGCAAGTGAAGCGTGCTCTTCTTTTGCCCATTCCGGCAAGTTTTCTTCCTTTTTAACAGAAGAAACTGGCGGGAATACTTTTGAAAGTTTAGATTCCCATGCTTCGTAGAGGTCAGAAAGTTTGATTTCTGCCTTTGGAAGAGGATCAACGCCCTTCATTTCGAATGAGATGATCGGGTCTTTCTGTGTGTTACCGATTCTGAGGACTGTTGTGTTTACAAAGCCGCCGTTCTCGAACTTGTCGTCGTCTGTTTCAACGAGGATTGAGCCGTACTGCGGTGTGAAGAGATCTGCGATTGTGTCGTTTGCGTTGCGGTGGAAGCCGATGACTGTTGCTGATGTCGGAATCTGTGTGAGCTGAACGCCGATTTTGTTTCCGAAGGACATCTTTGTGATTGCCTCAGCGATTCCGCCTGCTCCTACAGGATACATTGCGTTGATTTTGCCGGCCTTGTTAAGCTCGTAGAGGGCATCTGAGTTCTTTTTGAAAGCGTCCCAGTCCGGTGCGAGTTCTTTTGAATATGGAATCTGAACGAGGTAAACATAGCTTCCGCTCTTTTTGAATGAGCCTGACTGAACATTCTTTGCCTCGTCGTGTGCTACTGCGAAAGAAACCAGTGTGTGAGGAACATTGATGTGCTCGAAAGTTCCGCTCATTGAATCTTTACCGCCGATTGAAGCACAACCCATCTCACGTTGAGCATCGATTGAGCCCAGGAGAGCTGCTGCAGGGTAGCCCCAGGTCTTTTCGCTGACTGCACGGCCGAAGAATTCCTGATAGCTCATGCGGCTTGTGTCAGCCTTACCGCCGATACAAGTGATTTTTGCAAGAGAAGAAAGGATTGCTGTCTGAGCTCCGTGCCACGGTGACCACTGTGCAACCCGCGGGTCATATCCGTAAGACATGAGAGAGACAGTTGAAGTTTCGCGTGGAGAGATGACCGGGATTTTTGCCGACATAGCACATTCCGGAGTGCCCTGGTATTTTCCGCCGAACGGGAAGAGGACAGTGCTTGCTCCGATTGAGCCGTCGAATCGTTCCTGAAGACCGCGCTGAGAACAACATGCGAGGTCGCGGATGTTTTCGATGAATGCCTCTTTAATCTGCTCAGCTGTTGGTTTTTCGCCGCCTGCTTCACCAGTTGCGCTTGCGCATTTGCCAAGAACCTTTGCAACTGAGTCGAGAGGTTTTACGAGAGGTGAATTGTGCTGTTCTGTAGGTGATTCAATAGAAGCTTTTGCTGTGTGAACTGCACCAGCTGAATCGAGGAATGAGCGGTCAATGTCAACGATTGTCTTGCCGCGCCATTTCATCGTGAGCTTGTTTTTGTCTGTTACTGTTGCAACGACGACAGCGTTAAGGTTTTCGTCATTACAGTATTTGATGAATTTATCTACATCGCTTGGGCGGACGACTACAGCCATTCGCTCCTGGCTTTCAGAAATTGCAAGTTCTGTTCCGTTAAGACCTTCATACTTCTTTGGAACTGCATCGAGGTTGATGTCCAAGCCTGGGGCAAGTTCGCCGACTGCGACAGAAACACCGCCTGCACCGAAGTCATTTGAGCGGCGGATCATGTGGCTTACTTCAGGATTGCGGAAAAGGCGCTGGATTTTTCGCTCTTCAACGGCATTTCCCTTCTGAACTTCAGCAGCGGCAGTTGTGACAGATTTTTCTGTGTGAACTTTTGAAGAACCTGTAGCACCGCCGATACCGTCACGGCCTGTTCCACCACCAAGAAGAATGATGATGTCGCCAGTTTCTGGAGTTTCACGCATAACGGTTTTGTATGGAGAAGCAGCGATTACAGCACCCAATTCCATTCGTTTTGCAACAAAGCCAGGATGATAAACTTCTGTGACCTGGCCGGTAGTCAAGCCAATCTGGTTTCCGTAAGAAGAGAAGCCCTGAGCTGCCTCACGACAAATCTTCATCTGAGGGAGTTTACCGTGCAAAGTCTCGCTCAAAGGAACTGTTGGATCGGCCGCACCTGTTACGCGCATTGACTGATAAACCCAGCTTCGTCCTGAAAGAGGGTCACGGATTGCGCCACCGATACAGGTTGCAGCACCACCGAAAGGCTCGATTTCTGTAGGGTGGTTGTGTGTTTCGTTTTTAAACTGAAGAAGCCACTGCTCGACTTCTTCTTTGCCTTCTGGAAGGGGATTTCCTTTTTCGTCAGTGGTGTAGTGAACATCGATGAAAATAGAGCAGGCGTTGTTTTCCTCGCTTACTTCCATGTCATCAAGCATACCGTGCTTGCGCAGGTATTTTCCGCCGATTGTAGCCATGTCCATGAGAGTGAGAGGCTTGTCCTTTCGTTTCGCATAGATGTCTGTGTGCATGGCCTCGTAATTTTTGAGGGATTCTTTGAAAAGTTTGGCGTAAGGGCCTTTTTCGATTTTGATGTCTTTAAGAACAGTGTTGAAAGTAGTGTGACGGCAGTGGTCAGACCAGTAAGTGTCAAGAACGCGGATTTCAGTTTCGGTCGGGTCGCGCTTGATAGACTTGAAATAATCCTGCAAGAACTGAATGTCGGCCAAGTCCATAGCCAAGCCCATCTTCTCGCGGTAAGCGTCAAGCTCTTTTTTGCCAAGAGAATTGAAACCTTCGACAGTCGGAATATCGGCAGGTACTTCAGTTTTCATTTCAAGGGTTTCAGGAATTTCAGCTTTTGCAAGGCGGGAATCGACAGGGTTAATAAGATACTTTTGAATTTTCGTGACTTCATCGGCAGAAACATTGCCGGAAAGGATGACCATTTTGGCACATCGGACGCGCGGTGGCTCTGTTCCGACAGTGGCCGTGGCTCTCATAGACTCGCGAAGGAGCGAAAGACACTGCTCGGCACTATCCGCACGCTGGTCGTACTGACCCGGCAGATATTCCCAGATAATCACAGTGTCAGCTGGGTCTGTTGCAAGCTCAGTGTAGACAACCGAATCGCTCTGAGGCTCCGAGAAGATTCGCAGCGCCGCCATTTTTGAGACATCTTCAGAAGTGTTCTCGATGTCATAGCGGTTGAAATAACGCACTCCCTTTACAGAAGAAATGCCCAAAAATCCATTGATTTCACCCAAAATTGAGCTGGCCTCGCTCTGGAAGCCTGGCTTACGCTCTACATAAATACGAAACATGGGGATATTTTACTGTTTTTTACGGTTTATTGGAAGATAAAAACAAACTGAAAAGTGATAGTTAAAAACGGAAAGCGGAAAGATATTCCGGGGCGTTCCCCTTCGCTCGTTTCACTCGCTTCGGGTCAGGCTTTCCGGGGTTCCGCTATTCGCTTCATTCCCCGCCAACCATGTCTGGATTATCCGCTCGCGACACGGATGTCGCGTCCTTAAAAAGTCAATAACTGCCGCGAGAACGAAGTTCTCGTTACGACATGGATGTCGGTGAACGGCTTCGCCGCCCCTACAATCCTTAACGCAGAAACATTCTGTAGAAAAAAATTACGGTTTGCACATTTCTGTCATTAGGGCGATTACGGATTTCCTGTCATGTTCGGAGAGTTTTTTGAAAAGTGCTATGCAATTTTTTTCTGAATCGGAGCAGTTGGGATTTGTGCCGTCTACGAGTTTTTCAACAGTTGTATTAAGAGCTTTTGCGATTTTCACCGCTGAGTAGATATTTGGAAGGGCATTGTGGTCGTTTATGTAATTGCGTAAGGTGTTTACGCTGATTCCTGTTTTTTCTGAAAGTTCCTTTTGTTTTATATCTTGAAATTTCAATTCCTCTTTCAAATTCTCTTTAAAACCCATGTAGAAATAGTAATCTGAAAAGACTCCTAAGGTTATTGAATTTGATTTATTAAGATTGTACTATAAAATGTAATTGATTATATCTAATCATTTACATTTTTTTTGTGATTAGATAATACATTTTTGGAGTTTCTAATGAAATGTCATATTCCTTCTATTAAAAATCATTTCCCCCTGCTAATTCTGATTCTTTCAACAATCGCAATTCTTTCATCTTGCACAACTACTTCCGAGATTGCCCCAGACTGGCTTGCAAACTACCGCACGGTCTACCCGGACACCGAATACATCGTGCAACGAGGGCGAGCGGACACTGAGGAGACGGCAAAAAGTGAGGCTGTCGCACAAATCGCACGCTACTTTCAGACGAGCGTGAGCGCAAATCTAAAAACTAGCGTTCAGTCCGTGACGAGCGGCGAGAATGTGAGTGAGACAACTTCTGTCGTGAATGATGTCGATGTAATGTCACAGGTTGACATATTTGCTCTGGAATTCACCGACCCATACTTCAACAAAAAAGAGAAGAAATGGTATTGTCTGGCCTTCATCGAGCGGGAAAAGGCATGGGGACAGTACAAGCCAACGGTTGATGGGGCTAAGTCTGAATTCTATGCGATGAAAAAGAACGCTGATGAAGAAAACGACCCGTTTACCAAATGCACGGCCTATGGAAAAGCATGGAAGAGCGGAAAAACTTTTCTTGAAAAACTCGAATATGCACGAATCCTAAACGCAAAGAAAGAAGCAGAATATGCGGAAGACAGAAGAGCGGTGAGTGAGATTCCGGGCAAAATCGCAGCAGAGCAGGAAAAATGCACGGTCTATCTTTCTGTCACTGGCGATTACGGAAACACAATCAGCTCCGCTTTGGGAAAGACGCTCGCAAACAACGGATTCAAAGTTGCAAAATCAGCAACTGAGGCGAATTATACTGCAAACGGAATTGTGGAATCAAACGCCGTGGGAAACGACCCAATCACGGTTTATCCAAGCCTGGATATTAAAATCATAAGCAAAGCAGGAAAGACAGTTTTCGCAAACCAATGCAAGGTCGAACAGAAATCAATCGCATATTCACTGGAAAACGCACAGAAAAAGGCATACCCGATTCTTGCAAAGGAAGCGGACGAGGCAATCGAAGCAGAATTGAAGAAATTTTTTGGCAATTAAAAACGGTGGTTGAGCCAGTCGGAAGCTTATTTTAGTCTTTTCGACAAGCTCACTGACCGTTTTTTTTATATTTTCATAAAAAAAGGAGATAACTATGAAAAAAACAATCAAATCTATGGGCGTGCTTGCAGCTATGGCACTTGCATTTGCATCTTGTGGTACGACAAAAGTTGAGGACTCACGAAACAAAGTTCCTGAGGCAAAATCGGATGAAATCGACAAAGTTGTGGTCGTTGACTGGACTGACCGTACAATGGGCGAGGTCTCAGCCCCGACCTGGCTCAAAAACATGCGCCGGGGAAACAGCGACACATTCAAGGAAATGTGGAAAGTCGAGCCTAACCGTGTCGTAAAAGTGAGCATGGCGACCGGAAAGACAGAGGCGACCGCACAGGCACTGAGTCGGGCTGGATTCGCTTACACTCAGGCTGCGGAATTGAATCAGAAAGTAATCGGCAGAGTCGGTCAGGGCTTGAACGATGTCGGTCAGCTTGAAGCCTTGTATGTGAGCGCGAGTGAAACGAAGGCCGATATGACAGGCTTGCGTGAGGAAACAGGATTCTTCCAGAAAATCAGGACAACAAACGCCGAGACAAAACAGACCAGCGAGAACTTTGTTTATTACACGGTTTTTTCAATGAGCAAAGAGACTTGGGACGCACTCTGCAAAAAATATCTCATGGATATTATGGGCGGAGCCGATTTGACCACCGAAACACAGAAGAAAATAGGCGCTCTTTTCAGCGAGATGAAGGAAGACTCAGACAAAAAAGAAGCCGCAAAACAGGCTGAGGAAGAGGCCCTTTACAAGGCACAGATGGCACGACTTGAAGCAGAGCGGGCAAAGGCCAACGCAGAAGCGGCCGCAAGCAATGCCGAGACAGCAAAAGCGGGCTTGAAAGCAAAAGAGATGGACGCTCAGGAAGCACAGACAAAGAAAGCTGCGGAAGAGGCGGCAGTGCTTGCAAGCTATTTGATGTAAATGGAAAAATGTGGTGGTTGAGTGTAAGCAAAACTGCCACTGAATAAAGGAAATAATTTTATGCCAAATTTGATACAAATACTAAAACGTCGTATGCAAGAACTTACAGGTGTTGACATTGCAAAAATAGAAAAAGGTTCTGCTGAAAAAAAGGAAACAAAATCAGTGGATAAAGTAAGTATTATTTCAGAACGAAAGGGAAGTACAATGAAAAAACTACCCATGCTTTTAGTTTTGTTTGTTTCTGTCGCAACGACATTCGCACAAACAACTGTTCAAGTCGTTATGCCAGAATGCGTGAATATTTCTGGAAACGAGGCAAGTTGGCTTCCTGGTCAGATTCAGGATAAACTCAAGTCCAATTTACAAGAATACTTGGGTATGAAAACTGTCGTTGATTCAAAATCAGAGGCAATTTTGAAAAAACTGCAAAGAGAATCTGAGAACGGAGGGCGAGACGACAATACAGCTATTGAGCTTGGTAAAATCAGCACTGCAAAATTCGCAGTTATGACAAAAATCCGAAAAACTGGCAAGGGGTACAGTATAAGCACTGATTACACTGACATGACCACGGGTGAGCAGAAAGCAACGGCTATTTCAAAAGAATACAAGACAACGGATGAACTCTACGGAGACACAGGTGCTATCGATGAAATCACGCTTATTCTTTCCGAAAAACTGAACATAGCAATCAGCTCAATTCAAAAACAAGTCTTAAAAATGGGATTAGCCGACTTCTCTATTGATGATCAGCTTAAGTTGGCAAAACAGAACGAAGAGACTTTCAAGAAGATGATGGCTCAGTACGACTCGGATTTGGCGAAACTTTCCGTGAGCAACGACCTTTCTGCAATTGAGAACAAGCGAAAAATCGAGGCGGAAAAAGCCCTGCTCGTTGAAAAGCAGAACGCAGAGAGAAAGCGACAGGCAGAACTTAAAGCACAGAAGCAGAGGGCTGAGCAGGATGCAAAACTTGAAGCCGAACGAAGCATAGCGCTCAAAACTCAGCGAGACGAGATGGCAAAGCAGGCGGCAGCAAAGGCGGCGGAAGTGCGGAAACTCAAAATGGAGAAGCAGGGAGTTCTTGGTCAGATTAATGTGATTGAAAGCAAGAAAAAGGCACTTGTCGAGATTAGACAGAGCGTTGAAGCCCGTTCCCAGGAGCTTTACGACCAGCTTGTAAAAGACCGTGAGGCGGAGGAAGCGAGAATCCGAAACAAAACTTACAGCACTGTAGAGCTTGGAAGTGACGGACAGCCAACCGAAGCCGCAAAGACCCGTCGTGAAAAACAGGTTATCAAAAGCTACGAGGACTTAACCAACAAATTCTTCGCTGATGCAGAAGCTGTAAAGAAAAGCACGGAGGCACAGGACGCGGCCCTGCTCTCTGAAATCCGTGCCGACCAGAAAGCGCTAGCACTTGTCACGACACGAACCGTGAGCAGCATGGGTGACGAGCTTAAGGTGAGCTTCGGCACTTACGAGGGAAGCAAGAACGGCTGGAACGCCTACCTTTCGCTCTATTCTGACGGTGTCCTTCTCTACACGGACAATTTTATTGTGAACTACGAGGCTTTGAGTAGAAAGAAAGCCCCAGACATGGCGACAGAGATTCGTGACTCCGTTATCGAAGAATACACAAACAATGTCGATATATACAACTCTCTTCTTACCCGAGGCGACCCGATTATCTACTTTGAGATTGACTACACGGCAAGGGCAGAAAATGATGAAAAGCCGAGCGAATACAAGTTCAATTTCGACAAAATCCGCGTGATTAACACCCTGAGTGGAAAATCCGTGCAGACAAGCACGCTGGGAAAAGTGCAGCCACGCACGATGAAGCCAGAGTGGGATTTGCGGCCGATTTCGGGGGTTGTGGAGAAGGAAAAAGAAACTTTCTTAGCGATAGAAAAATACATTGCGAAGGGCAAAGACTTGGCTAGTAGCAAAGCATTACTTGCATTGAATATTCGATTGATTAATTTTTTTGGCAATTCAAAAATGATTGCCATACCTGGCAAAAACATTGAGATGCTTAGTACGGAAGTTACACAGAAAACATATCAAAAAATAATGGGCGAAAACCCAAGCTATTTCAAAGGCGAGAATAATCCTGTGGAGAATGTCAGCTGGTACGACGCGATTTATTTTTGCAACATGCTGAGCTATACAATGGGGTTAACACCTGCGTATTCAGTTACATTGAAAGACCTCAGTCGGTGGGAAGAAATTACACTGAACCTTCAGGCAAATGGCTTCAGGCTTCCAACGCTTGATGAATGGATATATGCCGCAAAGGGCGGGCAGAATTATAGGTACGCGGGCAGTAAAAACCTTGATAAAGTTGGCTGGTATTATGAAAACTGCGGCGGAAAGACTCATCCTGTTGCTCAGAAAAAGCCGAATGCTTATGGACTATACGACATGAGCGGTAATGTTGGGGAATGGGTTTGGGATCCCAACGGCGACGATCGCTATGTCTGCGGTGGTTCGGTGCGCGGCGGTGAGTACTACTGCGAGGTGGGTCGCAGGCGCGAAACCAGATGGGATAGCCAGTCCGACGATCTTGGTTTCCGCATTGTCCGCTCTTTTTAAAGAAAAAGCGAGCGTAGGCAGTAAGCCGGAGCGGAGAGCCTATGCGAACGTGGGGGCAAAATGAGTGCTCACTACGCCATATGGCTTGGTGAGTCATGATGTAAAGCAAATATTTCTACAAGAGGAAAATTTATGGCAGAACAAAAAAAAGATGAGTCTGAATATATCCATGCAGATTTTCCTGCAAAATGGATAAAGGACACAATAGATGAAAAACTTAAAAATAAAGATTTTGGTAAAATTCTTGATTTCTTTGTAATACATACGCCCTGTGAAGAACTATCGGCAAGAGCAAAAACATTGGATTCTTATCAATGGAAAAACACATATTTATTGAAAAAAGAAATGCATATAGTACCTGCAAAGGATAGTATTTTTTCATTTGGTGAAAAATGGGAAGAGATGAAAGATAGTCTCAACGAAGTATCTTTGCAGAAGAATTTTCCCTCAGATTTGGAGACCGAAAGAGGATGCTTTTACAAAAAAAGCAAACAAAATCAGCTGGAATGCATATTTTATCACATCAGAAATTGTTTTGCGCATGGTCGTTTTAATATTTCTGATAATAATGAGGATTGGACATTTGTAATGGAAGATTGGGGGAGAAATAATCGAGTTTCCGCCCGCATAATTCTCAAGCAATCAACTCTACTCAAATGGATTAAAATCATCGAAGGTGGTGAAAAAGCTCTTAGTGAGCAAAAACAATAAATTACCAATAAAAGGAGAACGAAAAAATCAAAAAATATCTAACCCTAGCTGGCAATACAATAAACAAATTGCCGTTCAAAAAATTGTCAGAAAAATATTCTGACAAAGTTCCAGTGCTAAAGAGCATCGCATCATTTGCAAATTTTATCGTCTGCGGTCTTGTCGTTGTTCTGATTATTGCAAAAATCATTGTTCCGCAGGTAAAGTTCAACAGCTACATGGCAAAAATCGAAAAGCCATGGAAAGAAGAAATCCAGAGCTATGAAACATTGGATTTTAGCGAAGAGTTCAAGACCACTTTCGATAAGATTTCATCGGAAATAAACGCTTGTACAAATGATAGAGCAGGTTTGAAAAAATTTGTTGAGGTCAAAGAAAATTCTGAAAAACATTTGGATGAAATGAGAAAGACTTGTGAAGCAAAACTTGATGAAATTTCCAACAAAACCTCGGATGCATTCGGTGACATCGAGAATCCAACTTTTGTAATGTCTACAAGTCAAGTTAATAAATACAGATCTTTGATGACTGCATTATCGGCGAAGTCACAAGAAGCTTGGTTAAACACATTTTCCAAAAACAATGCAGTCTATGACGAATATATGGAAGAATTAAACAAAGTTTGTTCTGAAAAAATCGAGAAAATAAATGAAGCCATAAAAGAAGCGGATAGGAAAGCATACATTGCTTTTGTTCAGAAAAGTATTGTCGGTTTTTGGGTGGATAACCACAATGAAGGTAAAATAGAATTCAATTCAAACGGAACATTTTCTTTTAAATATCATCGGACCGGATTTAAACCTAAGCGGCCGCCTAAAGCTATGTACAACATGACAGATGGTTCAACTCTAATAAATCTTATAAATGAGGATGAATTTACTACCCCCGAACGACTGCGGAACTTCTCTGGCAAGTATTCTTTCCAAGATGATGTGCTCATTCTTGATGTAAAATCAGCAGAATATAAGAATATGCCAGAAGTTAACTCCGGGGATAAATTAAAGATGAAAATCAGTTTTGCAGACAACGGAGACAGGCTTTGGTTTGATAAAAAAACATATAAGCGAAAATAATCCGCTACAAGATATGTAGCTTCTCCAAGCTCTGCTGATTCATCGGCAGGGCTTTTTTTATCATGTAAGAGAGTTTTTTCACCACAACAAATTCACATCATACAGCTTGATTTTCGAGTCTTTGGTGATAATCGTGAGATTTTCTGATTGTGCCTGTGCGATAATCATTCGGTCAAATGGGTCGTTGTGAATATTTGGAAGTTCTGACAGTTTATCAATGCAATCGGATTTTATCGGTAGAATTTTAATATTCTGTGCAAGACACTGTTCTTCGAGTTCTTTGACTGAAAAAGGAACATTGAGTTTTCCGATGCTCTTTTTGATTCCGATTTCCCATAAACTTGCTATGCTTGTGTAAATTCCTTCTTCGGTATCAAGAATCTTTTGAACCTTATTTGAGAGATTTTCTGTGTCACTGAATGCCCAAATCAAGATGTGCGTATCAAGGATATATTTCATACATAATCCTTGAAACATTCAGGCGTTTCGTCAAAATCGTCAGCCATCCAAACCTGTCCTTTCCATTGTCCGAGTTTTCGTATGGCTTTCTTTTCTTCCTTCGTCTCCGCATTCGCTTTTTCTGGTTTAGAATTTCTGCTTAAAACAAAGTCCAAAATCTGTGAGACAAAATCAAACTCGCTTTCTGGTACAAGACGAAGCTTCTGCTCTAAAACTGCGTATGGCATGGCAACACCTCCAATATGATATTATAGCATAATTTCATGGAAATGGCAGAGTTCATGCGGCAATACACGCTTTCTTATATTGCCGCAACGCACTCCCTGCGAACTGCCCGCATGGGGAAAGTCCACAGGGAAGAAGATTGAATTACTTCACAATTAAGGCTGCCCCTGTGAAGATGAAGTTTTTGCGGTGAAATAGCCGGTATCAGAAGTATTGGCGTAAGTATAGTCCGTTCTTGTGATTGAGTATGTGGCATTACCGCCACCAACGAGACTTTCACAATCAAGGAACATATCATCACCATACGGGCCTTTATTTCCAGACCTAGCCACTTCCATTAAATCGTCGGTCCAGTCTGAATTAGAGCCAACATAAATCTTTGTAAGTTCTGTATCGCCGCTGAACATACAGCTTACATCATAGCAGACTCCATTCAAATTGAAGCTACTCAAATCAAGAACCTGGAGATTCTTCATTTCGGCAAACATGTTAGACATTGTTTCGACAGATGTTGTAACAAAGCCAGAGATATCAACCGTAGAAAGTGCTGTACCCATGAACATATAGCTCATATCTTTAACACTTGCCGTACTAAAGCTTCCGCCGAATGTTACGCTTTCAAGTTTTACTGCATAACTAAAGAGGAAAGACATATCTTCAACCGCAGATGTATTTAACTTACTCATATCGATTGTCTTTATTTCACTCTCAACAAACATACCGCTTATATTTTTAAGAGCTGGTGTACCTTCATCCTCAACCTCAATTCCAAGGTCGCCAATATCCAATGAAGTAAGCTTTGTGGTTTCAAACATTGAGCTCATGTCTGTTACATTACTTGCATTAAAGCCATCGCCAAATGTAATTTCGGTAAGAGATGAACAGCCCTGGAACATAGCACTCATATTCGTTACAGCACGAGTATTAAAAGCGCTCAAGTCTATGCTTGTAAGAGATCTCATGTTTGCAAATAATCCGCTGCAGTCAGCATTAAGAGGAATCATGTTGTAGTACTTAGCTGTGACAGTTTCACCAGCACTAATATATTCGCCTGAGAAGTCATCTGCATGAACATAGAGGATATCGTCTTTCAGCCATGCTTTTACTTCAACTGCTGAACCTGTATCCGAAATTGTAACAGCATTGCTTGGCGCACTGTCTGTTGTATACATGAACTTCTTTGCCATTCGGAAATTGGTCTTGAATATTGCGTTAATATTTGAACCTGTATCCATTAAAATCTCACGGCTTACAACAGGCGGGTTCGAACCACCACCAGAGCCACTTCCAGATTCATAATATATGTTGGAAGAAGTAACATTGATGACAATCGGTTCAGAAGCAATAACTTTATCTACCTCAGCAGTTTCAACGCCTTTAATTCGAACCCAGAGTTTTGAACCAGCCGTTGCAGGAAATTGTGTACCGTATACAACATCAGTCCAACCACCTGAACTTCCAGCGATTTTATACTGAAGAGCTGCATCAGTTGAAATTGTTTGGAATACAGTGTTTCCGCCTGTAAGAGTAATCTGACTTCCATTATCTAAAGTAACCCCAGGTGAATTTTCTGTAAGAACTGCAAGTTTCACTATATTTGATGCAGGGATTGCGTATTTTACAGGAACAACTACTGTTGGCGAACTTGAGCCTGAAGGGCCTGAATAACCACTGACAGTGAATGTTACATTCAAAGCAGTTGTCTTTGTAAGCACAGAATAATCTTCAAAATCAGCATCAACGCCGGTAACAGTATTGCCATAAACATCTGTGAGAATCGAGCCGATTACGATATTTGATTTTACAGGTTTGCTTCCATAAATGACCGTACCACTATACTGAAGCGTTGGAGTTCCAGAGAAGCTTCCAGGAGCAACTGTATCTTTATTAGTTGGAGTTGAAGCAACCGGCTCACCAGCAGACACTTTATAATACAGGACAGAGCCGTCTTCTAAGCCGTCGTCTGTAACCTTAGTTACCTTATATGCAGGAGTTACTTTTACTCGAAGAGTCTTGCCGTCTTCATTTGCAGTAATCTTATAAGAAGCATTTGTGGCTCCTTGAATATCCTGCTCATTACCATCCTTTACAGTATACCACTGATATGAACCAGTAACGCCGCTTGCTGTAGCCGTGTTTCCGACGGCAGCTTTTTGATTCTCCCCTGTGCCACCATAAGTAATTGTCGGCACGCTAGTATCTGTTCCGAGTCGGGCACTTGATTGGGGAATCAGGCGGGCATACAGCGTAATATCAGAACGGATATTGCTGACATCGTATGCCGCATACGAATTTGCATCAACTTGTTCAGTAAATTCAGCATCTTTATACCAACCACAGAAATAGTAGCCGGAGAAAGAACCTGCTTCACTAATCATTGCAGCTGTAGGCAAAGAAACACTTGTCGTATTACGCGTAAAGCTTGCAGAAAGAGTGCCGCTTGGAAGTGTTGGAACAGGATTATAAATGATATGATAAACCTCGTCCAAATTGGTTACAGATATGCTACCTTCGCTTACAGTATCACTTCCGATGTACACATATTCCCACGGCGGATTTCCAAGTTTGTTGCCCGCTGCATCAAAAAATGTGAACTGAGCAATGTATGTACCGGCATTAATTCCTGTCGCTTCAAATTTCTTAGCGTCGGTAATATCAGTTTCTGCGTTATTATCTCCATACACCAAACTTCCAAGAGTCGTTGCATCCGCAGCAGGAAGCTCATACAGCCCCGCAGTGACTTTCTTAACATCCGTAGAAGTCCAGTTTACAGAAATACTAAAGGCACCTCTTCCTTCAACAGCTACATCAAGGGCGGTAAGTGCCATCTTAAAGGTTACTACCTTACTAGCCGCACCAGCAGAGACTTCAACATCAGCTGTTTCAGATTCACCACTTCCTACGAAGCCATTTCCAACAAATGTCGTAACGGTTGTTTTATCGTGATTTTCGTCTTTTTTTGTACCAGCGAGCGTGGCTGTAAGCGTAAAATGCCATGTACCAGCAGGCATACCGATTACGGAAGTTGAAAGTGTAGTAAACGGTTTTTCTACAACCTTAACAATGGCATCAGAATCAGCTGATGAATCAGACTCTGGAGCTCTCCATATCCATTTTCTTGTAATTGAGTCTGACTCACCTTCGAGTTTCCAGGTGTATTTATCAAGCTGAGCATTGCCCTCAATTCCTTCACCAAGCACAGGCAAAATGGTTCGGGCGACACTGTCACCAAGAGAAACACGGATGCTTCCATTTTCACCAACAGGAACGCTTTCATCTTCAGTGTTTACGCCGCTGCAGGATGAAACAAGCAGCATTGCAGGTACTGCGAGAAGCAGCAGATATTTTTTTAGTTTCGCATTCATATAATTTCCTCCTCACCTTACTTGCTTACGGTAACGCTGGCACCAGCAGAATATATTACTTCCGAAATACCCTTACTAGAATTTGTCGTAGTAACAAATGCAGTTATCTGATAGGTTCCGCCAAGAAGCTGGACATTTGTAGTATCAATTATAAGTTGTTTACCGTCAGCAGTGATACGAATTGGGTTCGAATTGCTAGTAATCTTTCTACCATCAACGAACCAGCTTGAAGCTGTCCAGTCCTCTGCAGGCTTGATGGTTATAATACCAGCTTCCTTACTGACTTCAAGTTTTTCAACATCAACGGCTGTAAAGGTTACTTTTGTACCAGATGCAATACCACGAGTACCACCGTGCTCGCTGTTCTTGTAGGTCACTTCAATCGGGTCTGAAGCCGCATATGAAGAATCTTGATCAGGTTGATCTTCAGTTACAGGTACAGGTACAAGCGCGTTTGTCTTCCATTCTCCAGTTGAAGCACTGTAATAATATGTTGCGCGATCAACACCAGAGCCAACAAAACCTTTCTGCTTTAAGCGTACCCAAATTTTAGCTGGAGTATCGCCTGTTGTTGGGAAACCAGCTGGAATAGCAAATTCGTCTGGTGTTATATCATACCATGTTACAGAATTGCTAGTATAAGGATCATCGGTTGTGTATTCCATCTCATAAGTGTAGTATCCAGAAGATGAAGAAGCAGCTCCCAAAATGTTTCCGTTATTACCATCAGCATAAGTAGCAAACTGGATGTATCCATAGCTGATATTATCTTTGGCATCCGAAAGCTTGATAGAAGCCTCTACACCAGCAGGAATTGCAGCCTGAAGAGGAATGCCTGTGACATAAACTGGATCAGTAGGAATTAAACCCTCGTAGCCAGGAGCTGTAAATTTAACTTTTGCCCATGCTGTGCCACTACCTTTATCAATCAATGTTCCGTCAAACTCCGTAATAACACCAGTAACCACAGCTTCTGAAATACTGTCTTTTAAGCCACCAGAAGTGATGCGTAATTGCAAAGCTGCAGCAAGGGCCTCTTTAGTAGTATTAACTGTAAACTTATCGTTTTCATGACCTGCTTTTCTCTCAAAGTTTATTATCGGTCCATTAAGCGCCATTGTGCCTTTATCAATACTGACAGTAAGTGTCTTTTCACACAGAGTAGAATAAGCATAAATGCGGCTTGCTGTTATCGTAAGGGTATGAGTTTCTTCTGTTCCGCTCGTGTAATCAGCCTGCTTAATCGTATAAGTGGTGTTGGCAGCGGTAGCAGTTTTTCCATTGGTCGATTCAGTATCAGCGGTTGCCCATGTCCAAGTAATACCACTGAGTCCCTCTGCTCCATAACGAGCAATTTCTTGGTCGTGTTCATCATAAGCCTTTACTGTAAGCGTATGACCAACTTTTGCAGTATATGGTTGATTGTTTGGATGAGGTACATCGGTCTCACCATCACGAGCAACTTCAATGTAAGAAATAAGCTGGCGGGTACCAATATAAGCAAGACTGTTATCAGTAGAGAAAGCATAGCTAAGAGCATCTGAACTTTCCGCAATATGACCGACAGGGTTTCCGTTAGCATCGGTATATTGTGTATCAGCAGGCTCTCCTTCTCCATTAACTTTCTTTTCTGCAGCCTTGAACGACACAGTACCAGCAAGAATATCTGCGGTATCATTGTGCTCTTTACCTAAAGCAGCACGCGCAGTTACCGGAGTAAAATCGCCGTCACCAACTTTGTAAGAAAGAGGAATGGCAGTAACATCTATTGGAGTTTCGCCATTGGTATAATCATTTTCCGAAGAACTGTATTCTGTTGCCTTAAACACAATATACCCCTTGTCGATTCCTTCAAGTTCATTCTGATTCTCCGCATTACCATCATCACACCATAGAGTAGATTTTACATTTGCTTCTGTCGGAGTCTTGTATTTTACACTCACGAAAGCTGATTTTGGAGCACCTGAGTCTACGATGTTCGGAAGATGCAAAGGCTCATATCCTGCAACACTTACAGTTACAGCTACATAATTTGAACCAACTGGCGCATAAACATGATCATCATTAATTTCATCTGTGAGAGAAAGAGCATAAGCTGACACAGTTGCCGAATTGCCTGTTCCATGCTGATATTCCCATGCAGGATTATGTGCATCGGTAATAACACCGCTTGTAACATGCAGATTGCTTGCCGAAAGTTGTGTGCCGATTTCTACAACCTCAGCCGTAGCCGCAGTTCCATAATGCATCTTGAAGAGAGCGTCTTCATCTTCCGGGTTTGTGCTTCCAACTGCTTGTAATGTGCCGAGAACCATTGCTACAGGGGTTGGTACGGATTCTACATCCTTTTTAGCCACACCAGAAACGACAGCTGCATTTTCGGTCACTTTATAATAAGCAATCGCACCTTCAATTTTTTCAGGAACAATCTTGTATTTCTGTACGACACGCGCCTGTAAATATTTACCAGCCTTCGAAGGCTCAACTCGATAAGTAGAAACATGGGTTTCATCCCTTGCCGCAATCGTTGCATTGGTTCCAGAAACAGTGTCTTCATCATCAAAGCTATAGTTTTCTGAATCTGCACTCCAATACCACTGCCATGTAGCCGTACCAGTAAACGCTGTTGGAGTTTCCCCGTAAGATGGTGTTGCAGTAAGCATATAACCGACTTTGTATCCGTTGTTCAATGACTCATTGCTTGCGGCATCTGTTTCTGGGGTAATAGTTACTTTGTCAATTACTGGCATCTCTACCCGCTTTACGAATTTTGCGATGTAGGTCTTGTCATGAACGAATGTATTTTTCTTGATTTCAAGAACTGGTGTGTGGTTCTCAGAATCATTAATCAAGCCGGCAATTGTGTTGTTATCTGCTGCCTCAGAGCCTGTAATGTCATACCATCCGCAGAAGAGATATTCGCTTTCTGGATTTGTGCTGTTGAAATCTTCACTGAACAAATTCGCTGTTGGAAGCGTTGCGCCTGTCAGACGAGAATATGTCATAACCACGCCGCCAGCATTCGCAGAGATTGTATTATCAGCTTCAGAAGTGATTTCAGCAAACATATTTCCCTCAGAAGTATTTGCAACTCCAGGGAAGCCACTATCTGTCCTTGCGCCAAGACCGAAGGTGTACTTGCCGTTTCTATCTTGTACTGCCGATGTTACGACGACATTCTGATTCGCCTCATCATCAAGAATCCAGTAGCGGTATGTGATTGCATAGCTTCCGTTTAAGTCAACTGTCAAAGTCGATTTACTTGTCAAATCTTTGAGGACATATACATATTCTGTCATGGCACCAACTTCAACGCCATTTTCAGTGAACTCGAATACTGCAACATACATGCCTTCTTTTATACCTTCTGCAGAATACAATCGTTCAGTTGCATTATCGGCGGCTTCTGTTGCAAGCACAGAATTGCCCTCAACAGTGAGTGGAGTTTCACTTTTCGTAACAACACTTTCAGAAACAGTTGCCGAGTACAATTTTGCAATCGTTTTGTATCCGCTTAATTCAGAACCTGTTGCATAATTCAGTGTGATTTCGATTTTTCCTTCTCCGCTTGTGCTGTACGGATAAACGAATTTACTCGTTCGGGCAAGCGTAAAGTCAAGGCCATTTGTCGGATTTGTTGGTGTGTTAGAATCTGTATAAATGTAATACTCTTTAGAATCATCAAACTCAGCATTACCATCAAGTTTTACAAAGACACCGTTTGCAGCGTCTTTTGTATACAATCCTACTACAAGACTTGCAAAGGTATCTTGCGTAACTTCCACACGCTCAAATCCATCGACAGTCGGCTTGATTGTCTTAGAGACACTTCCCGCAAAAGTGATGTGTTTCTCATCTGTTCCATAATAGCCGACAAGAGTAAAATTCCATTCTTCAGCTTCACCGCTTGAAAGAGCAATCGGAACTTTACTTGCACCTTCAGCCGTAAATGCCCGATATGCCGTTGTATCACCATGTGATTCCCAGACACGAATCGGGCTTTCTTCGCTGTTACCGATAGCCGCTGCATCGCTTCCAGCTTTTGCACCGTAGAGCACGAATTTGGTGAATCCTGCATATTGATAAGTTCCGTTTGTGCCAGTCGCTGTTTCAAAGTCCGGCAGGGCAGTTCGGGCACTCGATGAGGCAGCCTTTGCAGTAATGCTGTCCAAAGATACACTCAAGAATGCCACTGCGTTTATGTTTTCTGCAGTCTCAAGAGCTTTGCCAGTCTGAGAAGAACTTCCAGAATCGGAATCAAAGCCCAACATATCCTTGCAGGAAGTCGCAAGGAGAGCAAGCAGTGCTGTTCCGATAAGCATGTAGTTTTTCATTTTTATCTTCATAGCTTACTCCTTCTAGTTAGTTTTTGTGTATGTAACGGTCGTGGTGTAAATATCGCCTAATACGCTTTTTGCTTCCAATCTTAGGATATATTTTCCCCAGCCTGATTCTGTATGGCAATACTTGTCTTCTACCGTAAAGCCATAAACACCATTAGGTCCTGCAACCTTTTTATCATCAAGATACCAGGTAAATTCAGAGAATTTACCGAAGTTTTGAACATAGTAAATATTCAAAACAACAGATTTAAGATCAATATCCTCGTCATTCTGAATCTTTACAGTAACAAGAGCACAGTGACCACCAACATAGCGAATTCCGCTTTCGTTCAGCACAAGAGGAATTGCTGTACCAGCTACTACATCAGCTGCTAAGACCTCAGTTTCGTGTCCTTCAGCGTCTAACCATTTGTTTGCCTCAGAGTTTAAATAGTAAACTTTGCCGTCAACAGTAGCCGTTGCCTTTAAGCGTACTGAAACAGGATGATTAACAAAGTACTCGTTTGTGTCCGGATAGTAAGTTCCATCAACACTGAATGCCGCGTTCGGCACAGGCTGCCATACACTTACATTCGTGATTTCAGAATCCGTGCAGTACTCGAACATATAGTAGCGGTAATCAGCACCTTCGATGTCTTTGAACTGAATCGTACCAAGCGGAATATTTTGTACATCGGTACGCAAAAGTTCTGCTGTTACTTCAGCGGGAGTCATTATCTGAGAAGTTCCGGCCGCAAAGGTAACATTTACAATCGCATCGTTAAAGCCTGTTGCTTTAAATCGAAGCGGTGTTGTTGCTGTTTCTCCTTCAGAAATCGTTGCCGAACTGTCAAATACATAGCTTGTGCCGTACAAATATGCTCCAAGCGACATAGTCGCATTTAAGACAACATTTCCAAGAGAATCTTTTGCATTTCCTGTGATGTTGACATACTTAACATTTGGTCTGGTACCAGGAATCATTTTTTTGGTACTTTCAGTGTTTGAATAAGAAATCGTAAAATCTTCACTGAACTGGAGCGTACCCGCAGCAATCGTGTCAGAATCACTCTTTACATTTGTCGGGTTTTCATCCGTTGCTGATGTAAGAGTCGGTTCTGGTGATTCGCTACCAACACCTGATGTCTGATATGTCGGTGTTACCGTTACAGAAAGCGTTGAGCCAACAGTTGAGCCATCAATCTGATAAGTAATGCTTGAATCTCCCACATCAACAATCTTCAGATCTGTTGCGTTGCTTGCAAGAGTGTAGCTGTCTGTGTAGAAATCTGCTTCCGAACTAGACGGTATTGCTGTGACAGATTTTGTGACCTTTCTGACTGTGACAGGAGTTGGAGTCTCATCAGCAGAAGTAGCAGCAGGTGTAATCGTCCATTCATACACAAGCTGAGTTGCGGTAATCGGCAAAGCTACCGTATTTTCTCCACTTGTAACAGAGATTTCAGGAATAAGCTTTACACTGATTTTTGTTCCGACTTTTGGCTTGCCATTATTCAAATCAAAAGTTGCAATATCGATAGGCGTTGGAGATTCCCCGCTAGTCTGACTGCGAGTAACATTCGGACAGACAAGCTGAACTTCTTTAAGTCGGACAAGTGTACCGATATTACTTGAACCAAGAGCGATTGGAACTGGCTCAGACGGAGCAATATAGTCAGCTTCGCTTTCAGAGGCATATCCAGCAGTTCGAACAAACACTTTGTTGTAGAAACTTGGTGCTGTACTATTTGCGTCAATTTCCTGCAAGAGATAATTGCCGCTTCCCGGTGTTGTTTTCCAAGGATACCATGTTGCAGTTGAAGGAACATTGCCCGCGGAATCAGCCTCAAAAGTATATTCCAGTCCAGAACTTATTGCACTCGGATATTTGCCATCATCTTTTGTAATGCTTGTGGCAGCTGGTGCAACATTGATAAATCGAATGTGATTGTAAGTAACAAGATCTTTGTCCATGAGACTCAACACACGCACTTCACCTGAATCATCACCTGAATCATCACCTGTTGTAACAGGAGCTTTTGCCTTAACAGTGATATTTACGACATTACCACCCTCAACTGTCGGTCGCTCAGCATTTACACTTGTACCATAAACAGTGTCACCTTCAAGCACAAGGTCGTCATATCCAGCGACACTAAAGGTGAGAGGAAGTTTTGTTAAGCCCGAAGAATATGGTGCAAGAGCTCTTTTTAATGATTCGCCTGTACCAGTGCTTGGAGTAAGAACAATCGTTGTGTCTCCAGCTGCTGCGTTACTTGGGAAAGAACTTGCAAATGTTGCAGGAATAGCCGTTGTTTCTGATGTATCCGCATAAACCCAGTCCGTAGCAACTTTATCACAAATAACACCCTCTCTAAGACTAAATTTACTCACATCTAAGTTGCTTCCGATTACGGCAGTTTCACTATAGGAGAGTTTCGCATTATTCAGCATGAGGGTTCCGTTTGCAACAGGAGCCGCTGTAGAAGCAGATGGAGCTTCTGTCAAATCTGAAACGGTATTCAGACTTACATCAGCAGATGTTCCCGTACCGCTAACCTTATATGTCTGCACGGCATAAACCCGCAGGAATTTTCCAGCATAAGCAGGTCTGATTTTGAGAGAAGATGTGCGGATTCCGCTTGGCGTATTCGTAATATCAGTTGAATCAGCTGGAATCGGTGTCCAAGAAGTACTATCGACAGAATCAGCATATTGCCAGATCCATGTCACATCAGCCTTAAAAGCGTAGTCCTCACTTCCGGTTGATTCTGTATAAGCCGTGGCTTTAACAGTGTGTCCGACTGCGGTTTTTACATCAGCTGAATTCGATACAATAGTTACCATATCATTTTCAGAAGTACCTGTCGGATTGATTGCATTTGAATCAACAAGCGTAATATGGTTAATCTGCTTGTATGCATCTGCATCAAAGAATTGAGCCATGTAGTACTTAGGTCCAATCTGTCCGGCAACATGAGCATCCTTTTTTTCACCAAATGTAACGGTATACTTTCCTTCCGTATCTAAAGTACCGTTAGAATATACTTCAACCCAACGCCAGAAGGTGTAAGTTGTTGTACCGGTAGAAGGAGCTGCAAGTTCAAATGAAGAACTTCGTGAATATTTAGCCTGATTTGAACAAGTTATTCCGGCTCCACTTCCAGTTCCGAGAACGGTTGCCTGAATTGTTCCGCTTCCTGTCGGCACTGCATTGAACAACTGAAGATATGTAATCGGATATGTGCTGTCGAGTGCTCCTACTTCAATTGTTGATACAGCCCCAAGTGCAGAAACATAAGCGGCTTCACGCCAGGTTGCGAGTACATTGTTTGTGTCATCATAGAATGTAAACACTACATGATACTCGCCGGCAGGCAGAGAAGTGACCGTAAAAGGAAGCTCACCCGCACTAAATGAGGCAGTTCCACTTGCAACAGTAACTTCATCTGGAACAGCGTTTTCAGTTTCATCCGTAGAAGAATATTCAAATCCTGATGCAGAACTTGTCAGTTTTACGGCGGCCGTAGTCTTTCCGTTTACAATGTGCTGGTCATCGTATGTATAATCAGTGACTTTATACACTTTTGCAGTCAAAAGCTTTGCACTTACGGCTTCTGTAAGCTTAACTTTTATCGAAAGTGCTCCAGTGCTGCTTCCTGTAACCAAATTTGATAAGCTCAAATTGAATGTAAGAGCCTGATTTCCAGAACTGCCGATATTTACAGTCTTCGTTTCAACATAGGTTGCCGTAGCACCGCCAGAAGTTTTTGTTGCAGTTAGTGTAAGATTCCATGTTCCGGCTGCAATACCAATGCGGTCATCCCTCATGACATCGTATGCGGTTCTCGAAGAATCTGCCGATAAAGTTTTATTACCCGACTTGCTGCTTGTCCACTCAATTCCAGAACTTGCGGTATAAGTATTACCGTAGTTATCTGTCCATTTCATATCAACACCACTAGCGTCACCAGTAAGTTTATATGAAGTGATTTCAGCAGCTTCTACATTAGGTAATGCAGTACGGCTTCCCATAGATGCCACTGACAATGTGAGGGTCGGTTTTTCAACAGACGATGAATCAGTGTCAATGCCATCATCGTGGAACAGTGAACACGAAGCGTATGCCAGAACCACGAGCGTAAGAATTGAAGGCAGTATTTTTTTCATTGTAATTCTCATAATTCTACCCCTCTTTATGGATTGACTGTTGCAGTTGCAGTTGCAGTTACTGCGACTGTAACGGTTGTTGTAAGCGGAAGGTTGTTTCGTCTTCCTTCGACCGTAACCCTGTAATAGCGGGTTGTATTTTCTGTTGTATTTGCAGGAGCCGCACCACTTAAGAATGTAAGCATTTTGTCACCACGATTTAGAGTGGCAATTGTCTCACCGTTTACTTTGTAAGTATCAGCTCCTGTAGATGCAATCAGATTGCCGTCAACATACCAGTCTGTAATTGCATCGTACCAGCTTGATTCTGCTGAATCTGGCGAACTAGGCTTAACCGTGACAGTATTTTCAGAAACTTCAATACCTATTTCCTTGTTAGAGAATGAAACCGCCTCAACATGTATAGAACGAGTTCCAACATAGGTATTTATGAAAGTAGTTTCGTTAACAGCAATTGGATAATCTCCTGTTGATTGGTAGACAATTTTGTCTATGACAGGGCGCTCTTTACCAGCTAAAGAAGGTCTTGAAACAGTTGTTGCATGTTCTCCAATACGCAATATAAGTTTATTGTCACTTGTAAGCGCTGTTTTATAGTTAAACTCACCAATAGGCCATCGTGTCCATTTGTTATCATCATTAGAAGCCGCGTTGTAATAGTAAACACCAGCCGCATCTGCTTCAGCGTTAACACGAATATAACCATAGGTAATTGAGCTTATACTTGAAGAGAGCCAATTTGGAAGGTCTTCTGCTGTTGGAGTGCGGCCCCGTACATCAATTGCAACATCCATAGGAAGGCTCTCATATCCAGGCACAGTCGCAAGAACCGTAACATAGCCTGAGCCATTCGGAACTACAGTGTCGGCACTAACAGTTACAGGCTCAGCCTCGGCAGAAGCTTTATAAACTGCTGTTCCAGAGAAAGCAAATGTAACTTCCACATTGGCACCAGTATCTGCATTCTTGACGGTTGTGGTAGTTGCCGTATCAGAAAGACCAGCTGTGCTTGAAATCAATGCCGCAACACTAAGTCCCGCCGTATCCTGCGGATCTTTTTCTGTGACATCGATATAAGCAGGCTCAAGAGCCGCTCCAAGAGTTGCATATTTATTGGCATCTGTAGGATGAACATACAAAAGATGTCTGCCTGAAACAGCCACAAGCGTACCCTTTTGAACCACGCCGCCGCTTATCCAGTCTTTAGTGTAATGAGCACCACCAACTTCCTGAGTTGCCACAACTTTAAGATATTTGCCGATATCATCTACCCGAACTGTATAAGTCTTTGCCGTTGCAGATTCAACTGGCATCCATTCAGCATTTGAAATGCTCCAATCAAAATCCGTGCCTTTTGCCGCTGTGTACCACTGATATGTAACAACATCGCTCAAATCATTATCATTAAGGCTTGTATCGCCCTTTGTCGCTGTCATTGTCAATGAATAGCCGTATTTTACAGGATTTGCCGTAGCTTCGCTTGCAATATCGCTTACAGGAGAAGTGAGATTTGAGAACGAAGCGGTCAATGTGCTGAGTACAACGAGCGTTCCCACATTATCCGAGCTGATTGTAACAGGAACTGCATCACTGGCAGCAATATAGCCAATTTCTCCAGCCGAAACTTCCGCACCTGAATAAGAAGTTTCTGCCGCGTGACGAAGATACAAAGCATTTGCGGTCGGAACTTCAATCTTTTTATCTGCATAGTACTGACCTTCAGGATAAGAACTTGTGATTTGAGAATACGGAACTCTTGCCCAATTTGCAGAATCTGCAGCAGGTGAACTTGTATTTACAATATACTGATAACTTGTGTTCGAACTCTGATTTGTGAAACAAACATGACCATTCGGAATCATGTCTTTTGCTGTGGCAAGTGCAGGAACTCCGGTGCCGCCGCTTACAGGTGTCGGATATTTCACATTGATGAAAACCTCACCCGCACCGGCTGCACTTGCGCCGCTTGCACGGACAAACTGTACAGGCTCATAGCCTTCTGCACTAATCCACACGCCCACATAATTAGAATAACTTGGAGCCGTCGTTGTGCTTCCATTTGAAAGCGAGAGGCTTACAGGAACAGTTACGCTCGTACTTCCAGTAGAAACAACATTTGAAACAGTGCCGTGCTTTATATTGAGGGCTGAATCATCCAATGCTGTCGTCTCTCGGACTACAGCGGTGCCTTCATTGTAAACAAGAGATGTTCCAGTCTCATTTTCAGCAGGAGTCAAAACAAGAGAACTTGCATCAAGCGTACCCCTTACAACCGCAGTTCCATTCGAAGTACTTACAGCAGGATTTACCGTCTCAGCAGAAGTTGCTTTCGTAATTGAAATTGTAAAGATTCCGTCACTTTCACTGTCAGTTGCCATGTATTTCTGACGGATTTTTACGCTGAGATACTTTTCTGCATCTTCTGGCTTAACGAGATAAGCTGAATCAAGAGTGCCTGTTTCCGTTTCGCCCCGGACAACTTCTTTTTCAACAGTGGCATTTACCGTACCAGCCTCATCCTCTGAGCAAATCCACTGATATGAATAAACTGTACCAGCGAATGCGGTGTTATTGTCAGATGTTTCTGCATCGTATGAAGTCCAAGCCTTTGCAGTGAGCGTTTCACCAACTTTTACATTGCCATCAATCGTAACGGCAGTAATCGGTGCAATCTCTTTATTCTCAATGAATTTTGCGTAATAAGTCTTTGTTCCGATTTCACCTGCGCCAAAGCCTGTTACAGGACTTGCGCTTTCATTGTCCACTGAAGCCGATTCAGAACTTCCGTACCATCCGCAGAATGTCCATCCTTCTTTTTCAGGAACCGGCAAAGTAACGCCACCATGTCTTGTGTAGACCGCCGGTGTCAAAGTCATTTCTGAATTATTATCGCTTGCATCCCGATATGTGATTGAGTAATCAGCATCAAGATTTTCTATATTAATAGAAGAAACACTTCTGCTTCCTGCTGAAATTACGACATATTCAGGGCAGAGACCAAGAACATTTCCAGCAGAGTTTTTCAGGGTGAATGTAACGATGTAATTTCCAACAGGAATTCCACTGTAGCCGTAAACACCACTGACTCCTGTTTCTGGGCGCGTCAATTGTGCATCAACAGCACTTCCGTCTGATTTTACGAGGAAAGCCTCAACAGAAGCTACATTTGTTACAGCACTTCCGATTGAAAGCGTAATCGCAATATTTCCGCTTCCACTTGTGCCAACGCTTTCAAGGCTCAATGGGAAAACAAGATTGCTGTTGTTTCCTGCACTAAGGGTTTTAGTGACTGTTCCTTTGTAGACAGTGCAGGCTTCATCTGAGCCTTCAATCAACGCTCTGAGCGTAAAAGTCCACTCACCGACATCAAGCTCAATATGTTCAACCGTCATCACTTCATAGGCAGACTTGCTTTCAGTTGCTACCCATCCGCCTTCCGGAGAAAGAATTTGAGCCGTGCCGCTTCCTTTTGAACCAGTCAGCACAAATTTTGTAAAATCTGCATTCAAAGGATTAACAGGAAGTGCCGTCCTTGACTTGCCGTTATCCACCGAAACAGAAATTACCGCTTTATTCGACACAGGACCTGTATCGTCAGAACTGTCCGAAGCATTGCTACAGCCAAAGGCAAACAGAACTGCTAGAGCCGTAGCAAATCTCAATAATCTGTTCAATTTTTTCATACTCTACGCTCCTTATTGTTTTGTGACAGGCACCGTAGCACTGTATTTAAAATCACCCTGTGTTCCCACAACTGTAATGCGGTACACGCCACCTGCAACCCAATCGCTTACATTCAATTCAAGACTAGGACCAGTCGCTCCTTCGATAATCACATTGTCCTTTTTCCATTCAAACGCTGTGAACAAATCTGGATTAGAAACTGAAATCGTAACCGTGTGGGCTTCATTGTTAACCTGAGGATTTGCAAGCCGGATATCACCTGTGTATGTGATTTCGCCAAAGCTTGCGGTCGGTTTTTCACCAAGATTGTCTGCCTCAACTGTCACAGTAACAGGAGCGGACGCTTCGATATGATTAGAGTCAGCCTCAGAGCCAGATGCTTTTACGCGAACCAGAATTGTGTCATCTGCTTCCCAGGCATCATTTTCGCTTGTGTAGAATCGGGTTGTTGTAACAGACTTCCAGCTTGTTCCGCCGTCAACTGAATATTCAAGCGTTTCACTGGCAGCCGCAAATGCAACCGCACCAGCACTGATTTCAGCCTGATTTATGCTCAGTTGAGGAGCCTCTGGAGTAGCCGCCTTTACTTTAACCGGGATTGTTACTACTGCGTCATCATAGCCTGAAGCACTGACTTTTACAGAAACCGCGCCGCAATGCGTGAATGTCGTTGAAGTAGAGAAACTTGCACTTGCTGAAACAGCATTATTATTTACAGAATCTTTTGCCCCGCTGACTGAAGGACTTCCTGAAAGTGAGGCATTTCCTTCAGCATCCAAAGTGAGTGAAATTCCGCTTGATGCAGAAATTGTGCTGCCACCATAAGTGAGCGTGAATCCACTTGCAATTGTGCCTTTTGCAACAGCAGTTGTGCTTACATCAGAAGGTACACTTTCTGATGTGCGTTGAGTTGCTGTTACCTTGATGAATTTTCCGGCATCAGAAGCCTTGATTACATAAGTTGAACTTGTCGCACCAGTTATAGCCGTAAATGTTCCGCTTGCAGAATCTGCTCTTGCCCACTGATATTCAACATCGGTAGCACCAGAAGGAGTTGTTACCGCACTGAGCGTTGAGCCGACTTTCAGTGAACTTGCAGGAACAGAAATTGCAACGGTTTCAAGCAGGACTTTTGCGCCCAAATTATCTTCACTTACAATCAGTGAAACAGGAACAGAAGCTTCGATATGATTAGATTCAGCCTCGCTTCCAGATGCTTTTACACGAACAAGAATAACATCGCCTTGAGCCCATGGAATGTTTCCACCAGCTTCAATCGTTCCCTTGTAGAACGGAATTGCCGTGACATCAGAATAAGACTCGCCGCCGTCAACTGAATATTCAAGCGTTTCACTGGCTGCCACAAATCCAACCGTACCAGATTCAAGATATGTTTTATCAGTGCGAAGAAGCGGAACTTCAGGAGCTTTAGCCATTACAGAAACAGGAACATTAACGATTGCGTCTTCATATCCCTCAGCAGTGATTTTTACACTGACGGTTCCACAGTACTCAAATTCTGTCGTTGTAGAGAATGCGGCTCCTACACTTACAGGAAGTTCTGAAAGTTCATCAACAGCATCGCTTACAGAAACAGTTCCTGAAAGTTCAGCTTTACCTTCATCATTGAGAGTGAGTGTGATTCCCTTTACAGCAGAAATTTCAACAGGATCTGCCCCTTCACTTTCAACATAAGAGATTATGTAAGATTTTATCGTGCCTTTTGCGATTGATTCAGCGACTTCTTCTGACTCAAGAATATTCTGTTCACCCTTGCCCTGTTTTGCACGAACTTTGATGAATTTTCCGACATCATCAGGAGTAATCAAATAAGTGTCTGAATCAGTTTTTACCTCTGTATAATCAGAAATTGCCGTATATGGACCAGCTTCGGTTTCGGCAATAAGCCACTGATAAGAAACGAGCGTTGCTTGTTTTTCATCATCGTCCATAGCCTTTGCTGTAAGCGTTGCACCGACCCTTGAAGTTCCTGTCATAACGACTTTTGTCATCTTTACTTCGAGGTCGCCGGCATTTTCTTGTGTAACAGTCAGTGTAACTGCCTCAGATGGAGCAACATAATCACCGCTTTCAGCAGAACCACTTGCTTTAACCCTTACACTGATTTTATCACCAACTTCCGCAGCAAAATCTTCTATAGTAATGCTCTTCCATACAGTGCTTTCAGTGATTTCGCCGACCGCATATTCAAGTGAATCGTCTGCCCGTTCAAAGGCAACACAACCAACCTTGATTGCCTTTACGCCTTCACCAGAAACAAGACCTGGGATTTTCTCTAAATCAGGCTTTGTCTGTTTTACATTGACTTTAATGCCTTTTATCGTTACAGATTCATATCCTGAAACTGAGACCGTAACATCCACGCTTCCGCAAGCCGCAAAATCATTTTTAGAGAAAATTGCCGAAGCAGAAAGTGCCGCACCGCTCAGATTATCAATTGCATTGCTCACAGAAAGAAGGGCGTTGCTGAGAGTTGCTTTTGGAGAAGCCGAACTTCCTGTTTCAGGCTGAACAAGTGCTATATCAAGAATAGTCTCGGAATTAAGGACAATTGCATCTGCCGCACTGCCATATTTAACTGTAAGGGCAGATTCTTTAAGCGTTCCCTTTGCAACCAGTTTTGGAGTGCTTGCTTTGCTTATATTTTTGTCCGTCTGAACGATTTCAGCATAGACATAGTTTTCAGCATCAGCAGCAGTAAGAACATAATCAAGCCCAGTCGCCCCTTCGATTTTTGTTCCGCCCAGAGTGCTGTTTGCAGACTTTCTGTACCATTGAATCGTGTAAAGTGAGTCAGAAATCAGCGAACCGTCACTTGCATATGCTTCAGCAGAAAGTGTTGCGCTTACGATTGGATTTTCGACTCCGCTGTCAGAAACATCAACTTTTACTTCTGAAAGTTTTGCCGCCACCACAGTGTTCTTAGTAATGTCAGTTGAAATGTCAACGCTGATATTCTCTTCAGAAATGTCTTTTGTTTCAATTGTGCCTGAAACATCGGTTGTTTTTACAGAAACGACATCATATTTTCCAGGAGGCAGTGAATTGTCATAAACGCCATCGCCGTCTTCATCATACAATGTGTATTCTTTTTCTGTTGTTGTATTTTTGACGATGATTTCACGGCTTTCACCGCTTTCAGTATTTGCCGCTTCATAGATAATTGCCGTCTCAAACAGGTTTGGCTCAACCGTAACTTCAGTTGTTACCGTATCAACCACAGGATTTCCAGAATCATCTGTTTTAACCGAACCATCAGCATCCTTTACATAGATTACAGGTGTACTTGTCTCACCCGCGATGATGTAAACCGCTTCCGTATAATAGCTTGCCGGTTCTCCAGCTTCATCGTACAAAACGAAACATGCATAATATGTCTTGCCGCTTGGAAGATTTTCCGCATCATATTGAAGGGAATATGAGCCGTCAGCATTTTTTGTAATTCCGTCTGCCGATGTAAAAGTCTTTTGAGTTCCTTCTACTACAGTGCCACCAACGGCCTTATCATAAAGAGCGACTTCAACGCTTCCAACACCAGCTGTCGAATAAGTGACCGGAATTCTGACTTTTCCAGTACCGCTAGCCGCTGCAGTAAGCGTCATGTCTACATCAGCCTTGTTGCTTTTGAGAAGGTCGATTTCCTGACTTGAACCTTCCAGAACAAGCATTTTTTCTGAATCACTGCTTGCAGCCTTTGTGAATGCCTGAACAGTAAAAGTCCACACATCGCGTGCAAGAGCGAATTTCTGGCTCAGATTTTCATGAGTGAGGCCCTCTGCGAGCGTTTTTTCTACACCCTTGTTAGATTTTGCAAGAATCGTAAAAGTATATGCTGAAAAATCCAGTGAAGGTAATGCCGTTCTTGCACTAACCCGCTTTGAATTCAGTCTGAACGATACCGTAGCAGAACCTTCCTTTGCGCTGTCGTTTGAATCATTTGTCTCAAACATATTTGAACAGGCAGTTAAACCTGCAAGAATCAACAGCACAGAAAGGACTGCAAGTAATTTTCCGCTTTTTGTTTTCATACAGACCTCCTTGTTACTCGATTGTTATCGTGCATTTTTCTGTGTAATTCTTGCCGTCAAGCGTTGCAACGACAAGCAGCGTATGAATGCCCGGAGATAATTTGGCTGTATGGACAGTACATGCGGCTCCGTTCGGTATTATGTTGGAACTCTCATTGTCCAAATACCAGGCATAAGTGGCAGAGCTGTCCAGACCAGTAACTTTGGCAACACCTTCATCATAGGCCAGTACCATCGTTGCGAATTTGACTTCAATATTTGCCTCAATGTCTACATCAGCATCTTTTGACGCATCAACAGCATCTTTCGCATCAGAAATATGATTGCTGCAAGCCCCCAAAAAAACGAATCCCGACAGTGAAGCAAATAAAAGAACCGCTTCCAGTTTTTTGACAAAAGCTCTTTTCATGTTAAGCCTCCGTTACATCTATAGAGCCAAGAGAATCACCTGCAATAGCAGCCTTGAGACGGTTAGCTTCCTCTTCATCAGCTGCCGCCTGAGAATCTTCCTTTTCTGCGGCGGAATTTGCTGCGTTAATCTTCTTTTCAAGGGCAGCATTTTCTTTTCCAAGTGCCGAAATTTCTTTATTGACTGCGGAAATTTCTTTCTTTTCTGTGAGTTCAGAAAGCTGTGCGTTCAGTTCCGCAATTTTGCCGTTATTTGCGCTAATCTGCTCAGTGAGGGCAGCAGATTCAGCGCGTTTGTTTGCGGCATTTGCCCGTTCCGCAACCGCATTTTCTGAAAGAAGGGCAATTCTCTCTTTAATCTGCTGAACGATTGACTCAGCTTCGGCCTCTGCCTTTTGTGCAAGAGAATCTGCCTTTTCTGCAGCGGAATTTGCTGAAGCGGCCTGCTTTTCGAGAGAGGCAGTTGCTTTTTCGAGTGCCGAGATTTCTTTTTTAGCAGCTGAAATTTCTTCTTTTTCGGTTAAATCTGCAAATTTCGCGTTCATTTCAGAAAGCTGTGCATTGTTTGCGTTAATCTGCTCGCTGAGTGTAGCTGCTTCTGCACGCTTTTCTGATGCAATTCCCCGCTGAAGACCAGCTTCTTCTTTCTTTGCATTAAGTTTTTGAACCAGGTCACCTTTTGCTGATTTTTTGACTTTAACAGTCTTCTGAGAATCACTTTGAGAAGCATTTGCCGCTTTGATTGCAGCGATTTCTTCTTTATGAACGATTGCATCTTGAATATGAAAGATTGCTCCAAGCCTTGCTCCAAACATAATCGTATTTGCTTCTTTTTCAGGGGCAAATGTAAAAATCGGGGCAAATTCCACATCAAATGCCGGTGTAGCCATCCATCGCAAAGCCGGAGCAAGAGAGGCAATGAAGTTGATATGATTTTTGTCAGAAACCAGAGTATTCTGACTGTCATATTTACTGCTCCATCGAACGATACCAAGACTCAACTCAGGCTGGAACGCAAACCAGGCATTTCCAAGTGCAAAAGGAATTCTGCACCATGAACCGCCTGTAACACGAATTTCATCATCGCTTTTGAAGATACTGCCGCTTTTTGGCAGTGGATGAGCATATTCGCCATGCAGGCTGAATCCCCATGAGTAAGACTGCGCCAAAGGTAAGGCATATTCCATTACCAGACCACCACCGAGATTGCACAGAACATAGTCACCGTAATCCCCCACCGCATACTGATTCAAAGCCGTCACACCGAGCGA
Source organism: uncultured Treponema sp. (assembly GCF_946187725.1). Taxonomy (GTDB): domain Bacteria; phylum Spirochaetota; class Spirochaetia; order Treponematales; family Treponemataceae; genus Treponema_D. The sequence goes on from NZ_CAMHSK010000029.1 coordinate 37,075, forward strand.
AAATCCCGTGTAACGCAATGCAGGCTCTTTTGATTCCTGTGCAAAGAAAACGCTGCCAGCAAAGAGTATGGCACACGCCGCAAAAACACGCCTCATAAAACACTCCTCAGACGAAAATAGATTCTATGGCGATAAAAAAATCGTGCGTGACGAAACTGACACACACGATTTCCTAAATGAGACAAAATTGATTTTTTTGAAGATGAAAAGATCAGGCCGACAGGCCGACAGGCCGACAGGCCGACAGGCCGACAGGCCGACAGGCCGACAGGCCG
>NZ_CAMHSK010000030.1 GCF_946187725.1 uncultured Treponema sp.
CAGCCAATGGTTGAGAACCCACCAAAACCACAGGTTGCTATCATCGGTGGTGCAAAAGTTTCTTCAAAAATCGCTGTTTTGGAAAGCCTCTTGAAGAACGCTTCTGCCCTCGTTATCGGTGGTGGTATGGCTTACACATTCCTCAAAGCACAGGGTCACAAAGTTGGTATCTCTTTGGTTGAGGACGACTTCATCGATACAGCAAAAAAATTGCTCGCAGATGCAGCTGCTAAAGGCGTTAAAATCGTTCTCCCAGTTGACCATGTTGCAGCAGACAAATTCGATGCTAACGCAACTCCAGTTGCAGTTGACGGCGTAGATATCCCTGACAATCTCATGGCTATGGATGTTGGTCCAAAGACAATCGCTCTTTATACAGAAGTTCTCTCAACAGCTAAATCAGTTGTATGGAACGGACCGGTCGGCGTATTTGAATTCGACGCATTCGCAAAAGGTACGGCAACAGTTGCTCAGCTCGTTGCAGACGCAACAGGTCGTGGTGCTATGACGGTTGTTGGTGGCGGTGACTCAGTTGCAGCCGTAAACAAATTCCACCTTGCAGACAAAATGAGCCACGTATCAACAGGTGGCGGCGCAAGCCTTGAGTTCCTCGAAGGAAAAACACTCCCAGGCATTGCAATTCTTGCTACGAAGTAGAAAGAATTGCCAAGGTCGCGCAAGCGGCCGATGCATTCTTGCTACAAAATAAAGCAGGCGTTGCGGGCGGCGTTTGAGCCCGTTGGAAGGGGTAGCGCGCAACAAAGTGCGCGCGCAGGGGGAGACTTCCCCCTCCTTAATTTATTTTAGGAGAAAATTATGGCACGGACAAAATATGTTGCTGGTAACTGGAAAATGAACATGGACAAAGCTGGTGCTGTTGCCCTTGCTCAGGGATTGGTTGAGAGCCTCAAAGGTCTCAATGCAAAATACATGATTGCACCGCCTTTCGTATATCTTGACGCTGTTTCTCAGGTCGTAAAAGGTTCAAACATCATTCTTGGTGCTCAGAACATGACTGTAACAGACAATGGTGCACACACAGGTGCTATTTCATGGACAATGCTCAAAGATTTGGGTGTTGAAACTGTAATCCTCGGTCACTCAGAGCGCCGTGATGAGTTCAATGAGAGCGACAAGCTTATCAACGAAAAGGTTCACAAGGCAATTGACAACGGTCTTGATGTTGTTCTTTGTATCGGTGAGCTTTACTCACAGCGTGTTGCAGGCGTTACAAACCAGATTTGTGAGAATCAGGTAACTGAAGACTTGGCTGGCCTTACAGAAGCTCAGCTTGCACATGTATCAATCGCTTACGAACCGGTTTGGGCTATCGGAACTGGAAAAACTGCTACTCCGGCAGAAGCACAGGAAGTTCATGCTTTCGTTCGTGGCGTTATTGCTCGCCTTTACAGCCAGAAAGCTGCTGATGAGATTAAAATTCTCTACGGTGGTTCAATGAATGACGGCAATGCAGAAGAGCTCCTTGCTCAAGCTGACATCGACGGTGGTTTGATTGGCGGTGCTTCTCTTAAAGTAGACAAGTTCACTACAATCTGTAAATTCGCTTCAAAATAAGCTTTCAGTTTATAAAATGAACGGAAGGACTGTCCAAAATGAATAGGGCAGTCCTTTTTTAGTTTTAATATAGAAAAAAATCATGGAAAGCGTGATTAATTCAATCGAGAAATGCTCATTATTATTTATCTTCCTTGACTATAATCTTACTTTTTTATAAAATATTTTCTACTTATTTCAAATTGTGTTCATTCTTTGGAGAAAAAAATGGATTCTATTATTAAAGGCGTACTTTTAGTTGCATTCGTAGTTATTTGTGTTCTTCTTGTTCTTCTTGTTCTTGTACAGGATCAGGATAACAGTGGCATGGGCGGATTGCTCGGTGGTGGAAACTCTGCTGCATTCGGTTCACACTCTGCTTCTGTTCTCACGAAAGCAACTGTTGTTTTTGTTGTTTTGTTCTTTGTCGTTACTTTCGCAATTGCAAAGGTTCTTCCTACAAAATCTGACTCAAATGATGCAGATATGCGTGCTGCGGCTGAAGCTAGCGGTGCTGTAATGGAAGACAAAGGCGTTGCTCCAGAAGCTTCTGACGGTAAGTGGTGGGATGATTCTGCTAAGGCAGAGACTACAGAAACTGCTGCTGAAATTTCAGAAGCTGCTGCAAACTAAAATCTGTTTATTAACAACTGAAATTGTTGGAGTCTGACCGAGCTTTTTGGTCAGACTGTAAAAAAATACTATTTAATAGAGGATGACTGTGGTTTTAGGCGAAGTTTTTCCAAAGGATACTATTGTCGTAGAGCTTTCAAGCACGGAAAAAGATGAACTTTTTGAGGAACTTCTTGAAACCATTTATACTCATCATCCTGTCTTTGATAAGGCTCAGGCTCTTCATGTTCTTAATGAGCGTGAGTCTAAAATGACTACCGGAATCATGCATTCAGTTGGTCTGCCTCATGCCCTCATTCCTTCTATGAAAGGCTCAATTGGTGCAATCGGAATTTCAAAGGCTGGAATTGACTATGCATCTTTAGACAATGCCCCTGTTCATGTCGTGTTTATGATAATAGGTTCAGATAATGATACCGAGCGACATATTCAGATTCTGAAGCAGCTGGCATCTGTCCTTCAAATCAAAAATTTTGTCCAGAATATTCTTTCATTAAAAACTGCATCTGAGGTATACAATTTTATTTGCTCATCCGAAGAATCTTTGATACAATAGAACATATCGTACAGATAATCGAGGTGAATAATGTCTGAAAGGGAAGTAAATACAATCACACATCTTTTGGAGGTTGAACAGAGTGCTTCTGCGCTCACTTTCCAGGCTCAGGAAAAGGCTGACAAAAAAATTGCTGCTGCAAAACTTCAGGCAGATTCTGAATTCCAGTCAGCTTACACGAAACTTGTTGCGGATTTTGAAAAATCCTATAACGAAAAAATCTCATCTCTTGAAGAGTCTAAAAATCAGAAGTTGTCCGAGTACAAAACAAAAATAATGGCTTCGGCACAAGACAAAGCTGCTTTTAATTCTTATCTAGATTCCGTTCTTTTTGCGTGAATTATGGGGGCGGGTAATGGGCGCTTTGGACAGGTCTGCGGCTTCAAGTTTTGTTTATGCGAAGGCAAGCGGTCTTCTTTCAAAATCTTTCGTAGGTGATAATGCAGGTAAACTCTTTTCCGTTCAGTCGCTGAGGGAGCTTTATACACTCCTTTTCGGCGGCGAAGTTCCTTCTGTTCCCGAAGTTCTTCTTTCAAAAGAAATTGAGGTTAAGGCTGAACAGAGATTCCTTGCGCAGTATAAAAGTCTTCTTAATGAATTTGAAAATCCTTCTCCGATTCTTTCTGAAATCATAAAATTCTACGAATATGAAATATCAGATGACTTTGGCGGTGAAAAAGACCGTGAGCAGATCATGTCTCTTTGGCACGCTGTTTCTTCGTTGAAGGGGGCTGACCGTGCAAATCTTGCCCAGCTGTATAAAATGGAAATTTCCTTTAAGAATATTCTCTGGGTTCTCCGTCTGAAAGTCTATTATCATTTTTCGCCAGAGGAAATTTTAGATCAGCTTGTTTATGCCGATGATTCAAGGCCAAAAGATGATATTCTTGCCCGTGAGGCACTTTCAATTATTAACAATGATATTGCTTCTTATGATGACTGGAAAAAGTGGAAATATGCGCAGTTTCTGAATCCTCATGAAGAAGGCGTGATTTGGGAAATCGATCCATGCTGGATTGAGCGTGCCTTAAAGCATTATCTTTCAAAGGCTTACAGAAGATTTTTCCATAAAGATCCGATGAGTGTGACAAGTTTGGTTTCATGGTTTAGAATAAAGCAGTACGAACTTAATTGCATTCGCTCTGTGGCAGAAGGGCTTCGTCTTGGTGTTGAATCAGATAAAGTCATGGAAATTGCGGGATATTCTTCCGCACAGAATGCGTAGTGGGGGTTAAAATGGCTAGAACTACATCAATGAACCTTGTTGAGCTGATGGTCATGAAAGATGATATTGGCTCTGTTCTTGAATTTTTGGGCAAAAAAGGGAATTTCCAGTTTCAGACTCATAAATCCTCTGGTTCAGACGAAAAACTTGAAAATCAAGAGCGCGATTTGTTTCTGAAACTTCAGGATGCGCGTTCTTTCCTTAATATAGAAGATATTGATTCTGCATTCGTTGCTTCGGCTTCTTGTGCGGCTGCTGAAGACCGAAAGACTGCCGAAAAATTTATTGCTGATGTAGAGGAACTGAAAAAGCGCCAGGCACTTGCGACTGAAGAACTTAAACGGGTTCAGGAATCAAAAGAAGAGGCTGAATCTTTTAAGAATCTCAAGGTTCCTTTTTCTGAATTGGATCATCTTTCATTTCTTTCTATTAAAATCGGTAAAATCGATCCGAATGTCTTTGAGGACTTGAATTTTTCTGTTGGAAACAGGGCAATCATTGTTCCGCTTGGTGACGATAAATCGAAAATCATGGCGGCTAGTTCCAAAAAAGCACGATTTTCACTCGATACAGAATTGAAAAAATACGGATTTGTGCCATTTGAGATTCCTTCAGATTTCAAGGGCGTTCCAGATGATGTTATTGAAGGCCTTGATAAAAAGCTTGCTGAGGCAAAAAAAGCACTTGATTATATCAACGAAGAGATGAACAACATGGCTCTGGCTCATACAGATTTGCTGCGGGCTTTGCTTGCTTCTTTTGCAATTTCATCTCAAATTGTAGATGTCAAAAATAATCTTGAATCTACGAGCCTTGTATACAGAATTACCGGATGGATTCCTGCGGCAGACTGTCATTCAATGATGAAAGAACTGGATATGCTCACTGAAGGAAGAATTGCAATCCGTGTTTACAATCCGTTTGAGGTTCCTTCGGTTTTGAACGGTACTGAACAGGTTCCAGTAAGGTTAAAGCATGGGAAGCTTGTCGGTGCTTTTGAGCGCATGATTTTCAGTTATGGCTCACCTGTTTACGGTGCAATTGATCCTACACCTTTCGTTGCGATTTTCTTCACGATTCTTTTTGGAATCATGTTCGGTGACGCAGGACAAGGTTCGATTTTCTTACTGCTCGGTCTTTTGATGAATTTTAAGCTGATTAAGGTTGGCGGATGGAACAAATTTGCTCCTGTTTTCATGGCAATTGGCTGTTCAAGCATGATTATGGGCTTGCTTACTGGCGAATTCTTTGGAAATGAGACGATTTTGGAGCCTGTCGCAATGGCGATTACCGGACTTTTCGGGGAGCCTCATGCACCGATTCTTCATTTAATGCCTAACGGAAGCCCACATTCAATCAAAATGATGTTTATGTTCTTTGGCTTTACCGTTGGTGTTGGATTTATAATTAACTCTATTGGTATTATCATTAATGTAATCAATAATTTTTTGATGCATAAAGTCGGAAAAGCTCTTTTTGGTAAGAGCGGACTTTCTGGTGCAGTTTTCTTCTGGTATGTTGTTGTCATGGCGATTCGTATCGCTTTCTTTAAATATGCTATAGGAACCTGCGATTGGATTGTAATCGGTACAACTCTCTTCCTTACAATGTTCTCAGAGCCGATTCATCGTCTTTTAGAGCATGAACGAACTGTGCTTGAGAATGGTCTTTTTGCGGCGGTGATAGAGGCTGTCGTTGAGCTGCTTGAAACTGTAATCAGCTACCTTTCAAGTACAATCAGTTTTGTCCGTGTTGGTGCTTTCGGTCTGGCGCACGCAGTTTTGGGATTCATCATCCTTACGCTTTCGGAAATGGCAGGTCCTGCTTATCTTGCAGTCATGCTTGTGGGAAATGCGATTGTCGTTGTTCTTGAGGGAATGATTGTTGCAATTCAGGTCATTCGATTGCAGTATTATGAGTTCTTCTCTAAATTCTTCAATGAAACGGGACGGGAATTTAAACCTTTCTCGTTTGATTATAAATAAATAAGGTCATAGTGAGGTTTTGTTATGAACAAAAAACTTTTGGCGATTCTGGCTGTTCTTGCCGGTCTTTCAGTTTTTAGTGCTGCAGCACAGGATGCTGCTGCTTCTCAGAATGTTGAGGCTGCCGCTTCTACACAGTCTGTTTCTGCTCAGACAGAAGTTGCTCAGGCTGAGAAGGCTGATTCTTCTGCAATCAAGTACATCGCCGCAGGTCTTGCTGTTGGTATTGCTTGTATCGCTGGCGGTATGGCTGTAGGTAAAATCGGTGCTGCTGCAATGGGTGCAATGAGCGAGAATGCTGAGCTTTCAGGAAAAGCTTTGCCGTTCGTAGGTCTTGCAGAAGGTATCTGTCTTTGGGGATTCCTCGTAGCATTGCTTATCATCATTTTGTAATTTTATGGAATATTTTGTCATCGCAGAAAGGGAAATTATTCTCGGTTTCAAACTGGTTGGTGTTGACGGCTGTGTCGCACTTAACCGTGAAGAAGCGTTGAATGCGTTCCGTCGAGTCACTGGACTTGGCGGAACAGAAAGTGTTCCTGTCGATGAAAGACCAAAAATCTTGATTCTGACTGAAGATGTATCTGCTATGATTGAAGATGAAGTTCTTTCATGGCAGAAAGGCAGTCAGTATCCGCTGATTGTTGAGATTCCTGGTATTCACGGTCATCTTGAAGGCAAAAAATCCCTCACAGACGCGATTCGTGAAGCCGTAGGAATTTCGGTGTAATTCAAAAGGATGAGCAGAATTTAAAGGACAGATAACGACAACCAATTGAATCCTTTGAATTCTTGTGAATCCTGCTGAATTATCAAATTGTTTTTTAGGGAACAGTATGGAAGAGTTACGATCTACTGAAATTCTTGATAAAGAGATTGAAGCTGACGCACGAAAAAAAGCAGAGAAGATTCTTGCACGGGCTGAAGAAGAAAGCACGGCAATTCTTGCGGATGTCTCTCGCCGTGTTGATGAAGCGTCAAAACAGAAAGAATTATATTATGCCGAAAAATTGTCTCTGTTCGAGAGGAGCATTGAAGAAGCTCTGCCGCTGGAAAAAGGCCGCTTCCTTGTTTCTTTTTATGATGATTCTGTTTCAAAGGCGTTTAATGAATATTTTGAAAATCTTGGTGAAGCAAAACGCCTTGCACTTGTAGAAAAAAAACTAAGAAATTTGCCTCAACACTTGTTTGAGAAAAAAATAAATGCATTTGTTTTCGGTTTTAATCTTTCCGACGCAAAAAAAATGCTTGAAAAATCCCTCAAGAATCTTGGAGAAGTTTCTGAGGTTGTTTTTGAAAAATCCGGGGAAGAAGCCGTAAAAGGAAATGATTTCCATGAGGGCATTATTCTTTCAAGCGATGATGGATTTGTGAAAATCCGCCTTACCATTGACCAGATTTTGCGCGAAACAAAAGATAGATGTAGCGAAGAACTTGTAAAAACATTGTTCGGGGGGAGGTTGCCTGAATGAGCGAAGTAAAAGGTAAAATCACTCAGGGTAAGATTACTCGAATTTCAGGACCGATTGTTTATGCCGAAGGTCTGGAAGGTTGCGGTCTTTATGATGTGGTTGATGTCGGAAACAAAAAAATCATCGGTGAAATCATCCGTCAGAATGAAGGCAAGGCAACTATTCAGGTTTACGAAGACGACACTGGAATGAAAATTGGTGAAGAAGTCCTTTGTAACGGTCGTCCGCTTTCGCTCCGTCTTGGACCAGGTCTTGTTGGTACGATTTATGACGGTATTCAGCGTCCTCTTAAAAATATGTTCGAAAAATCAGGTGCTTTTTTGATTCCTGGAGAGCGAACAGAGCCAATTGACATCGATAAGAAGTGGAAGATGACTGTAGCCGAGGGCGTTTCTGAGGGAATGGCAATTTCGGCTGGAATGGTCTTGGGCTATGTTCAGGAAACTGAGTCAATCCGTCATAAAATCATGGTTCCACCGACTGTCCGGGGCCGTGTTCTAAAGACCTTTAAGGGTGAGGGCGAATACACCGTCGATGATGTAATCGGTACAACTGAGCTTGATGAAGAAATCAAACTTTCTCATTACTGGCCGCTTCGTGTTCCTCGTCCTTATGCCAAAAAACTTGAAGTAAGCCAGCCTCTTGTTACTGGTCAGCGTGTAATCGATGTGTTCTTCCCGCTTAGTAAGGGTGGCACGGCAGCTATTCCTGGCGGTTTCGGTACTGGTAAGACTATGACTCAGCACGCAATCGCAAAATGGTGTGATGCTGATTTAATCGTATACATCGGATGTGGTGAGCGCGGTAACGAAATGACTGATGTTCTCACAGAATTCCCGACCTTGATTGACCCGCGAACAGGTCGCTCGCTCATGGAGCGAACGATTTTGATTGCGAACACTTCAAATATGCCTGTTGCGGCACGAGAAGTTTCTCTTTATTCGGGAATTACTCTGGCAGAATATTACCGTGATATGGGTATGCATGTCGCTATCATGGCAGATTCGACTTCCCGCTGGGCTGAGGCTTTGCGAGAACTTTCTGGTCGAATGGAAGAAATGCCTGCTGAAGAGGGCTTCCCGGCTTATCTTCCGACCCGATTGGCAGAATTTTACGAGCGGGCAGGTCGCGTAAATGCACTTTGTGGTGAGGAAGGTTCTGTTTCTGTAATCGGAGCGGTTTCTCCTCCGGGCGGTGATTTCTCTGAACCTGTTACTCAGCATACAAAGCGATTTATCCGCTGCTTCTGGGCACTCGACCGCGAGCTTGCGAACGCACGACACTATCCTGCTATCGGATGGATTGAAAGCTATTCTGAATATGCAGAAGAAATTCGTGAATGGTGGGATAAACTTGATCCCAAATGGGCGGAAGTTCGTCTTTCTGCACTTGAACTTCTCAAAAAAGAGCAGCGATTGCAGCAGATTGTCCGTTTGATAGGTCCTGACGCATTGCCTGACAGTGAGCGAATTGTCCTCACCGTTGCAGATATGATTAAAAACGGATTCTTGCAGCAGAGCGCATTTGATGCAGTTGATGTGTATTCTGTTCCTCAAAAGCAGATTGCAATTCTTCTGCTGATTATGACTTATTATAATCGTGCATTGTCTGTAATTAAGGCTGGAGCACCGCTTCCAACTGTAACGGCTCTTCCAATTAAAGATGAAATTGTCCGTTTGAAATCTTCAGTGCCTAACGACAAGCTTGAGATGATTAAGGAAGTCGAAGGCCGCCTCGATGAACAGATGGGCAATCTTGAGAGACAATATATAGTGAACCGTTCGGCGTAGCCGAAAAAACTTGCGAGGCAAGTTTTTAGGTGAGTCTCGGTGAAGGCTGTGCCTGAACCGCGATAAATTGGGGCGTTGAAGTCGAGTTTGCAAAGCAAACTCGCAGGGCTCCCCGCAGAGTGGGGTACGACACAACGAAGTGTGGCGTAGGGGAGAGACTTCTCCCCTTTTGGAGAATATATGAAAGGCATTGAATATAAAGGCGTAAGTTCTGTTGACGGACCGATTATTGTCGTAAAACGCAGCGAGAACATTTTTTACAATGAAATTGTTTCTGTTCGTGACCGAAATGGTGAAAAAAAGACCGGACGAGTCATTGATTTGAACGAGAAAATCGCGATTGTTCAGGTTTTTGGTTCTACGACTGGCTTGGACTTGCATGAAACTTCCGTTGAGTTCCTTGATGAACCGATGGAGCTTCGTGTTGGCGACGGTTTGATGGGGCGAATTTTCAATGGTTTGGGAGAACCTATCGACGGTCTTCCGCCGATTGTCTCAAGCAAAAAAGTCGATGTCAATGGCATGCCGATTAATCCTTTTGCGCGAGTGTATCCGCGTGACTTTATTCAGACAGGAATTTCTTCAATCGACGGCATGAACACTCTGATTCGTGGCCAGAAGTTGCCGATTTTCTCTGGAAACGGTCTTCCGCACAACCGACTTGCTGCTCAGATTATCCGACAGGCAAAAATCCGAAACAGCGATGAGCAGTTTGTAATGGTTTTTGCCGGTATGGGCATTAAATACGATCAGGCTCAGTTCTTCATTAATTCTTTTGAGGAATCTGGAGTTCTTTCAAAGGTCGTTATGTTCCAGTCACTTGCAGATGCTCCTTCTATTGAACGAATCATCACTCCGCGATGTGCCTTGACGGCTGCAGAATATCTTGCATACGAAAAAAATATGCATGTTCTCGTCGTTATGACTGATATGACAAACTATTGTGAGGCTTTGCGTGAAATTTCCACAACTCGTGGTGAAGTTCCTGGCCGAAAAGGTTATCCTGGCTACTTGTATTCGGATTTGGCCGAGCTTTACGAACGCGCTGGTAAAATCAAAGGAAGCACTGGTTCAATCACCCAGATCCCAATCCTTACGATGCCGAACGATGATATTTCTCACCCGATTCCAGACTTGACTGGATACATCACGGAAGGTCAGATTGTTCTTGACCGTGAGTTGAGCCAGAAGGGCGTTTATCCGCCAGTTTCTGGATTGCCTTCGCTTTCACGATTGATGAAAGACGGTATTGGCGAGGGCATGACCCGCGAAGATCATTCTGCTGTTTCAAGTCAGCTTTTTGCGGCTTATTCTAAGGTAAAATCTATTCGAAATCTTGCGGCAATCATCGGTGAAGAAGAATTGGGCGAAGTTGACCGAATGTATCTCAAATTCGGTGAGGCTCTTGAAACTCAGTTCTTTAGTCAGGGTGAATATGAAAACCGCTCGATTGAGGAAACTCTTGATTTGGGCTGGAAATTGCTAAAAATCCTGCCAAAGAACGAGCTTTATCGAATCAAGCCAGAATTGATTGAGAAATATTACCCACAAGAGGAGGAGTAAAAAAATGTCAGAATTAGCTTTTAAGCAACTTTCTTCGCAAATTGATATGCTCTCGTATGCGGAGCGAATTATGTTGCTTGATAAAATTGTGAAAACTTTACACGCTCCTGTGAAGTCGCCGAAGAAAGAGTCTTCTGATTTTGATGCCGCTTTCGGATTATGGAAAGATAGAGAAATTTCTATCGAAGATATCAGGGCAAAAGCCTGGGGACGATAAAAATGGTTTATCTTTGTGATACTTGTATTCTTATTGATTTTCTTCGTGGTAAAACAGAAATCAAAGATAAACTCTCAAAAGATCGAGAATTTGGTTTGGGAATGTCATCTGTAACCTATATGGAACTGATGGTGGGAGCCTTAAACAAGCGGGAAGTAGGTATAATAAAAAAGGCATTTTCAGATTTTGAAATTGTAGAAATCTCTGAATCAATTTCAAAAAAAGCGAGAAACCTAATTGAAAAATTTACAAAAAGTCACGGACTTCTAATACCAGATGCATTAATTGGTGCTACGGCATTAGAATTAGATTTGCCACTATATACGGCAAATCTAAAAGATTTCCAATTTATATCAGACTTAAAATTGGTGTAAGGTAATATTCTGTTGGTAATGTATTATAAATGCAAAGTGATAAGATATTGTAGGAGAAAATTATGATTAAAAAAATTACATTTATAATTTGTTTTTTTCTTATATTTTCTTGTAAAACTGAGAAAATACGCTGGTATGTAAAAGGCTCAGATAAAACTTATGAATATGTCTATGAGGAAAACAAAATTCTTGTTGATGGGCGAATCTATTGTTTAGTAGATGAGAACAGCTATTTGATTTCTAAGACAAACGAAAAACTCGGTATGCTAAAAATTACTCATAATAAAATTATTGAAAGCTATTATTTACCTGACGATTGTCAAAAATTTTTTTATACAATAGAATTTGATAGAAAGACTGGTAAAATGGTAAAATTCACTACATACGATGATGGATTAGGTAGTTATGTACATGAATATGACAAAAAAACTGGCAAAGAGATAAAAAGCACTTCATACGATGATGATGGAAAAATTGATTATGTACATGAATATGACAAAGAAACTGGCAAAGAGATAAAGAGCACTTCATACAATGATGGAAAAATTCGGTATGTAGTTGAGTACGATAAAGAAACTGGCAAAGAAGTAAAAAGCACTTCATACCATGATGGAAAAATTGATTATGTATGTGAATATGACAAAGAAACTGGCAAAGAGATAAAAAGCACTTCATACAATGATGGAAAAATTTGGTATGTAGATGAGTACGATAAAGAAACTGGCAAAAAAGTAAAAAGCACTTCATACGATGATGATGGAAAAATTGATTATGTAAGTGAATATGACAAAAATACGGGAGAAGAAATAGAAACAAACTGGTTTGATTGAAGTTTGATTTAATTTTCCTAGATTTTGCGTTAGCAAAATCGAATCCGTGTGACATAATGGGATGTTATGGGTGTGTCCCCGTAGAGAGGGTAGACGATTCTTTAGAAGAGGCGTAGGGGGAGACTTCCCCCTCCCCTTAAATATATAATCTGCGTTAATCAGCGTGCATCTGCGTCTGATAAACAAGGCGAATTTATGGCAAAACTTAACATTGCACCTACTAAATCTAATCTTCTCGCTATAAAAGAGCAGCTTTCTGTGGCTGTGGACGGGTATGATTTGCTTGAGCAGAAGCGTGAAATTCTCGTTATGGAACTCATGCACATGGTTGAGAAGGTAAAACTTCTGGAGCGTGAACTTGATAAGAGCATTTCTAAGGCTTATCCTGCGCTCCGAAATATGCTGATGACGGTTGGCGGCGATCAGACCGAGAGAATTTCAAAATCAATTCATTATAACTATGATATAAAAGAAAAACTTGTTCAGGCGGGCGGTATGACTTTCAATTCGGTTGAAGTGCAGCTCCCAAAACAGCAGCTTTTCTATTCGTTCATGGGAACTTTTGCTGATTCCGATAAAGTAATGACCGAGTTTTTCAAGCTTCTTTCGCTTTTGACGGAAATGGCTTCAATCAGGACTATTGCATGGCGGCTTGCAACTGAGGTTAAAAAGACTCAGCGACGAGTTAATGCTTTGGATAAAATGATTATTCCACAGAACCGCGAAACAAAAGTCTACATTGAGAGCGTTCTTGAAGAGCGTGAACGAGAAAACACCTTCGTCCTGAAGAGCTTGAAGAACCGTAAATCGGGAGAGAGAAATGATTAAACCTTTGTTTCAAAAAATTATCGTTGCCGTTAATGGTTCGGAACAGTCGATTCATGCCGCAATGTACGGAATTTTGATGGCTAAGCAGTATAAGTGTGAACTCAAGGCGATTTATGTTGTTGATACATCCACGCTCAAGCAGCTTACCATGAGTAGAATTTTTCTTGAAGAAGAAAGCCTTCATTACGAGCAGCGTCTCTGTGATGATGGAAACCGCTATCTGAAATATTTGACGAATCTCGCAAAGGAAAAGGAAGTCAAAATGCAGACGGAACTGAAAAAAGGTTCAGTTTGGTCGGAAGTCATTAAAACAGCCGATGATTTTGGCGCAAACCTGATTCTTTTGGGCGGTAAGGAACTTCATGGGGAGCTTGTCCAGAACTCAATCCGTCATGATAAAATTTCTTCAATCAATGCTGAAATTATCGGCAGCGCACTTTGCAATGTGCTTGTTGTGCGCGAACCGAATATCGAAAAATTGTTTAAAATTGCGTGATTTTTAGCATGACCTTCCTTCAACCGCAGCGTATTTTCCCAAAACTTTCATAAGCTCGTCAAACTGATTTGGCGTGAGAGATTGTTCGCCGTCACAAAGGGCTTTTTCTGGATTGTTGTGCACTTCAATAATCAAACCGTCAGCACCAACCGCAACTGCCGCTTTTGCAAGAGTCGGAACCATCCATCGTATTCCACAGGCATGACTCGGATCAATGATAACCGGGAGATGTGTTTCTCTTTTTAAGTAAGGTACAATGCTCAAATCAAGACAGTTTCTTGTGTAATTGTCGAAGGTGCGGATACCACGCTCGCAGAGAATTACATTTTCATTTCCGCTTGCCATGATGTATTCAGCACTCATGAGGAATTCTTTAACTGTTGCACTTAATCCGCGTTTCAGGAGGATAGGATTTTTGAGTTTGCCGACTTCTTTGAGTAAATCGAAATTCTGCATGTTTCTGGCGCCAATCTGAATGATGTCAACATCCTCAAAAAGTGGAATTTGATTAATGGCCATAAGTTCCGTGACGATTGGGAGTCCTGTTTCTTTGCGGGCGATTTTGAGAAGTTCCAGTCCTTCTGCACCTAATCCCTGAAATGAATAAGGGGAAGTGCGGGGCTTGAATGCTCCACCTCGCAGAAATCTTGCACCGCTGGCCTTGACTGCCTTTGCGACTTCGATAATCTGTTCTTCTGTCTCTACGGAGCATGGACCTGCCATTACAGAAACCGTTTTTCCGTCGCCAATTTCTGCTCCGAGTTTTGAATCCAGAGTTGATTTTACGGAAATTACCGTGTCTTTCGGATGGAATGAACGACTTGCCTGTTTGTAAGGTGCTTTGATTCGCTGTGCACTTTCGACGATATCATTTGCGAGCAGTTCTTCGGGCGTGATGTGGCTTGTGTCGCCAATCAGACCTAAAATCGTGACATCTTTTCCTTTTGACTCATGGATTTCAAGTCCTTTTGATCTGAGGCTTGCCTTGAGTTCTTCAATCTTCTGCTTTTCAGCTCCATTTTTCAATACGACAATCATTTTAATTCCTCCTGTGCACATAAAAAAAGGACTTCCTTTTATGGAAGTCCTTGCAAATGCCGTTATAATTTCGCAACTTTACGCATTTACCTTTTGCGTATGACTTCCACTGCGGACACGAGAAAAATAAAAATAGCCATAATAAAAGTAAGCCTTCATAAATGAAGCTGTCTGGCTTGAGAAAGATTTTTCTGTCGCATAAGAAGTGTTGCGATTCATGAAATTTATTTAATACCTTTTAAAGAGTTTTGTCAAGCTATCTTCTGCCAAATGCTTCAAGGTTTGCAAGACCACGCTTAAATTGCGGAATCCTTGCGCAGGCACTTGTATCCCAGTCGCTTCTGTCACCTCGTTTGAGGAAGTGATAGGCGACACCTGCAATCATTGCGCCGTTATCACCGCAAAGCTTTAACGGAGGGAAAATGCATTTGATGTCGGTTCGTTCTGCGAGCAGGGAACGGAGCCGTGAATTTGCAGCAACACCGCCACCTGCAACTACTGTTTTAAGGCCAGTGTCTTCAACTGCGCGGAAAAGCCGGCTGGTCAAGGTTTTGCAGGCGGTTTCCTGGAATGCGGCACAGATGTTTTCGTTCGTTTTTTCGTAGCCAGGTTTTAAGAACATATCTGCCTGATGGATGACGGCTGTTTTAAGTCCAGAGAATGAAACATCGTAGCGGTTGTTTTCTCGTTTGTCGAGTTTTGGAACAGGAAATGCGAAAGATTTTGGGTCGCCGGACTGAGCCAGTTTGTCGATTATTACTCCGCCCGGATAGCCAAGTCCGTAAAATTTTGAAACCTTGTCAAACGCCTCGCCAACGCTGTCATCGATGGTGGTTCCGAGGACTTCAAGGTCGTCAAAACCGTTTACTTTTGCGATGATTGAGTGCCCGCCGCTTACGAGTAATCCAAGATAAGGATATTGAATTTCGTTTTCAAGATGTGCGGCATACATGTGGCCGAGCATGTGATTTATTGCGATGAATGGTTTTCCGCATGCCCATGCCAGAGTTTTTCCGAATGTGAGTCCGACTAAAAGACTTCCCATCAATCCTGGTCTGTTTGTGGCGGCGATTGCGTCAACTTCATCCAAAGTCATATTAGCTTCTGTTAGTGCCTGCCGGACTACAGGCAGAATCCATTCTGCGTGCTTGCGGCTTGCGATTTCCGGTACGACTCCCTTGTAAACTTCATGAAAAGGAATCTGTGTTGCGACTACATTTGAAATGATTTTTTTGCCATCTTCTACAATGGCACAAGCTGTTTCGTCACAGCTGCTTTCTATACCAAGAACTTTCATGATTGCCTCTTTATCTTAATTGACTCGGTGTTGCAAATCTGTATCCTGCGGCTTTTATTTCGGGGTACATTTCTGCAAGTAAATCCGGAAGAATCTTCACGCTTTTATCAACATGACCGATTACGATTGCCCTTCCGTGCCTGTTTGCGTATGCGAGCGTTTCCCTCATCCTCTCAAGCATTTTAGCCCTGTCGATGTCATTATCGAGATAGGGACCGGCCTTTTCAAAAATCGTCATGTCTCTTTCAAGAGCTGCCTGCGGTGCTTTTGTTGCTGCTGTTGTCCTTGAATCCAAAAAATATACACCCATTTCATTGCAGACTTCAAGTACCGCCCCAATTTTTATTTCATTTGAGGTAATCAGCGAACCTTCGTGATTGTTGATTCCGCGAACTCCCTGGCCAAGTTCCTGAAAATTTGCCTTTATTATAGAAGCAATTTGATAAGATGTCATGTCTGCTTTTATTGCTCCCGGTCCTGGATCCAGATTCAGATTCGTGGCCTGCATTGGCTGGTGTAAAATCAGCTCTTTTCCGGCTTCACGGACTGCATTTGCGCAGGCTCGCGATTGTGCCAGTCTTGGAAGCACGGCAATTGTAATTGGAAAGGGAAGTGCGGTATATCTTTTTGTGTTTTCGACGCTTCTACCCGCATCGTCAATCACGATTACGATTGTTGCACCGTTTGAAGCTGGCGGAATGTCAAATCGGTTTTTAGGTATGTTTTTTTGAATCTGCTCTTCGTTGTAAGGTGTTTTTGAAGAGGCAAGCTGTGGGGCAGTTGATTTTGTGGCCAGAGCAGGTTTTTCTGTCTGCACGGTTGATTTTGCCGTCTGGACAGGTTTCGCGGTCTGCACAGTTGGTTTTGCGGTCTGGGCAGTTTTTTCTGTCTGTACAGGTGTTTTTGCGGTCTGAGCAGGTTTCGTGGTCTGCACGGTTGATTTTGTTGTCTGAGCAGGTTTTTCTGTCTGCACGTTTGATTTTGCCGTCTGAACTGGTTTTTCTGTCTGTACAGGTGATTTTGCCGTCTGGACAGGTTTCGCGGTCTGCACAGTTGGTTTTACCGTCTGAGCAGTTTTTTCTATCTTTTCGTGGCTTTCTGTATTTGAGGTAATTTTTACTGATTCTGAAGATTTTTCAACGGGCTGGGGCGCAGTTTGATTAAATACAACGCTCATTGCAAGCGCGAGAACGCAGATGCCTGAAATCAATGAACTGAGAAGAATGACTTTGTTTTTGGCAAGCTGAACCTTGGGCTTTTTTGCGCGGGTACGGCTTTTAGTTCCGCCGCTTTTTTTTGTGGATGAAGTTCGTTTTGTTGTTGAAGTTTTACGAGTCTTATCAGATTTGTTATCAAGCATAGAATGGTTTTATTTTACAGTTTTTACCATTCTATGCAAAGCGTGTTTTTAAGAAGGAAATTATGCCGTACAGAGTTCCAACTGTGAATCTGTCATGGCCTGTCTGATTTTACTCAGGGCTTTTATTTCTGTCTGGCGGATTGTTTCTGCGGAAACACCTAGGGAAGTTCCAAGTTCACGGAGAGTCGGAGCATGAACCTTTCCTTCGAGATTGTATCTTCCGGCGAGAACATAACGCTCTTTTTCAGAAAGCTGGGCAACCATCTCTTTAATGTTGCTTTTTGCGATTTCAATGAAAAATCTTCTTTCTGGTTCATAAGTCATGTCCGGAATCAGGTCGCCGATTGTGAGGCTGCCATCATCACCGCATTCGATATCGAGGCTGGTGCAGGTGTACTTGCAGCAGAGCGCATCTTTCAGCTCCTTTGTCGTGATTCCGAGTTTTTTTGCAGTTTCTGATTTTGACGATTCACTTTCGTTAAGCTGTGCGTATTCGCTCTGAATATTAGAGAACCGTCGCAGGACTTCCTCTTTTCGTTGCGGAATTGAAATGATGCTTGTTTTATTGTGAAGATATCTGAGGATATACTGCAAAATCCATGGATATGCGTAGGTTGAAAATCTAGTGTTATATTTTGCAGAAAATTTTTCTGCCGCTGCCATGAGACCAAGGTTTCCTTCCTGAATTAAATCCATGATTGAGACCTTATATGTTTTCTTCAGTTTGTTTGCAACGCTGACAACAAGGCGAAGATTTGAATTTACGAGCTGATTGACCGCGTTTTTGTCACCAGCCGCTATTTTTTCTGCAATCTGCCTTTCCGTGTCTGATTCCAGAAGAGGATATTTTTGAATTTGATTTAAATACAATTCATACATATTCATAAAAACTCCCGAAAGACTTCCGTGTCTTTCATAAAAGATTAAGCAAGTTCCGTGCCAACTTTTAAGGAAATCTGAAAAAATATGAAAGTGATTGTGCTAAATCATTGTATTACAAGAAGATAATTTGAGAATAAATTGAAATTAATCTGAAGTGTGAAAAAGTTGTATGCGTGCAAAAAATTATACACAGACGACTAAGCGTATAAAAAAATGCACAGTTTTGACGAAAATGCCCGCATCGTATACTTTTTTATAAAAATTATAACGCACGGTTTTACAAATTCAAGATTTTTGATAAAATAGCTCAATTTTAGGAGATTTTAATATGTATGTAACCTGTTTGGATATGGAAGGCGTTCTTGTTCCTGAAATCTGGATTGCTTTTGCTGAAGAAAGCGGCATCCCGGAACTTAAACGCACCACCCGCGATGAACCTGATTATGATAAACTCATGCAGTTTCGAATCAATATATTGAAGGAACATGGACTTACCCTCAAAGACATTCAGAATACAATTGCAAGAATCGATCCGCTGCCTGGTGCAAAAGAATTTTTGGACAAGCTGCGCGCAAAATGTCAGACAATCATTCTGAGTGATACTTTTGAGGAATTCGCCGCTCCTCTCATGAAAAAACTCGGAATGCCAACCATTTTCTGTAATTCGCTCGAGATTGACGAAAATGGCTTCATCGTGCGCCACAAAATGCGCTGTGAAAAGTCAAAGCTCACGACCGTCAAAGCCTTGCAGTCAATCGGATTTGAGACAATTGCTTCTGGTGACAGCTTCAATGACTTGGGCATGATTCAGGCAAGCAAAGCCGGATTCCTGTTCCGCACAACCGACAAAATCAAAGCTGACTTCCCGAACATTCCTGCTTTCACAGAGTTTGATGAGCTTTACGAGGCTATCTGCGCTGTAATTGACGCCTAAGCAAGTTTTACCCCTAGAAAATTTTGTTTTTTCCTTCATCAGAATTTGCGAAATTTGATAAACAGGGGTAAAATATTTGCTATGGATAGCAGAAAAGATTTCCGACGCACAATTCTCGTTGTAGATGACGAAGCTGTAAACCGCGAGATGCTTTCTAGTATTCTCTCGCAGGAATATAATGTCCTTTCTGTCGAAAACGGAAAGGAAGCTCTTGCATTTATTCGTAAGCGCAAAGGGAAGATATCATTAATCCTTCTCGATCTTCTTATGCCGGAAGCTAACGGTTATGAAGTTATGGAAGCCGTTAAAAAGAATCCCGAATTTGCCCGAATTCCGATTATCGTGCTTACGAGCGAAAAGGCGGCTGAAGTAAAAAGCCTTCAGATGGGAGCGTCTGACTTTTTGACCAAGCCCTATGACTCTCCCGAAGTCATTCTTGCTCGTGTAAGGCATTCAATTGCTCTTGCAGAGGATTTTCGGCTGATTCAATCCACTGAACGCGATTTCCTGACCAAACTTTACAACAAAGAGTTCTTCTACGAATATGCTACCCAGTTAAAAGAACTTAATCCAAATTCTGTGATGGACTCAATTGTCCTCAACCTTACGAGTTTTCACCTTATCAACGAAATTTATGGCCTTAGTTTCGGAAACATCATCCTTCAGACTGTTGCCGATGGTATAATCCAGCTGGCCGAAGAATCGAATGGCATAGGCGGCCGCTACAGCGCTGACGGTTTCTTCCTTTATATGGAGCACCGTGACAACTACGGCCTTCTGCTTGAGCATTTGGAAAGCTATCTTTCTGAAATCCTTAAAGAAACAGAAGTTCATGTCAGGATGGGTATTTGCCCCGGAACATTCCTGTCTGTTTCCATTCAGCAGAGTTTTGACCGTGCGCTTTATGCCTGTAACATGCTTCGTGACAAGTTTACTTCCGCGTTCTTGGTATACGATGAACAAATTCATGATGAGGAAGTAAAAAAAGCCCGTCTTCTCAGTGATTTTGCAAATGCTGTCGAAAAAAGGCAGTTCCATGTTTTTTATCAGCCGAAATACTATATTCAGGGCGAAAAGCCTGTTCTTTCCAGTTTTGAGGCCCTTGTCCGATGGACGCATCCTAAATTCGGTATGATGAGTCCGACTTCATTCATCTCGCAGTTTGAGAAAAACGGTCTCATTCAGAAACTCGATAAATATGTCTGGAAAGAAGTCGCTGAGCAGATGCGCAAATGGAAGGAAATTTTTGGAACAACCATTCCTGTTTCAGTGAATGTTTCGCGGGTCGATTTGCATGATCCCAAAATCGTTGAATATCTTCTTCAAATTACAAAAGACAATGACATCGAGCCGGAGCAGTTTTTGCTCGAAATCACGGAATCTGCATACCTTGCGGACAACAGCATTCTCGTGGGCACGGTGAACAAAATGCGTGAGGCTGGCTTCAAGGTCGAAATGGATGACTTTGGTTCAGGCTATTCAAGTCTGAGCATGCTTGCCACTCTTCCAATCGATGCCATTAAAATCGACATCGGCTTTATTCGAAAGATTATTTACGATAAAAAAACTATGTATCTTGTCAATGTCATTCTTGAAATCGCCAAGCAGTTCAAGATTCCGTGCATTGCAGAAGGTGTTGAAACCAAAGAACAGCTTGATTTGCTCAAAGATGCCGGTTGCGATATCGTACAGGGCTACTACTTCTCAAAACCGATTCCTGCCGATGAGGTCATTGAACTTCGCAGAAATGGTTTGAAGCGGGAACTATAAAAAGGTTTTGCAATTTTTTCTATTTCCTCTTGCTCAAAATGACAAAAAATGTTATTTTGTCATAATAAAATTGAACTTCATTATTAGGAGAATAGATTATGAGAAGAGTAGTTGTTACTGGATTGGGTTGTATTTCACCTTTGGGAAATTCTGTCGATGCAACTTGGGCTGGAATCAAAGCCGGAAAGAGCGGAATCAACACAATCACACACTATGACAATGCAAATTTCAAGGTAAAGTATGCCGCTGAAGTAAAAGATTTCAAGGCTTCTGACTATATGGATTCTTCTGCTGCACGCAAAATGGCTTTGTACACACAGTATGCTGTTGCTGCCGCAAAAATGGCTCTCGAAGATTCAAAATTGATTGGAAATGCAGAGGTTCTTGAAGATGCCGCTGTTTATCTCGGTGTCGGTATCGGTGGTCTCGAAGTTACAGAAAGCACAATGAAGGCATACTTTGATTCAAATCAGACTCGTATGTCTCCAATGACAATCCCTATGCTCATTCCAAATGAGGGAGCTGGTAACATCTCTATGGCATTCGGCTTGCACGGTGCTACACACACTGTTGCAACTGCTTGCGCTTCTGGTACAGACGCTATCGGTAACGCTTTTGACCAGGTCCGCTCTGGCCGCTACGATGTAGTTCTTGCCGGCGGTGCTGAGTCAACTCAGTGTGGTTACGCAAACTTGGGATTCTCAATGCTCCACGCTCTTTCTAGTGGTTATGCTGATGACCCGACAAAAGCAAGCCGCCCGTTCGACAAAAAACGCGACGGATTCGTAATGGGCGAGGGCTCAACAATTCTCATTCTTGAAGAGTATGAGCACGCAAAAGCACGCGGTGCAAAAATCTACGCTGAGGTTGCAGGATACGGTGCTTCTTCAGACGGATACCACCTCACGGCTCCAAACCCGGACGGAGTTTGCGGCGCAAAATGTATGACTATTGCAATGAAAGACGCTGGCGTTAAACCAGAGGAAGTCACATACTACAATGCTCACGGAACTTCAACAAAATTGAACGATTCCGGCGAGACAAAAATGCTCCACATCGCATTCGGCGATGCAGCTCCAAAATTGCACATTTCTTCTACAAAATCAATGACAGGTCACTGCCTTGGAAACGCAGGTTCTCTTGAGGCTATGATTTGTGTTAAAGCAATTCAGGATTCTTACATCCCGGCTACAATCAACCTTGACGAAGTTGACGTTGAGGGCGGCTGTGACTTGGACTACACTCCAAACAAAGGCCTTGATATGCCAGTAAACGTTGCAATGAGCGCAAACTTCGGCTTCGGCGGCCACAACGGCTGTCTCGTATTCAAAAAAGTTCAGTAATAAGTAGACGCAGATGTACGCAGATACACGCGGATACTTTATCTGTGTTCATCTGTGTTTATCTGCGTCAAACTTTTAGAGGAGAAAATTATGGAAGCATTTACAGATATTGAATCACTTTTGCCACATCGCAAACCTTTCTTGTTTGTGGACTCAATTGATTCTTACGATGAAAACGGATGTGTTTGTCACCGCACTTTTACTGAAGAGGATTTCTTCTTCAAGGGTCACTTCCCTGAGTATCCTGTCGTTCCTGGCGTTATTTTGATTGAGACAATGGCACAGGGCGGCGGTGCTGCATTGAGCTTGCAGAAAAAGTTCGACGAAGGAAGCCTCTTCTTCCTCGCAACCGTAAACAACGTAAAGTTCAAGCATCAGGTTCGCCCGGGCGACAAAGTCCGCATGGAAGTAACCAACAAGCGCTGTACCAAAAACATGGTAGTCCAGAGCGGAAAAGCCTTCGTCGGCGAGACATTATGCGCTCAAGCGGAATGGATGTGTCTTGTGGGAAAAGGCAATTAATCAGCTTGGAAGAATGAGGGATTGAAAGGGGGAGAGAAACCTTCGTCTGAAGGTGTTCGCTTCCCCTTTTTGCATTGAGGTTTCGCTTTTTTTTCTATATAATTCTCTCCACGATATGCGACGATTCCTGCTTTCGCTTTCAGTTTTTTTTCTTTGTTTTTCATTGTTTGCCTTTGATGCCGGTGAGGTAAAGGTTTTTACGCTTGAGAATGGACTTCGGGTTTATTTCCTTGAAGATCCGAATTCGCCTGTGGTTCGTGCGGAACTATGTGTAAATGCAGGCTTTACTTGTCAAAATCCGAAGAATGCTGGCTTTTTCAATCTTTATGCGAGGCTTTTGGGCGGTGAGATTTCGAATGATGCCGTGCGTTTTGTTTCGACGGTTGCTCCTGCGGCTGCTGAAAAGGCTGTGCTGAATCTGAGCGAAAAACTCAAAACTCTCAGACCGACTGACGCGGAACTGAACTTGATTCTGCGGACGATGAATGCTGAATTTTCTGAGTATTCGGCGAGCGCGGCGGGATTCATAAATACGGCGATTGATTCTAAAATTTTCCCCTTAAATCCCTGGTCTCGTGAAAGCGGCGTGAATCCGGCCGAATTCAAGTCAAAGACAAAGGAAACTGTCCGCACGATTCTGCAGGAAATTTCTGAAAATTATTATGTTCCGTCAAACTGTACGGTTTTTATCAACGGAAACATTTCTGAATCCGCTTCACTCACAATCATAAAGAAGTATTTCGGTGTCTTTTCGGCGGGGAAAACGGCTCATAAACAGACCGATTTTGACAGAAATCTTTATGAGCAGCTGCTTTCGGCAAAAAATGACGGAAAAATTGCAAAGGGACGGAAATTCGTTCTTTCGCACAAGGAATTTTCTGATGAGATGACGCAAATCGTCGTTCAGTATACGAATCTTTCGCCGGATGAGTCAGACTGCCTTTCGGCTACCTGGAACCGTGAAGGTTCGGCTTTCAAAAAATTGCTCTTAAAGCAGCGGAATCTTAAAATCCTTGGCGATGAATACATTGATGTCGCTTCGGCTCAAGAAAAAAACTCTTCAAGGCTCATCATTCAGTCACTTTTGGGAACGGCGAAGGTTTCTCCGATTGTGCAGGCGAATCTGTTTCTTTCGATGTCGCGCGATGAAGATGTTTTTTCGAAAAAAGAGCTGCAAAAATCACTCAAAGAGGCAAGGACCGGCTTTACCCGGCTTTCAGAAAGTTCTTCGGCTCTGTTTGAGCAGTTTTCTCATTACATTCTTACACCTCGTGATGACAGCGATGCCGTTTCTGGATTCTTCGGTAAAAATGAGCGCCTTTCTTCTATAAATATGGAGATTTTGAAGGAGAAAATTGACGGCGAAGAGCCTTTTGTTTTTATCCTGGTGAACGAAAATGTCTTTCAAAAATACGCTGCGGAATTCAAGCGGGCGGGATTCGTTCAAATAAGTGCGAAAGAGAGTGCATGGTACAATCAGGGCGTTTACAAAAATCTGTTAAAAAATGATGAAAAAAAATCGGCACAGAATAAGAATCTTCTTGAAGATATTGCGGGTTCTGCTTCACGATTCATTTCGAATAATCTCGCTGAATTTTCTTCATTCACGCTCAAGAATGGAATTCCTGTTACGCTCAAAAAGAGCGAATCTTCTTCAACGGCGGTGCTTTCGCTTACGATTGCGGGCGGCGAGCTTCTTTTTACCGACAAAGTTCCGGGGCTTGCTTCCGTTCTGAGCGATTCAATTGCGGTTAACATCAACCGTCAGCTTGATTTGTTCGCGGAAAACGGTGCGATTTCGGGATTTTATGAAGTTGGTGCAAGGACGCTTTCAACCCATTCGATTATTACAGTTACATGTCTTTCAAAGGAAATTGATTTTGCGGTTCAGGCGGCGTATTCGGCCCTTGTTTATTGTGATATTTCTCCTGCTGTTGCTGACGGCGTGACTTACGATGAGAGGACTCAATGGCGGCTCAAAACAGGCAGCACCGAATTTCAGCTTTTGTGCGAGGCCGTAAGGATTTTGTACGATGGCACGGATTATCCAAAACTTTATCGTGACGGAGAGGATAAACCTTCTTCAAAACTTGATTTTACGAAAATTCTTGAGGCATATCCGATTTTGCTTGATTCGACGAGAATTTCACTTGTTTTTTCGGGCGGAATCAAAGATGACGAAAAATTGCATAAAACTTTGGACACGACCTTTGCTCTTTTGGGAAGCATTGATGAAACCCGTTCTACTGATTTGCGCGTTTCCATGCCTGACTTTTCCAAACTTTCTTCTTCTGAAAAGCGTATTTCGCTCAAGCATCTTTTTTTGACCGACATTTCAAAAGATAAGGCAGGACCACGGCCAGCTGTTTTGATTCCGACCACAAAATTTTTTGACCCGCTGCTTTACTGTCTTTCATCGCCGGATTTGGATTCAACTGATTTGGCTTTGTTCGATGCGATTTTAATTGAGCTTGCTTCACGAATGGAGTCAAAATTAGCGAAAAAATATCCTGAATCGAAAGTGAAGGCTGTTCTGCCTGACAATGATTTGCCGTTTGCCCGAATCGTTGTGACGAGCGTGGAGCATACGGCGGAAGTTGATTCGATTTACGCTGAGTGCATTGCCTCAATCAAGCGTGACATTTCCGCAAAAATTGAGCTTCAGACTGAAGGCGTGATTGACCTTGAAAAATCTGATTTGCTCGCACGGCTTGAGAACAACTGGCTCATGGCGGTGATTTCCGGGGCTGGAAGTCAGGGGGGCACGGCAAGGCTCATTCAGAGCGGTGAAGTGCAGAAAAATCCGCGGCTGTATCTTCATCAGTATGAGGCTGTTTCAAAGGCGAATCCTGAGGATTATTTTATGATTGCGACAAGTTATTTTGATGAAAAGGCCCCGCTCAGACTTTACAGCAAGGACAGCAAAAAATGATGCCTTCCTTAATATGAAGTAAAGCGTTGTGGCAGAATATTTTTACAGGAGAAGCTTAATGAAAATCTTGGTGTCTGGTTTGGTGAATGTTGAGACTTCGGCTAAAGTCCGCGGATTCCCAATAAATTATTATCCGATTGATTATCCATTTTTTGGTCTTGCGATGAATGTCGGTGGCGTGGGATTCAATGTGAGCCGTGCCTTAAAAACTTTGGGCGATGAAGTGAATTTCGTTTCTTTTACAGGTGATGATTTGCCTGCCCAAATAATAGAAGAAACCTTCAAAAAAGATGCGATTGAGACAAAAAGCATTCAGAAAGATTTGAAGC
This sequence comes from uncultured Treponema sp., assembly GCF_946187725.1. Lineage (GTDB taxonomy): Bacteria > Spirochaetota > Spirochaetia > Treponematales > Treponemataceae > Treponema_D. The sequence continues at coordinate 25,931 of NZ_CAMHSK010000030.1, forward strand.
AGACTCCGCAGAGCGTGGTTCTGTACGATGACAGCGGAAAGCGGCAGATTTACTGTGATTTAAAGGATATTCAGGACATGCGCCTGGATTGTGAGCGTCTAAAAAACGAAATAAACACTGCTGATGCCGTAGTTTGCTGCAACATCAATTTTAACCGTACCCTCTTGCATGAGGCCAAAAAAGCCGGAAAACTGATTGCCACCGATGTTCATGTTCTTTCAAACATAAATGACGAATACAACCGTGAATTCCTTGAAAATGCGGATATTGTGTTTTTGAGTGATGAATCGCTGCCCTGTGAGCCGAACGAATTTCTTTCTTCCCTCAAGGCGCGTTACAATATGAAAATCATCGTTTTGGGGCAAGGCTCAAAGGGCGCGACTTTGTATGAACGGCAGACTGATAAAATCGCGCATTTTGAGTGCGTGCCGTGCAAGAATGTCGTGAATACGGTCGGGGCAGGGGATGCGCTTTTTTCAAGTTTCGTGCATTTTTATGTAAAAGGATTTTCCGCAGAAAAGGCCCTTCGTTACGCACAGACCTTTGCTAGCTGCAAGATTGAGCATAACGGAGCCTCGGTCGGATTTTTGAGCGAAGAGGAGCTGAAAAAGCAGATCAGCGAGTAAGCTGTCAAAAAGGCTTGTCACGCTTGTAAGGAACCCGTCAAAACTTCATCCATAAGAATGTCGTGCTCTTCGGTTGGGAGCTCTTCTACAAGCTGGCAGGGAAGGCATATGCCGCAGAGGTTCGGCTTTATTCCTGCCTGTCTGAGTCTGTTTATGTAAATGTCGTAAAATCCCTTGCCGTGTCCGAGTCGTTTTCCGCCTTTTGTGAATGCGACTCCCGGAACTATTACAAAGGGGAAAGTCTCAACCTGTAGCGGTTCAGGCACAGCCTTCACCGAGACTCGCTCAAAAACTGCCTCGCAGGTTTTGCCCCTGTCGGGTCGTTCCCTACCCGCAACGCCCCAGACTAACTTTTCTAGACCAACTTTCGGTTCTCGTATTCCAAAAACTCCTGTTTCCAGTTGTTCGTCTAAGATTTTTGCGTCGCACTGCGAGAATGACGAAGGTGGATTCAATAGGTAAAAATCCATCGTGCTTTTGCCTTGTTTCATTGCTTCTGAATCGACTTTTGGAACGGCGACTTTTTTTTGCTTTTTGAGTGCGTCCAGAATGATTGGCGTGCAGTCGGCTTCGAGCGTGTCTGGAATGTATGCCAGAACCAAATCGGCATTTTGGTATTCGGGAAGGGAGGTGACTTTTTTGCACAAATTTTCTGCAAGCAATTGCTTTTCTTTTTCTGTGAGGCTTTCGAGAAAATCTTTTTGCATCTGTCGCATTTTTTTTCGCAATTGCTTTTTTAAATCAGAAATCATTATGCAATTTTAGCAAAAGTGTGTTAAAATGAAAAGGAAACAGTTTAAATCAGTGAGCCGAATGTTTGTTGTCCGTTAATGCCGCCCCGCTATGGAGCGCCGAAGTAGCCGCAAGGCTATGAGCGTTAGCGAAGCGCGGAACAGCGGCAGCGAGAAAATTTGGCGCAAAAATTAAAGAGGTACTAAATGCTCAATGTAAACAACAATGCTTCCATTCTGAAGCAGGAAATCCTTGTCAAAATTGCAAAACTTCAACTTGAAGGAAAGCTCGAGGATGGCGTTCACTACATTCCAAGAGAAATGGTTCCAAAGGGAAGTCAGCCGGTCGGTTGCTGTATTGCCCATGACCGAGAAATCGTGAGGGAGCGCGTAATTGCCCGCATGGGATTCTCTGTCGAAAACTACGATGAAGAAAAAAGCCTTGCAGAACACGCAAAAGAGGCCTTGAACCGCGAAAAACCGACCTGGCCAATCCTTACTTTCATCAATGACGCTTGTAACGGCTGTGCAAAAACACGATTCCTTCCTACAAACGCATGTCAGGCTTGTCTTGCACGCCCATGTCAAGTCAACTGTCCTAAACAGGCAATCGAAGTCTACGACCACCGCGCACACATCGACCAGGAAAAATGTATCAAATGCGGCCTCTGTGCTCAGAACTGTCCGTATCATGCAATCGTAAAAATCCCGATTCCGTGTGAAGAAGCATGTCCTGTCGGCGCAATTACCCGTAACGAAGAAACTGGCCACGAACAGATTGATTATGACAAATGTATTTTCTGCGGAAAGTGCATGAGTTCTTGTCCTTTCGGTGCCGTAATGGAAAAATCTCAGCTCGTTGATGTAATCAAGCACATCATGGCTGGTAAAAAAGTTGTCGCAATGTATGCTCCTGCAATCGGTGCGCAGTTCAAGGGCGCAAAAGTCGGTCAGCTTGAAGGTGCATTGCTCAAGGCTGGATTCAGTCGCGTTTGGGAAGTCGCAATCGGTGCGGACATCACGGCTGATAAAGAAGCTGCTGAATTTGTTGAGCGCATGGAACGCGGTGACAAAATGATGACAACAAGCTGTTGTCCGGCTTATGTTCGTGCTGTTCAGATTCATGCTCCTGAGCTCAAAGAATGTATTTCAGAGACAAAATCTCCAATGATTTACACTGCTGAGCTTGCAAAAAAAGCTGATCCTGGCTGTATCACTGTATTTGTCGGTCCGTGTCTTGCTAAAAAACGCGAAGGATTTGACAATGATTTGGTAGATTATGTTCTTTCTGTCGAGGAAGTCAGCGCACTTCTTACTGCAAAAGAAATCGATGTCACAAAGATGGAAGCAAAAACCGCAAACTATAACCCGACTGTTTCAGCACGCAATTTTGCGAAGACTGGTGGCGTTGCAGAGAGCGTTAAAATCCGTCTCAAGGATGCTTCTATTCTCCGTCCTGTTGTCATCAATGGTCTCGACAAAGCAGGCGTTAAGGCTCTTCAGAATTACGGCAAAATTAACGCTGGAACAGTTCCTGCACCTGCTGACTGCCCGAACCTTATCGAAGTCATGGCTTGTGAGGGCGGATGTATTGCAGGTCCTTCTGTAATCATGAATCCGAAGACTGGAACTGTGCTTCTCAATATGTATGCAAATGCTGGTTCAAAAGAACTTGTTGACGGAATTCCGCCGGTTTGCAATATGGATGAAGTAATAAAAGGTGAAGAAAAATAAAAAAAATTAAATATTTTTTTGTTTTTCCTATTGACACTTTTTTTGTTCTGCTATAATATATATTTCATCACGCGGGGATGGTGGAATTGGTAGACACGCTAGCTTGAGGTGCTAGTGGCGCAAGCTGTGCCTGTTCAAGTCAGGTTCTCCGCAATGTTTTTGAGGCTTCCCAAAAGGGAAGCCTCAGTTTTTTTAGGAAGTTGTTTGATTCATTGTGAGGTTCTAGCGGTGCAAGCTGTGCCGCCCGAAGCCTAGCTTCGGACGAGACTCGTATGTTCATCTCAGGTTGGGTTAAAAATGATTGCTGTATTTGTTAATTGTGCTACGATTCTTGCCGGATGTATTGTCGGGCTTTTGTTTTCAAAGAAAATTCCACAGAAAGTGACGGATTCGATTCAGCTTGCGTGCGGCCTTGTTTCGTTCATTATGGGCGTGCAAATGGCCTTTAAATATCAGAATGTCGTGTATCTTGCCCTGGCATTGATTTTGGGCGGAATTGTTGGAACTCTTTTGGACATAGACGGTAAAATCCTCGCTTTCGGAAAATTCCTGGAAAGGGTGTTCATGAAGAAAGGGGGCGTTACGGGGGATTCCCCCGTAGAGAGGGTAGCGACCAACGAAGTGGGCGCGCAGGGGGAGACTTCCCCCTCTAAGGCTGAATCTTTCACAAATGGTCGGCCTCAGAAGAACTTCGCATATGCTTTTTTGAATGCTTCGGTGCTTTTTTGCGTTGGTGCCATGGCGATTGTTGGCAGTTTCAAAGCGGGAATTGAGCATGATTATTCTATTATATTCCTGAAATCCATTTTGGACGGCTTTATTTCCATTGGGTTTGCGGTCGCGATGGGTGTGGGAACTGCATTTTCTGTGATTGCGATTTTTGTTTATCAGGGCGCGCTTACCTTGCTTTCTGTCCTGATTGCGCCTTATGTGAGCGAGCAGATGATTTCGGAGCTGACCGGTTCGGGGGGCGCTTTGATTATTCTTATCGGAATCAACCTTATGGGCTTGAAAAAGGTGAAGACGGCCAATTATCTTCCGGCGGTGCTTTTCAGCGTGATTTTTGTTTTGTGCGAGCCGTTTGTGAAGGGGATTTTTCATTTATAAAATTCCGGGGTAAAATTCTCGGAAAAATCCAAAAAACTACTTGATTTTTAATATAAAAAACAAAATTTTAACTTGATTTACTTTTGCCACTCATCTATACTAGATGCATAATTATAATCCCTTATGCCACAGGAGGAAAAAATGGCAAAAGTAGAGCTTAAAGGCGTTACAAAAGTGTATGACGGCAATGTTCTTGCTGTCGAGAAATCAAATGTAACAATCGAAGACCGCGAATTCTGTGTATTCGTAGGTCCATCTGGCTGCGGTAAATCAACAACTCTCCGCATGGTTGCTGGTCTTGAAGACATCACTGACGGTGAACTTCTCATCGACGGTGAGCTTATGAACGATGTTCCGCCAAAAGACCGAAACATCGCAATGGTATTCCAGAACTATGCTCTCTATCCGCACATGACCGTATTTGACAACATGGCATTCGGTCTCAAAATCCGCAAAGAACCAAAAATCGAAATTCAGCGCAAAGTCGAAGAAGCTGCAAAAATGCTCGACCTTACTCAGTACCTTGACCGCAAACCAAAGGCACTTTCTGGTGGTCAGCGTCAGCGTGTTGCTGTTGGTCGTGCTATTGTCCGCTCACCAAAAGTATTCTTGTTCGACGAGCCTCTTTCTAACCTTGATGCTAAACTCCGCGTTACTATGCGTGGTGAAATCGCTTCTCTCCATCACCGCTTGCAGGCAACAATGATTTATGTAACTCATGACCAGGTTGAAGCTATGACTATGGGTACAAAAATCGTCGTTATGTCTGAAAAACGAATCCAGCAGATTGGTGAGCCATTGTATCTTTACAACCACCCAATCAACAAATTCGTTGCAGGCTTCATTGGTACACCGCCGATGAACTTCTTCAAAATCAAAATTGAAGAGAAAGACGGAAAAGTAATCGCTAACGAAGGCGCATTCACTCTCGTTCCAACAGAAGAGCAGCAGAAGCACCTCAAAGCATATGTCGGAAAAGAAGTTACATTCGGTATCCGCCCAGAAGACTTGCAGTATCAGGCTGTTCCTTCTTCAGAGAACAACATGCAGGTTAAAGTTACAAACAAAGAACCTCTCGGTGCAGAGACTCATGTATTCGTTCAGGTTAAGGACGCAAACATCGTAGCAAAAGTTGCTCCGGAAGTTGTTGTTCAGCTTGGCGACACCATCAACTTCGCACCAGATATGACTCGTGCAAAATTCTTCGATCTCGAAACAGAAATCAACATCTGTGAACCAGAGATTGAGAAAAAATGGTAGGACTTTGTTCTAAGTAAATAGTTCCCCTCAGTCAGATTGCTTGGCTGAGGGGATTTTTTTTGCTTGCAGCGGGATTAATTCACCACGATATCATCGATAATTTTTCCAAAAATAATTCGACATCGCCATCTAGTAAATTTAAGAATTCTGATTTCAATTTTTCGATTTTTTGTTTTTGTTCGACACTTGCTTCGGTTTTATTTTTGAACAGGATATACGGTTCGATATTCAACGCATTCGCAATCTTTTCAATAAAGGAAATGGACGGAAATCGCTTTTTTGTTTCAATTTGCCCGATGTATGCCGTATCCGTGTCACACATTTCTGCAAGTTTTTCCTGAGTAATATGCTTTTCCTTTCTTGTGGCTTTAAGGTTGCTAACAAATATATCTTGTAAATCCATAAAATATATTCTAATTGCTAATAAAATTTGCGTTATTCGCTTTTGCTGATAAAATAAACTTAAAATATTAGCGATAGGCTAATATTGTGGAAGGGAGGTGATTATCATGAAGAGAATGGCTTTTACCTTGCTGGTGTTTTGTCTTTCAGGTCTTGCATTTTCAAAATCTGCGCCTGTGCCTGAGTGGGTGCAGAATCACAAAAAAGTCTATCTGAGTTCTGAATATCTTGCGCAGAGGGGGAGGGTGGAACTACTGCAGTCTCTCCTACCCACCTCCATGTGGGGTTTACTCCAAAATAGAAGACGACCACCTTGTCGCCCTCTTGTGAAAGCAATTTGCGCAAAAAATCCCTATGTATCCATTTGAGTTAGACTGCTTTTTATCCTTGCGCTCTGTGTACTCTGTGAGGGATTTTTGATAGAATCATTCTATGAAGAAAAATTCTGTCGTAATTTACAAAAATCAGCCGGCTCTTGTGGGGGAGCGGGATGGCGATAAATTTCTTGTTAACTGGTGTGTAAGCCGGGCAACTGCTTCTGGTAAAAAAGCTGTTTATGCGAGTCAGAAAGTCCGTGAAAAAGATGTTTTTTTGCTTTGTGAGGGCGAGGCGTCTTCTCTGGACGCGGTTCTTGATTATTATGAATCGGTCATGGCTGAATCGTCATCTTTCAAAAATCAGATTGCTGAAACGCATGAACTTTTGTTGAGTGAAGGTGAAAGTGCTTTTGTTGAGCAGAGTTTTTCTGAACTTGCAGGATTGATTTGTGGTGAACTAAAGGCTGATGAAAGTTGGGGCATTTATTCTGCTTTGAAGGCTTCTTTTGAGTTTGAGGAAGTTTTGCATGACGGGGAGATTTTTTTTATTCCTCGTACTCCTGAAAAAATCAGCGAGCTAAAAAACAAGGCTTTTGAGAAAGAGCATGCGGATGAATTGCGTGCTGCCTTTATCGACCGTCTAAAAAATAAAAATCTTTTGCCGGAAGATTCCAAGTATATGGGCGATGTTGAGGCTCTTGCGCTCGGTACCACAGACAAAAGCAAAACGATGAAGGATGCTGGATTTAAGGAAAGTCCTGAAAAAGCTCATAAACTTCTTCTGGATACAAAAATCTGGGATATTACGCGAAATCCTTATCCGGTTCGTCTTGGATTGAGTGCAAAAAGTGCTTCTGTTTCTCTCGGAAAGCCTAATGATGAAGGTCGTGTTCGGATTCCGGGAGTCTCTTATGCAATCGACAGTGAGTGGTCGACTGACCCGGATGATGCGATTGCCTTTGACGGTGAGTATTTGTGGGTTCATATTGCGGATCCAGCCTGTTATGTAGAGCCTGATTCTGAGATTGACAGAGTTGCGCGCGGACGAGGTGCCACTTTGTATATTCCAGAAGGTGCGGCACGAATGCTTTCTGAAGATTGTCTTGAAGATTATGCTTTGGGACTCCGTGAAGAGAGTCGTGCCCTGAGTTTTAAAATCAAGCTTGGTGAGAATGGCGAATTGGAAGATTGTGATGTTTTGCGCACAATTGTTGATGTAAAGCGTCTCACTTATGAAAAAGCTGATGAATTGAAGGAGACTCCTGAATTAAAGCCGCTTTTTGAGATTGCCCGCCGGAATTTTGAACGAAGGTGTAAGGCTGGTGCTGTGAACATTAATATTCCTGAGGTACATATTTCTGTGGACCCAGAAACAAAAGAAGTTGTTTTTGAGTCTGTTCCTCACCCTGAAAGCACGGATGTTGTTCGCGAAGCTATGGTATTAGCTGGTGAAGGGGCGGCAAAATTTGCTTTTAAGAATAATATTCCTTTTCCTTTCATTTCACAGGATGTTCCGGAAATCCCTAAAGATATTCCCGAAGGTCTTGCCGGGCAGTTCCGTTTGCGTAAATGTATGCGTAAGCGAAATGTGAATGTTACGCCCTCAAGTCATGCAGGTCTTGGTGTCGGAATGTATTCTCAGGTCACATCGCCTCTTCGCCGATACGGGGATTTGCTTGGTCATGAACAGCTTCGTGCTTTTCTGAAGGGAGAAAAACTTCTGGACAAAGACACAATGCTGATTCGTATGAGTGAAGGTGATGCCGCGATGCAGGCTTCGAAAAAAGCCGAGCGTAACAGTCGTACTCACTGGACTTTGGTGTATCTTTTGCAGCATCCTGACTGGCAGGGGGAAGCAATCTGTGTTGATAAGCAGCCGGGGCGTGCTTTGTACTTTATTCCGAATTTTGGAATGGAGACCGTGATTGGCGGAGAAAGTCCTGTTGATTTGAATGAAAAAGTAACTCTAAAAGTTGGAAAAATTGATTTGCCGAATCTTGAAGTAGTTTTTTCAATTGTTTGAGTTTCATGCGGCGCGCTGGGGCTGGGGAGATAAAATTCCCGCTATTGACTGAACGGTCAGTTTTGGGATATAATCATTTCTACCTTAATCGGGCCATTAGCTCAGCGGTTAGAGCAGAGGACTCATAATCCTTTGGTCCTTGGTTCAAATCTAGAGACCAATCAAGATTTAACACTTCGGGATAGGTGCTAAATCTATATAATACAAGCATTTACTAATTAATCTGACCTTCAGGTTATTAAAAATGTTAAGCGAATATCAAGTGCTTAACATAACAACTTGGAGGCTTAGATGGATTTAAATTATCACATCTTCAAAAAATCAACTAAATCAAAGAACAAGACAGTACACAAGTGGTATTACTATTGGAATGATCCTGTTTCGGGCGTAATGCATCAGAAAGTCTGCAAAGGATGTAAGACTCAGGCGGAGGCATATGCATTTGTTTCTGCCCTGCCACCGTTATTCGTGGAAGAGAAAATCACGATAGCGAAGATTGCCGAATGGATGTATATTCCCGGTGGTCAGCACATGGAGCGGATGGAGAAACTGGGAAAAACTCTTACACCGGAAACACTCCGTTCAAAACGATTTATGCTTAATATTTTTGTGGAAGAATTTGGAGAACTGGAATTATCAAAGCTTACGATTCCAATGATTATAGATTTCCTTTCCGAGGATTATCATTTAGGCAGCTGGAAAAACAATTTCCTTACTGTGGTAAGTGAAGTTTACGCGGAAGCTCCATTTCATGATTTGCCATATATTCCGGTTCCACTGTTTCCAAAATTTCGCCGTAATAGCCGAAAGAAAGATATTTTTTCAACAGAAGAACTGAACATTTTGTTCAACGAAAGCCTTTGGATGGATATGAGTCGTAATCATTACTCAAAACATCCTCAGTTTGATGAAGGTCATAAAGCCATATATCTTATGTTCTTGTGCTGTGCAAAATGCGGGCTTCGTATCAGCGAAGGAATTGCAATTCAGGCTCGGGAATTTCTGTTCGATGAAGGAATCCTGGTTATTGATGGATTTTACAAATCAAATCAGCTGTACCGGACAAATTACAACAAATGCGGTTCTGAGGATGATAAAAAGCTTCGTGTCGCTCCTCTACCGGAAGACTTTGCTCAGATTATGCGAAATTACATTTTGCAAAACAATCTAAGTGAAAACGATTACGTTTTTATGCGTTACGGAAAGCCAATTCGTAAATGGCTGGCCGAGGAATGGTTCAGACGTATTCTTGGCATGTCAGGTATCAATGCAGAAAACAGGATACTTACTCCACATTCTTTGCGTTATACATACATTACCCGTATGCGTCGCGAGGTTGCTGGAGAAACAGTTCAGAAAATTGCAGGACACAATAGCCTTGCCATGACGGACCATTATACACGTGCAGCAATTCCTGAAATGGTTGAGGCAGTAAAGCCAGCCATGGAAGCGGCTAACAGGTTGTTTGAGTAGAAAAAGAGGTAAAAATGAGCGATAATATATATATGACAACAGAAAGATTGGATTCACTTAGGAAAATTGGCGAAACCGTATCCGTAGAATTTAAGCGTTGCGGTGGTAACATTGAACATGATGTTTATGAAACTGTATGTTCATTTTCAAATCGTTTTGGCGGTGATATTTTCTTAGGAATCCTTGATGATGGAACTGTGAATGGTGTTCCAGAAAAAGCAGCTCCAGAAATGATAAAAAACTTTATAAGTGTTCTTGCAAATCCTTCTTTATTTTCTCCAACTCTCTGTATTGATGCAGAAATTATGGGGTATGAAGGAAAAACTATTATTCACATATATGTTCCAGTTTCTGGTGAAGTTGTCAGCTACAAAAATGTAATTTACAACCGGACAAATGATTCTGATGTAAAAGTAACCTCTACAACTGATATAGCCCAAATGTATATTAGGAAGCAGGAAATTTTTACTGAAAGAAAAGTCTTTCCTTATGTCAAACTTGAAGATATACGGATTGATTTGCTACCACTTGTAAGAACAATGGCAAAAAATAATTCTGCTGGAAGTCATCCGTGGGAAAAACTAAGTGATGAGGAACTTTTAAAAAGTGCCGGCCTGTATACAGTAGACCGACTGACGGGTGAAAAAGGTTTTAATTTTGCAGCCGTAATGTTACTTGGAAAAGATGAAGTTATTCATGATGTTGCCCCGACCTATTCAACAGATGCCTTGCTAAGAAAAGTGAATGTAGACCGATATGATGACAGGCTTATTGTTGAAACAAATCTGATTGAAAGTTACGATCGGCTTTTTGAATTTGCAACAAAACATCTCTTAGATAAGTTTTATTTGGAAGATGGGAAAGTACGTATTTCCCTCAGAAATATTCTTGCCCGTGAAATGATTGTGAATACGCTCATGCACCGGGAATTTTCAAGTGGCTATCAGGCAAAGTTCATCATCGAAAGAGACAAAATGTATGTAGAAAACGCAAATCGAGCAAGAAAAGATGGACTTATAACTCCGGAAAACTTAGAACCTTATGCAAAAAATCCATTGATTGCATCTTTTTTTAGAAACATAGGATATTCAGATAAACTCGGCTCTGGCGTAAGGAAACTGTTTAATTATTCACACAAATATTCTGGTGGAAATCCAGAATTTTCAGAAGGAGATGTCTTTAGAATTACAGTTCCGCTGAATGATGATTTTTCTTGGGATGCAGGCAATATTCCTAACGCTAATGAAATATCCCCAGCTAATATCCCTAGCTCTAATGAAATATCCCCAGCTAATATCCCTAGCTCTAATGAAATATCCCCAGCTAA
>NZ_CAMHSK010000031.1 GCF_946187725.1 uncultured Treponema sp.
CGCGGCAGCACAAAACGAGTGTTTTCGTAAGCCGTTTCACTCCTTCGCGCCGTTTTTTTTGCAATATTCTGTAATTTGCAAAACTCGACATTTGCCTTGAAAATCTTTATTTTTTAAGCAGTGCGGCGAATGGGTTGTAGGTTTCTCCATCGTCTGCTTTGTCCTGTTTTTTGAGATAATCGCTGGCGTCGTCTTCTTCCTCGTCGCTTTCACCTGCTGGTGCGAGACTGATTCGCTTGTCTGAAGCTTCGATTTTCTGAACGATTACTTCCATTGTGTCACCGACTTTGAATTTTTTGCTCAGGTTGGTTTTATCGTTTACATCGCGCAAAAGGCTTACATGAACGAGGCCGTCAATTCCTGGCTTTAAGTTTACGAACAGACCGAAAGCGGCGATTCGGGCGATTTTGCCAGAGAACTTTTCGCCGATTTTAATAGAAGAAACTTCATCCCACGGATCTTTTTCGAGTTCTTTCATGCTGAGGCTGACTTTTGAGCGCTCTGGTTTTGCAGTGTTCCATTCAGCCTTGATGATTTTGGCTTCGATTTTCTGACCAACGCTCAAAACTTCTGATACATCGTTTACGCGTGCGTGTGAAATTTCTGAGATTGGAAGAAGTGCCTGGAATCCGTTCAAATCGATGAATGCTCCGTAGCTCTGCAAAGATTTTACTTCGCCAGAAACGACCGAGCCGACAGTAAGTTTTTCTGCGAGAGAATTTACCTTGCTGATTTCGGCATTTTCTTCGACTTTGCGGTTAGAAACGATGATGTTTTTGCCTTCGTTTTTGAATTCTGTGATGATGAAGGTCATGCTTCGGCCGACATATTCTGCTGGTTCCATGCGGTTTTTGTAGCCCATCTGTGAGTACGGACAGAATGCACGGCTTGTTCCGATTTTGACTTCGAATCCACCTTTGATTTCTTTTTCGACATGGCCTTCGACTGGAAGACCTGAATTGTATGCTGATTCAAGGATGTTTGAGTCAGCGTTTTCACCCTTCAATTTTGTTGTGAAATGAAGTTCGTCACGGTTCTGTGAAACGAAGTAGACTTTGATTTTGTCGCCTTCTTTTACGGTGCATTTTCCGTCTGCGTCAAGGAATTCTGCCTTTTCGACAAAACCTTCGCTTTTCAATCCCAAATCAATAAAAACAGTGTCAGGCCCAATCTGAACGATTGTAGTCTCAACTTCCTGTCCAATTTCAAATCCTTTCATTTAATATTAACCCCTTTTTTTATTATAAAAATAGAATAGCACAGATTCACGCGATGTTCTAGGGAAGTGCGTTAGTCTGCGATTTCAATTTCAATCGGGCAGTGGTCAGAACCCATTACATCTTTGAGGATTCTGCTTGATTTTACATTGCCGATGAAAGACTGATTTACGCACTGATAGTCAATGCGCCATCCGATGTCCTTTTCGCGGGCGTGGAAACGATAGCTCCACCAGGTGTATTGTTTTGGCTCCTGGCAGAAAGTGCGGAAAGTGTCCACGAAGCCGTTTGTGGTGAAGAATTCCATCCAGTCTCGTTCTTCGGGGAGATAACCCGCGTTTCCTTCATTGGCCTTTGGATTTGCGAGATCAATCGCTTTGTGCGCGATGTTGTAATCACCGCAAAGAACGATATTGAATCCTTCTGCGACCAGCTTGTTCAGATAATCGAACATTGCCTTACAGAAAGCAAGCTTGTAATCGAGCCGTGCGCCCTGATTCTGGCTGTTCGGGAAATATGCCGAAATCACGACTGTTTTTCCGAAATATGCTGAAATTACGCGGCCTTCATCATCAAATTCCGCATTTCCAAGAAGCTCTACCTTGTCAGGCGTTTTTTTGGTGTAGATTGCAGTGCTTGAGTATCCGGCTTTTTTGGCAGATGCCCAATAAGATTTATATTTTGCGCTTTCGTCGGTGACTGCGACCGGGGAAGAGGACTCTTTTGGCGGTATGGGGAACAGAATGTTTTCTTCGCTGCCCGGAGCGAGAAGATTCTGCGTGAGCTGTGAAGGATGGGCCTTTGTTTCCTGAATACAGATTACATCTGCGTCTGATTCCAAAAGCCAGTCAACAAAGCCCTTTTTTTCTACGGCACGAATACCGTTTACATTCCACGAGATAATTTTCATGGGAAAAATATAGCAGATTTTTGAAGGTACGGCAAATCAAAACGCCAGAATCAGTTCCGCTTTCAGACTTGAGCGCAGGTACTTTCTGCTTAAAAAATATGACACGCCCGCTTCAAATTCTCCTGACTGCCTTGATCCAGCCTTGTAAGTGAGTTTTAGCCCGCAGTTTCCGGTGAGACTGCATTGAGGAAGAGCCAGCTTGAAATCCATGGAAAGCACCTCTTTAATAGAAGATTTTTCTGTTTTTGGCGGATAATTCGTGTACGAGCCTGAAAGTGAAAAATTTGCTTTCTGTGTTGCAAGAGAGCCTGAAACAGAAAGCGACTGATATTCTTCGGGAATTGCACTTGAAGCAGGTGGATTTCCTTTAATCAGAAGATTTGCCCTTGTCCAGTCGAGCCGTGATGAAAAATTGCCGTTTTTGTATTCACTTGCTACCCGGAATTTGGCTGTGTTAAGCTGGACGGCAGGACTTGTCGCCGTGACCTTCCAGTTTTCAAGGGCAGAAAAACCGAGCCTGAGCGAGCTTTCGCCCATGAAAAAGAGAAGCTGCGGATTTATAGAAGCCTGCTCGACAGTCCGGCAGACTGACGAAGAGCCTGTAATCATCGGGGCAGCTTTTGGCGAATCTTTTGTGGTCGGGAGGGCAAAATAAGAGAAATTGAGCAGAATCGACTTGAAAGCCGTTCTTCCGTCAACCTTGAACCAGAAAGGATTTACATCGTAAGGATTTTCTTGAATTCCTGAATAGAAATTGATTTTTAAAAGCGGGGAATGAAAGCAGAATTCGTACAAAGCGGAATAAAAAAAGTCAGGATTGAACGCGGCATTGTTTTTTTCAAGAATTGATGAATTGTTTTCTATATATAAGCGTGCGGCGCAAAATGCTGACTGGACGAATACGGCTTTTGAAAACGGAAATTTTGCTGAAAAGCAGACGGCACTTTCCTTTTCCTCATTGAAAAATCCTTCGAGGCAAAAATGAAATTTAAAGGGCTTTTCGGCAGGAGAAAGCGAAAACGCACAAGAAAGAGGCTGTCTGCTTGAATTCAGGGTTGGAAGGGCAGGGGAGGCTCCGATTGAAAACGCAAATGATTTTGTGAGCGGATTTGCGGTGACAGACGGTGAAGGATTTCTGAGCCTGGAAATTGACTTTGAGAAAGTGTTGTGCCCGACTTTAAGATTCAGCGGAAAATCCTTTTGGAAGAGAAAAATGCCCGCACCGAACCGTGCTTCATCGAAAAGCGAGAGTTTTTCATGAATCCCGTTGGCTGTGCTGATTTGTGAAAAACTTGTTTTTGGAAGCGTGGTGAATGCACGAAAATCAGCGTCATTGAATGAGAGTCTGAGGCCTGTGCTTCCGGCAAGTGAATCTTCCTTACCTGTTGAAGTTTTTGGGAGCGTAAGGGCGGAAGAAAATTTGTATTCTGCGAACCTGAATGTTTCTTCGCCGTGAAGGTTAAAGCCCAAAAAAGACAGAAAGATGAATGGAATCAATCTGCGGCCGGTTGGTGTAAGCGGAAAAAGAAAAATCCCGCACTTTTCAATCATTTTGTTCATGCCTTCTTATTCGCTTTTTAAAGCACTTTTCGGCAATCTTCATGAAAGAAAATGCGGGATTTAATAAAGATTTTTGCGTTTATCTCAAATAAATCTCTAAAATCTCTAGTTTACGGTTTAGTTTACTGCTGTGTTGACAATCACGCTCTTTGAGCTTGCGAACTTGTCAATCATGCTGATTCTAGTCTGCCAGTATTCAGCTTCGCTCTTTGTGATGTAAGGACCGACCCGAACGCGGTAGAAAGTTTTGCCGTTTGAATCAGTGAAGGTGAAGACTTCGCTTGGAATCTTGTTTGATTCAAGTGTGCTTCTTGCTTCATCAGCATTGCGTTTGCTTGAATAAGCGGCTGCCTGCACCCAGAACGAATCTGGGGCTTTTTTTGCGGCACTGGCAACTTTTGTGGCAGTCTGTGCTTTTGTTGGTTTTGTAGAAGCCGTTGCAGTTGATTTTGCAGGTGCGGCTTTCTTTGTTGCGGCTGGTTTTGGTGCTGCGGTCTTTGGAGCGACTTTTGCAACTGGAGCCGGAGCGTAGTAGTTTTCAGCGATCGGGCTTGCTTCTTCATAAGAAGGCTGTGATTCGAATGGAGAGCGAGCTGTGTTCGTACTGAGCTGACTTGCTGTTTTTTCGTTCTTTGCTACGATTCCTGAATTAGAAGAGGCTTTGAGCGAATTCAAATCGATTGTTGTGGTTGCTGTTGAATAGACCGTTGCATTGTCAGAAATGACGGTAACTTTGTCTGTGTGAATCGGTGTTGCAGAATCGAAATTGCTTTGTGATTCAGGCTTTCCAAAGTTGTTGTCTGTTGCGAAAGGTGAAGGTGCGAGAGATGTAAAACTTCCCTGCTCTGGAGCGGGTGGTGTTACTGTATTAAATGCAAGGCCATTGTCTGCTGGTGTGTTTGCGTTTGATTTTGTTGAGCTAATCCAGCCTGAAGTCGGATCGAATCCTGCCTGTACGGCTGACTTCTGCTGAAGAGACGGCGAGTAAAGAATGAGGGCTGCCCCTACTACCACGAGAAGGAAAATGCCTGATGCAGCGACAATCCATAGAGTTTTTTTCTGTTCCATAATCAAAATCCCCTTTGAGTTAATATCGGAGCGTGAGAAAAATTGTTTAGGGAAAATTGACCGCATTGCCTGTTAATACGCGTGATTACCGCTTTTTTTGTCGTTTTTTCACTTTTTTATGCCATTTTATGAAAAAAAATGCTTTTTGGCCTTGAAATTTTAACTAAGAGTTCTCTTAAAAACTAGTAATTCTTGTTTTTTCACTATTATATATTATAATTATTGCCGATATACTAAAGGCAGTCTTTGTTTAAATTTTTTTTAGAATGAGGTCGTTCTATGATTATGGAGGAAGATATGAAAAAAGTTCGTAATGGAAATGTTGTTTTCTCTAAAATTTCAAAATTGGTAGGAAAGGGGCTTCTTGCGCTGTCAGTGCTTGCCCTGGCTTCCTGTGGTGAAAACTCAGGTCTCGGTTCATCCGTCGATACCGAAGCACCGAAACTTTCAATCTCATATCCTCCGGCCGCATCCGAAGTACGGGGTGCCTTTGTGCTCGCGGGAACCTGTTCAGACGACAAAGGTGTCTCTTCTGTCAAAGTTCGTGTCACGAATCTTGATACAAACGAAATCGTATACAAAGACCTTCCTGCAACCGTAGTAAACTCCCTCACATGGAATATCAACCTCAACGAAAAACTTGACCTCAAAGACGGCAAATATAAGCTCGATGCAGTTGCATACGACAACAGCGGACGTTCTTCAGGCGAAAGCTCTCTCCAGATTGAAATCGATAACACTCCTCCAGTTTTCATCATTTCAAAACCTGGTGTCGTAAAAAGCACTTATAAAGCAAAGAATTCACTTTCTAAATATGGTTCAGTCTTCACAATTGAAGGTACAATCGCTGATGACCATACAATCGCTTCAATGGATGTTGAAATCTTTGATGCAGACGGAAATCCTGTAGCATCAGAGCCGTACACCGAAGAAGAAATTTCAACAACCGGCGGCACAAGCGTCACAATCGCACGATATGTTGCAGAAGGCACTGATGTCGTCAACAAGCGTTACTCAGAAATGTATTCTTCAGAAAGCGTTCCAGAAGACGCAAACGGCAATAAAACCTATTTCTGCCGTGTAACTGTTTCCGATTCAGCAAAAACTTACAATACTCCGGGAGACAGCGGCGTAAAAGGCGGAAACTCAACTTCAAATGTCTACATTTACGATGATATCTATGATAAATACCTCAGTGCCAAAAACGGCGGTGCAGGTCTTTCTGCAAAAGATTTGCTTGCAGTTCTCAAAGGAAGCACTACAGATGAAGAACTCAACAAAACTGCTGCCAGAGCCGTAAGCGTTGCCGAAGTCGAAGGAATGCTTTCGGATTATGCACGAGACACTTCTGCTAGCGATACAAGTCTTGCATTCTCAATCAACCCGAATGCCGACCCGACATACACAATTTCTGGATTCCAGCTCAAATACAGCGATGAAGATTCATCAAAAATCGCTACAATCAGCAAGGGTATGGGCGAACAGAACCTCACTGTAATCGTTAGTGCTGGCCTTGATCAGGTAAATGTTGACCCGGCATCAATCAAAGTCTGGGTAAAAGAAATTTCTTCTGGTTCAACAGTTCTTTCTAATGATGAACTCAGAGCAAAAATCGCTGCCCTTGTAAGCAAAGTCAAAGAAATTGAAAACGATGCTAAAATCGAAACTGAGGCCAAAAAAGAAAAGCTCGCTGCCCTCGAAAGCGATGAGGCTTATGGCTGGAAGCTGATTATCGATAATTCTGACGATACAAACCCAAGTGAAGCAACTGTCACTGTTTCTTCTAATCTTCCTGGCGACAACTATGTTAAACAGGATTCAACTTATGCAATCGTTGTAACAGGTTATGACAAAGACAAGATTGACCTTTCTCAGAAAACGCTTTATGGATTTAAGGGTGCTGTTTCTGCGGTCCGACCGAATGTTTCTTTCAGCTCTCCTGCAAATCTTTCTTATTTTGCTTCTTCTAAATACAACGCTGAATCAAGCTCCGACTCAGACAAACTCCAGTTCACTGGAATCGCGGTCGAAAACAATGTGGGCATGGCACTCAAATCACTCGAGGCAACACTTTCTGTCACAGATGAAATAACAGGAAAAGAAATTGACGGAGCGACACTCTCTGTAACAATCAATGGCGATTCTGAGCATAATTGGACGGATGTTAAGGGCTTTACTTGCGTTCATGATTCTGTAAAAAATGTGGATACATGGACATTTACTCCTTCTGAGTGTGAAGGCTACTCAAAAGTCATGACCGAAACAGAAGGTCTCATGAGAATGTACACCCTCAAAGTTAAGGCGACTGGTGCGGGAAGCGCAAATCTTTCTGAGGAAGCCTCACTTTCTGTCCATATCGATACGACCAAGCCTGAAGTTCTTCTTTCTTCTATTACACCGTCTGTTTCTGGCGAAGAATATTTTGGCGGAACCGACAAAAACACTTATGTTAACGGCACAATCACTGTCAAAGGAAATGTCACCGAGCAGAATCTTAGTGAAGTAACTTACGACATTTGGGCTAGTACTAAATTGGACAAAGAACTCAGTGCAGAAGATTCAATCCTTGCAGGCGTTAGCGAGTATCTTGACTATCTCAAAAATGAAAAAGATTATAAATCTGACCTTGTAATCGACGGCTCGCTGGGAAAAGTCTATCAGATTAATCAGTCATTCCCTACAGGACTGTTGACGCAATATTTTATCCACAACGAAAAAATTGATGCTGACAAGCCAATCAAGGTGAGAATCGTGGTTTCTGCAAAAGACACGGTAGGAAATGTAGGCTCATACTCTTCTTACGACATGAACGGAGACTCTGACTTCATCGTCTATCAGGAAACCGACCGACCAAAAATCACTTTCGGAAACGCGAATACAACAATTACAGACAAAAATGGCGTTAAAATCGGAACAAACCTCTTTGGAACGACGAATAACAATAAGCTTTCAATTTCAGTCGTAGACGATGATTATATTGCTGAAATCAAGGCTTATGTTTATAAAGTTGATGAAGATGAACCTTTTGTTACTGGCTCTACTTTCCCAAAAAAGACAACAGCTTCATGGAATTATACTTTGCCATCGGACGAAGGAAAATATTTCATTGAAGTTGAGGCTTATGATTATGTTACTACCGATGTGAGTATTAACGAAACAGGAAAAGCCGCAACAGGTAAATTCTGTGTTGCAGTTGATTCTGGTACACCGAGCATCGAAATCTCTTCTCCAACAGCTGGAAGCTACCAGCGTGAAACAATTGCTGTAAGCGGTACAGTTTCAAAGGCCGGCACAACAATCACCGGCGAATTGGTTCAGGTTATCACAACTGAGGAAGACGGAAAAACAAAAACAGAAGAAAAGAAAGTCGCTGACGCCGTGATTTCTACAGTAGCAGTTAGTGCTTACGACAGCGGTAACAAACTCTGCACATGGACAGGAACTGCAAAACTCCCGTCAAATGCTTCGGGAACATACAAACTCGTTTACGCAGCAACCGACATTTACGAACAGACTTCTTCTACATCAAAATCATTCAGCGTTGATATTACAGCTCCTTCATTCGCACTCAGCACTGAAGACAAAACAATATTCACAAAAGAAGATGTTTACACAGCAAAAGGTACAATTTCTGACGGCGTAAACACAAGCGGAATCAAGGGATTCTACTATTCTCTTGAAGAACCTGCTGTTGAAAGTGATTCATACAAACTCTTTAAAGCAGATGGAAAAACACTCGTTTCAGGCTGGAATGTAGCTGCCGTTGCCGCAACAACAACGACCGGCGAATACACATGGACAGCAAATGTTGATTTGACAGGAATTTCTTCTGTTGACGGAACTGAAGCACATACAGTTTACTTTGCTGTCGTTGATGAAGCCGGAAATGTTTCTCTCATCAGCATGAACGCTGATTCTTCTTCACTCAAAGTTACGCGCGATACCGAAGCCCCGGTCACAACATTGCTTGGAACAGGCCTTAAAAAACCTGCAAAAGACTCTGAAGGAGACGCAGGAGACAAAGACGAAATCGGAAACTTGATTTTGCCAGAAAATTCTGAACTCAGCGCAAGCATTACATACTATGTAGGTGGATATGGCTCAGATGGAACTTACTCACTTTCTGGAACAGTCACCGAAGCAAGCGGCTCATTCACTGTAAAACTTGACGGAGACCCTGCAACTGTAAATCCAGAAACTAAAGAATGGACAATCACAGGCAAAACAGTAGACGGCACTTATGCGCATGAAATCGTTGTTGAAGATGAAGCTGGCAACAAAACGACTCAAAAAATCAATGTAATCCGCGATACAGTTGAACCAACCTTCATTGTTTCAAACAATACAACTGATAGAACAGCACTTGTAATCAACAAGGTCATTACAGAAGAAAACTCAAATTACTCTACTGCTGATGGAAAACATTACTATCTTCTTTCTGGAAAATGGCAGGATACAACATCTGGTACTAAAAAACTTCAGTATCGTGTAAGTCCAAAACACTCTACCGAAGGTGGAGTCGAAGTATACACTGAAGGCTGGAGTGAATGGCGTAATGTCGAAGAAGCACCTGAATCAACAGCTGAAACCTCATGGTCAGTCAAAGTTCCGATGAGCGAAGGTTATGGAATCGGTGCGGGTGTTGGTCTTGAAGGACGAGCAATCGATGCGGCTGGTAATATTTCGGTCGCTGTTGCTGATAAAGACGCTTCTGGCAATATTAACGATAACGCTACTGAACACAAAGGACTTACTCTCGACTTTAGTGTTCCATCAATCGAAAAGACTTCTGGTGATGTTCCTGCATATATCAAGCAGGGCGAAACACTCAGCGTAACAGGTAAGTATGGCGATAAATTCTCTGTTGAAAAGGTTGAATGTGTTGCAAAACTCAACGGTGAAGTTGTTGCAAGCGGAACTAAGGGTTACACATTCTTAAAAACTGACTCTACTCCGATTATTGTTCCAGGCTCTGATTATTTGCTTGTTCTTGGCGGAACCTTCTCAATCACACTTGACCCAAGTGCTGGTGAAAGCGAAGGAAAATGGACTTTCGAAGTAACCGTAACCGATAGAGCTGGCCGTTCAACAAAACTTGAGACCATAACAACATTCGTTGATACAGTTAAGCCGGTTTGGAATGATGCTGCACTTAGTGTCAACAAAGCACCTTATTCTTACACGGATGAAAATACTCACACTTGGTACAAATCTCTTTCAATGCCGTTCGCTGGAAAATACGCAGAGGCGGGCAGTGGAATTGACCATGTTGACTACACAATTACTCAGGCTGATTCTGCTGTTCAAAATGTAACTGACAGATTGGGCACTGTAGTAGAAAAGGATGATGGAGTTGCTACAGGATTTGAAACCTTCTCTGCAAACTTGGGCGAATTCTCTTCAAAAATGGATGGAAATGCAGCCCTTTACAACACAGTCAGATTCGTGGCAGTTGATAAGGCCGGAAACGAAAGTGATCCAAAAGAGTTGAGAATTTACCTTGATACTGAATCTCCAGAACTCGCATGTACAAATGACGCAACAGAAAGTACAAACGGAAGCAAAGATATTGTTGCCAAAGGTACTTATAAAGACGATTCTTCTGGCGTTAAGAGCGTAAAACTTGAACTCACATATACTGATGGTAATAATGTAAAACACTCTGTTGAGTTGGGAACTAACTCAGAAACTAAAGTTGAAGCACAATTGACGGAGGGTGCTAACTGGACTTACACAATTCCTGCTTCAAAACTGGGAACAAACACTTATGCAGTAAAAGCAACTGTTGAAGATGTTGCCGGAAACTCTGTCACTTCAACAATTTTCAATATTCAGAGTGATAAAGAACCGCCTGTATTCAACACTCCGACAGTCACAACAACTTCTACTAAATACAAGGTTTACAAACCAGACCAGAATGTTGAAACTTACTATCTCAACAACACAGAAGTAGGCAAAACCTTCACAATCTCTGGAATTGCAACAGATAACTTCGATATCGCAACTGTTGAACTTACACTTTCTGGTACAAAGAATGGTGTGGCTGAAACAAAAAATCTTTCTACAAACAGTGGTATCTACACATTCTCTGGAATTGATTTGACAGGCTGGACAGGAAGCGTAACAGCAACACTCGTTGCAAAAGATAAAGCTGGAAACACGAACACAACAAAATTTGATGTGAACGGAGCTATTCAGGAAGAGCCTGATACTACAAAAGAACTTAAACTTACCCTCAACTTCGATACAGAAGCACCTGAAGGTAAGCATGATACAGATTCTGAGGGTGCAGATAAGATTTTCCGCGTTGGTTTGAGCGACAATGCAACTGGAACAGACGCGCTTAACACAAATGTCGGTGACAAGTATTCTTCACTCACATGGGGCAACTCTAAGGCCGTAAATGTGCGTGGTTTCTTTGATGATAACTCTGCTAGTGGTGTAAGCATTGTTTATTACAAAGTCATCGCAAAGGGAACAAATACTCTTACTGAGGATGCATTGGCTGAAAAGGCAACTAACTTCAAAGCAAATTATGATAAGAGCGAAAAGAGCGATACAAACGGTTATACCGGCTACTTCATGCCTCTTTCTGCAAATGAAACAAAAACTGTCTATTTCAAGAACGGAACAGCAGATGAATCAGCTTCAATAACAAGCAACTTCAACACTCTTCTTTCTGGATTCGATGAAGGTCACAACTATCTCCTTCTCGTGGCAGTGGACAATGTAGGAAACGCTGCCCTTGATTCAGTCAAGTATGATATTCAGATTGATATGAATCAGCCGACCCTTACTCCAACTTCAAACGCAACTCAGGTTACTAACGGTGCTGCACCTGTAAAAGCAGACGGAATTTGTGGTGATACAGGTTCTGGCGTAAAAGATGTTAGCATTGAAGTTTCATATTTTGAGAACTCACAAACCTCAACACCTACAACATTTGAACTTCCTGCAACTTTGACTGACAGCAATGCAAAGTGGAATATCAGTATTCCAGGAGAAAAATTCCCAGTTGACTCGGACTATACAGTAAAAGCTACGGTAACTGATAATGCTGGCAATAGTTATACAACAACTGTATTCAACATTCAGGTTGATAAAACTCCGCCAGAATTCAATACTCCGACTGTAAAGACAACTTCAACAAAATATTCAGTTTATAATGCAGACACAGACACAGATATAAACTCAAACACTTACTTCGTGAACCCAGAAGACGGCACATTCGAGATTTCTGGTGTTGCAAGCGATAACTTTGGTGTCGGAACTGTAGAACTTTCAATCAGTGGCACAAAAAATGGGGCTGCCATAACTCTCCCTGCGGAAGACGCTTCTGATGAAGTGAAAGCCTCATATAAGAAAACTAACGGTGTATTCTCATTCGATAACATTGATTTGAGCGGCTGGACAGGAACTGCCGTGGCAACACTCACTGTAACTGATAAAGCTGGAAACAAGAACACAACAAAATTTGAGAACGGAGCTATTCAGTCTGTTCCTGATACCAATAAAGAACTTAAAGTTATCCTCAACATTGATACCACCGCTCCAGCTGGAAGACACGCACTCGATGACTTTAACAAAGACCTCTTCTTCCGAATTGGCTCTTATGACAACGATGATATTTCGAGCAGTCATGATCTGTGGAATTCTAACCTTGATGAAGATGTCGGTGGAAAATATGCTAAAAACACATGGAGTAAATCAAAGACTATAAAAGTACGCGGTTTAATTGAAGATAATGACGGCGGCAGTGAAGTAAAAATGATTTACTACAAAGTCGTTAAGAGCAGCGGAACCACAATGGACGAGACTGCTTTGAGGACTCTGGCCGAGAACTTCCTTGCAAACTATAATAAGAGTGAAAAGAATAATGCTGATGGTTATACCGGCTACTTCGCGCCTCTTTCTGCTAATGTAAATAAACGCGTATTCTTTACTTCTAGCACTGGCAAAATCGCAAGAAAGGTTATGAATGATGCTGGTACGGGAGCTGTAGATGCACAAGATTCTACTATAACTGGCAATGATAAAACGATTTATGAAGTCGAAAATGCAACCAAAATTTCAGATACCAGATATTACGCAACTATTCCTACCAATTACGATGCAACCCTTTCTGGATTTGGATTGGGCACAAACTATCTGATTCTTGTTGCAGAGGACAATGTAGGAAACGCAGCACTTGATTCTGTAATTGTAGACTCACAAGTATTCTCCAATGCTTCTCTCAATGTTGATGAAGAGACTCCGGAAATTAGCTCTGATCAGAGCGGAACTCAGTATACCAATGGTTCAAAAAACATTGATTTGGCTGGTGAAGTTACTGATGCTGCTTCTGGCGTTAACGGTGTCACTATCGAAGTAACTAAGGTTGTTGAAAATACGAAGACAGTGATTGCAGCCGCTGGTGGTAATGCTACTACCAAGAATGATTCGACATGGAATTACACAATCAATGGTGCAACACTCAAAAATAGTCTTGCTGCAAACGAATCAAATGTCTCATTTGCAGTAAAGGCTTATGCTACAGATAAAGCACAGAATGAAAAGTCTATAAATGTCTGTAACATTCAGTTTGATACAACACCTCCTGCATTCAAAACACCGTCTGTTGCAACTGATTCTACAACTGGTAATAAAGTCAACAAGCCGGATGAGAATGCGGATGTATTCTATATCAATAACTCAAACGGCAATACATTCACGATTTCTGGTGTTGCGACTGACAATATTGAGGTTGAGAGCGTAGAGCTTTCAATCAGCGGTAAAAAATCAGACGGTACAGATATTACTCTTCCTTCTAATACAGAGATAGACAAATATAAGAAAGCTAGCGGTGTATATTCATTCGAAGAACTTGATTTGAAAGACTTCGACGGCTCTAAGGCTAACATAAAGGCTACTCTTAAAGTTACAGACATAGCTGGAAACTCAATAACAAAGGATATCACTCTCAAATGTGATACAACTAAGCCTTTTTTTGTTGCTGATACTGATACTAATTATTTCAAAGTCGATGGTAAACGACTTTCAACTACCAACTGGTTCAACAAGTCAACTCTTTCGTTCGAAGGCAACCTCTCTGATGAGGGCGGCAGTGGAATTGACTATGTTGAATACACAATCACAAAGGCTGGCGAATCACCATCAGAACCAGATAACATCAGCACATCTGGCACATTCAAGGCAAATCTCGGCGAATTCATTACAAAGATTGGCACTGATGGAACGGCTGTCGCAAACACTGTCAGCCTTGTTGCAGTGGACAAAGTTGGAAACAGGGGTACTGCAAAAACAGTTTCTATCTATTATGACGGTGAAATGCCTAACGCAACGGCAGAGGATTCTTCTGTAACGATTTACATCAACAAGGAAGGAACAATCGCAAGCGTTTCAGGAACTGCAACTGATAATGCGTCTGGAATTGCAAGCGTTGTAATCAACTTGAATGACAAAGAAATCGTAAAAACGACTGTTTCGAACACCGATTACGGTACTCTCACTCTTGGCGATGCGTCGTATGATTCTACTGAAAAACTGTGGAGTCGAACTTGGTCTGTAGCTAATATTGCCGTTGACAAATTAAGCATCTTTGGCACTGGTGATGCCGACAAAGCTTACAGCCTTGATGCTGTCGTTACGGATAATGCGGGCAACAGCTATACCGTAAAGAATTTGCGAACCGTAATGCTTGATACGACTGCTCCAACAGTCACGCTCAATGCACCGACCGATGCCGATAAAACATCGACCGACCGCGAAATCAACGGCAAAATCGACTTGAGCGGAACAATCACCGACGGAAACACATTGCCGACAACCGCGATTACGGGAATTCAGGTAAGTAAGGGAACTGTTTCAGGAACAGGTGATATTACCTGGGAAAAAGTCGGAGGCACAGGCACAGACAAAGACGATGAAAAATGGACTGATTTGACTGGTCTCACACTGAGCGGAAACTACACATTCGAAGCAAAAGATTTTGTCACAACAAACCTCGATGATAACACATTCTACAAACTCCGTGCTGTAGCAACTGACCAGGCTGGCAATGTCGGATATTCTCCTGATTATGTTGCCGCAACTGACAGTGCAGGGGAACAAGGGGTTTTGGTCAAGGTATCTCAGGATAGTGACAGACCGATTTTGAACTTTAACAACATTGAATATAGCAGCACTCTCTCTACTTTCCTCTTGAGGCACGGAACTAGAGCACAGGTAACAGGACGAATTGAGGATGATGACGATGACGGAAAGACGGTCATCAAAAAAATCATTGTTTCTGCAACTGAATACACTGGTGCGGATGGTGAAACAGTTCCGACAAATCTTCTTGGTAACGAAGCTGCCGTTGAAAAAGTTCTTGCAAACGGTGATTTTACAATTGAACCAACTAACACTGCAGACGGAACAAAAACATTCTATATCTATATAGAAGATAATGGTGGAAAGAAATACTGGACATCATACACTTCTGTTGCTGGCTCTGTAACAACGAACGATAAGCTTCAGAATCCTAAGATTAAGGTCAAGGGTGAAAGAAAAAAAGAGTGGGATGAAAAAGAATTCACCTACAAATCAGATAGCAAGAACCCGACTATGGGCGTAGGTAAAGGCTTGCCGTATGCGTCAAATGCAGATGGTGCAACTGTTGCGACAGACTCTTTAGGAAACACTTTCGCTACAAACAATGATAACTCGAACTTGAACGCAAGCTTCATTGTCGGTGGAACAGACAGAAGATATGTCAAATTCTACTTTACGGGAACTGACGCGAGCGGAATCGCAAGTATGAGTGCAACATTCACGAAGACTGAGACGGACGAATCAACAACTCCTCCAACTTCAACAACAAGAACACTTGCAACTCTCTCAACTCCAAGCGAGTGGACTGGCACGCAGGATGAAACCGTTGCCGAATGGACAACAGCAGTACTTGACACAAATGATCCTGAAACAGAGAACAACAAACCAAAGAGCTGGGGAACAGGACAAATCTCTGTTTCTGTAACGATTATTGACCGTGTAGGAAACGAAAATACAAGTACATACTCGTTTATGGCAGACAATACTGCTCCGAATATCGACATTTCAAAACCAGAAAGCGGCTCTCACGAAACTCAGGCGGTAACAATTGCCGGAACTGCATACGATGAAGGCGGTGCTGACACAGACACAATCAAGTGGGCAATTTGTGATGCTGAGCATGCAGGTCTTACAGATCAGACAGCAATAAAGGATAATCTCACATGGAACAAGTTCATGAAGACTGGAAAGACCGCAAAGAACTGGGAATTTGATTTCGATGATTCAGGTGTTACTGATGCGGAAAAACAGGCAAAAACAACATTTGCAAACGGAAACCCTCTGCTCGATATATTCGATAACACAACATATGCAACGCCAGTTGACGGAGTTTATCCACTCAAAGTTTACCTTATGGCAACTGACAAAATCGGAAACTTTACGATTACGACCGACTATATCATCAACCATGACCCTGCTGCCGACAGACCTCAGTTGACATTCTCTTACCCGACAACTAAGGATTACACTGCGGATACGACAACTCAAAAATTGGCTGCAACTCTCGGTGGAATAATCCGTGCTTCTGGACAGTCGCTTATTCCATTAGGAACTGCTACGACGAAGGAAGTTTACTTCCAGCTTGTACAGGAAAGTGCAACTTCATTCACAAAAGATTATGTTTCAGGTCTCGAATACGAGGATTCAACAACTCATGAAACGAAAAAGGTTTACACAATCGTAACGGCTGCTGACATTTTGGGTAGTGAATACACAAAAATCACAGGCGAAGAAAACGCAGAAACAAAAGCTGAACTCTTACGAAAATACGGATTCACTTCTGAAAGCGACATGACAAGCTGGTGGGGAATCAAGGCAAACGGCTCTGCTTCATGGAACTTCTCTATTAACGAGCACGATGAGCTTGACACTGGAAGTACACCGAACCTAATCAAAGTTCGTGTGTGCGGTGTGAACTCAAACAACAAGTTTGGTGCGTGGTCTGACGGAGATGACATAATTCATATTCGTGTTGCAGAAGGCGTTCCAGAATTTACTTATTCTGTTGCTCAGTTCAACGATACACCAGTAATTAACAGCACACCAACGATTGAACAGACTTACACGGCTGATATGTACTTGAAAGGAAAATGGTACATCGTCATTACTGCTGAGGACGACACTCTGATTAAAACAATGGAGGCAACAGAAGGAGCGACTTCCGTTATTGGAGTAGTTTCTGAAACGATACCTGCGACCGGTAAAAAGACTGTCAAGATGATTGTTCCTATGAGCGAAGAAAGCGGCAATCACCAATACACGGTAACGGCTAAGGACGAGAATGGTAACACCTCAAAAATGCCGTTCAGTGTAAATATCGATAACACTGCGCCGACCCTTGCTAACATAAAGAGTTCCGAAGCGACATTCTCTAATGCTTCAGGTGCAACATACACAACAAACACAATCGAAAACTCCGACGGGTACTTCACACTCTCTGGTGAATCTGTTGATGAAGATTCGGGTGTAGAATATGTTGCGTTCTACTACATGCGAGAAAAAGGAACTCCAACAGAGGCTGACAAGAATGCCGGCAAGAACCATGTAATCTTTGACCCACTCAATCCAAATGCTGTTGTAGCAGACGAAGATGATGAAACAACCCAAAATGTTGATGAAACGGATGCTTACAGAAATGCACGAGTCAAGATGGACGATTTGAAAGAGCGAACGATTACGCAGGGAACAACTTCTTACCACCTCTATGCAAAGAAAGTTACTGGTTCAATGCCCGCAACAAATCAGTTCGCATCAAGCACTGAATTGGACCTGAACCATGTACGCGTAGGTGGACTTATTGAAATCGGTGGCACTGACGCAACGGCTGCTGTTGGCTCAACACCGGCTACTTCAGGTACTAGCGGTGTTTACAAGAAGATTACTGCAATTGGTGCTGACAAAAAGACTGTCACATTCGAGGGTAATCTTCCTGACAAAACACAAACTACGGCATACTTCCCGATTGCTCAGGTTATCGATGCAAACAACGGTCAGAACAGACAAGAATCTAATACGGGTAACTATGTAGGAAAATTCAAGTTCGATGACAACAAAGACGACGGCGACGGAATGCCTGAGTCATTCAACAAAGCAGGAAGCCTCTGGACTTGGGACGCTACGATTTACTCAAACAACATGCCAGATGGTCCTGTTTCTCTCGTAGTCCTCGCATTCGATAAGGCGGGCAATGTGAGCGGAGAAACATACCTTGCTACAGTTTCAAACAACGCTCCTCGTCTGGCAAAAGTCTACCTTGGAACTGACTTGAACCACAGCGGCTCATACAGCGACGGCGAATTTGAGACTTATAACATCGCTGCAAAGAGCGGTGCAAACGAAAAACTCTACACTATTACTACAGCTGGTTACACCGAATATGCAAAAGACTCTGCTAATAAATGGCAGCCGACTGATTCAACACGCGGTTCATTTACTGTAAAGAACAAGCTTGCAGTTCTTCCAGAAATTGTTGGCGGAAACGGCGAAATCAATCTCGTATTCAACGCAGCCGACTCAACAACAGGTACAGACGGAAAGCAGATTGGAACAGCAGTTGGTAAAACTGCCACAATCGCAAGCACGGATAGCGACAAACACGATATCATTGGCGATTACTGGGAGCTTTCAAGTGCACTTGGAGGTGACGCTGCTGCGCATAAGGTTTCATTCACTTTCTGGGATTCAACAGAGATGACAACAAGCGGTACTGACTCTCTCTATGCGTTCCTGCGCGTAAACGATTTGGTTGTCGCTCAGAATGACTCTGTACAGCCGAATGTAGTCGTAAGCAAGTTCGACTGGAAACAGGCTGGTGGCGGAACATACATCGATGAATCTACAAGAAAAGATGTATACAAGAACAACATCTTCTATGCTTACAGGGACGAGGAAAAAACAGAAGACGGTAAGACTGTGGTCACACGCACCTACGAAGACAGCCCGCTCGGACACATCGAGCTTGAAGATGACTGGAAAGAAACTGCCACTTACGAAGGTCGTGATTCTGAGACAAATGCTACATTGAAGAAAGAATATGATGGCGACCCGAAAGTCTCAGGAAAAATCGTTGTTCGCGGAACTGCATACGACGAGACCTTGCTCGGCTCACTCAGCTTCTATATGAGCGACTTTGACTCAAGCTCGGCAACTGCTCCGATTACTCTTGCGACATACGGCTCATCGGGCTGGAACACGAATACAATCGGAACTGGTAATTCAGCTAAAGCCGCAACAATGGCCGACAACTACTACGAAGTGACCGTAACCGACGAATACCTGGACCAGACCGGACACAAAGTTAACTGGGAAGTCGCAATCGATACGGCTCATTTGACGAACACAACAAAAGTCGATGCAGTATTCGCAGTAATCGCACACGATGCGGCTTATGCTAGTGCTACCACCGATGCTGATAAGAAAAAACATACATCCGCAGAGCGCACAGCAACCGAAGACGCGGGCATTGCGACACAGCACAGACCGAGCTATCAGATGGATGTCGTGCCGTATATTATGGGAATCAGCACGAGCCTTGATGGAGCATATTCATCTGACCCGACAGCATATAGCCGTTCAGCATTGGGTGTATACCCGGTACTGAGAGGTGAAGAAGGCATCATAGTTACTGGATTCAACCTGAAGGCTTCTGCAACTCCAACAGTTTCTCTTGGTAGCGTTACATCTTCATCTAAGGATAGTATTACACTCAGTATTCCAGCAGCTGCAACAAGTGGTGACTTTGATGTAACCGTAAGTTCAGTACAGAGCTTGAATAACAAGAACTCTGTCGCGGTAGAATACAACAAGGAGCCAAACAGCAGTAATAATTTAATTCTGAACAATAGACGATGCTTCTATGTTTGGGGAAATAGCCATAAAACAATAGATGCTACTTTGGATTCTACAATAAGATATCCTACATTCAGAGTTGGTCCAAGTGGGGAAGAAGTGTTCTCGTTCGATCTTGGAGGAGATATGACCTATTTATATAAAAATGAAACTCCATACTTAGTAGGAACTTCGTTTACTCAATGGTATGATACAGCTGTATCTGTAGATAACAAAGGTAATCTTTATGGAGTAGCGTTAAACGGAGATAATGCAGCTAATGGAAGCAAAGCGTTTGACGCTAATGCAAGATTCCATTTTTATCCTTTGGTTACATCTAATTTGCAAGCATGGACATACACTCTTAATAATGGAGCCTTTGCATGGGAAAATGCAAGTAATGGAACTATATACAATCCAAATCGTGTTCTGAATCCGAAACTTGTAACTGTGCGCAACGATGACAACACTATAAGTTATGTATATGCTACTTATTATGATGCTTCAGAAAAACTTGTAAAATTCCGTGCAGGTACATATGGTTTAGTTACAAAATATACGCAATATGCAACTTCTACTCGCTTCTCATGGAACAGTAATTATAACCTTTATACGAATAGTGATAATTATAATGGAGATTATTATGTTCTTATAGGCGATACATATTATCCATTAAAATATGAAAGCGGGCAATATACTAGACGCTATTCTGTTACCGGCTATACAGCTAAGCAAACATTTGATTCTGCTGTATATACAAAATCTGAAGAAACTGGACCTTCTGAATCTATTGGTAATTATAGCACCGCTGCTGGTTCGAAAGGTTCGGCTCCAGGTTATCAAACAATAGCAAGTGGAAGCGCAGCTTCAGTATATTCTGCTCTAGCCGTTGCTTCAGATGGAACCGCCATTGTCTGCTGGTATGACAGTACAGAAAAGGCATTAAAGCTTAAGTACAACTCGGATCCTCTCAATGGCGACACATGGAAGGCCGGCGCAGCTACAGACAACAAGACCGAAATCATAATCGACTCAGGTCTTGCAGGATGGTATCCAGATATGGTTGTAGATGGTGACGGTGGAATCCATATTGCATACTACGGCGCAAAGAACGGTGACTTAAAGTATGCATATCTGACATCTTACACAGACACGGTTGCCGATGTTTGTACTGTAGACAGCT
Source organism: uncultured Treponema sp. (assembly GCF_946187725.1). Classification (GTDB taxonomy): domain Bacteria; phylum Spirochaetota; class Spirochaetia; order Treponematales; family Treponemataceae; genus Treponema_D. Next base: position 20,858 of record NZ_CAMHSK010000031.1, read on the forward strand.
TCCTTTCTGTAGGTACAAGAGCAAGCATTTCTGTAAGTGCAACAAAGAAGGGCTTTAAAGTTGGTGATACAACAGTACAGAAATATGTGCCATTCATTTCTTACTACATGGGTGCATTTACCGCAACTCAGACAAGCGTAAGAACTGCATGGCCTGTAGCACTCGGCGAGAACGAGTCGGCTATTGATAAGTCAAAAACGCCTAACACCTATGTCGATGGTGCAGTAAATGACCAGTACACAGGCAGCTGGGAAGTACAGACTCTTCCATTGGATTCTTTCCCATCAGACTACACAATCGGTATCGGTGTAAAGGCAACGGCCACATCAACAGCTGCAGAGAGAGCTGCCGCCGTCAAAGCCGAGGGCAACATCATCCTTGGTTACGGTACAACCGAAGGTCTCGAAACCGCAAGATTGTACTAACCCAAACCAAAGCACCTGCCGTAAAAAAGCAAGTGCTTTGGCAGCTTTCCCTTGCCATCGATGGAAAGGGAAAATCAAGCAGCCCGCAAGCGCGATTTGCATCGCTCCTGCGGGCTGTGTTGTTGTATGCTTCTATGTAAACTTAGCATTATCCGTGTTGTATGGATGCGACATTCGCCGTAATTTCGCGGACCCGCTCAACGAACTCTATGTAATGATACAACGACTCGCATTTTTTTTGAAGACTTTCATTGTGATTTTTATTGATGTTTATCACGGTCGCAGTCCATTCAAATTCGCCGGAATTGTCGGGAATCTCGAATGCGTCTGAAAGGTGGTATTTCAATTCGTCCGGAAGTTCTTTTTTGCCGTTGTAGAATACGATGAATCTTGGGGATGGAATCTTTATTAGTGAGCTGCCGAAAATGTCGCGCTTCTGTCGTTTGACTTCGTTCTGATAAAGCTGCCCGAAGTACATGAGCCCTCTTAACGGCATGTTCGGGTTTACGGTTGACTGGTGTTCGAAGAGATTCATCTGCGAGTCGAGTAGAAAAGACAGGTCGTTTTTCATCGTGAGGTAGATTACATTCTCGATTGTCGTGATTCGTAAATCATCGATGTTCGTGTAGTTTTTCCTGCTCAGGGCATTGTACAGCGACAAGAGCCACCGTTTGCTCCGTTCGTCCTTGCCACTGTAGATGATGCGGAAAAGGCTGTCCTTGTAGGTGCGGTTCGTCGCGATGCCGTTAAATCCGGGGATTTCAATGTGCGTGACATCGTTGTTTTGGGGGAGAAATTCTTTTGACATAAAAGCTCCTATGTTTTTCTTGATTTGAGAATCCAACATGGAGCAAGGACCGAAGCGATAAAATTTGCCCCAAAAAAATAAATTCTGGGGCAGTGTGCTTAGAAATGATTGTACAAATCTTCCACGAGGGAAATTGCGCCGTGCGTGCCGACATGCGAGCGGTTCAAAATCTCTTTGTCGAGGCATGGATTTGATGTGATTGCGAAAAATGCGTTGAGTTTTTGGGCGATTTTCTTTTCGTAGGAGCTTCCCATGAAAAGCGTTACCTTTCCGTCGTATTTTTTGGCAATTTGCTCGATTTCGTACACATCGTTTTCAAAGTAAACATCGGCTTTTCGTGGGCAGTCAAGATTCTGAATCTCATCGCGGATTTTATCCTTGTCTTTTTCGTAGACCGAATCTGTAAGAATCACTGCGAGCGGAATGTGGCCATGGACATTTACCAGAAAGCGGGCGATTCCGAGCGCTTTTGCACTTTCACCGACGAGAATGAACCTGTGCCGTTCAAAATTTCCGAAAAGTGAATCCAGATATTCGTAAACATAAAGTTCTTCTTCGTGTGCGGCTTTTTCTGCGAGTTTTTTGTCGATTCCGAGCTTTTCTGCGATGATTTTCAAGAATGCGGCCGTATCTTTTGGTCCGACCGGCCAGCCGTTCAAGGTGAGCGTTTCAATTCCGAAGGTGTGCTTGTAATACGCATCGACATTTTTTGCTAGCCACGGTGAAAGATTGATGTTGAGCGCGGCATTTCCCGAATTCTTGAGCTGCTCGATTCCGTCACGGCGGATAAAGAAGGTGTTCGCTTTTACGCCGATTTTTGCAAGAATTCTTGTGATTTCCTCAAAATCGCCGCGCAAAGTGATGTCCGAGCTTGGCGGCTGTCCGTAGATGTTAACCAAAAGCGGATCGGTTTTCGTCTTTCTGGCAAGTGCCCTAACTGTTGCCAGAAGTGCCATGTTGTAGCCTGTGTAAGTGTCGCCCCTGAATCCTGCAGTATCAATGCTTGTGATTGGGTATGGGGAATCTGTGAATTCTGAGACAACGCTTTCGACATCATCTCCGTTGATTCCCATTGAACAGCCTGTCAGAACGGCGTAGTAATCTCCGTCCATGATTTCAAGGCTGCCTTTGATTGTCTCGCGGAGTCTTTGCGTGCCGCCGAATACGACTTCTTTTTCATAGGCGTTTGAGCTTGGCAGTCCGTGGTAGCCTCCGAGATAATAAAGATTCGTGCGGCTTGATGCTTGCATTGAGCATCCAGGACTTGCGTGCAAAATCGGAATTGCACGGTAAATGTTTCCTATTACATCAAGTGCACCGTGCAGGGAGCACAAATTTCTTGGTCTTTCTATACATTTTTCCATAATCAAAATCCTCTAATCTGTGTAATCTGTGCTTTATTCTTTCGGGAGTTCCAGATAACTGAACGCGTCCTTTTTATACCATTCTTCGCGGTAGGCGTTTTTCGAGAACTGCGAGACATTTTTATTGAAGTTATTGTTGTCGAGTGCATCCTCAATCTTTCGTCCAAGATACAAAACTCCCCTGTAGCCGAAAGTCGGGCGTTTTGAATCGAGGATGTGGAATGAAGGAATCCCAAGCCGGCTTACCCAGTTCGACATTCCGATAAAGACATCAGGCTTGAATTTTTTGAGAAGGTTGACCTGCTCGTAAGGCTGCATGTCGGCGATGTTAACAAGAAAGTCAGAGCCGTGAAGTTCTTCGAGCCGTTTGAAATCATCGATATACGCTTCGTCGTAATATGGTGTGTGCATGCACAGAAGTTTCATTCCGTAGTCACCGATTAAAGTGGCTGCTGCAAAGCCTCGTCCTGTTCCCGCCGTGAGGCACGCTTTGAGGCCGTCGGTCTTCTTTTTGATTCGCTCAACTTCTTCGCGGACTGCGGCACTTTCGGATTCGATGAAGGCTTCTGCTTCTTTTTCCTTGCCGGCTAGTTTTGCGATTGCTCTGAGCCAGCGGTTTGTGCTTCGGCTTCCAATCGGCATATTTGTTACTGCGTAAGGAATTCCGTATTTTTCGTTTAAGAATTTGATGTAGGAATCTCCGAAAATCTGGCACACTGAAATATTGTATTCCGCGGCAGGAATTTTCATGATATCCTCATAAGTCGCATTGTAGGGAAGGATATTTGCTTCAAGACCGATTGCCTTTAACATCCGCTTCATTTCCTGCTGGTCTGCCCAGCTCAGAGAATGAGTTGCAAAAAGATTGATTAAGCCTTTCTGTTTTGGCGGATGTGCATCTCGAATCACATAATTCTGGAGTGTTGCCAGGGCAAGGTCGTAGCCTGTTGCATGATTTCGGCTCTTAAAACCTTCGCAATGAACCGGTGCAAAAAGAATGTCTTTTCCTTCCCGAAGTCGGTATTTCTTTTCCATGCGCTCGGCAACGGCATCAATGTCATCTCCGATAATCGCCGCAGCACATGAGGAAAGAATGAACACGATTTTCGGATTGTAGCGCGCGACTGCCTTTTCAATAGTCTCTTCAAGTCGTTTTTCGCCGCCCAAAATGACTTCTTTTTCTCCAAGAGCTGATGAAATCACATGGCTGTCAGGGGCATCGTCACGGCCACGGTGATGCTTGTAAACATTCAGCCTGTCAATCGCACCGAATGAAGCACAGCCAGAGCAGCCAAGCGGGGAATGAATAATCATAACCGTGTCCTGCAAGGAAACGAGCGCGTTCATGCTGTTTACCTGCACGCACTGAATTCCCTGCTCAAAGGTACGGTGTGCGTTTTTTAGACAGTGAGCCTGTGCCTTTTCGCGTAACTCCCCTGATTTTCCAATCTGAACATCGGCAAAACCTGGATGGCTGTCGCGTATTGTATCTTGAATCTGCTTTTGCATACATTTTCCTTCTATATAATATAATCAGATGGCGGAAGAATTCTCTTCAAGAACTGTCTTGTTCTTTCTTCCTTAGGATTGTAGAAGATTTCAGAAGGCTTTCCTTCTTCGAGAACAAATCCTCCGTCCATAAAAACAACCTTGTCCGCGACTTCCTCGGCAAAGCTCATCTCGTGGGTTACGACAATCATCGTGTGTCCTTCTTTTGCGACCTGCTTAATCAGTGCAAGAGTTTCACCGACAAGTTCAGGGTCAAGCGCACTGGTCGGCTCATCGAACAAAATCACTTCGGCATCCAGTGCAACAGCCCTTGCGATTCCCACGCGCTGCTGCTGACCGCCAGAAAGCTGGCTCGGATAGTAATTTTCTTTATCTGCAAGCCCGACTTTTTTAAGTTCCAGTTTCGCCCGCTCAATTGCCTGTGCTTTTGGAATTCCGTGGCCAGTCACAAGTGCCTCAACTATGTTTTCAAGCGCAGTTTTATTGGCAAATAGATTGTAGTTCTGGAAGACCATCGCAGTTTTTCGCCGCACCGCAAGCACATCTTTCTTTTTTGCTCCGTGCAAATCAACCGTTATATCACCGATTGAAAGTGAGCCTTTATCAGCCCGTTCCAGAAAATTGATTGACCTCAAAAGTGTAGTCTTTCCGCTTCCACTTGGTCCTAAAATGACCACGACATTTCCGTCATCAACCGTGAGTGAAACATCATGCAGAACTTCAAGATGACCGAAAGATTTTTTTATATGCTCAAGTTTTATCATTTATAATCCTCGATTTTTTGTGATTTCGACATCGCTAAGTCGCATCTTATTTTTTTTTCGCCAGATGCTTTTCAAGTCGAACCAGGAAGAATTCAACCACAGCGTTTATCGCCCAATAGATAATCGCCGCCGCTACATATCCCTCAACATAACTGTAAGTGTCCGCACAGGGGATCGTTGAGCCGTTCAAAACATCAACGATTCCTAGTACAAGCACAATCGATGTATTCTTGATTGAACCGAGCGTGTTGTTCGTAAGGGCAGGCAGTGCGACCGGAATCATCTGTGGAATTATGATTTTCTTCAATGTCTGAACTGTCGAGAGTCCGCACGAATAAGCCGCCTCATACTGGCCTTTTGGAATCGAAAGAAACGCCCCGCGAATCGATTCGCTCACGATGATTGTACGCCCCAAAGTGAATGTAAAATACGCGAGCAGCATCGTTCCGTTTTTCCCAGGCTTAAAGCAACTCAGGTAAATCAGATGAAATACGAGGAGTGTAATCATCACCGGAATTCCTGAATAAATTGCCACGACGATTTTAAAAATTTTCTCGACTACAGGAACTTTGAAAATCCGTGCAAGCGCAATCAGCGTACCCAAAAAAAGACCGATTGCCAGCGGAATCAGGGCAAGGCGGAGTGTGACAGGAATAAAAACCACGCCTGAGAGAATGCATTTCCACAAATATTCAAAACTGAATTTCATTTTGCCCCCTCTCTCACGGCTTTCACTCCATAAGAAAGCTTTTTGTCGATTTTTGTAGTGATTGCCGTAAGAATGAAATTTATCAGAACAAAAATCGTTGCAATAATAAGATAGCTTTCAAGGCTGTGGCCTGAACTTGCACCAAGAGCACTTGCCCGGCCTATAATGTCAATCACGCCAATCATAAAGACGAGCGAAGTTTCCTGAAAAAGTCCGATCAGATTCAGCCCGGTAGAAGGAAGCGCAATCCGCACGGCCTGCGGAAGGATAATCTTCACAAAGGCATTGAATTCGCTCAGTCCACAGGCAAGTGCGGCTTCTTTCTGACCTTTAGGAATCGAAGTGATTGCACCACGAAAAATTTCTCCTAAAAACACGCCCTGATTCAAAATCAAAGCGAGGTCAACGAAAATGATTTTTTCCCATCGCCTCGTGTCTATTCCGAAAAATGATTGGAGTGCAATCGGAAGCGCGTAATAAACTACGAGCATCTGAACCAAAAGAGGTGTTCCTCTTTCAAAAGAAATAAACACGGTCAGAAGCTGGTTCAGGACAGGAATCTTTTTGATTCTGGCAGTCGCAATCAGAAGGGCAAGAACAAATCCCGCGCTAAATGAAACTGCGACTATTTCAAAAGTAATCGGCAGCTTTACAATCAGAATCGGAAAATTTTGCACAACTCGCTGCCAGGAAAATAAATCACCCATAGAACTCCAATTCGCTTTTAGAAGCAGGTGGTTTCGGCAATTCAATCACCTTAACCACCACTGTCTTCTATTTATTGATATTCTGAGTTGTGTCCGAACCGAGGTCTTTAATCGCAAGTTTTGCAAGCTCGCCCGAATCAATCAGTTTTTTGAGCGCGACATCTACATCAGCTTTTAACTGAGGATTATCCAGATTGAAGATGAAGTAAGATGCGGATGTTGAAATCGGTTCTTCGACAAGCCGGAAAATATTTCCGTATTCTTTTTGAAGCTGATTGAAACTCGGAATATTCGTGAAGAATGCGTCGTAAGTGCCGTTTTTCATAGCCGCAACAACCTGCTCGTTTGTGAGCGTGCTTGTAAGAACCGCGTTAATCTGCTCATTAGGATGGTCTTCGTTCCAGTGCTGCAAGATTGCTCCTGTTGCAGAACCTGTCGAAGCCTGCGCTGTTTTTCCGACCAAATCTTTGAGAGATTTTACATCGGTGTTGTTTTTCAGGACGACAATGTATTTTGAAAAGTCATTGTAGCCATACTCTGTGAAAAGATAGTTTTTGCGGCGCTCCGGATTAGATTCATACATATGTGCTCCGATGTCGATTTTGCCGGCGGCAAGGGCAAGAAGAATGTTCTTGAAGTCAAAAGTCTGGAATTCAAATTTGTACTGAGGCAAAAGCTCATCAATTGCCTTGATTACATCAATCTCGAAACCTGCAAGCTCTCCTTTTTCGTCAAGGTAGCAGTAAAGTGGTGAAGATGAGCCGGTTCCGACAAGAACGGTCTTCACATTTGAGTTATCCTTTTTGCACGAAACCAGACCAAAAGTCATAACGGCAAGAGTCAAAGCCAGAACATTTTTAAAAACATTTTTTTTCATAGTACCTCCTGATGTGTTTTACCCTGAATGTTGCCAGGTCAAAACCTATCGTTATGGTAGGTTATATTTTTTTGAAATCTTTGACTAATATAATTTTTTGATTGCGGTTATAGATTTTTTCTATAGGGGAGAGTGGTTTACTTTATGTTGAGGATTTTAATGATTGAAGATATGTATGCCTGACTGATATTGTCCAGTTTTTTTCCGTTTTTTTGGATATAGCCGAGTTCAAAGCTACGATTTACCGAGCCATCATGATTTTTCAGTGGAACAAGAACAAAATCTTCGCTGCTTTCTTCCCCGGAAACTCCAGAAAGAAAAGTGTAGCCGTTCAGATGTTCGATAAGGTTTAATTCTGTGGCCCTGTCAGCAACTGTGATTGCCTGATTAAGTCCGTATAGTTGTATATCTTCCTCTGAGAAAAAGGATTTTAGATCATCCGTATCGAAAGTGACGAATTTGTATTCTGAAAGGTCGTCCAACGAAACCGATTCCCTGTCTGCAAGCGGATGTGTTTTGTGCATATAAACAAAGGCACTACATTCGGTGAGTTTATGAAATGACAGTTTGTTTTCTTTGAGATTCTTTGATATTGCTTCATGATTTGAATCACTCAAATACAAAATGCCGAGTTCGCTTTTTTCTGCCATGACATCATATATTACATCTGAAGCCTTTCGTTCACGGAAAGAAAAGTCATAGCCTTCAGAAGAGAAGTTTTTTACGACTTCAACAAAGGCTTTGCGGGCAAAAGCATAATACAAGGCGGATACGGAAAATGATTTCTTTGTGTGGCAAGTGTATTTTTCAATTAATTTCTGGTACTCATGATAAAGATTTTTGGCATCAGATATGAAATCCCTTCCTTTTTCGGTTAATGTTATTCCTCGCGAATTCCTGTTGAAGATTTTGAAAGAAAGTTCGTTTTCCAAATCATGAACGCTGCTCGTAAGAGACGGCTGAGAAATGTACAGTTTTTCTGAAGCTTTGTTGAAGGAGCCTGAATCGGCCACTCCGAGGACATATTTTATCTGCTGAAGAGTCATGATTGCGGGAAGATATGCGAAAAAATCGGGTTCAGGTGATTGGCCCGAACCCGGTGTTTGATTTGTGGGGAATTAAAGCTGTCCGCCTTCAACTACGAGTGAGTCTGCATCTGAGTTTGGACCATAAACGGCGCGCAAAGTTGCTTCATAATCAGCATGGAAGAAATTTTCTTTTCCGAGTGTCTTGATTTCTTTGTTGAGCCAGTTTAAAAGTGATGAATTTCCTTTTGTAACGGCAGGAGCGATTGTATCAAGTGAACCGAGCGATTCAATTCCGACTGAGAAGCCTGGATTTTCGATTGCCCATGCGAGAACCTCTGTGTTGTCTGTAGAAAGACCTGCTCCACGGCCATCGAGCAAAGCGTTGTATGCTTCTGAATACTGGTCGAATTTCAAAAGATTTACCTGAGGATAATTCTCTGTGAAGAAAGTTTCGGCTGTTGTTCCTTTTGAAACAATCAAAGTCTTGCCGTTCAAGTCTTCTGGCTTTTTGATAAGGTCTTTGTCGTTTGAAACAACGCCCAAAGCGCACTTCATGTAAGGGAGCGCAAAATCAACTTTTTCTGCACGGGCTGGAGTGACTGTGAAGTTTGCAAGAACAAGGTCAACTTTTCCTGTTTCAAGAACTTCTACGCGGGCAGCGGCCTCAACAGGAACATATTTTACTTTTACGCCCAAATCTTTTGCGATTCGTTCTGCAAAGTAAACATCATATCCCTGATACTTGCCATACTCGTCAACATAACCGAAAGGCTTTTTGTCAGAGAAAACAGCGATTTTGATTGTCTTGCTTTTTTTAATCTGCTCTACAGTGCGGAATTTTGGTTTTGCAAATGCAGAAACAGCCGTAAGCGCAACAAGTGAAGCTGCGATAAATGTCTTAATAGATTTTTTCATATAATCACCTCGTTTTTGAAGATGATTAGTTATACCATTCATTACCTACTAAGTCAATGGGTAGGGAGCGACCCCCGAAGGGGGACAAAACCTGTGAGACAGGTTTTGAGCGAGTCTCGTTCGAAGCTATGCTTCGAGAGCGGAAGGGAGCCGGTCACCGAAGGTGAAGAAACCTGTGAGACAGGTTTCTAGGCGAGTCTCGTTCGAAGCTATGCTTCGAGAGCGGAAGGGAGCCGATAAAATTATTTTCTTCGTGACTCAAATTCGAAGTTGCTCAAAAACTTCTTTGCGCGTTCTGTTTTCGGATTTGTCCAGAATTCTTCGGGCGTTGCGATTTCTACGATTTCGCCGCCGTCCATGAAGACAATTTTATCTGCGACGGCTCGGGCGAACTGCATCTGATGGGTTACAATCAGCATCGTTTTTCCGTCGTTGGCTAGGTTCATCATAACATCAAGGACTTCGCGCACCATTTCCGGGTCGAGGGCTGCAGTTACTTCATCAAAAAGCATTACTTCCGGGTGAAGACAGAGCATTCTAACGATTGCGACGCGCTGTTTCTGCCCGCCTGAAAGCTCGCGCGGGTATGCGTTCTTTTTATCGGCAAGTCCGACTCGTTCAAGCCACATTTCGGCTTCTTTTTCGACTTCTTTCATGTCGAGGTTCAGTTCGTGAGCGTGTTTCGGACCTAAAAGCAGGTTTTTCATCACATTGAGGTGCGGGAAAAGGTCATAGCTTTGGAAAACCATGCCGATTCTCTGGCGGATTAAGTGCATGTCCTTGCTGCGGTTTGAGATTACTTCGCCGTCAAGCTTGATTTCGCCATCCTGAATCGTTTCAAGGCCGTTGATGCAGCGGAGCAGGGTAGACTTTCCGCAGCCGGATGGGCCTAAAACAACGATGACATCGCCTTTTTCGACATTGAGGGAGATTCCCTTGAGGATTTCATTTTCACCGAAAGATTTTTTGATATTTTTAATTTCCAAAAGTGCCATTTTTTTTCTCCAGTTTTTTTGCGCCGAGATTCAGGAACCAGCAGACGAAAAAGTACATCATGAAAATCACGAAGTAGACCGAGATGCTGGCCGTTGGAACTGTAAGGCGGTTTGCTTCAATAATCTGCTGGCCGATTTTTACGACTTCAATTACACCAACGAAGACTACGAGCGAAGTTGTTTTTATCATTCGGGTAATCAGGTTCATCGAAAGGGGAATCAGGCTGCGTAAAGTCTGCGGAATGATGATGTAAAAAAAGACCTGTCGTTCCGTGAGACCGATTGCCCTGCCGCTTTCATACTGGTGAACGGACACGCTTTCAAGGGATGAGCGCACTAAATCACCCATTTCGGCCGTTCCCCATAGAGTGAAGACGAGGATGCTTGCCGCTTCTCCGCTCAACGAAATGTCAAAGACGCGGGTGAGGCCATAATATGCCATGAAAAGCAGGACCATTTGCGGCATGATACGCATGACTTCCAGATAGATTTTGCAGACGACCTTAACCACATTGTTTTTGACCGTCATCAACATTCCAAAAAGGATTCCGAGGATGATTGAAAAGGCCACGGAAACAAGGGCAATCCAGACAGTAACCCAAAGTCCACCCAAAAGACGGATGAAATTCGTGCCCTTTGTGAGCACGCTGAACGCTGAAATTATGGCACTAACGGTTTCCGAATTGAGCATAACGCAGCCTCCTTTCAGCAAAAGATGCAATCACAGAGATTGGAAGAAGCAGAAGAAAATACGATACGCAGAGCAGCGTGAGTGCTTCGTCTGTTTTGTAATAAAGACCGATTAAATCTTTGGCAACATACATCAAGTCCGCAAGTGCGACGGCTGAAAATACAGATGTTTCCTTGATTAAGAACATGACATTTGCACAAAATCCCGGAACCGAAACTGAAATTGCCTGTGGCAGAATAACATACTGAGTGACCTGACGGGATGTGAGCCCTATGCACTGGGCGCTTTCAATCTGAATCTTAGAGACTGATTCAATAGCCGAACGGAAGGTTTCTTCCATATAGGAGCCGCCCAGAAAAGTAAGACCGATGATTGCACACTGAACCGAAGAAAGCTTGACTCCCATTCGCGGAAAAGCAAAATACAGGAAAAAAAGCTGAATCAGAAGGGGAGTGTTGCGGGAAAGCTCGATGTATGCACCGACAACACGCTGAATAACCGGAATTTTAAAATATTTTATGAGGGCACAAATCAGCCCCAGCAAAAACGAAAGCAGAATTCCTGCCACGGCAAGCTGTATAGTAAGTAAAGCAGCCTCTGTGTACATGGGGATAACTTTTTGAATAAACGCATAATCCATATACCTAGCATTATAGTAGTTTTGAGCGTATGCTTTCAAGGCGGTTCAGTGTGTTGGGTGAGATGCCCGGCATTGTAGTATGATTTGATTATTTCGCTGACAACGAAGTTTTCAAAAAGTCCGCCAGCCATAGCTCCATTCATTGCGACTTGTGCAGAGGTCCATCCTACAAGGAAGCAAACTAAGCCTGTGTCCATGAAATATATCTTTGGAGTTTTTACTGCCCTATTTGAAACATTCTTTTCATAAGGTTGTAAAAGCCTGATTACGCCGAATATCCGCCAGCCTGTTGAGTGCTTCGTTCAGTGTGTCGTCCTTTTTTGCGAAATGCAGGCGGACGAAGCGATTTTCCGGCTCTTTAAAGAAGCTGGAACCCGGAACCGAGCCGACTCCCACTTTCTGAGCCAGAACTTCCGCGAATTCCAAATCGGACTCATAGCCGAACTCAGAAATATCAATCAGAATGTAATACGCGCCCTCTGGAACCGTGTGCGAGAGGCCGATTGTGTCCAAGCCACGCAAGAAAAGCTCCCGCTTGTGGGTGTATTTTTTCTGCAAGTCCTTGTAATACTCGTCTCCGAACTTTAAGCCTGTGACCGCCGCTTCCTGCAAGGGGGCAGCCGCTCCGACAGTGAGAAAATCATGGACTTTTTTGATTCGCTCGGTGATTTCGGGATTTGCCTGAGTGTAGCCGAGTCGCCAGCCTGTAATCGAATAGGTTTTTGAAAGCGAATTGCAGGTAATCGTGCGCTCCTTCATGCCGGGAAGACTTGCCATGTAGGTGTGCTCGTGCGGTTTGTAAAGAATGTGCTCGTAAACTTCATCTGTGATGACAAAAGTGTCGTATTTTTTTGCGAGGTCGGCGATTATCGTAAGCTCTTCCCGGGTAAAAACTTTTCCGCACGGGTTCGACGGATTGCAGACGATGATTGCCTTTGGTTTCTGCTTGAAAGCGTCTTCGAGGACACTTGCATCAAATCGGAAAGTCGGCGGAATAAGAGGAACATAAATCGGATCTGCCCCAGAAAGAATCGTGTCCGCGCCATAATTTTCATAAAATGGCGAGAATACAATCACTTTGTCGCCGGAATTTGTCACGCTCATCATTGTGGCCATCATCGCCTCGGTTGAGCCACAAGTGACAACAAGCTCCTCGTTCGGGTTCACGCTCACGCCCGAAAAGTGCTCGATTTTGGCTGCAAGTGCCTCACGGAAATTCTGTGCTCCCCAGGTGATTGCGTACTGGTGAAAGTCTTCCTTTGTGACCTGGGCCAGTCGTTCAAGAATAGGGCGGGGCGGCTCAAAGTCCGGGAATCCCTGTGAGAGATTTACGGCTCCGTACTGATTTGAAATGCGTGTCATGCGGCGGATTACGCTGTCAGTAAAAGTTGCGGTTCGGTTTGAAAGTTCTGGCATAATGTTTGCTCCATTTCGTTTTTAAACTTAAGGGCACAACCGCCGACAAGCGGCGGTCGGGTGTTCCGCACTTCGCTAACGCTCATTCCTACGCTACGCTTCGGAACTGCTTCGCAGGTGCTCCATACCCTTGTGCGGGCATCTTTATCTCACATACGAAATATTTGCGTTCAAAATCCTTTTCGGGTCAAAGGCGGATTTTACGGCGTTCATAAGCTCCACATTTGCCTTTGGAGTCTCTGCAAAGAAAAACTCTCTCTTGCTCACTCCTAGTCCATGCTCGCCGGAAATAAGACCGCCAAGTTCCCTTGCATAAGAATAGAGTTTTTCAAGATTTTCGTGAAGTTCTTTTTGCCAAGTTTCTTCGCTGCGGTCGCCACGGACAACGCAAAGGTGAACGTTTCCGTCGCCTGCGTGACCGAAGCTAATCATCTGCATTCCGCTTTTGCCTTCGAGCTTGTTCACGAAATTGACGAAATCAGCGACTTTTGCAATCGGAACGACAATATCAAGCGGTTCCTGCTCGCTCACAGCCTCAACAGCCTTCACAAGACAGCCCCGGATGCGCCACACATTCTGAGAAAGTGCGGAGTCATCAAGGAAAATGATTTTCTCTGCTGAATCTTTGAGGACAGTTTGCAGATTTTTGTAAGCTTCATCGATTTCGCCTGCACTTCCGTCAAAAGTGAGAAGGAGATAAGCCTCGCTTTCGAGCGGAAATTTGAGATTGAGAAACTTTTCGCCCAGAGCAACGACTTTTTTTTCGATGAACTCAACTGCCGTGGGATTGAGATTCGCCTGTAAGATTTTTGGGACAGCCTCAATCCCGGATTTGAGCGAGTTGAAGCCCGCAAGAACGCTCAGAGATTTTTCTGGTTTTCCCACAAGGCGCAAAAGGCATTTTGTGATGACGGCAAGAGTTCCTTCCGAGCCGATTACCATGTCTTTGAGGTCAAGACCTGTGGTGTCCTTTCGGTTTTTGCTACCCAAGGTGATTATGGTTCCGTCGGCTTTTACGATTTCAAGCCCCATCACATAGTCGCGTGTGACTCCGTATTTTACGGCGCGCATTCCGCCAGCATTGGTAGAAATGTTTCCGCCGATTGAAGCCCGCTTTTCTCCCGGATCAGGCGGATAAAAAAGCCCCATGCTCTCGACATATTTCTGAAAGTCCTCAAGAATCACGCCAGGCTCAACAGTCGCCGTAAAGTTTTCCCTGTCGATTTCAAGAATTTTGTTCATCAAAGAAAAATCAAGGATGATAGAACCGTCATGCGGAACAGTAGACCCCACAAGATTAGTTCCCGCCCCGCGAAGAGTTACCGGAATTCCATTCGAGTAAGCGAAGCGCAGGATTGCACTCACTTCCTCTGTAGAGACCGGAAAAACCAGCGCCGAAGCCACTCCCTTCTTGCGCCCAAGCGTATCAGAAAGATACCGAGCCTCGATTTTATCCGAAAAAACAAGCCGGGAAGAATCTTTTATTATAGAAGAAAGTTGTGTAATGTCGGTCATTTTGCCTTCCTGTTGCATTAGACGCAGATGCACTAGCCGCGAGAGCGGCAAGTAAATAATTTCTACTAACGCAAACGACACGAAGTGGCGTATGCACGCTGATGCACGCAGATTTTAAATTTTATTTATATCTGTGTTTATCTGCGTCTATCCGCGTCAAAATTATTTTAAGCGGGCGTTGCGCCCGGCGTTTGAGGGCGCAGAAGGGGTAGCGGAAAACGCGAAGCGGTTGGAGCGAGGGGAAGGCTTTCCCCTCATCATTACTAATTGCACATTGCTAATTCCCAACTGCTCACTGCTAACCGCTACCTGCTAACTTTTAACTCCTGACTTTAGAATTCATCAATGTCCCAGCCTTCTTTGATAAAGTAGCCGCCGAAGTCCTTGTTGAAGACTTTTTCTGTTTCGGCTGTCTGGAAGG
>NZ_CAMHSK010000032.1 GCF_946187725.1 uncultured Treponema sp.
CATTCGTGCCGTTAGTTCCGTCAGTACCATTTGTTCCGTCCGAACCGTTTGCTCCTGCTTTTGCAAGAAGAGTCCAACCGTCGGTTGTGTAAATGTATGAGCAACCATCCGTTGTGTTGTAGTATGCGTCAAGAACTACAGGCTCCGTGACTTCCGAAGATGAAGCGAACGAGCCTCGCCAAATTATGCCTGCTCCGTCCTTTCCGTTTGTTCCATTCGTGCCGTTAGTTCCGTCAGTACCATTTGTTCCGTCCGAACCGTTTGCTCCCGCTTTTGCAAGAAGAGTCCAACCATTAGTCGTGTAGATGTATGAGCAACCGTCAGTGGTGTTGTAGTATGCGTTAAGAACCACAGGATTTGCAACTTCCGAAGCCGAAGCAAATGAGCCTAGCCAGACGATGCTTGCTCCGTCCTTTCCGTTTGTGCCGTCCTTGCCATTCGTGCCGTTAGTACCATCAGTACCATCAGTTCCATCCTTGCCATCAGTTCCGTCTTTACCATCGGCACCATTTGCCCCAGAGCGAGCAAGTAATGTCCATTCACTGCCTGTGTAAATATATGAACATCCGTCTTTCGTATTAAAATATGCATTCAAATATTTTGGATTTTCTATTTCATCAGAAGAATCAAAAGCACCAAGCCAGAGCATGCTGATTCCGTCTTTGCCGTCAACGCCGTCCTTGCCGTCTGTACCAGATTCACCTTTCTCACCTTTAATTCCCTGTTCGCCAGTGTCTCCTTTATCGCCTTTGAGTCCAGCTTCAAGTTCTGTGCTTGAGAAATCATTATCCGCCATTGACGCAGAGCCATTAGCCATTACAGTGACATTAGAACTCAGATTGTGAATGACTCCATTTTTCATGGCTACAATCTGATAGCCTTTTCCCGCAGGAACTCCTGTGATTTCGTACTTTCCGGTATCATCGGTCATCGCCATAAAACTTGTTCCTGCAACGAAAACCAAGAAGCCTGTATTTCCAGAAGATTTTCCATCTATTGTAATTGTTCCAGTGATATTTCCTGTTGCGGTAAGTTTTAATGCGTCAACAACGGTTGTTTCGGCAGCGCGTACCACAACATTGGTATACACTGCTTTTTCTTTGGAATATGAACTTGCGGCATAGACAGTGTATGTTCCGGCTTCAAGATTTGTGAAAGAATACGAGCCATCGGAAGAGGTTATGTAAGATGATACGATTGTTCGTGCTGAATTTATTAAGGCTCCCCTTGCAATCGACTTTGTTACTGCCGTGGTATTCAAGCCGTCTGTTTTGTCGAGCGTAACCACGATGCCGTCATTTTGACTTTCAGCGACATTGGAGTATGTTACCACGCCTGAGATTTTCCCGGTAGCCTTCGTCTCTTTGTTATCAGCTCCCGCATTCTCTATATCAGAAGAACACGAAGCAAACAGAATTAAAAATGAAGCAAAAAATCCCAAAAATTTATTCATATCTGACACTCCTTGAATATTTTTGTTGATGTTTAACATCATCTTTAGCTTAAATTATAGCATCAAATGTTTAATTTTCAATCTTGATTTGACTTTTAACCCAAATTATAGTTAAAAACTTGTATTTAATATCATTTTTTATACGCTTTCCTCTTTGTAGAATTTCCAGCATGAATGTAAAAGCAATTTTTGGCGAAAATCTAAAACATTACAGAAAATTAAATCAAATCACGCAAGAAGAACTTTCTGAAAAACTTCAAATAACTCCGAGCCACCTCAGCCGAATCGAAAACGGCAAGTCTTTCGTCACCGCCGAGCTTTTGGACGCACTTTGTATCATCTTCAACATTACGCCAGCGACATTCTTTTACACTCCGCACGAATTCTCAGGCGATGACAGCCTTTTCACCAAAATCGACAAAGTTATAGACGAGGAACTTGAAAAACTGGGCTTTCACTTGAAGGAGAAGATTAGGAGGTAAAGGCAGTTAGGCAGATTGACAAATCGGAACAGTCTGTTATTATATATTTGAAAGAGTTGCCCGTGATTGCGCGAGGGGTCTTTTTAAGATGATTGGACTGCGCCCTTTCCGGCTCTTTTGGTAATGCCACTGTCGGTTTTTTCCCACAGTGGTGTTTTGTTTTTCAGATAATCAGGTCTGGAAATAAACGCACTTTCTACAGTCCAATAAATGACCTTATCGTTTTCATTCTGTTTCAGTGCCAAAAATGCAATATTTGAGTTTTTTCCGATTTTTACAATAACAATATTGTTTCCTTCACCTTGAAAAATGGCATCATAATCTTTGGCGATATATTCAATAAAATCTCGTGCACAATTAAAACCATTGTGTTTTAACTGTTTCAACCTGTCGGGCCGCTCAATATGCTTTTCTCCATAACCGCGACCATCTTTTTGAAATCCAATTTCAAGACGAATTTTCCCCTGCTCTCGATGAATAATTCTTGCAATTTCAGGGGTAATTTCACCGAAATCCTTTTCTCCAGTTGAAGTCAGAACATAATTGTCTTTGTATTGAATGCTCTCTTCCATAAGTATAAAGAACTATATCAGAAAAACCAGAACTTGAAAAACTGGGCTTTCACTTGAAGGAGAAGATTAGAAGGTAAAGGCAGTAATGACATTCCGATTCTTGCCCCCGCTATTTTTCTGTGCTATATTTAATTTAGGAGGTTTTGCTATGCCATACGAAATGTACAATCAAGTTTCTGCACAAGTTCTTGCTATGTCTTATGCACAAAAAATAAATCTCCTTGCCCTAATTGCAAACTCTTTGCGTGAAAGCAAAACATTCGAGCAAAACTCTTCAATTGAAAATAGAATTGCATTTTTGTCAGAAAACTTAGACGAAGACCAGGATTCTGAATTATTCAGTTTGTCGGTTTCTCTTTTTCATTCTGTTTTTCCAAAATTGGTTACGGAAGAATCTCCCCGACTTGGATTAGATGATTCGGGAGTTCTTGTAGCGGAATGGGATAATTATGGTGATTACACAATGGTCACAGTTCGTTTTGGCGGCGAAAAACAGATTTCTTTGGTTGCGGTGAAGGACGGCCGTTTGGTAAACAAGTGTGTCGGCATTGCGGACGAGATAATCTCGGTATTCAACAGGTTGTGACATGTTCAATAAATCCAATGGAAAAATTGTCAGATATTGTCGACCTACTCAAGTTGATGAAAAAGGTGTCCTTGTTTCTGCGTTCTTTCTTCGCAAATAGATATTATTTCTGAAGAGAAATCATCGCACTGTAATATCACCAATTTATTTGGAATCGATGAAAGAGCCGCCGTAGGTTTTGTTCAGAATATTCTGGAAATTAAGCAGCTTAAAAGCATATAAAAACATCCCCCCTCACACAAAAAAAATCCCCCCACACAACAATTTTACTTTTTTTCTTTTTGCGTTATAATGTTTCCTATGATTAGACTTGTCGCTTTTTTGGGAAATTATGGCGAAGAGTACAAGAATTCGCGGCACAATGTCGCCTGGCAGTTTGCGGGGCAGCTTCCTTTCTATAGTAAATTTTATTTTCAGAACAAGTTCAAGGGCGATTATGCCTGTGTTGAGACGCGGACTCTTGCTGAATGGATGGGCGAGACTGGCGTTCTTACTACAAAAGACGGCGGTACACCTCGCGTTCCGGATGAAGCTCCCGAAAAAATCTACTTTTTAAAGCCTCTTACTTACATGAACTTGAGCGGTGAGTCTATCGGGGAGCTTGCGCGTTTTTTCAAAATCAATAATGATGAAATTCTTGTCGTGCATGATGAACTGGAGCTTCCTATTGGCACGGTGAGTCTCAAATGGAGTGGCGGATTGGGCGGTCACAACGGGCTTCGTTCGGCAAAGGCTGTTCTGGGAACGGCGGATTTCTGGCGGCTCAGATTCGGCATTTCAAAACCGGCGAATATTAATATTGCTGACTATGTGCTTTCAAATTTCACGGCTGACGAGCGTATCATTCTTTCGCAGGAATTTGTTCCTGTTAACGAAATGTTCTGCAAGCTGCTTCTTTCCACTGACACCAACAGAATTTTGCAGGGCTGGAGCAAAAAGAAAATCGTGGAGAAATAAAAATGAGGGAAAAGACCATAAACAACACATTCGATAAATTTTTTGAAGTTGTAAAAGCTGTGCGGAAGGGGTGTCCCTGGGACCGCGAGCAGACTCCTCTTTCATTGCGTTCTACTTTTTTTGAGGAAACTTGTGAGGCTATCGACGCACTTACGCAGGAAGATTCTGAGCATGTAAAGGAAGAACTTGGCGATGTGCTTCTTAATGTCGTGCTGATTGCGTACATGTTTGAAGAAAAAGGTCTGTTCACTGTCGATGAAACAATCAATGCGATTTCTGAAAAGCTTGTCCGTCGTCATCCGCATGTTTTTGCTCAGAGCGAAGGGCAGTCTGAAGTTAAAGAAGATGTTGCCGGCAATCCAGAAAAGGTGTTGAATCAGTGGGAACGAATCAAGGAAAATGTTGAGGGGCGAAAAACTGAATCTCTCCTCGCCTCTATTCCAGAAAATTTCCCGCCGATTTTAAAGGCTTTCAAGGAGTTTAAGAAGGCGTCAAAAGCTGGTTTCGACTGGAATTCTCTTTCTGAAGTCAAAATGAAGTTCTGTGAGGAACTTGCCGAAATGCACGATGCTTTGATTGATGTTGAACTTTTAAATCATTATGATGGTTCAAAGCCTCTCACTGTTACGAATCCGACCGAAGAGCAGAAAAAGGCCCAGCTCCATCTTGAAGAAGAATACGGCGATGTCCTTCACTGTCTTATAAATTATGGTCGTTGGATTGGAGTTGACCCAAGCATCGCACTTGAAAAGGCAATGCGAAAATTCGAATTCCGTTTCAGGCGTGTTGAAGATGGTATGAAGGCTAAAAATCTTGAAATGACTCACGAGAATCATCGTGACATGATGGACATTTGGAATCGGGCCAAAAACGAAAAACTGTAGCCTTTTGAGCCAATTGCTAAAATCAGCTTTTAATCTTTCCTGCAATGTAGAATGCGAAGAAGCAAAGCAAATCAGCGGCAACAATTGTTGAACCGACTGGAGTGCCGGCCGGAACCGAAATCAATAATCCTGCGAGCGAGCAGGTTACGCTTATGATTACAGAGCAGATTGTGACTGATTTGAAGCTTTTGAAAACTCGCATTGCCGAAAGTGCCGGGAATATTACGAGTGCGGAAATCAAAAGAGAGCCGACAAGATTCATTGCAAGCACGATAATCACGGCGATTATGATTGCAATCACGAGATTGTAGACGCTCGCGTGTGTTCCGACTGCCTGTGCAAAAGATTCATCAAAGGTAACGGCAAAAATCTTATTGTAAAATATGAAAAATGCTGCGATTACGGCGATTGAAAGACCAACGCAGAGCCAGACTTCGCCCGGTGTGAGCGTGAGAATTGAATACGAGCCGAAAAGCGTTGTGCATACATCACCCGAAAGATTGTTTGATGGCTTAAAGATGTTCATAATCAGATAGCCGAGTGCAAGCGAAGCCACGCTAATCATTGCGACTGCGGCATCTCCCTGAATCTTTGTATTTTTACCTGTTCTCAAAAGAAGGATTGCGGCAATAACTGTAACCGGAAGAACAAGGTACATATTGTTTGTAAGATTTAGCACTGCAGCTACGGACATCGCACCAAAAGCGACATGGCTCAGTCCATCACCGATAAAGCTGAATCGTTTAAGGACGAGCGTAACCCCAAGCAGAGACGAGCAGAGCGCAACCAAAATGCCGACGATAAAAGCCCTCTGCACGAAGGGAAAATTAAGGTGAAATGTGGTGATAATGTCCTCAATCATAAAAAAATCTCCTCAAAAAAATCAACTTTCCGCTTTAATCTTTCAGCTTTCAACTTTCCGTTTTCCGTTCCACAGGATTTTTTTTATCTGGCCGTTGCAGTCGGGGCAGGTGGTTTTGTGAATGAACTCTTCTTTTGTTCCAAAGAAAATGGTTTCGCCTATGTGAAGTACATGCGTCGCGTATTTTAGGGCGGCTTCCACATCGTGGCTAATCATGATGATTGTAATGCCCTCGTTGTGCAGGCTTTCAATGAGCGAGTACATTTCTTTCTGTGCGGCTGGATCAAGTGCGCTTACTGGCTCGTCAAGAAAGAGCATTTTCTGTGTGGCGCATAATGCACGCGCAAGAAGAACCCGTTGCTGCTGGCCGCCGGAAAGTTCCCGGTAACATTTTTTTGCAAGGTCGGAAATTCCCATTTTCGCTATTGCTTTGGCCGCCAGTAATTTTTCTGACTTTATGTAGAAAGGGCGTTTGCCGCATCTTGACTGACAGCCCGAAAGGACGATTTCACGCACGCTGGCAGGAAAATCTTTTTGAATCATGGTCTGCTGTGGAAGATAACCGATTTCGTCTGCCAAAAGGCCGTCTCCTGTCGTAATTTTGCCTTCAATCGGCTTTACGAGATGGAGAATCGTCTTCATGAGCGTTGATTTGCCGCTTCCGTTTTCGCCAAGAATGCACAGGTAATCGCCCGCATTCACGCTGAAAGAGAGATTTTTGATGATAACCTTTGAGTCGTACCCCAAAGTAAGATTTTCACAAGTCAGTTGTGCCATAAAATTCCTGTTTATTTAAGTGCCTCAAGGTTTGCACGCATGATTTCAATGTAGTCGGCGCCTTTTTTTGCCTGTTTGAGTGTGGTGGACTGCATGGAATCAAGCGTGATGATTTTGCTGTGAGTGTGGTGTGAACTAGAGACTACCGTTCTGGCAATTTTTTTGTCTGCGCTTTCTGTAACAAAGACAGAATTTGCCTCAAGCTCGTCAATTTTTCCTGCAAGGAACGCGATTGTATCAAAACTTGCCTCAGTTTCCGCAGAACATCCTGGGAAAGCCGCATAGTATTTGATTCCGAATTCGTCGGCCAGATAGCGGAAAGGAAAGCGGTCACAGACAATAATTGTCTTTTCACCGAAAGCAGATGAATATTCGTTTTTAAGCGAAATGAGTTTCTGCATATAGCTCACAAGATTTGCCATATATATAGAAGAATTTGATTCATCTTTTTCCATTAGAGAGCGGGCAATTTGATTTGAAGCGGCGATTGCGTTATTCAGTGAAAGCCAGACATGTTCGTCAAATTCTTCCTCTTCATCTTCTTCGCTGGAATCTTCCCCCTGCATGCCTTCAATAATTTCTTCCTGCTTGACGAATCCCTTTAAAACCTCCATGAGATTTATGACAATCATGTCCTTGTTTGTGGCATTTTTTAGTGCGTCAGAAATCCATGCGTCTGATTCGCCTCCAACATAGATGAAAATATCGGCTGTGGAGATTTTAACGATGTCCGCAGCTGAAGGCTGATATGAGTGCATGTCCACGCCGTCTTTTAAAAGTAAATCGACTGCAAATGAATCACTGCCAGCGACAAGATTTTTTGCCCAGTCATAAGACGGAAAAATTGTGGAAAGAACCGTGAATTTTGCTGAATTTGGAGACGCTTCTTGTACGGCCGCAGCTTTTTCACGGCATGAAGTGAAATTAAAAATCAACAAAATATTTACACAGATTAAAAACAATTTTTTCATATTTAATTCCTCGTTCCACATTCCTTGCAGGTTCCGTACAGCGTGGTTTCGCTTTTGCTGATTTCAAAACCGTCTGCCTCTTCAACTTCGCTCACAAGCCGCTCGGTTTGTTTGCTTTCGAGATGGAAGATTTTTCCGCATTTTGTGCAGGAAAGATGAATGTGATTTTTGCATTCCGAATTGTCGAAAAATTGATAGAAAGACTCGTTGCTTCCGGCTTTTGTGATTCGCTTGATTTTCCGTTCGTTTTCAAGTTCGGCAAGATTTCTGTAAACTGAGCTTTTACTGATGTTCTTTCCGGCCAGAGAAAGTGCGATTTCTTTTGCGGAAAATGTCTTGTCAGGATTTTCTGTAAGAAAATTGAGCAAAGCGGTCCGCTGCTCCGTGTTATAAGTCATAAATCTCCAAAATTGCGACTGATTCTCAAATTGTACGAGAATTAAATCAAATTCCGCGATTTTATGCAAGAGGGGAGTTTTGAATATCGGCCTATGCGAAAAGTAGTACGGCTAGGCCTGCTAGTTCGGATATTTGGACGAACCAGCCTGCGGTGTCACCGGTGATTCCGCCGAAATTTTGTTTTGTAAGGAGATAATAGAAAAGAAACGCTGCCAGTGATGAAAAAAGCGGGAGAATGCCGTTGCGGCCGCAGAAAAAAATCAGGGTGATTGAAATGATAAAAATCATAATCTCGCAGAAAAGAGCCGTGAACAATTTCGCAGTGGATGTTGAGAAAGTGTGCACGAGGCCGGAATCTTTGGCGATTGGGAATGTGGCGACCGCAAGAGCACTGAAAAATCTTGAAAACAAAAAGACACTTAAAATAGGAAGCAAAAATCTGAAATCCATGTGAAAGTTCAAAAATCGTGTGCATAGTTCAAGTGAAATGATATAAAACGACAGAAAATAAATTACGCAGCCCAGCACCGCAAATGCTCCTGAGTGACTGTCTTTTAAAATCTCAAGTTTCTTTTCGCGAGAGGCATGGCTTGCAAGTGCGTCGCAGGTGTCCATAAAACCGTCGATGTGAATTCCGCCAGAGATGAGAATTGGAATTAGTGTTAAACCGAGTGCAAGAATGTGCGGCGAAAGGTTTTTTCCAAAAACAGCGAAAAGCCGCCATCCCCAAAAAAGCCATATTGCACAAAAAAAGGCGATTAAAGCGCCCACGAAAGGGAAAGCGCACATCATGTAACGCATGTTTTTTTGATTCCATTCAATTCGGGGCATTGGTACGGCAGAGAACATGGAAAACGCAATTATAATGGAAGAAAATAGACTTTTTATTGAAAAACCGCAGCTCATAGCAACATGATAGCACGGAATTTGACAACAGACAATTTCTCAAATAATATCTTTAAAAGAAGGATTTTGCCATGCCGGTTTCTAGTGAAAAATCTCGCATAAGTCTCTATCATTACACGGATTTCAATGCAATGCGTGGAATCATTTCGAACGGCGAAATTTGGCTTTGGAATCTCCGGCGAATGAACGACAGCCAGGAAATGCAATATTTCATCAAAGAGCTTAAATCTGCCGTTAAAAAAAGAATTTCCCCTGATTATTACGCACGCCTTGAAGGTCTTTTTATCGAAAATTTGCGTGATTTTGACAAGCTTTCAAGTTATGCGAGTTGCTTCAGCGAATATTGTGATGATGCCGCGCAATGGGCACGATACGCCAAAAATGGAATGGGGGTGAGCATTGCTTTTGACAAGGCTCTTCTTGAAAAAATCGGGGAAGCAGGCCATGCACCGCTCTACAAAGTGAATTATTCTGAAAATTGCGATGCCCTTGAAATCGTGTCGGAACTTTCAACGCTGATTCTTTCTGATGTCAAAAATGATTCCCCTGAATGTCGCCAGCTTTTCAATCGCCTTGTTACAAGTTCGCCTCTTTTTAAGCATCCGTCTTTTATAAGCGAACGCGAATATCGTCTGGTTTCTCTGCCTTATGATGTCAGCAAATATCTTGGGGAACCACACTTTTTTGTCGAAGAAACGAATATCAAAAAATATTACATTTTGAAGCTCCGTGATGTATGCAAAAACCTATCAATTCCTTATCATGAATTGTTCACGGAAATCAGAATCGGGCCTGAAGCACGGGTTACAAAAGATGTGCTTTCAGATTATTTCGCATCGACCGGAATGGAAGAACTTTGTGAAAAAATCAGGCTCTCTGAATGTCCGCTCAGGAGGTTTTAAAATGGAAATTAAAACATACACTCACTATGTTCAATATTATGAAACTGACAAAATGGGAATCACACATCATTCGAACTACATCCGCTGGATGGAAGAGGCGAGGGTTGATTTTCTGAGGCAAATCGGTTGGGATTACGCAAGACTTGAATCTGAAGGGATAATCTCTCCGGTGGTCAGCGTGGGCTGCAAATATAAACATTCAACGACCTTTGCGGACACCGTTTCTATCGAAGTTTCAATCGCCGAATATTCCGGCATCAAATTCAAAATCAATTACACAATGAAAAACGAAAAAGGCGAAACTGTCTGCGAGGCTTTCAGCGAACATTGCTTCGTCAACGGCAGCGGCAGAATCGTTCAAATCAAAAAGGATTACCCGGAATTTCATGAAGTCTTAAAATCTTTGTCTGAAAATTAAATTTTCAAATTCCATTCAAAAGTGCTATAATCGAAGAAAAAGGAGGCGTAAAATGAAAAAACGCACCGATGGACTGCTTTTCAAATTTGCGTTGATTTTTTCTATATTCACGGCTTTTGCGCTTCTCTCCAGTGGGCTGGCAACTTATTTTAGTCAGATGAAGTCTTATAAAGCTCAGTGCCTGTACACGGTAAAAAAAATCGGTGATTACCTTGAGCATCTGATTCAGGAGTCCGGCGAAGACTTCATAAAATATCAGGAATATTACATGAAGCATTTTGCTGAAGCCGATATTCCTTACAATTTTACCGAATATCTCACGGCACAGCGTGAATATGAACGGCTTCTTGCACAAACCCAAAGTCCAGATGATGGCGAAAATCATACAGGCTTCAACTCTCTTTCAGAAGAGGTTCGGATGGCCTACTTTGTTTACATTCACGAATACTGGCTTCTGACTTTTGAAAATGCGAGAAAAGCCTTCAGTCTTCCTTATACATATTATCTGGTTCCAAAAGAAAATATTTACAACATGGTCTACATGATTGACGGTGAGCGTTCCCACAAAGGCTTTGACGGCAAAAAAGCAATGGAGGGCAAATACCTCTATCTTGGCGATGAATATCACGATGACTATGACAAATACCGTGTTCAATGGGATACCTGGTTCACCGGCCAAAAACAGAACAGTTTTCAAGTCTGGAATAATGATTGGGGGCACACTTACGCATTTTACACACCGCTTATCATAAATGGTCAAAAACTTGGTCTTATCGGTACGGAAATTGAAGTCAAAGATGTCAACAAGGCAATTCTTCAAAACACTTTCGTTCAGACGAGCGCTGTCGGTATTGTTCTTGTTGTCTGTATCGGGCTGATGCTGTTTTTCATAAATACCCGTTACATTAAAAAAATCATTCGCCTTGAAGCGAATTTGCAGCAATACACACGAGAAAAGAATCCTGATATTGCAAGTAAAATCGAAGCAGAAACCAGCGGCAAAAACGAAATTTCTTCCCTTTACCGCCAGTCTGCACATTTGATTCTCGAAATCGAAAATTACATCAAAAATCTTTTCGCCACGGCACAAAAACTCAAAATTACGCAGGAACAGGCCGAAAAGATGGATGTTTTGGCCAACCGCGACCCGCTCACTGGAATCCGTAACAAAAACGCCTATGACAGCGAAGTTCGCAATATCGAATGGAAAATGCAGGACGGTTTCAAGGAATTCGGAATCGTCATGATTGACCTCAATTTCCTCAAAAAAATCAACGACACTTTCGGTCATGAACAGGGAAATGTCACAATCAAAAAGCTCAGCGCAATTACCTGTAAAATTTTCAAAAATTCGCCGGTCTTCAGAATTGGCGGCGATGAATTTGTCGTAATTATCGAAGGCGAAGACTTCAAAAACATCGAAATGCGTGTGCTCGATTTCAACATGCGGATTGACGGCCTTTCACGCAATGAAGACCTTGAACCGTGGGAGCGGGTTTCTGCGGCACTCGGCTATGCGCTCTATGACCGCGAAGTTGACTCTAATGTTTTGAATGTTTTCCGCCGTGCCGACAAAGCAATGTATGCCCGCAAAAAAGAAATGAAAGCTGTCCGTGAAGATTAGCCGTTTTTTAAATTTGGGGCACAGCATTTTGCCACTACAACAGGAATTTCGCTCAAAAAGAGCACCAGCAGAATCATAATCAAAGCCCAGGCATAAATCTCTTCATATTCATTAAAATATGTGCTCGAATAGACCGCTTTTCCAAGGGAATTTCTGGTCTGAACAAGATACTCTGTTGTGATTACGATTTTTATTCCCATTCCGACCGCATTTACATAAGCCTGTTTCAGATAACCTGCCATCAGCGGAATGTAAACTTTGAACAGAATTTGCAGTGAAAAACTTCCGTTTAAGCGGTAGACATCAATAAGTTCTCGGTCAATCCGTCGGCATCCTTCGCAAGTTGCTTCACTGATTAAAGGAACAAGAACGATGCTTGCCGCAATCACCGGAACCTTGCTGTAATCCGCAAGCACCATGATAATGACAACCAGAACGATAATCGGAATCGAGCGCAGCATAATCATCAGTGGTTTGAGAAGGTTTCGTACAAAAATGCACAAGCCTTCTGCCATTCCAATCACAACCGCAATAATTGTAGAAAAAAACAAAGAAATGAACAGATGGAAGAGGGTTGTTTTAATAAGAAAATAGGTGCGTTCGCTTGCAAGAAGACGGAAAAATGTTCTTAAAATTTTAATTACGCTCGGAAAAACCAGGGAATCGCCCTTAGCCTTTCCGAGCAGCTGAAGAATCAGCCCAATCAGGATAATTCCGAGACAAAATGTGAGTGAATTTGCTAGCCTGCCAGGCTTTTTATTCTCCATAGTAAAAATTGTCAGCTGGGATTGCTCCGCCAAACTGCTTCAAGTCAATTTGAGCTGTAGTTTCGACCTGTTTTTTGGCTTCACTGGCACTTACGAATCTGATTGCACAGTTTGGAATGGCACTCTGTGCAAGTTTCGCGTTCGGCATGATTTCAAGCAATTCAGCAGCTTTTGCGACAGAAGGAATGTCATCCGTGCACTTTTTGCATGATTCTTCTGCGGCCTTGAGGAAGTCTTTTACAACTTCGGCATGATTTTGAGCTGTTTCGGCCTTTACAAAAAGTCCTGCCTGTGCGTAACCATCGAATCCAGATGCCTTTTTATACAAGTCATTCACCGGGTATGCGATGATTTTTTGGTTCTTCATTTTGGCAGCTGAAAGAAGTGGTTCTGCGGTTAAAACGATTGCATTTGAATCTGAAAGCAGAAGATTTTGCGTTGCCGCCGCACTTCCTAAATAATTAACGCTTTTTGCAGAAATCTTGTTTGACTGGAGAGCGGCGAGTGCTACAGACGCGTTGATTGTGTTTTCGCCGAACAGCGTAATCTCATTCTTTTTGATGTCTTTAATCTTGAAATTCTTTTTTTGAGATGCAAAATACAAATTTCCCCATGTGAGAACTGCCGCCAGCTTGTACTTCGATTTGCCCATTTTGTAAAGTTTTGCGCCCGCATTGACCGGTGCAACGATAAAATCAGATTTTGCGTTTGCAAATTCAGCGGCAATAGTTTCTGCGGCGATATATGTGTAGTTTTCAGGCTTTTTTTCTGCCAGAGTGGCAAGTGCGAGAGCTGGGGAGCCGTTTGGTGAAGAAACTTTGATTTCGTAAGAATCTGCATCCTGAGCGGAAACAGAAGAAAGAGCTATAAAAGCAGAGAGTATGATTGATGTAATTTTTTTCATAATGAGAAAATCATACTCCCTATGAGATTTGCGGGTCAAGAGAAAAAAATGTTGAAAAGGATGCGGTTTTACCGGGCCGCATCGAAGATTTTTCGCATGTCTTCTTCGTAAAGAACTTTTGCGCTTCCGACTTTGCCGCCGGTGGCAACAGCACATTTTTTTGCAAGTTCCGTGATTTGCTCGTCGGTCGCGTTGATTCCGAGTTCGCGAAGGTTTACAGGCATGTTGATTTCGCGGTAGAAGTTTTCCATTGCTTCAATTCCTTTGAGGGCAATTTCTTCATCAGAGCCGCTATTCTCGACATCCCATACTTTGAGCGCGAACTTTTTAAATCGTGCAAGGCAGTCTTTATAAACATATCTTGCCCAGGTTCCCCAAAGGGCGGCAAGACCTGCACCGTGCGCAACATCAAACATTCCGCCGAGTTCGTGCTCAAGACGGTGCGTTGCAAAATCGTTACCACCGTTACCAAGTCCGGTCAAATCATTATGGCTCAGACTTCCAGCCCACATGATTTCAGCACGGGCATCATAATCATTCGGATTCTTCAATAAAATCCTTGTGTTTTCGATAACCGTGCGCATGAGACTTTCGGCAATTCCGTCTGTAATCTGCATGTTTGTACTGCCTGTGAAGTAGCGTTCCATTGTATGCATCAGAATGTCTGTGGAACCGCACATGGTCTGGTAGGTTGGGAGCGTCATTGTAAGCTCAGGGTTCATAATCGCAAATTTTGGACGGCATGTGTCGGAATTGCTTCCGCGTTTTTTCCATCCGTCTTCATTTGTGATTACCGCACTGTTGCTCATTTCACTTCCGCTGGCCGCAATCGTGAGAACGACACCGATTGGAAGACACTTTTTGGGGGAATTCTTTTTTTCAAAAATATCCCAGACATCGAAATCGTTTGTTGCTCCGTAACCGGTTGCTTTTGCACTGTCGATTACAGAACCGCCACCTACTGCCAGAATAAAATCTACGCTTTCTTTTTTGCAGAGCGCGATTCCTTCACGAACGAGCGTGAGCCGTGGATTTGGAACGACTCCGCCAAGTTCGATGTATGAAATGCCAGCCTCATCAAGAGATTTTTTTACGCGGTCAAGGAGCCCCGTTTTTTTGACACTCCCGCTTCCATAGTGAATCAGGACTTTTTTGCAGTTTTGAGAAGCAACAAGCGAGCCAACCTGTGACTCAGTGCCTTTTCCAAAGACGACTTTTGTAGGTGCATAGAAAGTAAAATTATTCATCCGGAACTCCTTTATTTGATGATTCTGTTATTTAAGAATTTCTTCCGCAAGTTTTTCAAGCTGTGCGTTTGTTTCTTCGTTCATGGCAATCTTTATGGTTGCTTTTGATTCGCAGAATGTGAGGTTTTTGCATGACTCAAACATTGTGGCCATGTTTTTTGCTGCCATCGGTGCCCAGCTTCCGTTTTCGATAAAGCCGATTTTACGGTTCTGATAGCCGCGCTCTGTTAGATGTTCGATGAATTCACGCATAATCGGGAAAACACTGCCGTTATAAGTTGTTGTTGCAAGGACGAGTTTTCCGTAGCGGAATGCATCTTCAACACATTCATAAGTGTCTTCACGGGCAAGGTCAGAAATTGCGACTTTTGGACAGCCTTTTACCTTTAAGATTTCAGCGAACTTTTCTGCAGCCTGCTTTGTGTTGCCGTAGACTGAAGTGTATAGAACGCATACACCTTCAGTTTCGACTCCATAGCTTGACCAGATATCGTACAGGCGGAGTGATTCTTTTGCATCATCGCCTGAGAGAACAGGACCGTGCAATGGAGCGAGTGTGTTGATTTCGAGGGCCGCTGCTTTTTTGAGAACAGCCTGAACATTTGCACCGAATTTTCCGACGATTCCAAAGTAATAACGGCGTGCCTCACAAGCCCAGCCTTCCGGGTCGTCATAGTCATTTGCACCGAATTTACCGAAGGCATCGGCTGAGAAAAGAACTTTTTCGCTTGATTCATAGGTGAAAATAACTTCTGGCCAGTGAACATTTGGAGCTGCGATGAAGTTAAGAGTGTGTTTTCCGAGTTCAAGTTTGCTTCCTTCGGCCACTACAAGCTGTCTGTCTGCAAAATCAGTGCCGAAATAGCTTTTCATCATGACGAAAGCCATTTTTGAAGAAACAATTTTTGCCTCCGGGTAAGATTCAGCGAATTTTTTGATGTTGGCAGAGTGATCCATTTCCATGTGCTGAACGACGAGGTAATCGGGCTTGCGGTCTGAGAGTTCATTTTTGAGATTTGAGAGCCACTGTTCGCCGAAATGTGCGTCAACTGAATCCATTACGGCGATTTTTTCATCAATAATGATGTAGGAATTGTAAGCCATTCCGTTTGGCACATCGAACTGGCCTTCAAAAAGGTCGATTTCGTGGTCGTCTACGCCAATGTATTTGATTGAATCTGTAATTTTCATGTGTTTTCTCCAGGATATTAAGATGCAGATATTATAGCACAGTTTTTCCGAAACGCAATTTAGAAGTGCAAGGGATTGTAGCACCGCCGTCAGGCGTACCGCTTGCGGTATGTAGCGAACAGCGGAAGTGCGGAAAGCCCGACGGCGTAAGCCGGTGCACCCAAATATTGAAAAAGCCTTTAATTAGTGATATTCTTATTTCATCTTTACTTGTTAAACAGAGGTAAAAATTATGGCTAAGGATTTGGACTGGGCAAATTTGCCTTTCGGTTACATGGAAACCACAAAAAGTTTCGTTGCAAATTACAAAAACGGTGCTTGGGACGAAGGAAGACTCACAAGCGACCACTCAATTACAATTTCAGAATGTGCGGGCGTCTTGCAGTATGCTCAGACTTGTTTTGAAGGCTTGAAAGCATACACTACAGCAGACGGAAAAATCGTCACATTCCGTCCAGATTTGAATGCAGACCGCATGAAGGACAGCTGTGAGCGTCTTGAAATGCCTGTTTTCCCAAAAGACCGCTGGATCAAGGCTGTAATCGATACAATCAAGGCAAATATTGAATGGGTACCTCCGTTTGGAAGCGGAGCAACTTTGTACATCCGTCCATATATGTTCGGTTCAAGTGCCGTAATCGGTGTAAAACCTGCTGATGAATATCAGTTCCGAATTCTCGTTACTCCTGTAGGCCCATATTTCAAGGGTGGCGTAAAGCCAATCACAGTCCGCATTTCTGACCTTGACCGTGCGGCTCCTCATGGTACCGGTGACATCAAGGCCGGCTTGAACTATGCAATGAGCCTTCACAACATCGTTGACGCTCATAAAAACGGCTTTGCAGAAAACATGTACACAGATCCTGCAACACACACATATATCGAAGAAACTGGCGGTGCAAACATCCTCTTCGTTACAAAAGACGGCAAACTTGTTACTCCAAAATCAAACAGCATTTTGCCTTCTATCACACGCCGTTCACTTGTTCAGGTTGCAAAAGACTATCTGCACATTGAGGTTGAAGAACGACCTGTCAACAAAAACGAGCTCAAGGATTTCGTAGAAGTCGGTTTGTGCGGTACTGCTGCCGTAATCAGCCCAATCGGTTGCATCGATGATCACGGAACAAAAATCAATGTTCCAAGCGGCATGGATGAAATCGGTCCTGTCCTCAAAAAGCTCCGTGAAACACTCACCGGAATCCAGATGGGAACCGAAAAGGCTCCAGAAGGCTGGATTGTTGAAATCGCTTAATAGGGCGAATTTTTAGCTTTTTTAAAAGCAAAATGAGAGGGTAGGCTGGAATCCATGCTGATTCTGCCTCCCTCTATTTTTTTAGTACATCGACTGTGTGGGAGCTTGCTCCAAGCAAATCTGCGCGTTCACATACAGCCAGCTGATATTCGATGAAATGTTGGAAACTTTCTTCATCAAGGGCGTTCAGTTCCCGCCTCATATAATCGGCTGCACCGTCCGGGGCAAAAATTTTGATTCGATTGAGCCCTGCCTTTTCGTTCAGCATGTTCATGTCTTCAAGTCTTGTGTAGCAGTACAAATCGTCATTTATGTTGGTGATTGTATGAAAATCTTTTGTCAAAGTTCCTTTTTGAAGCACTTCCTTGATTTTACCTTCGCGGAAACAATAGCTTAAAACCGCGTATTCATTCATCAGATATGCCACAAGGATAAAGCCATTCTTTTTTGTGACTCGTTTTGCTTCATTGAGGGCGGCAAGTCGGTCTTCATCAGAGTGAAGGTGATACATCGGCCCAAAAAGCAGCGTGACATCAAAGGATTCTGCTGGCAGAAAATGAAGGTCGCGGGCATCTCCCTGCCATGATTTTACATTTTCATGCTTGCCACGAAGAATTTCCAGATTATGTGCGACCAGTTCAACTGCGGTAACATCAAAGCCTTCACGCGAAAGCGCCACTGAGTATCGCCCTGTTCCTGCCCCGACATCAAGAATCTTTATAGAAGAATTGTCATTTTGGCCTTGCCGGATTAACTCAATGCAGTCATGAATGTGCTTCATCGAGACGGTAAATTCAACAATTCCGTGGCGTGTGGTGAGCCGGTGATCTTCCTTGAATTTATTGTAGTATTTTTCTAAAGGTGTCATGTTATTTTACTCCCACGACATCCCGCATCATCTCGTTCATGTCGTATTCGATTTTTACATTGCGGAAACCTGCATTTTTGAAAAGAACGGCGGTTTCTTCTGCGTTGTATTCGCCGGTTTCCATAATCAGTACGCCGTTTCGGTTCAAGTGCTCATAACATTGCGGAACAAGCCTTCGGATTAGGGCAAGACCGTCATTTGTGTTCGAAAAATCACCAGATTCAGTAACATCCCCGTCAAGTGCCAGAAGAGGCTCGCTTCTTCCGTCTTTTAAAAGTTCGAGCGATTCTTGATGCGGAACATAAGGCGGATTAGTGACGATTAAATCAAAACTGTGAGGAATGTTTTCGAATAAATTGGACTGAATAAAGTGAAAATTTGCGGCATCAGTGCCATGACAAGAATTTTCGGCTCGCTCGTGCGGCGCATTTTCTTTTCCAAACAGTCTCTCTGCGTTTTTTTTCGCCACTGAAAGAGCTTTTTCACTTATATCTGCGCAAGTCAAACTTAATCGGTATTCATTTTTTGAATCCGTGCTGATTTTATTTGCAATCGAAAGTGCAACACAACCGCTGCCCGTGCACATATCGCATACCGTAGGAATTGTGCCGGGATTTGAACGAAATTTGTCATCGAGTGCGTCAATTGCAAGTTCCACAAGAAGTTCCGTGTCCGGCTTGGGAATCAGGACATCCGGCGTTACATAAAAATCCAGCCCGAAAAACTCTTTGTGACCAGTTATGTACGCAATCGGGAACCCTGTTTTTCTCCTGTCGATTGCCTTTGTGAATAAAGATTCCTGCTCGCTGGAAAGCTCAAAATCGCGATTTAAAAGAAGATGCGTTTTATCGAAGCCCGTAATGTGCTGTAAAATCACTTCGGTATCAAGAGCCGGTGTCGGAGAAGAGGGAAGATTTGATTTTCCGTAAGATTTTGCCTGTTGAATCGTCATATTTTTACAAAATCCTTTAACCGAGGAATTTTTCCATCCAAATCATGTCATACCATCGGTCGAATTTAAGGCCGCATCTGGTGAATTCCCCGCATTTTCGGAAGCCCAGATGAGAATGAAAGTGCTCGCTGTTATTTGTGAGATATTCGTCTTCTTTTTTTGTTGAAGCAATGCAGGCGTAGGCGTTTAAAATCCCGATTTTCTTGAGCCGATTTTCGAGTTCTTCATACAAAGCTCTGCCGTAGCCGTTCCCATGCGAGTTTTTGTCAAGATAGATGCTCAGTTCCGCGCAATGCTTGTATGCTGCCCGCTCATGAAAGGCACTTGCGTACGCATATCCGACGATTTTACCGTCTTCGAGAATACAAAGATATGGAAAATTCTTTTTTATGCGTTCAATTCGGCCGGTGAATTCTTCGAGGCTCGGAACATCATATTCAAAAGAAATTGCCGTATTGAGAACATAATATGAGTAGATTTCAAGAAGCCGCTCTGCATCAGCAGAACTGACTTCCCGGATTTCATAACGACACATTTCCAGCTTCTTCCTGCACATTCGAGATGATTTTCATGTGCGCATTATACCACAGTTGTGATTTTTAGTGTGGCAGTTTCAGCTTTTTGTTGGTGCCGGCCTGTGAATTCTCTTGTTTGAGGTGTTTATCGCTTCCTCTGGACAGACTAGTCTGCACAGGTGGCAGCCAACACATTTGCTTCCGTCCAGTTTTGGAACGCGGTTTTCAAATTTGATTGCCTGGTGACCGCCGTCGTTGCAGGAAATTACACATCTTCCGCATCCAATACATTTTTCGAGATTGAATGACGGGAAAAGGATTGTGTCTCTTTCAAGAACATCTGTCGTATCGCTTACACTGTCTAATCCGGCGCCGATTAAGTCTTTGACGGACGCGATTCCCATTTGAGCCAGATAATAATTCAATCCGGCCTTGAGGTCTTCGACAATCCGATATCCGTACTGCATGACAGCCGTTGTGACTTGAATCGAACCCGAACCCATCAATATGAATTCGAGTGCATCTCGCCAGGTTTCGACACCGCCCATTCCGCTTATATGAAGATTTTTGAGCTTAGGATTCTGAGCGACTTCCGAGATAAATCTGAGGGCAATTGGTTTTACGGCACTTCCGCTGTATCCGCCGATAGCCGATTTGCCTTTTACCGCCGGGGAAGAGACATATGTGTATGGACTGACACCGATGACACTTTTAATCGTGTTGATTGCCGCAATTCCGTCTGCGCCGCCTCTTAATGCTGCTTCTGCCGCTGGACTCATTTTCGCGACATTTGGTGTGAGTTTTGCAAGCACTGGAATCGTAGTGCCTCGTTTTGCGGCACGCGTGTATTTTTCGACCAGCTCAGGAATTTGCCCGATATCAGAGCCGAGACCGTCTTTTTGCATGTTCGGGCATGAAAAATTGAGTTCGATTGCATTTGCTCCGTTTTCTTCACAGAGTTTCGCAAGCGATTCCCATTCTTCTTCGTCCTGCCCCATGATTGAGGCCAATATGAATTTTGTGGGATATTTTTCTTTTAAGCGCCGGAAAATTTCCATGTTTTCGGCAACGCTATGGTCAGAAAGTTGCTCGATATTTTTGAAACCAATCAGGCTTCCGTTGTCACCTTTAATGGCCGAATATCGTGGGGAAGCCTCGTGAATGTCGAAGGAACATATTGTCTTAAAGCTGATTCCTGCCCAGCCTGCTTCAAAGGCACGCGCACACATGTCATAAGTAGACGCAACGACCGAAGATGAAAGAAGGAAGGGATTTTCAAGCGGGATTCCGCATATATCGCAGGCAAGGCGTTTTTCGTCTTCTGGAATGTCGATTTCAGTTTCTGGACACACTTCTTCGATTAAGCGCGAAATTACGGATTTGACAGGAACTTTGCCGGATTTAATGCAGGCTTTTTCGCATGGTGCATCACAGCTGGCGCAAGGACTTTCTTTTGGAAGTTTGATGGCTGCTATGTCCTGATTATCAAACCATACGCTTCGGATGGCCTTGGCGGGATCAAGTTTTGGACAGGCATTGCTGCATGGGGCATCTTTGCATAAAACGCACGAAATAATGTCTTTTCGACCGATATGGTTCTTCAGCATCATAAGTTCAACCTCCTGAAAATCTTCTGCAATAAGTTTACACCCTTTTTTTTAATTTGCAAAATTGATTTTCAGTGAATAATGAAAGTGCTGATTGATAAGTTTTGCTTTAAAATAGAACAGGGGATGCTTTGAAGTGCACCCCCTGTTTTATTTATTTATTCAAAAGTTTGGCAAGTTCCTGAGCAGTGAAGCCCATGTCTTCTGCGACCTTCTTTGCAGGTCCTGATTCGCCGAAGCGGTCAATGCAGAAGCAGTTTTCTTTGCTTGTGAACTGGAGCCATTCAGTGCGGATTCCAGCTTCTGTACAAACGATTCGTTTTGCCTTTCCGATGATTGAATCTTTTTCTGCCTGTGAAAGGTCAGAGAATTTCTTCAAATCTGGAACAGAAACTACGCGGATTGTTTTGCCAGAAACGAGCTTTGCTGCGTCCAAAGCCATGCTGACTTCTGAACCGCTTGCAAGGATTGTAATATCCGGACTTGCGCTTCCTTCCTGAACAACATAAGCACCTTTTTCTGCCATGTTGGTCTTCCAGTTTTTGTCAGCTTTTTCGTAAACTGGCAATGCCTGACGAGTAAATGCCATACATACCGGATGATCTTTTGAAGCGTATGCAATCTTCCATGCTTCGATTGACTCTTCTGGGTCGCCTGGACGGATTGCCTGAACACCAGGAATTGCGCGCAGTGAAGCCATTGTTTCGATTGGCTGGTGTGTTGGGCCGTCTTCACCGACATAGATTGAATCGTGTGTGAATACATAGATTACAGGCTGTTTCATCAAAGAAACAACTCGCAAGCTTGGTCGCAAGTAATCAGCGAATACAAGGAATGTTGCGCAGAACGGACGCAATCCGCCATGCAGAGAAATACCTGCACAAACTGCGCTCATTGCGAATTCGCGGATACCGTACTCGATTGTGCGACCTTTGCGGTTTGCAGCAGAATAAGTGCCTTCGTCGTAAGCCTTGAATGCTGTTTTGTTCGGACCCATCAAGTCAGCGGAACCACCGACCAAGTTTCCGTAGCGTGCAGCAATCATGTTCAAGCCTTTGCCTGAAGCATCACGAGTTGCGCATGAATCGCCGACTTTGTATTCAACATCAGCAACTTCAGCTGTGGCAGCATCTGAGTGGAATGCATCCCACTGTTTTTTAAGCTCAGGATTTTCTTTTGCCCATGCTTCGAATTCTGCGTTCCAGTCAGCTTCCGCTTTTGCAAAATCTTTTGCCTTTTCTCTGAAGAATTCGTAGGCTTCTGGTTCAACATAGAAATCTTTGTCTTCTGGAAGACCGAGTGCTTTTTTGGCAGCAACAACGCCTTCTGCACCGAGTGGAGCACCGTGAACATCAGCGGTGTTTTCTTTTGGAGCGCCCTTACCGATTACAGATTTGAGCATAATCAAAGATGGTTTGTCAGAACATGCTTTTGCTTCATTGATGAGTTTAACCATGCCCTCTACATCATACATGTCACCTTTGAGAACCTGCCAGCCGTATGCTTCGTAGCGTTTTGCGATGTCATCAGTGAAAGTGATATCTGTGCATCCGTCGATAGAAATTTTATTCTGATCATAAAGGACGATGAGTTTACCGAGCTTGAGGTTACCTGCGAGAGAAGATGCTTCTGAAGCAACACCTTCCTGGAGACAGCCTTCACCGACCAAAGAATATGTGTAGTGGCCTACGATTTTGTGATTTGCAGTATTGAAGCGTGCGGCAAGCATTGACTCAGCGATTGCCATACCGACTGCCATTGAAACACCCTGTCCGAGCGGACCTGCAGTACATTCAACGCCGTCTGTGTCACCAAATTCCGGGTGTCCAGGACATTTTGAGCCAACCTGACGGAATGACTTGATATCGTCCATTGAAACTTTGTAACCGGCAAGATGAAGTGCTGAATAAAGAAGCATTGAGCCGTGTCCGGCAGAAAGAACGAATCGGTCGCGGTCTACCCATTTTGAATTGGCAGGGTTGTGCTTTAAGACCTCGCCATAAAGAACAGCTGCAGCTTCGGCAGCTCCCAACGGAAGACCTGGATGACCAGAATTTGCTTTTTGAATGGCATCCATAGACAGGCTGCGGATAGACTTCGCAACAGCAGCAATTCCTTTTGAGTTCATAATAACACCTAACCTCTTAAAAAAATCAGTAGAATCCCTAAAAATCTTTTAGAGATATCTTTATATGACATTGAACCGGTTTTTCTTCACTTTGTCCAAAGCGGAGACCAGAAGCGGTTTTATATCCTCAAAATTGAGTTCCATTCCTTCAAGCGAAAGCTCCATTGCGCAGGCTTCTTCTTCTTCGCACTCAGAATCTCCGGAGAGAATCTCTAGAATCCTTGAAATGTGAGTGTAAAGCTGTGAAAGCGTGACAAGTTCCTGCTGTGGAAGCTGATCGAGTTCTTTGTTGTCGCAGTCAAGCTCGCAAACTAAAGAACCGACTTCCGTAAAAAGCTTTAACGCACGGTGCCGAATGGAACCATTTGCAAAATCTGCAAACCAATTGTAATTTTTACGGAGTATATCATTTCTATTGATAATTTGCAATGTAAGCATTTCCTTCTCTTTTTTTGAGATGGAAAGCTGCTTTGGAATGATTTTTTCAATTACCTCACTGATATCAGTTTTCTTTTCGTACATCAAATCTTTGAGGTAACAGTCAATCACGAAGTCTGGAAGCATGAAGATAGGAAAAGCCCGTTCATCATCTTCATATAAATCCTGATTCCATTTGCCGACAGCTGGAACATCCTTGCCTTTGAACCAGAGCCGGGTTTCTACGCCGAAGATTTCAAGCGAGACTTTTTTGGATATGTCGAGAAATTCGTGGATTGAGCCGCAGTCGGGAACGCATAGCTCTTTACGGTGCTCATAGAAGACATTCGCAAGCTGCTCTTCGATACCCGAACATGGCCCCATGCGGTCAAAACTCTCAAGGAGCGCCTTTTCGAGAGTTTCATACCATTTTTGCCGTTCTATGTCTTCCACGCTGATTTGCATCGGATTCATTTTGTGCGTAAGAATCGGAATGATTTCGACAATACCCTTGTCCCAGTCATAGACGCGGCACAAAATCCTGTCACCATATTTGAAATCAACTTTTTCAAAAATCGGATCAAGAGAAATGCCGGTTAAATTCATTTTTAAAGGAAGCTCAAAGCCGTTTTCCGCAATATGCAAATCCTTGCAGGCCGGATCAGAGCTTATGTACTGAGCAGAAAATTCATCGCCATAAAGACAGAAAAGATCCCGCGCCATGTTGCAGTCGGTGGCGAAAAGTTTTTTGGGAAGTTCCTGACCCAAAAATTCGAAAGTAAGAGAAAAAGACAGGACATCAAAATCAACGAAAGGCATACATCTGTCGCCTGGAACAAAAACCCGCTGTTCAATTTCACGCTGGGTAGGCACAAAACTGAACACCTGATTTGTGAACGCCGCTGCCCGTGTGATATACATTCTTTTTTGCAAAGCGAAAGCCCGTCCGTCATTGTCAAGAAAATCAATCAGCTCGTTCAAAGTGATTTTGTGACCAAGACCACAGAGCATGGCGAACAGTTCCTTTGCCGAAAAAGGCATCGGGTAAGTCCTGAGAAAATTAGTCAAAAAGTTTTCAATTGAAACACTCACACTATAAAGATACTAAAAAAAGCCAGAAAAAGCAAAAGGAAAGGGGATTTTGAATGTTTATGGGCGTGCGTCGTTCGCTTCGCTCACTTAACGAGTTTTCTTTTGCTCACCATTGGGTTCGCATTTTGCTTCGCAAAACCAAGAAAACTCGCAACGCCGG
This sequence comes from uncultured Treponema sp., assembly GCF_946187725.1. Lineage (GTDB taxonomy): Bacteria > Spirochaetota > Spirochaetia > Treponematales > Treponemataceae > Treponema_D. The sequence goes on from NZ_CAMHSK010000032.1 coordinate 24,897, forward strand.
GTGTTCCGCACTTCCGCTATTCGCTTCATTCTTCCGTTCCCTTACGGTCACTACAGAACTGCTTCGCAGGTGCTACATACCCTCACGCATCGGATTTGCAGGATTCACTGTTTAATTCAACAGGATAAACAAGATAAATCGACATTTTTTTTCATTTTTTTCGTCAGAGATTGCCGAAACATGACTTTTTTTTCAAATAAATAGATAGAAGAAAAAGAAAGAGGTGCTGCTCAATAAGTAAAAAAAGTGGTGGTTGAGCTAGTCGAAACCACTTAACTTATCATTCATCCCCATACTTGTTTTTCTTCAAAACTTACTTATCCCCAAAGGAGTCATTTATGACAGAAATCGAAAACTCACCCCCAAAACGCGATTACAAAAGCTCTCTATTCGTGAACATGTTCGGACGCAATGTAAACGCAAAGGAGCATTTTCTTTCGCTCTACAACGCGATTCACGACACGAACTTCAAAATCGGCGAAGTTGAAATCAAGCCGGTCATGCTGGAAAATGTAGTCTACAACAACATCGAGAATGATGTATCGATGGAAATCAACGACAGCATAGTAGTATTGGCAGAGCATCAGAGTACAATCAACAACAACATGCCGTTCCGCTGCCTTGAGTATCTCGTAGCACACTACAACCGATTCTACACCGACAACGACAAATACAACACAAAAGAAATCAAGCTTCCCCGTCCGGAATGTTACGTCTTCTACAACGGAGACGATGCTTTCCCGCAGGAAAAAATCATGCGGCTTTCCGACGCGTTCAAGGAAATCAAGCAAGCGACAAACTTGAAGGATTTGCCCGAATCGCTATCGCTCGACCTGACAGTGAAAATCTACAACATCAACAAGAACGCGAATCACCCGATTCTCCAGAAATGCGAGCCTCTTCTTGCATATTCAAATTTTACGGAGTATGCTAGAATAGGAAAGCAAAACGGAGAGAAGAATCCCCCGAAGTACGCGCTCGACAAGTGCAAACACGGAAATCTTCTCACCGAGTATTTCAATAATCTGAGCAGGGAGGAACAGTCCATGATTTTCGGCGAATGGGACCAAGAGAAGTTCATACAGGTGCAGAAACAAATTGCCTACGAAGATGGCGAAGAAGCCAACAAAATCGCCAATGCGAAGAACCTTCTTTTGGAAACGGATTTGCCACCTGAAAAAATTGCCCGATGCTGCTCGCTTCCTTTGGAACAGGTGCTTGCTCTCAAAGAAGAGATTGAGCGCGAGAATGTGCTTGCTTAGCGAAAAATTGTAGCGCCTCCTCATAAAAAACGCCGCATGGCCAGAAGTAAAATGCACTTCAACAGGCCATGCGGCGTTTTCATTTGGATGCACTCGGCTGTGTAACAGCGCCGCTCCCGGTGATGGCGTCGCTGTAGGTCAGACCGCCTGCTACTCTATTGTAAATTCTATGGATGTTACACCAAATAAGCCAGAGCCTCCATAACAATAATAATGTTGAGGTCAGCCGGCATTTGCACCCATCCAGGAGCTTACAATTACCCCCCCCTATTTGAATAGTTGTTTCATAAGCAACTCCTTTAAGAAAATCAGAAGATTTTACACATTTTCCTGATTCATTTTGAATCAAATGAGTAAATTTGACACAGTTTTAAGCGACTTTTTGACACAATGGGGGATTTTCTGACATGAGGTAGGGATTGTAGCCGCAGCGTTAGCTGTTCCGAAGCGGTGGTGGTTGAGCGGAGTCGAAACCACCAGAGCGTAGGAATGGAGCGCAGGAGCGCGGAACGGCGAAAAGCCCGACCGCGAAGCGGGACCTCCCATAATAATTTTCCGTTTTTAAAATTTAATGTGAAAGTCGCCACAAGGATGTGGCGTAAAAGACAGGAGAGAAAATTCTGTTTGCCTTTAGGTGAACAGAATTTTCTCGTTAGAATCAAAATTACAGGAGGTGATTTTGATTCTTGGCACGCTTCTTGCTATATCTTTAGTGTCAGAGCAAAATCTGATGAGGATAATCAAAAAGATTTCCCCAAAAATTAAATCACATATAATACCTGACCAAACTCAGGAAGGAGAACATTATGAACGCACTTTCACTTTTTAACGACTGGCTCAACAACGATTTTTATGGCAATGAGGGACTTTGCTCAAACTCAAATGTTCCTGATGTGGATGTCACTGAGAGCAAGGATGCTTACACCCTTGATATGGACTTGCCTGGCCGAACAGAGAATGATGTAAGTCTTGAACTTAACGAAGGTGTACTTACTATCTCTGCTGAGAAAACTGAAGCAAAACAGATTGAAGACAAGACTGAAAAACATGATAAACATGAAGAAAAAGATGCTGAAAAACCGCAGTATCTCTTGCGTGAGCGCCGCCGAACTTCATTCCGCCGAAGCTTCACTTTGCCGAAAGACATCGATGCTGACGGCGTAACTGCCGGATTCAAGAACGGTGTTTTGACTGTACGAATCCCGCGTAAAGCCGAAGTTGCACCGCGCAAGATTCAGATTTCAATCGCGTAAGCCGCGTAAATCAACCGCCCGATAAGCGAAGTTTTGATTAAAACTCAATCGTAAAGCCTGCACCGTGAGGAATCATGTTGCGGGCTTTAATTTTTGCTCCCAGTGCGTTGCATAAAGTCTGGGCGATTGCAAGCCCCAGCCCTGAACCGGCGATTTTTCGTGTATGCGATTCATCGGCACGGTAAAAACGCTCAAAAATGTGGGGGAGTGCTTTTTCGGAAAAACCGGGGCCGTCATCACTTTCTTCTATTGTGATTCGATTGTCTTGTTTTTTTGCGCTGATTCGGATTGTACAGCTTTCACCGGCATATTTTAGGCTGTTCGAAATCAATATCGTAAGAACCTGATGAAGCATTTCTGAATCAGTGTTGAGCGTAAGATTTGAACTTTCTGTTTCGATTGTGAGATTTTGCGCAACTGAGGCAAATTCTTCGGTGAGCCATGAAAAAAGTGAATCCAGGGAAACTTCTGAAATCTGAGGCTTGATTCGGCCGCTTTCGATTCGTGAGATTTGCAGAAGATTTGCGATAATTGCCTGCATCGTTTTGGCTTCGTTTTTAATTGCATTGAGGGATTTTTCGAGCTGTTCGGGATTTTCTTTGCCCCAGCGGAGCAAAAGCCCTGTCTGCCCGGAAATGACGGTGAGCGGCGTGTTCAGCTCGTGCGAAACATCACTTGAAAACTGGCGTTCGCGTTCAAAATCTCGCTTTAAGCGTAGGAAGAGCTGATTGAAGGTTTTGGAAAGCTCGTCAATTTCATCGTCGTAGCCGGAAATCGGGAGCAGGTCGGAAAGATTTTCGATTGTGACGGACTGAGCCGCTTTTGTTATTTTTGCAACGGGTTTAATCGTGTTTTTCGTAATGAAGAATGAAATCAGGAATGAAAGAAACAGAATCGGAATTGCCGTAAAAAGGAGTGCTCTAGGCAGCTTTGAGAAGATTTCTTCGTTCGTGTTGTTGTCCATATTCATTGCGATTGCAACGATTATTTTCTGGTCGTTCAGGATATGCGTGTTCGCAAAATAGAGGATGTCGAGGTCGCCGTCAAAAAAGTAATTTTTTTGGAAAAAACGCCGTGCCTTGCCTTTTGTATCTTCAAGCGGCGGCAAAAAAGGGTCGTTCGTTGAAAGAAGAAATTTTGAGTCTGATTCATAAATGATGTAGGTAAGATAATAGGGAATTTCGACTGCGCCGAGGGTGCTTCCTTTGTTCGCACGGAAGTCTGCTTTTGCGGAATTTTCTTTAAAACGCCCGAAAACTACGGATTCCGCGGATTTTAGCTCAAGGCTCTGATTTTGATAAATCAGCGAGCGTATAAAGAAAAGAAATAGTACCGAAAGAAGTACTACTGCCGAAGTCATGATAAACATAAAACCGAGGGCGAGACGGGCCGAAAAAGACTTGAGAAATTTAAAATCAGGCATTTTTGGGGGTCGCCTCCGATTTACCGTTTACACAAGCATGTAGCCTGCACCGCGCACCGTTTTGATGAATTCTTCTTTTGTATGCTCGGCGATTTTTGAACGAAGGTAGCCGACATAGACATCAACCGTGTTTTCGTCGATAAAATGCCCTTTGCCCCAGATTGCATCGATAATATCTGCGCGGGAAAGCACTTTGTTCATGTTTTCGATGAAATTTTTGAGCATGAGGAATTCGGTCTTTGAGAGCGGAATTTCATTTTCGTTGATAGAAAAACTCATTCTGTCCGTGTTGAGCTTTAAGCTTCGTACAGAAAGAGAAGATTCGGCTGGTTTCATTGAGTTGATTCTGCGGAAGAGTGCATTGATTCTTGCGAGCAGTTCTTCAATTTCAAACGGCTTCGGAATGTAATCATCTGCGCCTGAATTCAGGCCGTTGATTTTGTCGATTGTTTCGCCGCGTGCCGTCTCCAAAATGATTGGAACATTTGATTTGGCACGGATTCTTCGGAGAACTTCAAGGCCGTTCAGTTCAGGGAGCATGACATCGAGGAGAATCAAATCCGGGTTTTCTTCATCAAATTTTTCGAGAGCCTGTCTGCCTGTTTCTGCCAGAACCGTTCTGAATCCTTCATGTTCAAGCTCTGGAATAACGAAATCTGAGATGCCCTTGTCATCTTCAACGATTAAGATTTTTTTGCTTTCTTCTGCCATGAACTTCTCCTTTTTAGTCTTTGATTTCTACGCTGACTGGTTCCAGCGGTGTTCCGTCATAAGATTTGAGTGCTGTGATTGTGAGATTGAAATTTTCGTTTCTGACGGGAACAGCGATTCGAATTGTGTCGCCCTTTTTGTTGAAAGCGAATTTTGTTTCTGTGGAAATTGATTCGCCGTTCAGAAGAATTGAATCCGTGCTGAATGTAAGCGGATTTATGCTCTGATTGAAAGTCAGCTCAAGATTTATTTCGTACGGATTGAGCCGTACCGTTTTGACATCCTGAAGCAGAAATTCGTCATTTTTGGAGAGGATTCTGCTTCCACGGTAATAAAGAATTTCTGAAGAAAGTTCTCCTGAACCTTCGTTTTGATGTTCATCCGAACGCCCGTTTTCACTTGATGAAAATGGTTCATCTTGAGGGGGAAATTCGGGAATATTGCGTTCTAAAGCCGTATTTCTTTCCATCGGGGGCGCGGGGCGGAAATCGGGTTCCTGTTGCGCTGAAAATGAGCGGGGGTTGGAAGGCCGTTCGTTCGGCCTGTTGCCTGAAAGCGCCGACCTTTCATTGCGGTCCGGTGGAGAAGGGCGTTCCCGGTCGCCGGGCCCAGAATGCCTGTCTCGTCCATGTGGATCTGCAAATGCACCCAGAGAGCTGATTGAGAAGATTAAAAGTAGAGCAAACTTTCCGGCGATTTTCATAAATCAATTATACCCCAATATCTAGAAATACGGTACGAAAAAGTGTTCTGAAAAGCATAAGCCTTTTCTTAGAACTTCCTATTTTATGCTCGCTGTTGCTGTCGTGCTTCCTGTTGAAACCGCATTTAATGTCTGTGCCGTTGTGCACAAGCCCTTGAAATCAGAACTTGAAATCGTCGGATTTGTGTAAACCTTGTAGCCCGATGATGAAGAACTCGTAAAATCAGGGCAGCTCATTACAAAAAGCCCGAAACTTGAACTTGGAAGGGTGAACGCATACACCGTCGAATTGTTGACCTGGACTGCAACCTTTGAGACAGAGCTTGAAGAAGTCTGTCCCGGTTTTCCCATGCCGCCTGGACCGCCCATTCCGCTTGAACTTCCTGTGAAATAAAGCATTTTCTGACCGCTTGTGTTGTATTCGTTCAAAGCCATCTGTGAGCCGCTGGTTCCTGCAATAATTCCGCCGGTGATGTAAATCTTATTTCCTGAATCGAAAGAATCTTCTGAGCCGGTTGGCGCGTATGAGACCACAACTCCGCCCTGAATATAGAGATTGCCGTTTGAGTCAATTCCGTCGCCTCTTGTTGAATAGATATAAAGATAACCGTCTTTCATGTAGAACGCACCTGATGAGTCGCTTACATTTACTCCGTCGTCAGTTGATGTGACTTCTGTTTTTCCGCCTGAAATCTGAACGATACTTGCACCTTCAATTCCTTCTGCAGAAAAGTTCACGCTCTGATTTGAATAGTAAACTCCGTCAGCATCGTAGTAAGAAATTATGTTGTTTGAATCAGTCGTGTAATTTGTTACGCCCGTGACATTGAATGTGTTCGTTCCGCCAGCAATATAAACTTTTGATGAATTGATGCCTTTTCCGTTGTAGGTCGTGACATTGATTGTGCCGCCGTTGATGTAAACGCAGCTTGTTGAGTCATCGGTATCGGTTTTGATTGCGTGCGCTTTTCTGAAAGTTGAAGAAGAAATGCTTCCTGTTCCATCGAATGTGATTGTTCCGCCATTTACGACGACGCTTGAATCTCCGTTCAGACCGCTTTTTCCTGTTGAAACGAGGGTGTAAGTTCCGCTGTTAATCGTGAGCACTGATTTTGATGCGATGCAGCTTTTGTATGCCTGTGTTACCGAGAGTGAGCCGCTTCCTGAAATCGTGAGGTCGCCCTTGCTGTAGAGAGTGCCTTTTGAATCACTTCCTTCTGATACTGCTGATTTTACGACCGTGCAGTCATAAGTCACGCCGTCTTCTTTATAAGTTGAGCCGCTTTCTGTTGAGTATTCTTCACCATATCCTGTGCCGTAAGCTCTTCCGTCAACGAAAGTGTTTGTTCCGTTCAAAAAAACGATTGCCGGAGAGCCTTTTGTGACTTCAAGACAAGGATAATTTGAAGAGCTGATTGAAACATCGTTAAGACTCACGGTAACCGCATCCGTTCCATTTGACTGAATCTTGACTCCGCCTGTCGTTGCCGTACCGGTGATGCTTATGGCAAGTTCACCTGCAAAGTCCGTAGCATCGATTTTGACAAGGCCTGTTGAAACGCCGGAATCCTTTGTGTATTTGACTGAAATCGTGTCGTTTGAGAAAGAAAGTTTTGAAGTCGTGATTTCAGACCAGGTAGAATTGTCTGCCGAGATTTTTCCTTCAGTTAAATCAATGTAAAGAACTGATGCAAAATCTTCTGGATTAATTTCCGTGTTTGTGCTTTCTGCCGAAGAATCACTCGAATCAGTAGAACCTGTTGAATCACTAGAAGAATCCGTGCTTGTTGAAGTTCCGCCGGTTGTCGCTGTTCCCGTGCTGTTTTCTGTCGAAGAACTTGTTGATGAAGAAGTATCTGAGCCTGTGCTTTCAAATTCTGATTCATCGTCAACAGCACATGCGGTGAGCAATAATGCCGCTGCAAGCAATGTAAAGATTTTTTTGATGTTTTTCATAAGACCACCTCGTTTTTCAGGAAGTTAGGGAAGTGCTGGTTACACTTGTCTGGATTAATCCGCGCTCCATACCAGAGCTGATTCAGACTTTAACTAGTTTCCCACCCGCTTTCAATTTTTTTCCCTGATTCTAAATGACTTCTTAACATCTTCTTAGTGAGAACTTTGGTCCGAAAGAATTTTCTTAGAGTGGATGTGAGTTTAAAAATTCACTGCCTGCAGGAGTTTTTTGGTATACTGGTGTTCTGGATTTTTCAGAAGTTCGTTGGTGGGTTTTTCTTCAACGATTTTACCGTGATACATTACACCAATTCTGTCCGCCATGTAGACGACGACATTAAGATTGTGAGAAATGAAAAGATAGGTCAGATTTAAGGATTTTTGCATTCCCTTCAAGAGATTGAGAATTTGCGCCTGAATCAGGACATCCAGTGAGCTTACGCATTCATCGCAGATTACGAATTCCGGCCGCAAAATCATTGCACTTGCAATCGCAACCCGCTGTCTTTGGCCTCCGCTCAGTTCAGACGGAAATTTTTCAAGCGAATCCGGGGGCAGACCGATTAGAGTGCGCATTTCATTTACAAGACCGAGTCTTTCTTTTTGGGACGAGCCGATTTTATGAATCTTCAAGCCTTCCTCGATTATAAATCCGATTTTATGTCTTGGATTGAGCGTCGCATACGGAGCTTGAAAGATAATCTGCATTTCCTTTCTGAAGTTGAGCATTTTCTCTCTGTTATGAAGCGGAATTTCTTCGCCTTTGAAAAGAATCTGCCCGGAATCAGCTTTTTCGAGAGAGGCAATCATGTTTGCAAGCGTTGATTTTCCCGAACCTGATTCGCCCACAAGTCCGTAAGTTTCGCCTTTAAAAATTGAAAGAGAAACTCCGTCAACGGCCGCAAACGAGGATTTTTTGTTATATGAGAACCTTTTTGTCAAATCAGTGCATTCAAGGATTTTTTCCATAAATTAAATCGCCCCTTTCTTCAAGGAATGCATCATAGACCGCAAGTTTTTGTCCGCGCTTTGAAATGTCCGGAATTGCTTCAATCAGCGCCTTTGTATAATCATGCTGCGGATTTTCAAAAACTGTCTTTGTCGGGCCTTCTTCAACAATCTTGCCCTTGTACATTATGTAGACCCGCGAGCATAGTTTTTTTACGACCGATAAATCATGCGTAATCAGAAGAATGGTCGTTTTATTGATTTTACGCAGATTCTGCAAAATTCCGATTATTTCTTCTTCTGTAAGCACATCGAGTGCCGTGGTGGGTTCATCTGCAATCAGAAGCCGCGGATTGTTCATCAGTGCCATTGCAATCATAATCCGTTGCTTCATGCCGCCCGAAAGTTCGTGAGGAAAACTATTTAAAATCCTCTTCGTGTCCAATAGTCCTGTGAGCCTGGCAAGTTCTTCTGCCCGCTCGTGAGCCTGTTCTTTTGAAAGACCGTGAATTAAGCCCGCTTCTTCAATCTGTTTTCCTGTTTTTATAAGAGGATTCAGGCTTGTCATCGGTTCTTGAAAAATGATTGATATTTCCTTTCCTGAAAGATGCCGGAATTCTTTTTCACTCATTGATGAAATCTGCTTTTCTCCGAGCCGAATTTCACCAGCCGTCATACGAATTGTTTCTGGCAGAAGATGAAGCACGCTCAGGGCGGTCATCGTCTTTCCTGAACCTGATTCACCCACCAGCGCAACAAATTCACCTTCATCAACACCGATTGAAACATCGCTCAAAACCGGTGTTGATTTATTGTGTGAGAAAATTTCTGCACTCAGGTGATTTATTTCAAAAAACATGACTTTTGGGGAACTGATTAGGCTTTGGTTGATTCCGGGGCTTTTATGCGTCTGCGAAGACTTTTCCGTCAGACAGTTTTACCTGAAGTTTTGTATATTCGCAGTGGAAATCGTTTTTAAGACGATTCATATAGCGCTCGCATTCCCATTTGCACATAGGCAGGTCATGAAGAAGATAGTTGCCGCATGTTTCCGGGGTTGTGGCCGGAACTTCATTTTGAGTCAGAATCCATTCAAGACAGCTGATTGTAAGGCGCCTCATGTCTTCGACAGTGTATGAGCCTGTCATAATGATATACATGCCCGTAAGACAGCCCATTGGTCCTACATATACAACATCATCTTTTGCTTCAGAATTGCGGAACCAGGTCGCCATGAGGTGTTCGATGCTGTGTATTGCCGAAGGAGCGACTGCAGGCTCTTTGTTTGGTTCTGTGATTCTAAGATCGAAAGTGGTGAATCCCTTGTCTACGCGTGAAACATAAATGCCCGGTTTTAAATTTGTGTGATCAATTGTAAAACTCTGTATGACTTCCATAGTGCCTGTAACGCTCCTGTGATTTTTCTTCAATTATAGAGCAGCGGGGATTTGAGGGCAATAGCGGGGTTTTTAAGCATAAAAGTGGGAAAATCCGTGAAAAATAAAAAAAACGAAAAAAAATGAAAAAATTTCGAAAAAAAATAAAATTTCTGTTGACACAAAATGTATGTCGTGATATATTCATCCTCACCCGCTGACAACAAGTGCGGCGGTCACAAAGTTCTTTGAACAGCAGAC
>NZ_CAMHSK010000033.1 GCF_946187725.1 uncultured Treponema sp.
TTTAGGATAATTCGAAAACACTCTAAATCTTATTCCCTGCTTGTTACCATCTGTTAAATAGAATTGAAAATTAAATATTGCCTGTGAAAAATCTTTTGTATTTGCATAATTTTTCTGAGATTTGAATTTTTCTTTGAATATCTTCCTTTGTTCAATTTCTTGTAAAAAATTTTTTCTTAGAAGGATTAGTTCCTGATAATTATTAGTTTCTTCGTTCATTTTATTATAAAAACAGGAATAGTCTCTATTATTTTCATAATCGTTAAGTAATTCAAACTCTTCATTTTTCCAAACATCAACTACTTTTTTGCAATAATCATAAAATTTTTCATAAAAATCCATAAAAACTCCAAAAAAACATGGGTAAAGGACTTACTTAAAAACATAAAAGTATAAGAAGCCGTGATGCTTCACAAATTTAGGTCTTTGCTATGAATGAGCAAAGAATTTTATCAAAATTATATTGCGCTTTGTAGAAAAAGCAAGGAGAAAAATTATGTATGCATCTGAAGACGCTTATTATGATGAAAATCACACACTTTCTGGCACTGATGATGAAGGAAAATATTGCCTACGATAATGCCTATCGAATTCGCGATGCGGATGACACCTACCGCTATAGAAAAGGTGTATGTGCCGGTTATGCCCGCCTACTGCAAAAAATGTGCGAGACGGTCGGCATTTACGGTTGCGAGTACATAGCGGGCTAGTGTGTCAGCACATTAAATAAAATAAGGAGTAAATTATGGAGTTAGATGCAGAATTCAGAAAAACCTACAAAAAAATCATTGTGGCATTACTCACAATTAATAATTTCACTGTTGATTATTATGAGACAAATGAAAATCTTCGTAAGATTATATTGGAATTTCTTGATGATTCCTTTTTTGAAAGATTCACAAAGAAGCAAGATTTATTAAAGGCTGTAACTTCGAAGAATCTCGATAATTCTTCTGATGAAGAAATATTGGGGAAGGCACATTATTTAAATGCCAAAACAATCAATTATCTATTTTATAAGCAGACTTCATTATTCTCGTCTCTCACAATTGAAGAGAAAAAATGCCTCCTGATTTTGGATTTTTGTAATCATTCATTACTTTCAAATATCTTCTTTTCAAATGAAATTGCCTTCCCCTTACACGATTTTTACAAGGTTGTGGAATTTGTTTTAGATATTAAGCCAAAGAAATTTAAGGCAGCTATGACAGAAGCTTCAAAACTTGAATTAGTTGATTTTAACGAGTCTGACGAGGTGTTAAATATCAAAGATATAAATTATAACGAAACAGTGCTTTCCCGCGAATTATACAGATTATCTGAAATCCCACTGATTGAAAGATTCAACTTAGAAGATTACGAAGTTAGCGGAAATAATTCAGAAAAATTATTCTCAGAACAAAATCTTGTCACAGTTACAGGAGAATGCATTACATCATATATTTTTTCAAAATTCGAAAATGAAAAAATCCGTTTTTGGTATGCCTCAACTATAAACAAATGTATAGGCCTATTACGATTGTTCAATCATTGTGACATAAAGGGGCAATACATCTGGCTTGATAATTACGAAGAGGAAAATGCATATAGAGAAAAAAAAATCTTACAAATAGCTAACCATATAGAAGCAAAACTTATCGTATCAGGACACGACTTATTTTATCCATTTGCGAAAGACTGCATGAAAATTTCACTCAAGAATTCTTGCCTTGAAAGAAAGGTTCGTAAGCTCTTCCCTGAAGAACTGGCACAAAAAGTTCTATTCTATATGAAAAAAATCGATTCAACTGATGAGATAAGGAATTTCATATCTGAAATCGATTCATTGGCAAAAGATACAAGTCAGGAATTTGCAATGAAGAGTCTTCCAGACTATTTTAATATCGTTGACAAAAGTCTGAAAGAAGATTCTTCAAAAGCGGAAGAGAAGAAGGAACCAATTCAAACTGCTATTAGAGAAGAAGATTTTAAACGCCGGTATGATATTTATGAAGGCAGTGTTGAAGATAATCCAGTGTTAAGCACTGAATATTCAAAGATTATCAGGATCTACAAAAAACTTATGGCACCTGCCGCATATTTAAAAGCTGACAAACAGATGTTTCAAGGTTTAGATGCTTTAATAAACAAACATCCAAATCTTCTTGACAAAGATTTATTATCAGCATTTTTGAAAAATGCAATTCTTTTTTCAAAGGATTCTATTATAAGTCTAGAACCCCTGTTACTGGTCGGGCATCCTGGCTGCGGAAAGTCTTTGTTCTGTCGACAGCTTCGTGAACTTTTCAAACAGGATAATGATATTTTTATTCCCCTCGGAAGCGGGTTAGGTGCAGATGCCATCATGGGCTCGACTCCTGATTACAAGGCAGCTGAAAACGGGAAGGTTCTCTCTTCGGTTTGGGAATCAATGAATAACATCAATTGTCTTAATCCTCTCGTTGTACTTGATGAAGTGGATAAGGCTTGTCTAACATCAAAAACATCAGATCATAATCAAAATCTCTTGCCTTCACTACTTCAGCTCATGGGCGATGAGAATCGTCGTCATTTTACAGACAATTTTTTTGACGTCCCATTACAAGGATTCTATCCGAATTTTATTGCCACTGCAAACAGTTTGGAATATATACCAGAGCCTTTATTAGATAGATTTAATGTCATAGAATTCCGAGACTATACTAAGGAAGAATTTGTTAATAATGTCATTCCAGCTCAATATGAAGTGTTCAAGGATTCGCATAATAATCTTATTCCAGAAAATCTTACCCAAGATGAAATTGAAATTATTTACAAGATAAGCAAAGGAAAGACAAGAAAAATTCAACCTGCGATCAATAGGTATGTGGCCTCCATCTTTGACTTTGAAGGTCAGAAACATCAATTGAATGCAACTGAACTTGATAATCTGGTTGAGACATCAAAAGTTGTTTGGGAACCCAGACAAATCGGTTTTTGTAAATAAATTTTGTCATCATTACCAGATATGTCAGTGGTGATGATGATGCAAAATTCTCTCATTTTCCTCAGTTTTTGCGTTTTTTGATATGACACTCCCCACCTCCCCATTCGACCGTACCATATCGCCGTTTGGTACGGTCATATCCCCCTTTTGATACTGTCAAATTCCGGCATAGGCAAAAAAAATCGGATGCGGAACCTTTCGGAAACTTCCGCATCCTCAATTCAGTCAGGCTTAGTCGCCGTTGTTGCCGCCATCAGTCTTTTTATCCGCAACGGCAGTTTTTTCAAAATGAAGATCATTGAACTCATTTTTGAATTCGCTGCAACAACGAAGAACTACGCGAACATGGTTTATCGAGTTTCCTGTCACATCCTCTTCCTTCTCCTTGCCGTCTGACTTGAAAGTAAGGCGGAGAATTCCGAAATCACCAAGTCGGATGCTGTGTCCTTCCTTGAGCCATACAGGAAGCATCTCGATGAACGAGGCCAGCACCGCACTTACATCAGCCAATGTAAGCGTGCTGTACTTGCTTATCTGCTGGGCGATTGTACGAAGCCCCACCTCAGTTCCCCAGACAGGCTGTGCATAGTAAAGAGGGGCTGCCTCTTTGTTGATTGGGTTTGCTCTTTTTACAACTGAATAATTCATATTTTTTTCTCCATTTATGCTGCGTTTTTTCTTAATGAAAACGGAAAGGCCGTACATGTGAGCGGCTGGAGCAATGGAAAGTTCATGAATGTTTCAAGCATCGAGCCGGGGCAGAAAGGAAACTGGCGCACAGAGACAGAACTCCGGCGTTTGTATCCGAATCTGCTTATGATAAAAAGAGGGATGAAAATATGAACAGAATTGATTTTTCATACACAGAACTTTTATCAAACATTATAAAAAGGACTCTGCTCCTCTATGGGAGAAAAACAGCGGTAACAGAAGTATTTTTAATAGCCGGAACATTTCTTACAGTCAGAACATTATATAATTTACGAAACTGACACAGATTATTGAATTTCTCTATGTCATTTTATAGCAATTTGACATAGAGAAAAACAGAATGACGGAGAGAAATTTATATTTCATCAGCCTTCAGAATTATTCCCCTCTCCCAATCAAGAAGTTCATGTTCTTCCACTGAATTGTTACCTTTAACATCGCACAGCACCCTGAAAACAGGTTCAGTGCCGCTTCCGCGCATCCAAATGTACGCGAGCGGATTTTTATTTTTATCGTAAAAGAGGATTTTTAGTCCGCCCTTGCCGTTTTTTGAATAGTCAGAAAGATTTCGACTCTCTTCAGTGCCATTTGTACCGATAGCTTCGTATGATTCAATGCCATATTTTGCGGCAAGTTCTGACTTTTTAAGATTCCACTCTTCTTCAAAGATTTTCTGGAAGTTTCCTTTCAAGAGTGAATGCTCAGTTGTCTTGATTTTTAAAATCGCACGCTCTTCGGCAACACCAGTTGTCGTGTACTCCGGCAAGGTTTCAAGCACATCAGCAAGCGTAAAATCATTATTATATGGAAGATTCCGCGCATCACACCAGATATGGAACAATCCTTTTGATGATTCTGAATCACGAAGTACAAGCAACTTTACAAGGGCAAAAATCGTATTCAGAGGATCGCGGACAGCTGCCGGATGAGTTATATTACCGCCATTGCTTCCTTCACCAAGGATTCTTACGGCAAAACCTTCATCGCGCTTTTTTCGGGCAAGATTTACGACATTCGCCTCGCCTACTTCAGCACGGAAAAGTTCAGCACCAAAGGCGGCAGTAATTTCATCGATTCGCATTGATGTAGGACAATTTGCCGCAACAGCAAGTTTTGATTTTTCACCAAGATATTTCATGTAAGAAAGTTCAGACAGCACCGAAAGCGCAAAAACTTCCTGAGCCTTGAGAACTTCTGCCCTAGAAGTTTTTTCGTTCCAGAAAACAATATTTCCACGGTCACCGTCACAATCAGGCATATATCCGAGACATACATCTGAATGACCTTCCTTACGAAGTTTTTCCATTTCACCGGCACACCAGACTAGATTTTCTGGTTCAGGTATGATTGCATGTTCAATTTTGCCAGGCTCGTTATTCAGGGCATAAAAGTTGATTCCAGTGCTTTCGAATAAAGAAGAATCAATGGAAAGCGTGCGTGCAGAACCGTTCATGTCGGCGATTATTCCGATTGATTTTTTTGAGTCTTTTGAAAGTTCTGTCTGAATTTTTGAAAAGATTTTTGAATTTCCTGCAGAAATTACTTCTTTTGAAAAATCCTCATAAATTTTAAGAGATTCAGCCTTTGACTCCGCAGATGCTGACAATACTCTTTCCAAATCCGAATCAGAAACACTATCAAGCAACGATTTTATTCTTGTAATCTCTGACTCAGAAGCGCATTTTTCGTTCAAGGCCTTTACAAGTTTTGCATTTTCCTGACCATTAAGAACGCCACCATCATTAAGGCCGAATTTTATTCCATTATGACCGATTGGATTATGGCTGGCAGAAATGTAGATAAAACCAGAAGCCGTTTTGCCATAAGCCATGATTTCAGGAGCGGCAATCACTCCAGGAAATTTTACGCTGATTTTTTTTGCAATGAGAAGCTGAAGCATGGAAAGCGCAAGTGCACGGCCTGTAGGACGCGTGTCCATTCCAAGCACAAGAAGCGGTTCAGAAGATTTTTCGGCAATGTAATCTGAAAAAACATCGGCGGCAACAGCGGCCAGAATTCTGTCATCCTCGGTGATTTTTTCACTTTTATCGTTTTCATCTCCAGAAGCAGCAAAAACCTTTCGCCATCCGGAAGCCGAAGTAATCATACCATGTTTCATACATCCCCCATATTAACACGGAACAGTCGCTAGTTCAACAGATTAACATGAAAATCAAAAATAATACGGACTGTCAAGCGAAGCCGTGATTCCCATAACTCCATCAAGATATCCCTTTTTGCGGTTTTTAGCGTAAATTTCAGCATACATAACAGAATTTTCATCGTTCAGCTTGATGTTTCTGATTTCAACAGGATCATTTTCAGAAAATCCTGATTCGTCCGCAATCGAACCTTTTATTATCTGCTCAACCGAATATTTTCTGCTGTTTGAAGAAGATACAGGCAAAAGCTTCATGCCATAAATCGGAACAAAAGATTTGGCAATTATGTCACCCTTATAGATATTGTATCCGGGATTTTCAGGTCTCGCACCAAGATAAATTTCGGCTTCATGAACCTGCTCTTCTCCACGACGATACTTGATTTTTACGATTGATTTTGCAGGCAGCTTCATGAGCACATTCTGCATGTCTTCAAGGCTTGTTACTTTTTCGCCGTCAAGCTCAAAAATCACATCGCCAGGAAGCATCCTGCACCGGCTTGCACTCGCTCCAGGAAACACATACTGAACTTCAAGCCCGGAATCAGAACCGAACTCTTTTTTTGTATGACCATAGCACCCCAACCACGGATGAGAGACTTTTCCGCCGGCATACAAGGCAGGCAACAAGGATTTAAGATATTCGACCGGAATCGCGAAATTCAATCCTTCAAACTGAAGCATTCCGGCAAAAACGACCGCCTGCACATTCCCGTTGGAATCAACGCACGGACCACCAGAATTTCCCTGATTTACAGCAGCATCAATCTGCATTACAGAACCGAGCGTGAACAATTTTCGGTCAGTTGCACTTACAATTCCACTTGTGAGGGTGCGTTCCAATCCAATCGGCGAACCGATTGCATAAATTTTATCACCGACATCCAAATCCGCACTGGAACCAAGATTAAAAACAAATGGTGCATCAACCTCAGTCTTAATGAGGGCTAAATCAATTTCCGGGTCATATCCAATAACTTTTGCAGGAATTCTTGTATCACTGTCTTCGGCGAGCTTAATGAACAGCCTTGAATACCCTTCTGATTTTTTATCAACTAAATCTGAAATTACATGATGATTTGTAACGATGTATCCGTCTTTAGAGATAAAAAAGCCTGAACCAATAACGCGGTCAGCATAAATCATTCCGCGCTGAACTTTGCTACCCTTGTCAACCCAAATAGTTACCGTACCATTTATGAAAGAAGAGAGTTTTTTACTTTCAACAGGATTTTTATGAACTCCGGGCACAGCAGATTTTGAAAGAGATGCAAGCTCATCACCAGATTTTGAAAGCTTTGAAAGAAGCGGCGATTTGATGGTCGCAAGAGATTTTTGTATTCTGAGGGAATTGAACCAGTCTGATTTTTCAACAGCCGAATCAAATTCTTCAAGAACTTTTTTTTCACATTCAGCGTAGGTCTCATCATCTTTTAAAAGATAAGCGCGCCATAAAGCCTGAACAGGATTTTTTTCAAGCAGATCAAAGATTCGCTTGCTTTCTTCGTTTCGGGCATCTTCCTTAGTATAATCAATGTCAGAATAGATATTTTCCGGGTCTTTTACGGAAGAGCAAGAAACGAAATATAGCCCAAGAGCAAGCACTGACGCAATTTTTATGGTATTTTTTCTCATTACAAACTTTTCGATTTTCAATTTTTAATTATCCGTTTTTCAGTTTTCAGGTATTTCCATTCCAAAAATCATTTTTTCAATGCGGACAGCAAGAAATCTTTTTGAATTGACACCTTCACTCTCTACTATAGTAGAAACACCCTGCTCACCGATTTGGTTAATATTTGCAATGATATTTTCTTCAATTTCGGCCTGCATTTCTTCATTTTGCGCAGATTTTTCTCCAATCCAGAAGAAATTCGCATATGAACCTTTAATTACCGGAAGATTTCTGCTGGTAGATTCATCACTGCTTAAAATTTGAACTGACATCGGGATTCCGTTTTCAGAATCAATAGTAACAAGAGAATCTGTTAGCGGCTGATGAAATTTTGCGACCTCTCTCAAAACGCCGTCTGAGTCAGAAGGTCTTTTTATATACTGAACATCCCATCTTCCATCACCGTCCGTATCCCATGAAGAGATTTTTCCAGGAATTTTTGCACCCAAAGTGGCAGAAAGATATTCCTCTGTAAAATCAGGGATTGTGTCGCCGTTTCGATCAACAGAAATCTTTTTGACATAAAAACCAGTTCCTTGAGCAGGAGCACCAAAAAGATTAGTCATAATCTGCATTTCATCATTCACTGAAATAAAATTTGTACTTCGGTTTTCAACTGCTTCCGGCGAATATCCATAAACTTCCGAGGTTTCAAAAAGTCCGTCACCGTCAATATCAACCTTTCGAGAAACAGGGATTCCTCCTTCAAACTGAGCCATTGCATAAATCTTTTCGCCGACCGAATAACTTGCAAGCTGAGCGACACCGTTCAAAAGGCTCACCTGAATCACAGCACCTTCACGCTCTTTTGAAGGAATTGTGTAGCTGAGTGAAGCACGGAGCAAGTCCTGACCAGAAATTTCATTTGCCATAGCCGCATTTGCTGAATCAGACAGGAGAACCGGAACAAAGAAATCCGAGTCAAGTTCTTCAAACTGAGCAGCAAGACTCTTTTTAATGGAAGAATTTGATTCTATTGAAAAAGGAGTCCAGGCAAGCGTTTCTGCAATCAAAGTGAAATGCAAATCAGAATGACGGTTTTCCATTCTGTATTTTGCGGCACTGATATACGGCCATGAAGAATATTCCAGTTCAAGAGCATTTTCCGCCATCACGAGAGTTACCGGAACGCCGAAATCACAGTCAGCCTTCCACTCATTCTCATCATCCTGATTTTCATCATACGAGATGGTCTGCGGACGACCGCGTTTATAAAGCACGGTCATATTAGTAATCAAATCACCGTCAGTATCAAAAGTAAGCGTTCCATTATAAGAATTAAGATACTCAGCAATTTCTTTTTTAGCCTCATCGCTTTTTATAAGAGAGACAAAATCTTCAAGCAAAGAAACCGAAACGATTTCATCAGAAAATTTGTAGAAATAATCAAGAGCGGCATCTTCCGAAAGGAGCCCGGCCTTTAAAGCCTCAATTGCATACAAAGGCGAAGTGAATCTTTTTGAATTGAAAGCCTTCAGCATACGGACTTTTTTTGATTCATTTTTGGCATTTTTTCCTGATTTTGCAGATTTTACAGGCTTTTCATCCGAAGCGAAAATCGCCGCATAAACCTCAAGCTCTTTAACTGCATTCTTGTAGAGCGGAACAGTCAGCGCAAAAGCGTCAGCAAGACGACGGGTTTCATCTGAAACAACTGAAGTCCTGCGCAAAATCTGATATTCGTGAGCATAAAACGCTTCAGCAAAACGCGAATCTGCAGGATAAACACGGCGGGCAGCATCGATGCGAGAGCGGGCTTTTTTAACGCTTTCTTCATCACCAAGGCAATAATATGATTTTACACGGATATACTCAGCATCAGCAGAATAAATGAAAGGCTCTGAATCAAGAACCGCAAGCGCCTGAACAAACTGGCGTGTGGTACAAAGAATGTCTGCATAAAGAATACGGGCACCGTCACGATTGTAGTCAACCCATTCAGCTTCAGTAAGAGCAGTGACTACAAGAGGAAGAATCTTAGATTTTTTTTCGCCAAGATTCATAAGGGAAACAGCATGAAGATACCAGAGATCCGCGATTTTATCGTCATAGGCCAGACCCATTTTTGCATTTGAATCAGCCTCATTCCATAATTTTTCAGAGGCAAACTGTTTGGCAAGCTGCAGATAACGGACAGCAGTACGACGGTTTGCAGAAGAAGCCGAGTTCTGAGCACTTACGCTAAAAAAAACGCCGGAACCAGAAAGGACTGTCAAAACAAAAAGAAAAGAAAATAACTTTTTCAACATCAAAAATTCCTTTCTTCTATATTACTACAGATTATGAAAATCTACAATCCAATTTTTAAGCCCGAAGGGAGACGCTATAAATGCAACGATTCTGCTCTCACCTTCTTCAAGCGGGCAAAGTTCTTCAACAACAGGAATTTTCTCACGGACTTCCGCAGGAATTTTCCAGTCAGAAAAAATCTGGGCAAGAGCCTTAAATTTTCCGTCAGCCGTTTGAATTTTATCACCAGGAACAAAAGATCTTACAAGACAGGAAAATCGAAGAGGCAAAGCAATTTCATCACAATTTTCCGACTTAATAACAAGATTCATGCCATTCCGAATTTCAGCAGAAATTCCATGGATTTCCGCCCTATCACCAACATCTTTTAAAAGAAACGAAAACCCGCCGCCGACAGCATTTTTTTCATCATCAGAGCGATGTTCCGAATCATAAGAAATAACAAGTTTCTGCGAATTCAGCAGAATTTTCACAGCATCAAAACACAGCTCGCGAGAATCAGCATTTTCCCAGGACAAAATCTCTTCAAAAACACGGAAAGGAAAGCGCCCGCCAAAACCAGTTTCATTTAAAGCAGAAAAAAAGACGCGTCTTTTCAAGGCATCATGAAGTGAAAAAAACTGATTGCGGTCAAGCTCACACACAGTCCCCTTAAAATCCACTCGCAGAGTCTCTTTTTTAATAAAATCTTCATCGGCAGAAGCTTTTTCGGCACCAGAAAGAAGTGCTTTCTGCCAGCCCGAAAAATTTTCGTTCAAGACAGGAACAAGGACATTCCGAACCTTATTACGAAGATATTTCAACTCAGAATTTGTCGCATCGGTACGCCAAGACTGTTTTTTTTCAACAAGATAAGATTCAATTTCAGAACGCGGAATTTCAAGAAGCGGACGACAGAATTTCTCTCTGACTCGGGCAATTCCGCAAAGTCCCTCGCAGGAACTCCCCTGCAAAAACCGCATCAATAAAGTTTCAAGCTGATCATTCTGATTATGCGCAAGGCACAAAAAAAGCAAATTTTCTTCTTTTATAAATGAATCAAAAGCCCTATAACGAAATTCTCTGGCAACTTCCTCAACACTTCTTTTTTCTAAAGCGGCGGATTCGGCAATTTTTCCGTTTTCAACAGCAACAACAGAACATTTTATTTCAAGAGAACGGCACAAATCTTGCACAAAATCAGCATCACCACCACTCTCAGCACTAGACCGAATTCCATGATTCACCGTAATAACACGCAGGCATGCACTTTCAAAAATTTCATGGGCGGCAAGAAGAAGAGAAACTGAATCAGCACCGCCGGAAACTGCAAGCCCAAGCGGAGATTTTTCGCTCACCGAATCGGGCAGGATTCCGCATTTTTTAAGACCAGCGAGAACTTTTTTTTCAAACGACAGAAGATTTTTCATAAACAAAAAAATCCCCCGAAAAATCAGGGGATTTAATTCACAAGCTGTAAAGATTAGCGAGCTGGAGCAACGCTTACGAGTGAATCCTCAGGATTTGTGAGGACAGTAACTTTGTCACCCAATCCCATATCTTTTACACGGAAAACATCGCCGATGTTGACTCCAGAAACATCGATTACAACGCGAACCGGCAAGTCTTTTGGCAAAGCCTTAACTTTTACCTCTGGAACATGCTTAACCATGAAGCCGCCCTTGAGAACGCCAGCCGGTGTTCCCTGATACTGAACTTTGTATGAGCGAATAACAGGTTTTGTGTTTGATACAGCGAAGAAATCAGCATGAAGAACTGAGTCAGTCATGATATTGTACTCTGTGTCGCGGATGAAAGCATCGTATTTTTTGCCTTCAACATCGAGAGTTACAAGAGTTGTAGATGTGATTGAACGCCAAACTTTGTTAAACTGAACAGCGTTAACAGTGATTGATGTTGCTTTTCCAGCCTCATCATAAACAACAGCAGGAATGAGACCTGCAGCACGAATAGCTTTTGCAGCTTTTTTGCCAGTTTCTGAGCGAACTTTTGCTTCGATAACCAACTGATCCATTTTAAGTACTCCTAAAATTCTATGGAAAAGCCTGTACGAAGCAAGCGACTTGCTTAAGATTAGAATCTTTCACCCCATCGTTCGTCACGCCAGAGCTTTCCAAAATTTATGCTGGGCCGACAGGATTCGAACCTGTGGAATGATGGCACCAAAAGCCATTGTCTTACCGCTTGACGACGGCCCAAAAAGAAAACAGTTTGATAAAGACTACAGATTAGTCTTCAGCAGCACCGCTTTCATCAAAGTGACCTGCATTATACTCTGAAAGTATCTTGTCTTGCAAGGCATTTCTGAAATCAGCACTGATAGGATGAGCAACATCCTTATAATCGCCATTCGCAGTCTTTCGGCTCGGCATGGCAATAAAAAGCCCCGACTGACCTTCAATAACTTTAACATTGTGAACAACGAAACAGTTATCAAAAGTTACGGTAACATAAGCCTTCAATTTTCCTTCGGCTGTTACCTTGCGGATTCTCAATTCAGTGACTTCCATAATCAACAAAATTCCTTTTAATCAAAAGATTAATGTGCCAAAACACATTTCCATTTTTTCCGGCATTTTTCCAATGCTACTTCTGCAGCAGCACCTGATTCAAAAACACCAAAAACTGTAGCACCTGAGCCGGACATGTCCGCCCAGTCTGCTCCACATTCCATAATATCCGCTAAAGCTTCACCAATAGCAGGATACTTATTGGAAAGTACAGGAGTGAAGGAATTCGCAAACTTCCAAGCACCAACAAAACCGTAATATAAACGCTTCAACTCCATAAAATCAGGAAAAGAGCCCAGAAAATCTGGATTGTATGCTCCTGATTCGTATGCCTCATCAACCAGAGAATACGCTTCCACAGTGGAAGAATGAACTCCAGGAAAAATCAGCACGAAACTTAAATCCGTTCTAGGTTCAATTGCCTCAACAAGTTCACCACGACCAGATACTAAGGCGCAACCACGACCATTTTGAAAATAGCCACAGTGCAAGAAGAAGAATACGTCACTTCCGACCTTTTCTGCCACGGCATCAGCCAAAGAATCCGTAAGAGGAAGCTCGGCCAAATCAGCAAGGCCTTTCAACAAGGAAGCCCCGTCCGAAGAACCGCCGCCTAATCCACCGCCAGCAGGCAAGACCTTATCAAGCTCTACTTCCACGCCAAAATCAATTTTGGTTTCGGAACAGAACGCTTCATAAGTTTTCGTCAGTGTATTTTCCAGAGGAAGCACCATCTGAGAGCAATGAACGACGCATCCTTTTTGCGGAACACGCCGTATCCGAAGAGTATCGGAATAATCAACAGTCTGAAAAATACTTTCAATGTTATGGTAACTATTGTTACATTTGCGCCGCCCCTCAGCCTGTTTTTTCAGAACTTTTAGTCCGATATTCACTTTTGCCGGAGCTTTGACACAAACATCAAAAGACATAGAACTATATTATATAGAATCAAACCGTAAAGTCAATACAGATTCTCCCCGTTCAAAGAAATCAATACAATAGTTAGAAATATTCGAATAAAAAGTGTGAAATTTTGGAGATTTTAGAGAGATTTTTACTCCACTTATTGACAGATGTCCAGCAGAATTCTACAATTCAATGTCTTTGACAAGGAATCATTATGCTTATTAACAACGAAATGGTAAATGATGTTAAGGCTATGGCTTTAAGTTTCTCATACACCGATGAAATCGATGAAAACTATGAGGATTCGGACCTATTGCTTCCAAATGATGAAGACGATTTCGCATCTTTCAACGACGATACTCTCAGCAAGTTTGATGACGACTTCGATGAAACAATTGACAATTCAATTGAAGACAGCGACTACGAGGATGAAGGTCTAGATTTTGATTCCAGCGATGAAATGACCGAAGACTATTCGGACGAAGACTAAAAACAAGTAATCAATAATGCACAAAGAGGAATTGCCGAACACCAATCAGTAATTTCTCTTTGCTATTTTCTCATTATTTTAATTTTTTTCCACCATGCCACAGTTTTTCAAGTTCATAGAACTCACGGGCATCAGCACTCATAAGATGAACCACAACAGGTCCGATATCTATAAGGTTCCAGTCATCACCTGACTGAGCCTTGTTATGAGTCAGATGGATTTCCATGTCATTTTCCTTGACATAATCCTTAATCTGCTTTGCAAGTCCCTGCCAGTGAGCCGAACTGTGAATCGTTGCAATTACGAAAAAATCAGTCCAACTGTTCAATTCAGAGACATCAATTACGCTCACATTTTCTGCTTTAGAATCTTCAAGCATCTGAGCAATTTCAAGAGCTTCTTCCTGTGCTGTTTTCATAAAAATCTCCTATTTTTTAACATACCTTCCGTCAAAGTCTTTTCCGAGGATAATCGTAAAATCGACATTTGACGCGCTTGTACTGTCTGCATCCGATGAGACACTCTCTTCGATTATGTTTTTGCAGCGAATAAAATCACCAAGACTCTTAGCAATTTCCGCATTTCCAATATGATTTATGATTACTGTTTTTTCATAGTCATTTGAATCAGCATTACTCGTACCAAGAATATCATATCCCGCACTCTGAAGCAAAGCCATTGTGTTTCGCGCAAGTCCCTGAACTGTCGTTCCATTTTGAATTTCAAGGACATAAGTACGGTTAACATTAGCATTGTCAAGTGAAATCAAGGAATTGGAAACCTGCTTAAAGACATCCTTGATAAGCTGACCGTCATAATACGGAAAAAGAAGAGTTTTTCCGTCAACAACTCGCCTTGAACCAGTAATTGTCTGAGGAACAAGATGCTCAGAATCAACCTTCGAAATCAGGCTGAGCAAACGATGAAGTTCCTTATAATCAAGATTCGAGTCCATTTTACGCACTAAAGAATTGAAGGACTTCTTATCAAGAATCATCCGTTCGTTTCTAACAAGTGCCGCAAAAAAGGCAAGCAGGACATTCTGCCGTCTTTCGATTAAATCTTCTTCTGGTTCATCTCTACGCTCATAATTCAGGTAAGAGCGGATTTTATCGCCGTCCAACGAAACGACACCGCTCGGCAAAAGCCATCTTTCACCCTCATCATTTTTTGCATCAACAGGAGACGGAATAAAGATTTTCATTCCGCCAAGCATATCCGTAAGCTCACCAAATTTTGAAAGATTGAGCACTATATAAGAGGGAATCGACTGCCCGACAAGTTTTTCAATTTCTTCTTTGTAGGCATCAATTCCCTTTTCGAGATAAACGGAATCAATTGAGTCGACACGACCGAGACTTGAAAAAATCGCACCCGTGTTTTCAAGGATGTTTATGAGTGCCCCGCGCTGCGAAACCGGATAATAGATGAAAACATCCGTAAAAAGCACGCGATTTTTATCTTCCATAACGACAAGAGTCTTAATCACACGGTCAGATTTTAGGGTTTCATCAACGGTATTTACACGAAGAGACAAAGAAAGTCCAACCGTGACCGAAATAAGGATAAGAAAAATCAATATGAGAAGAAACGCGCCTTTGTTAGTATTCTGATGATTTGTTTTCATTTTTTTAACCACATGCAATTTTGTTTCTAGGAAACCAGCTCTTTACGAAGTTTTTCTGCAAGCTCAAGTGAAGGAGATGCAACGGACTTTCCGCGTGAGGTGAGATACTCGATATTCTCATCAAGCACGGCAAGCACGATTCCATGACAAGATTTTGCAAAAAGATTCGCGCGATATTCATCGGTCGACTGGGGGCGGCCAGGCTCAATTTTATCGGCAACAAAAAGCAGCAGTGCCAAATCGCAAGAGTCAACTGAACCGAAAGTGTGATTTGCAATCGCATCGATGATTTCGCTGTCTTTTACGCCAAATTTCTCCTGAATAAGTATTGCCGCAGCCCTTCCGTGAAGCAGGGCCGGTTTTGATTCTTCGAGCGCAGAAACGGGCTTCCCGTCTTTTTTAACGAGGGCAAAAAGTTCTTCATCAGAGCAGTCTTTGCACATATCATGCGCGATTCCTGCAATCCAGCCCTTCTCTTCATCAAGACCGTAATTCTTACACAAATCCGCAAGAGTCTGTGCCGTACGCATCGAATGAGCATAACGCTTATCAGAAACAACAGTCATAGTGTATTTGCGAATTTCCTCAAACAGAGCTTCATTTTCAGGACTTTTAAATTCACTTCGCATAGAGATTCCTTTCTTTAATATAGTTAAAAACGGAAGTGTTTACAAGATAACGCCACGCGCCACCCTCCGCAACTTTCTGACGAATTTCTGAAGATGAAATCTCGATTTTAGGATTTTCGACAATGCGGTGCGGATAAGGGAAATTTTCACGATTTACGCCAGTCATCGGAGACTTTCCGAAGGCACCTGCCGGAGAATTCAAAAATTCTGCCTTTAAATCAGAATCCTTTGGTCTGCATGCAAGAATCAAGTCCGCTTTTTGGGCAAGTTCAGATGCCTTATACCATTTATCATAATCAGCAATCAAATCTTCACCAAAAATCAGTCCGATTTTACCAGTGAGAATACCAGCATATTTTTCTTCGAGATAACAGATTGTATCCCAGGTATAAGAAATGCCCCCGCGCTCAACCTCACAAGCTTCAGCTTCAAATCGCTCATCGTCGGAAACCGCAAGTTTTACCATTTCAAGACGATCCATTGCACTCACCTCACAGGCCATCTCTTTGTGAGGCGGGTTTGCAGTGGGAACGAAGAGAATTTTTTCGTATCCCAGGCTCCTGCACACCGAATCAGCGAGAATCAAATGACCGATATGAATCGGATTAAAACTTCCGCCCAAAACCGCGATTTTCACGAATCAAGCCCCTAATCTTCCAGCCCTGAATTATCCTGTCCAGGAAACTGCTCTTCCATAAATTCATCGACAGAACGAGTTGCAAGGAAATCAGCACTTAAACTCGTGCCCTTCTTTTTTGAAGAAAGGAATGAACCGTCAGAAACCCGCTCGCCAGTCGATGTAAAGGCACCTTCGCCAGCCATCTTTGTTACAAGTTCAAGGATTGCAATTCTGACATCATTCATGCCCTTATGCGCCGCAACTGAAACCGGAATGACCTTTGTATCAGGCTCAACCTTCTTGATTTCTTCCGCAATTTTTTCTGCGTTTTCAAGAGCGCCTTCAATATCAATCTTATTGCAAAGAACAATGTGCGGTTTTCCAAGCAAATCCTTAGAAAAACCTTCAAGTTCCGTGCAAAGGGTTTTGTATGCGGTCAGACAATTTTCGTCGGAACAGTCAATCATGAAAAGCAGACCGGCAGTTCGTGAAATATGCTTCAAGAAGCGGATTCCAAGACCAGCACCCTCGCTTGCGCCCTCAATGATTCCAGGAATATCAGCAATGATTACATCCCGCTCAGCATCTGCACGAAGAACGCCAAGATTCGGGATTTTTGTTGTGAACGGATAAGGTGCGATTTTTGGCCGTGCATTCGTGAATGCGTCGAGCAGAGAAGATTTTCCTGCATTCGGGAATCCGACAAGACCGATATCAGCCATGATGCTTAATTCAAGAAGGAGTTTACGGTATTCACCAGGCTGACCTTTGTTTGCGGTGCGCGGTGCCTGATTTGTTGAAGACTTGAAGTGAACATTACCCCAGCCACCGTTGCCGCCTTTGAGGAACACAAACTGCTCATCTTCACTTTCAGTGGTAAATTCTTTGATGAGTTCTTTTGTTTCAGCATCCCGGATTGCTGTTCCAGGCGGCACTGCAATCACGACATCTTCACCATCTTTTCCGTATTTATTCCATCCCATGCCGTCACCGCCGTTTTTCGCTTTAAAAAAGCGCTTAAAGCGGATATTCGCAAGAGTCTTTACATTTCGTTTTACACAGAAAATGACATCGCCACCTTTACCGCCATCACCACCGTTAGGGCCACCCATAGGAACATACTTTTCGCGCCGGAAAGATACACAGCCGTTTCCGCCCTTGCCTGATGTCACTTCGATTATTGCCTCATCAGCAAATTGTTTCATATTCTAAATTCCTCACAGAGCTAAAAAGCACACAGAGAGCATAAAAAACTTCCCACCCTGACATTCCTCTGCGCCCTCTGTGTCCTCTGTGAGAAATTATAAAAAAACCCGGAGACAGAAAACTGAATCCGGGTCTTCATCATATAAGTGCTAAACCTTTATTATGCCTCTACCGGTACGACAGAAGCGAATTTGCGGTTCATGCGCTCGTGGAATTTTACAGTTCCGTCTGCTGTAGCAAACAAGCTGTCATCTCCGGCACGCTTTACATTGTCGCCAGGGAAGATTTTTGTTCCACGCTGTTTAACGATGATTGAGCCGGCTGTAACGAATTCTCCGCCGTAAGCCTTAACTCCCAAATATTTCGGGTTTGAATTGCGGCCGTTTTTTGCGCCGCTACCACCTTTACTTCGTCCCATTTTAATCCTCCATCAGAATTACATTCTTAGGAAATTCTTTTGTAAGAGCTAAAAAACCAGTTCTTAAAAAATCTCCGATACATTTAAGCTGAATTTCTGTTTCCAGATTTTCAGACTTTGCCTCAACGGAGAATGAAAGATTCCCGCGTGCTGAAGCATCAGATACTATCAAAACATTTTCATTATGTGAAAGAACCTGCATTGCCGTACGAACAAGAATTGTGATTGCCGAACAAACAATATCACTGCCTTTCCTGGAAAAACCTGCGTGCCCGTTAGCTTGACATTTTTTTATCACGCCGTTCTTGCCATAAGAAAGTGTTACGACCGTCATCTATTAAAACAAAAATTAAAGGGTGATGTCCTTGACACGAATGTTTGTGTATTCCTGTCTGTGACCAATCAAACGGTGATAGTCTTTCTTGCTCTTGTATTTGAAGACAAGAACTTTTTTGTCGCGGAAGCTGTTCTCAACAACTGCGCTGACTTTTGCGCCTTTAACATATGGTGCACCAACAGAAATTTTGTCACCATCGCTAACCAAAAGAACTGAGTCGATGTCAATTGATGCACCGTCTTCAGCATCGATTTTATCGACCTGAATGAGGGCATCTTTCTCAGCCTTGTACTGTTTGCCTTTGTATTCAAAAAGTGCGTACATGTAAAACCTCTTAATCGCCGCAAAGTGTAACGGAACTCTAACGACTAATAATTAAAATATAAGTGAGGAATTATATCAAATTTACGCAATTATGGTCAATACAAGGAAAAAGCCAAGGAAAAAAACTACTGGTATAATCATGCTGCCTCGTATCGGCAAATTTTAATGTCGCCGAACATTCTGTTCTGGAAGATTGCTGCCATTTTGAATTTCACGGCTTCCAGAATAGCCATGAATGCGCAGATAACATCAAGTATATTCCCTTTTCGGATGATAAGATCTGTGAACATGCATTCGCTTCTTGATTCAAGCAATTCGTTCATCAGGGTAATTTTTTCATTGACAGAAATTTCTTCGGTAATATCAAGAATTTTCTGGTCAGTGTACTGGCTCATCAGGGTCTTAAAGATTTTCTGCATCTGTTCAAGCAGATCCCAGGTATCCACGCGCTCCCACAAATCTTTTTCTTCAAACGGAAGCACTCGCTGAATCTTGTTTCTTTCAAAATTCCACTCGCTTTCATCCTGCTTTTCTTCTATTAAATCGGACAATTTCTTAAAGCGCTGATATTCAATCAGTCGGTCAACAAGTTCTTCGCGCGGGTCATCAAAATCAAGGTCATCATCGATTTTGACCTCAACAGGAAGCATCATTCTGGATTTTATATAGATAAGACGGGCTGCCATGCTGTAAAATTCAGAAAGATCACTTAGCTCAAAAGAAGCCGCATAATCCAAATATTCAAGGAACTGCTCTGTAATCTGAGCAATCGGAATGTCGTAAATGTTGATTTTATTGTCGCGGATTAGAGTCCAGAGTAAATCAAGCGGACCGTCAAATTCGCCCACAGTGTAGCATCGTTTTGACTTTGGTGAGTCTTCATCTTCAATTACAGTCTGATTCTGTACGATTGACTGCCCTTCCATATTCTGCCCCTTTTTCCGAAACTATTTTTGCAAATTCGGAAGAAGAAAGGCATTTTACTGCCCCCTGGCTGCCGATTTTTGCAAGAGTTTCCTTTAGAAACTCCTTGTTTTGAATATCGGCATCTTGTGGCAAAACTTCAAGCAATGGAATCAAAACAAAAGCCCTTTCCGTAAGGCGCGGATGAGGAATTTCAATATTATTCATTGAATCATTTTCATCAATAAAATGAATTGCCTCATTTCCAAAAAGCTCTATATCGATATCAAGGCTTCGCTGTCCGTTACGAATTTCACAGTCCCGGTTACGGCCAAATTTCTCTTCAATCAAATGAATTTCCGAAAGAAGCTCATGAACAGAAAGATTCGTCTCGCCGCAGACCGCCATATTGTAAAAACAGGGCTGATCAGTGACATACATCGGCTCAGTGCGATAAATGCTGGAAACAAAGAATGTCTCAAACAAAGAGCGGAGATTCACGCAGGCAGAAGCCAGAATTGAAACAGAATCAAGAGAAGCAAAATTTTTATTTGAACCTAAACCTAAGACCGTAAACATATTTTGGAAAACACGCTGATGACAGAGATGATTTTTATCATCACACGGAAACTTTACAATATGAAAAGCTCCGTGTGAGATTTTTTTAGAACAGAGCGTCCTGTGCAGTCGGGATGACAGGCTCAGGAGCTGGCGCGTCCGCAGCGGATTTTTTTGCAGCTTTTTCAGCCTCTTTTGAAGCCTTTTCAGCGGCCTTTTTCGCGTCATTCACAGCCTTTTCCTGCTCAGGATAAACAGCGACGCCTTCACGAGTACGCAAGATTTGACCAGGGAAAACCTCATTTCGGATTTGTGCCTCAATCTGCTTTGCGTAATCAGGATTTTCTTTTAGGAAGTTAATCGCATTTTCTTTACCCTGACCGACTTTTTCTTCACCACGGGTGTACCATGCACCACGCTTATCGATGATTCCATGTTTGACAGCAGAATCAAGAAGCGATGCAACAGCAGAAATACCCTTGCCAAAGTAAATGTCAAGTTCAACCTTTCTGAACGGTGGAGCAACCTTATTCTTTACGACTTTAACGCGGACACGGTTTCCGACAGCATCTTCCGTTCCCTTTTCTTCGATTGATTCTACGCGACGAATTTCGAGACGAACTGAAGAGTAAAATTTGAGCGCGTTACCACCGGTGGTTGTCTCTGGATTTCCAAACATGATCCCGATTTTCATTCGAATCTGGTTAATGAAAATAATCATGCACTTGCTCTTTCCGACGATTGCGGTGAGTTTTCGAAGCGCCTGACTCATCAATCGAGCCTGAAGACCCATCATTGAGTCGCCCATATCACCTTCAATTTCTTTTTGAGGAGTGAGGGCTGCAACCGAGTCAACAACGATGATATCAACAGCCCCGGAACGAACAAGGTTTTCTGTGATTTCAAGAGCCTGCTCACCATTGTCCGGCTGTGAAACCCAGAGATTGTCGATATCAACTCCAAGATTTTTTGCATAAACTGGATCGAGAGCGTGCTCTGCATCGATGAAAGCCGCAATCCCGCCCATTTTCTGAGCTTCAGCAACTGCATGAAGAGCAAGCGTCGTCTTACCAGAACTTTCAGGACCGTACATCTCGATGATTCGGCCACGAGGATAACCGCCAACGCCCAAAGCCTCGTCCAAAAGGATTGAACCAGAAGGAATTACATCAACTCCCGTTAAGTCAGTCTGTGCACCAAGTTTGATAAGGGAACCGGCACCAAACTGCTTTTCAATCTGAAGGCGAGCAGCTTCGAGTGCCTTTAACTTTTCAGCCATGTCCACTGGCATCTGCTGTTGTGTTTTTTCAGCCATTTTTACCACCTGTATTTATATTTTATCCCCACCCACCGTATATATAGGTGGAATTTGTCATGTTTCGGCAATCCGAAAGAAAAATAATTGCATAAAAAGCAAGAATTCTACAGTGAAGACAACAAAAATCTCCAAAATCTCTAATTTTCTCGTTTTACAGGCTGATAAACTGCCCGCCCTTCAAGAAGAATTCTTCCGTTTTCAACTTTGATTTTTGCAAGCACGCGAACAGGTCGCTCACCATCAATAGCAGGATATGGAGCTTCCTCAAAGAAAAGAGGCACAAATCCCTCAACCCGCTCCATATTTTCATAACCGACAAGCAAATCGCAGCGGAAAGACCGCCCTTCCTGAACGGCATTTGAAATTCTTCCTGACCACGAAACCGTACAGCCAAGATAAAGTTCCGGTTCTTTTGCGACCTGTGAATATTCAATATTATCATCATAATCATTCAAAGAGTCGAAACTTGGCTCCTTGAAGTATGTAGAAATCATCCTTGCCTTAGCCTTGATTGAATCGCTCGCATTTGAATTTAACAGGCGGTTAATTTCAACAAGAGAAGCATTTTCACGGTAATTCTGAAACGAAGTCATCGCCGTGTCATAGGATTTTTTTATCTGCGAATCAGAAAGAATGTACTTGTAGGTGCCGCCCGTCAAATCCTTTTTGTGAGCATTGCCAAGCTCTTCAACAGAAAGGAAAAGTTCACTTAAATCAGCACGAGAACTTGAAGAAGGCAGCCTGACGCCACGGAAAAGCCTTGAGACATTTGCAAAATTCAACAGCAGGATTGCCAGAACGATTCCCAGCAAAACCGAAAGCGCAATCCTTTTAATCAAATCAGGATTTATTCCAAGCGGCGGATAAAACTGCTCGATTTCACCGGAATCAACAGCCTTGCAGACATCTTCGTAAGAACCATGAGTCCTGATGAATTCCATTGCACTCAAAGCAAGTTTATTGTCAGGATCATAGTCGAGAACATCAAGATAGTAAGAAATCGCACGGTCAGTGTCTCCACGGCGCAAAAACAAAACGGCCTGTGAGCACAAAAGAGTGGGATCCGTCATACGGATATGCCGTGCCCGCTGAAAGTAAGCACCCGCGCTGCCAGTATCACCAAGATAAAGACAGGCTATTCCGGCTGTGAGAAAATAATCAAAACTTTCACGGTAAATTTCCGGATTATTGCCGGATTCAAGGAGAGAAATTACATTAGAATATTTTCGACGGCACAAAAGCGAATGTGCCTTTTCCAAAACACCGCGAGCCATTTTATCTTCGCCTCAATTTTTCAAGAATTGCATCAAGTTCAGCATTCAAACGCATAAGTTCTTTTTTGTTGACATCTTTTGAAGATTGCAGTGAATCAATCTTATCTATGAGCCGCTGAATATAATCAGGATCAAGCTGATAATCCTTGATTGGCGGAACGATGAATTCAACATCAGAGCGCTTTTTGCTGTTTAGGTCAGGTTCTTCTGCGCTTTCGATTTTTTCATGTTCTGGATAAAGATTTTTATCAACATAATACAAGCCCCGCGGAGCCTTTTCTCTATCCGCAACTGCTATATAGAAAACAATTTCATGACTGTCATTCACATCAAGAGGAAATGAAGGCCATGCAATCATCACGCCGGAATCATCATAGGCACGGATATTTGTAAACCCACGCCCCTTTCTGAAGCCCGAATCCCAGTCCATTCTGTGCAGACCACTGATACTTGCAAGCGTAACTGACGAAACAGGAGTAACATCATAGCCGTCAAGCACGAACTGACAGGAAACGAAACCGTTTGACGAAACGATTGCCCTCTCCTTCTGCATGTCATTTTTTAAGAAACGCGTTTCATTTCTGATTCGCAAATTGTTCTCGGTTATAAAATGCACGGATGATGTTTCACCGCATATGGTGTCAAAAATTCCACGGACCTCAACATCATGCGAAGATTTGCCTTCATTGAGCGTAATTGCCCGAACCTTTATGATATCTTCTGGTTCACCTTCAGTGCTGGCAATGAGTGAAAATTCAAGCACCAGACGAAGCCGGTTTTCAAAACGATAGACCAGCTGGGCTGCATTTTCAAGACGGCGCAGCTCTTTTTTGACGACATTTGAGTTCACAAGCTGGTGAACGACACCATCTACACGAAGTAAAAAAGCCGTATTCGAAAACCAATCTGCCGACGAAAGCAACGGCACTTCTTTTTTGCCTTTTGATGTATTAGAGATACAGGAAATGCCGAAAGTTCCTTGATTTCCGAAAAATTCAATTTTTAGAAAATCACCAGAGAGAACATAATAGTTTTCTGTATGAAACTTTACGCCAAGAGCTTCGTCAATTTTTTCGGTTTCGGCTTCTTTTTTTCTGCGGCGTTCTTCTACAAGACTTTTCTGTCTGCGTGCATAAGCCTCATCAGGAGAAACTTCTGCAGGAGACTGCAACATGACGGATTTTTCATTTGCCGCTGACTCGCCAAAACACACAAGCGGAAGGCATACAAGGGCGAAAGCGATCGAAGAAATCAGTTTTTTCATTTTTCACCCTCCTCCGTCTGCTCATCCAAAAGATATTGAAGCTGCTTTGCCTTGCGTTTTAAAGCCTGAAGTTCAGCGTCTTTTGAAGTCTCATTCGTGCTTTTGACGGCACTCGTTCCCTGACCATTTTTATTCTGTTTTACCCGGAAAGAAGGCTCATTTACGCTCTGAATGACATGAGTAACAGGGGATGCGGGCTTTGAAACGCCAGACGAGACAACTTCCGTTTTGACAGGCTCAGCCTGCTCCTGAGCAACAGCTTCTTCAACAGGAGGCTTCTCTGAGTAATTTGCCTGCAGAAGAGCCTCAAGTTCTGCAATTCTGGCCTGAGCATCGATGAGGGAGCGTTTTACGCCGTTTTCGTCTTCCAAAGCATAAACCCGAAGCTGCCTTTCGTATTCTTCACGGGTTGAAAGATTTTCTTCACCGATGACTTTCAGAAGATACAGAAGCTTTTCTTCACGGGCACGGCGTTCGATTAAATCAAGTTTGTACTGAGACTGCGGAGCCTTTTCACAGGCGGCAAAATCACTGACGACACGCTCATAAAGTGCTCTGGCCGAATCAAAATTATATTCGTCATAAAAACACTCAGCAATCCAAAAAAGTGCCAGCGGATACAATTCACTGTCCGGGTTCTGGTGGCAGAAATCACTGAGGGAAAGGATTGCATCATCGTTGCGTGCAAGAAGATGAAGCAGCCTTCCGTTTTGATAGCTCACATATTCAAAATAAGGGCTGAAAGTAAACTGCTCCATGAATTTTTCGCAGTCATTCTGTGCCTGACGGTACTCGCCGGCAAAAATTTCACTTTTAATCAGCATGAACATGTTTTCATCGCTGACAGTCTGAGGAACGGCCACGACCTTGCGCAGAAAAAAGATTGCGGATGTCCAGTCACCGTTTTTGTATGCGTCTGCGCCCTGCTTGAGATTTGCGCTTTCATCTACAGACAACCTGCCTTTTGAAACGCCCTGTGAAAAAACAGGAAGGAACGAGAAAGTCATGATGAAAGCGGCAAAAAGCAGTTTTTTTCGCATTACGCCCTGTCTTTATTCCATTTGAGTTTTCCGCTGAAAAATGACGAACCGGAAACAAGAATGTCAGCTCCGGCAGCGGCAACTTCCGCATAATTATTTTCATTTATGCCGCCGTCAACCGAAATCTTGAAGTTTAGGCTCTTTTCATCGCGGATTTTTTTAAGTTCTGCAATTTTTTCAAGAGAATAAGGAATGAAGCTCTGACCGCCAAAACCTGGGTTTACGCTCATAACAAGAACAAGGTCAACAAGCGGGAGGATTTGCGCAATCGAAGAAACAGGCGTAGACGGAACGATTGAAATTCCGCATTTTTTGCCCAAATCATGCACATGATGAATGAGACGGTCAATATGGACGCAGGCCTCATAGTGGAAGGTAATCCAGTCAGCGCCGCTCTCTGCAAAAGAATCAACAACAAGTTCCGGTTTTTCAACCATGAGATGAACATCAAAAGGAAGGTCAGAAAGTTTACGGATTGATTTGATAACAGGCTGCCCGTAAGAAATTTGTGGAACAAAGTGGCCGTCCATTACATCAACATGAACGATACTGCCACCACAATCCTCGATTTTTTTAAGTGCCGAAGCTAAATCAGAAAAGTCCGCCGAAAGCAATGACGGAGCCAGCAAAGTATTTTCCATTATTTTACTATAATACTCTGAATAATGAGTTTTATCAACCGTGACAATAAAAAAAATCTGTCAGGACTAAAAAAATTACAAAAAATTCTTAAAAACATCTTGACATTATAAACAAAAGGCTTTATAAACTTTACCCCTCTTTTTATATTTTTTTCGGTTTTTATTGACTAAAATCTCCATTTTTATAATAATAATCATGTACATTATGGGTGTTAAGATTGATGAAGAATTAACTAAGGCTTACAAGCTCCTTGAAGAGGGGAATGTCGCGCAGGCTCAGGAACTGCTTGCAGGCGCCTTCGGTTATGATTTTGACGATCCAGAAATCACATTCGCCCATTGGTGCTGTTCATACTGGGGCGATTTTACCCGTGCACTTCCAAGAATGGAAGCCTATGAACAAGGTGACGGGTTGATTGCCCGCTGGAAGTCTTTTAAGCAGGATTACGAAAAAAAGGATTTTCAGCAAAAGACAATCTGGGCGCTTCAAAAGGGCATCTTTTCACTTGCACTCGAAGCATATCAGTCTGTCAAAGAAGAAGGTAATGCAAGCCAGAGGGCGGATTTGTTCCGTAAAGAGGGCTTGTGCTACAAAAAGCTCGGCAAATACGAATCCGCGCTCAACCTTCTTACCGAAGCATACAGAATTTCACCGCAGTCCGCCGCAATTCTCGCAGAAATGGCCGATTGTTTCGCACTTTGCGGGGAAGATAAAAACGCAAAAGTCCTGTTCCGTGAGGCATTTTTCATCGACGCAGAACGAATCGAAATCGACTACCTTGATTCCGAGCTAATCTGCTGCCTGATTCGCCGTGTAATGGAAAAGGGATACACAGGGCCGGCACTTCTTGACTGGATTCCAGTTTACGGAGTCCTTTATGGAGTCTTCAATGTAAAACGAGAGCTTCGCGTACAGGAGGCAGGAAAGCTCAGACAAGACATTTTCGCTAGGGAAAACGAATTAAAGGATCCCTCGAATAAGGCAGAGCTTTTAGTTCCAAAGCTCATAAACATGTATTTCTGGCTTATAGACCATTATGCAAGGTCAAACGAAGGCAATGAAAAAATCAAGGAATGCCTTCTTCAGATTCGGGTGCATGATGAGAATATATACAGGCTGTACACAAAATAGGCATTAAGAATATTTGAAATAAATTGGCAAGGAGAATTTTATGTCAAAAGAGTTAGTGGATTTGGTTCAGGCAAAACTTAAAGAAGACACCTGGACTCGTGCAACAATCAGCAACTACACAAAGAACAACCTGATTGAACTCACTACAATCGTTGAAAAGGCAAAGTCAGAAGACTGCGTAAACGAAATCAAAGAAATTTGTGACGAGCAGCTTTCACACACACGAGACAGCATCACAGCTCTCTACATCTCAGGAATGCTGGCACTCAAGCAGGGTTCCCTCGACACTTCTTCTTTGGAAACTCTTATTGACATTTTCCAGAACAATCACAAAGAACCTATCGTCGTCTACATCTGTGAGACGATTCTTGCCGATGACAAATCAAACAAATTCGCCCTCCGCGCCCTCTCATCAATCTATGAACAGACAGGCAACGACGAACTCTGGGACATTTATGAAAAAATCGTCAAAGTTGACTTCAACGAAGCTGAAATCGCAAAAAAACTCGCAGAACACTACATTTCTGAAAATCCGGAAAAGGCAAACGAATTCTACAAAAAAGCCCTTCTCCGCTATGTAAACAACAGAAACATCAACGCTGCAAACGAAATCTGGTCTAAGCTCACAGCTTCAATTCCAGAAGAAATCGATTTCTTCTATCTCGTTCAGCGAAAAATCGCAAAATCAATCAGTGCAGACAAATCAGCTCTCATGATGCAGGAACTCTACAACTGGTATAAAGAAAACAAAAAGTGGGATACTGCAATCGACATCCTCAAACTCAATCTTGCAATCGATCCAAAAGATCCATGGGCAAGACGCGAAATTGCTGACTGCTACGCACAGAAATACGAAAAGCACAGCCATGTCGGTGAATACATCCGCTCATCAGACCTTACTCAGAGCTACCGAAATGTATTTGAGGCTATTTCTGATTTCGAAAAACACATCGCTTTCGATGCAAAACACTTCGTATTCCACCGCACCTGGGGTGTCGGCGTAATCACAAAGGTTGAAAACGATACGCTCACAATCAACTTCGGTAAAAACGGCAAAAAGGACATCTCCCTCAAAATGGCAGTCAATGCCCTCCAGCCGCTTTCCCGCGACCACATCTGGGTCATCAAGGCCACAGTCGGCTCAAAATCATCAGAGTTCAAGACCAAGGAAGACCTTGCAAAGAAAATCAAGAACGACAAAGAATGGGCCCTCAAAATCATCATCAAGAGTTTCGACAACAACTGTGACTTTAAGAAAATCAAGGCCGAGCTTGTTCCTTCAATCCTCACCACAAGTGAATGGACCAGCTGGAACAACGGCGCAAAGAAAATCCTTGAAGAAGACTCAATTTTCGGCGTAAATCCAAACAATATCAACGAATACACTGTTCGCGAACGGGCAATCACCCCAGAAGAAAAATACTCAAACGAGTTCAAGGCACAGAAAGCCTTCTTCGCACGAATCGACATTCTCTACAAATTCATCGAAGACGAAGCAACCGACAAAGAAAGCGAGCTTCTTGCTGACATGTTCAGCTATTTCACTGGCTTCCTCAAATCATTCAATGAAGTTGACGAGCAGGTCATCGCTTCTTACCTTGTCGTACAGGATGTCGGCCAGAAAGTTCCGAACCTTGCCTTCCAGTGCAAGTACAACTTCCAGCAGCTTTATGGAGAAATTGAATCTCCAAAAGACATGTACACAATCCTCAAAGGCTCAAAGAAAGGTGATTTGCGCGCTTCCTTCCTCTGGGACATCAAAGAAATGCTTCCAAACTGGGAAGATGAATTTATCGCAATGTTCCCGGCTATTCTCAAAAAGGATGTTCTTCAGGTCATCATCAATGCAGGTCACAGCGACAAAGTTCAGAAACTCGTTGTTGACGCATTCGAAGATTTCAGAACTTACCGTGATGTAATTCTCTTCCTCTTCGATGACTGTAGCGAAGAAGAATGGTTCACAGCAGCAGCTGTACCACTCCAGAAACAGCTTATTGCAATCGTCAACATCATCTCTCAGTGTTACCGTGAGATTGACAACCATGTTGATTCAACAGAAAACAAGAAAATCATCAAGAATTCATGCAAAATGCTTTTCGAAAAGGACGGCAACAAATACGCAACCTTCATGCTTTCTTGTGATGTTGATCAGATGGGCCACATGTACACTCTCGTTGACGACATCCGCGAGCCAGAGCTTGACATTTATCGTGCTCAGCTCCGAAGCAAAATCCTCGAAAAATATCCTGACTACAAATTCCACACAACAGAAGAAAAATCTTCTGCACCAAAGGGAATGCTTGTTACAGCCAAAAAGCTCGAAGAAAAACGCACTCTCGTCGAGAAAATGCAGGATGTGGATATCCCGGCAATCGCAAAAGAAGTTGCAGAAGCAAAGGAAAAGGGCGACTTGAAGGAAAACGCCGAGTACATCGCTGCAAAAGAGGCTCAGCACAAGCTCGGAAACGACCTCAAACGCCTTCAGGAAGAACTTGCCCGTGCAGTTGTTTTCGATCCTACAACAGCAACAACTTCACTCATCTCTTTCGGAACAAAAGTCACATTGCTTGACAAGGCTTCTGGCAAAGAAGAGTTCTACACAATTCTCGGACCATGGGAATCAGATCCGGAGAACGGCGTAATCTCTTATATGTCACCGTTCGGAAATGCAATCCTCGACCACAAAGTTGGCGAAGAGCTTACATTCACAATCAACGAGCACAAATACAACTTTGAAGTTAAAAAGATTGAGCTTGCAAAAATCTAAGTTTTAACTCCGGTTAAATAAATCTACATTATGAGCCACAGATTGCTTATGCAGTCCGTGGCTTATTTTTTTGTGCAATTTGCGGAATTGTGTGTTACAATAATATACTATGATACAATGGCTTTATGACGGTGGAGTAGACGATTCTTCGGTATCTGCCGCAATCATATCAATTTCGGTAATTCTCCTTGCAGGATTTTTGATGACCCGCGTCACGAAAAAGCTGCGGCTTCCAAATGTTACGGCCTATATAGTTGCGGGAATTCTAATCGGGCCTTACGGTCTCAATATCGTTCCAAAGCCAATAATCCAGGGAACGGGTTTTCTGCCCGACATTGCGCTGGCCTTCATTGCTTTCAGCACAGGTCAGTTTTTCAAATTCGACATACTTAAAAAAAACGGGGCAAAAATCATAATAATCACGCTCTTTGAGGCCCTTCTTGCATCGATTTTTGTTTTTATCCTCGCTTTTTTCATTCTTCACCTGAACCTGGCATTTTCAATAGTTCTCGCAGCCCTTGCCTCTGCCACAGCCCCGGCATCTACAATGATGACAATCCGGCAGACAGGAGCAAAAGGCGATTTCGTCGAAACACTTCTTCAGGTCGTCGCACTGGACGATATTGTCGGGCTCATAGCATACAGCGTAGCGATTTCAATCGCCGTCCATTCCGCAACAGGAGACGCATTTTCAATTATCCGGGTTTTAATACCAATTCTTACGAATGCCTTCGTCCTTTTCCTGGGCGCGATATTCGGCGTGCTTTTGACAATTCTTCTCAGGCCAAAGACCAGGAGCAGCGACAACAGGCTGATTATTTCCGTAGCACTTCTGTTCGCTTTCTGTGGAATCTGTACGATTCTTGAGATTTCCCCACTTCTCGGCTGCATGTCGATGGGAACAATCTATATAAATTTCACCGAGGATGACAAACTTTTCAAGCAGCTGAATTATTTTTCACCGCCGTTCCTTCTGATGTTCTTCGTCCGTTCGGGAATGTCATTCGACTTGCAGGCCCTGGTAAAAACCAGCGGAACTATCGGTTCATCCCCTTTGCTTCTGATTGGTGTCCTTTATTTCATAATCCGCATTATCGGAAAATATGCCGGAGCATTCCTTGGCTGTCTTTTGGTAAAAAAATCCAAGGAAACAAGGAACTATCTTGGTCTCGCATTGATTCCCCAGGCAGGAGTTGCAATCGGCCTTGCAGCTCTGGGAGCTAGAACCCTCAAAGGCGAAATAGGAAATGCCCTTGAGACAATAATTCTCGCTTCAAGCGTTCTTTACGAGCTGATTGGACCAGCCTGTGCAAAGCTTTCACTCTATCTTTCAAAATCTTATTCGACAAAACTCGAAGACCTTGTTGAAGTAAATGATAAAACCGACGACGGCCAAGAAAAATCTCAGCTGGACCTTCTGATTGACCGCATACACAAGATTCAGGAAGAACTGCCGTCTCATACAATAAACGAAGCCGAAGAAGCTTTTACCGAAGCCGCAGAGCAGCAAAACCTATCTTTCTGGGATGAACTTCAAAAGCAGAACTTCAAAGAGCCAATCCGAAAGAGAAAAACACAATACTAAAAAGGAGCAGAATGAACATGATTACAGATCCAATTGCAAGTTTTCTTGGCACATGGTCCACACAGCTTTTACCGTGCACATTAGTCTTCAGAATCCTCATTTCCGCATTTCTGTCGGCCTTAATCGGCTGGGAACGCTCCAGCAAAAGACATTCGGCAGGATTCCGCACATTCATGATAGTAACGCTTTCCGGCACCCTCGTCATGATTATCGACCTTTACCTGAACACGCTCTTTGACGGCAATTTATTCATTCTTTCTGGGCTTGCCATCGTCTCTTCAGCGCGAATCGCTACGAGAACGCTTTTCTTCAGTTCCCGAAACCAAATTATGGGCCTTACAACGGCTGTCGCTCTTTGGGGAAGCTGCATAATCGGTCTTGCAATCGGGGCTGGACTTTACACAATCACTCTTGTTTCATTCATCACAATGCTGCTCTGCCTTTCAAAACTTCCGACACTCGAATTTTTCCTCAAAAACCGCTCGAACCATTTTGAAATTCATCTTGAACTGAAAAACAGCCTGAACCTTCAGAATTTTGTCAGCACAATCCGCAAACTTGGCCTCATAATCGATGCAATCGAAATGAATTCCGCCTATGCCGGTTCGGGATTAAGCGTCTACTCAATCGCAATTTCAATCAGCAACGAAGAGTTAAAAAAATACAAGACTCACAAAGAAATAATCGATGCCCTCAGCACGCTGGATTATATCTATCACATCGAAGAAATTTAGCAACAGAAAATTTGGGCGTCATCAACGGTCTGGCGCTGTTCCACCCTTCGCTAGCGCTCATTCTTCCGCTCACTTCGTTCGCTACAGAACACCTGCGGTGGGGTTCCATAGCGGGCGCAGCACTTTCTGCAAAAAGCAAAACTCTCACTGATGAAAACATTTTTTTTGTTTCTATCTATAGAATCTTTTTATAGTTTGTGATAGCATTACGGCATGAACATTTTAGAGGAAATCGTTGAGCAGAGAAAAAAGGACATCGCCGAAAAAGGCGTTTCACTAGGATTTGAGGTTCCTCAAAATCGTACCCGTGGAATCACACCGTTCCTTCCCCAAAAAGGCGTGATTCTTGAAATAAAACGGGCTTCGCCAAGCAAAGGAGACATTGCTCCAGACCTTGATGCTGCAAAGACCGCAGAACTATACGCAAAGGCCGGAACTTCAGCGATTTCCGTCCTGACCGAAGAACACTGGTTCAAGGGAAATTTGCAGGATCTTCAAAATGCCTGCCGTGCTGTAGACGAATACGCTTCAAAAACCCAGACAAATCCTCCCGCAATACTCAGAAAAGATTTTTTGATTTCAGAAGATGAAATTGACATTGCCTTCAGATGCGGTGCAGACGCAGTTCTTCTCATTGCAAGAATCCTTGACACAAACAAAATCGTTTCAATGGCAAAAAAATGTGAGCAACTTGGGATTTCGGCACTTATTGAGTTAAGGCTCGATGAAGACCTGAAAAAACTCTCAGAAGTCGTAAAGCATGTGGATACAAAATTCATTGTTTGCGGCGTAAATGCAAGAGACTTAAAGAATTTCAGTATTGACCTTCTGACTCCGCTTGCCCTGCTCTCAGAAATTCGCTCAATCGCCGGAAAAGACGCAAGAGTTGTTTTTGAAAGCGGAATTCGTACTAACGAAGCGGCAGAATTCGCAGGCAGCCTTGGATTTTCAGCAATGCTGTTGGGAGAAGCAGCCGCAAGAAATCCGCAAAAAGCAGGAGAATTAGTTTCTTCATTTGTAAACGCAAAAGAGACCGAAAATGCACATGCATGGAACGATTTTGCAAACAAATTGCAGGCAAAACGCAAATCATGTGAAACAAAACCTTTCATAAAAATCTGCGGAATCACAAATGAAAAAGATGCTGTAAAAGCAGCAGAACTTGGAGCTGATTTTTTGGGCTTTATCTTCTTCAAAAAATCTCCGCGTAAAATAAATCCAGCGAATCTTCCAGAAATTGTTCAGAAATTGCAGGAACTGGGCCTCAGGCAAAAAGTCCGCCTTGTGGGAGTCATCGTAGATACAGATTCCAAAGACGCAGAAAAAGCATTTGAAGCTCAAAAAGCTGGCCTTTTAGACTTCATTCAGCTTCACGGCTGCGGACATCTTTTCACAAAAAAAGAACTTCCTCACTATGCCGTCGTAAATATTTCAAGCGAAAAAGACCTACAAAAACTTGACGAACTTCGCTTAAAAGGTGAACCGAGAATCCTCATCGACGCAAAAATAGGAAATCAACTAGGCGGAACCGGCGAAAGAATCTCAGACCTTCTTGTAGAAAAAGTAAGTCAAAAAACAAAACTCTGGCTGGCCGGCGGAATCACAAGCGAAAATATCAGCGAAATCATCAATAAATTCCATCCGGAACTGCTAGATATTGCAAGCGGAGTAGAATCTGAACCCGGAATCAAAGACCACAAAAAGCTCGAAGCGGTGCTCGCAAAGAATTATTGACGAGAGTTTCAGAAATGCTTTTAAAGTGTGCGGGAGCGTTTTGCGCAGCAATAACGCGACCAGTAGGATAAAAAGAACAATCAAATACTTCTGAAACAAAAAAAGCACCAGTCAGAAAGACCAGTGCTTTTAAGATAACTAATCTAAAACTTAGCAGTTCGTCGCTCGCAAATGCGAGCTTAACGAGAAGTATTTGATTGTGCGGACCATAC
Organism: uncultured Treponema sp.; assembly: GCF_946187725.1. Taxonomy (GTDB): domain Bacteria; phylum Spirochaetota; class Spirochaetia; order Treponematales; family Treponemataceae; genus Treponema_D. The sequence continues at coordinate 33,994 of NZ_CAMHSK010000033.1, forward strand.
ATCGCTACGCACCGTTTGCCACAAAGGAAGCTATTGATGTTTGCGCTCTCGCGCATGGGCATCTGTGAAGTGTAGCTGTTCTCGTTGTCATACCCGCGGTCGTAGCAAGCGTGCGACCGCGCGGGAGCTTTTCGCGAAGCGATAAAGCGACCAGTTAAATCGAATGATAATGAAAACTCATAAAAAAAACCCGCCGAAGCGGGTTTTTTAGTCAGATAATTCTAGAAAACTTAGCAGTTCTCTGAGAAGTATTTGATTGTTCTTACCATCTGAGATGTGTATGAGTTTTCATTATCATACCAAGAAACAACCTGAACCTCGAAGAGACCGTCAGCAATCTTTGTTACCATTGTCTGAGTAGCATCGAAGAGTGAGCCGTAGCGCATTCCGATAACGTCAGAAGAAACGATTTCGTCCTCGTTGTATCCGAATGTCTCTGGGTCAGAGGCTTTCTTCATAGCAGCGTTGATAGCTTCTTTTGTAACGTCGTTGCCTTTAACAACTGCAGTGAGGATTGTTGTAGATCCTGTTGGAACTGGAACGCGCTGTGCAGAACCGATGAGTTTTCCGTTCAACTCTGGGATTACAAGACCGATAGCCTTTGCAGCACCTGTTGAGTT